>CAVKUV010000037.1:0-28974 GCA_963659505.1 Lachnospiraceae bacterium
GATTTCACTTTCTTTCTGAAAGAGCATAGCGGGCTATGCGACTGAAGAAGAAAGTGAAATCTGCCGGATAAAATCAAAAAGACACAAAGAGCAACCCGTCAAAAGAGAATATTTAACAATGCGTGGAATTTATAGAACACGCCTAAAATCATGGACAAACAGCAAATGGACATACTGCGCAAGGGAACGTTGGCCGCAGTCGCACTGCTGCCTGCGGCACACTGCGCGGCCGACAACGCCGGCCAGAAGGCCACGCCACAGCGACCGAACATCATCTTCATACTGGCCGACGACATGGGCTACGGCGACCTGTCGTGCTACGGAAGCGAGCACATAAAGACCCCCAACATCGACCGCCTGGCGGCCAACGGCACGCGCTTCACCCAGTGCTACGCCGGGTCGGGCATCAGTTCGCCGTCGCGCTGCTCGCTGATGACGGGCAAGAACACCGGCAACACCACCATACGCGACAACCAATGCCCGCAGGGAGGCATCAAGGGAATAAAGATAAACCCTCGCGGCGACACCACCTACGTGCGCCGCGCCAACATTCTGCCCACCGACACCACCATCGCCACAGTGCTCCGCGCCGCCGGCTACCGCACCTGCCTCGTCAACAAGTGGCACCTTGACGGCTACAACCCCGAGGCCACGCCTCTAAACCGTGGCTTCGACGAGTTCTATGGCTGGCTCATAAGCACGCCATACTCCAACAGTCCATACTACTATCCCTACTGGCGGTTCTACAACAAGGAACTGGTGAACATCGCCGACAACGAGCACGACAAGCACGTGCGCCACAACACCGACATATCGACCGACGACGCCATAGCCTTCATAAACCGCAACAAGGACAACCCGTTCTTCCTCTATCTGGCCTACGACGCACCGCATGAGCCTTATATAATAGACAACACCACATGGTATGACGACGAGGAGTGGGACATCAACACCAAGCGCTATGCGTCGCTCATAACCCACGAAGACCAGGCCATAGGGCGGCTGCTCGACGAACTCGACCGACTGCACCTGCGCGAGAACACGCTCGTGATATTCGCGTCGGACAACGGGGCGGCGGTGCAGGCACCGCTCAAGGAACTGAAGTGCAACGCCGGTTTCCGTGGGCGCAAGGCCCAGCTGTATGAGGGCGGCATAAGGGTGCCGTTCATTGTGAACCAGCCGGGGCGCGTGCCTAAGCAGAAGCTCGACAACATCATCTACTTTCCCGACGTGATGCCCACGCTCGCCGCACTGGCCGGTGCCACGGAGCATCTGCCGCAGCACCTCAACGGCATGAACGTGCTGCCGCTGTTCTACGGCAAGAAGCTAAAGACCGACAACCGACTGCTCTACTGGGAGTTTCCCGGACATCAGCGCGCGGCCAGAAAGGGCGACTGGAAGGTGGTGACGATAAAGCCCAACAAGCCGCTCGAACTGTATAACCTGAAGAAGGACGTGGGCGAGCAAAACAACCTGGCCGACAAGTATCCCGAAAAGGTGGCCGAGTTTGAGCGCGAGATGAAGGCCATACGCACGCCGTCGCCATATTGGCCCACCAAGGACGACTGACGCTCAGGGCGTGTTCCACAAATTGCCTCGTCTTTTTTATACTTCGAGCAGTTTTTGTTTTGCAGCCTCTTTTCGTGGCAATAAGTATGCCCGTCCAATCGTATATCGGACTATACGACTGGACGGGCATACATATTTTCCACGAAAAGAGCCTAGCTATCAAGCAAAGCTAATTCATAGAACATTGCTCAATCCTGTTGCTTATAGGTTCACCTTGATGCCTGCGTTAACCTTCACTCCGTAGTATTCCACCTGCATTGTGCGGTCTTTGGTGCCCTGATAGTAGCGCAAGGGTTGGTTGAGCAAGTTGTTCGCATTGGCGTAGACGGTGAACTTGGTCTTCTTTCCCCATGTGTAGCTGGCGTTCAGGTCGAGGTAGTTCACGCTGTCGTAGTAGCGGTCGAGGGCACGGCTGGTGCTCATCTCGTCGATGAACGACGATGCGTAGTTGTATGAGAGCCTTACGCTGAGGCCGAACTTCTCGAAGAAGAGCGATGCGTTGGCGGTGTGTTCCGGTGAGCCGGCCACCTTCACGTTGTCGCCGTCCTTTATGTTGAGACGCTCGTTGAAGTTGCGAGTCTTGCTGTGGGTGTAGGTGTAGTTGCCATAGAAACCTATGCACTTGAGCGATGGGGTTATGAAACCGAAGTCGCGCTGGTATGCCGCCTCCACTCCAAACACCCGTGCATCATAGGCGTTGATGTTCTGCTTCACGGTAAACGCCTCTTCTGCATACTTGCCTCCAAGGCCGAGATCCTTGCCAAGATACTTGTTTGAAGCCCACTCAATGTTCACGTTCTTTATATCCTTGTAGAACAATCCGAGGCTCACCATTCCCACATTCTTAAAGAAGTGGTCAACCGAGAGGTCAACGTTTATGGCCTTGGCTGGCTTTGTGTTGGGGTCTCCTATTGTAGCGTCGAGGTCGGCGATGTTGAAACTTTTGTTGGCGATGAGCGCTGAATACTTAGGCCGTGATATCGTCTTTGTTATCGACGCCCTAAGGTTGCCGTCTTCGGAGTACTTGTATTTGAGCAGCAAACTGGGCAAGAGGTCGGTGTAGTGGCTCTTGTAGTCGCCTGTGGGAGTCATGGTGGCTTTTCCGTCTTCCGGCACTTCCACTGTATATCCGCTGGTCTTAAGGTCGGTGCGCTCCACACGCAGACCCACTGTGGCCGACAGTTTCTTGCCTATCTTCTGGTCGAAGCGCAGGTATCCAGCCGTTATGCTCTCGTTTATCTTGTAGTTGCCGGCCTCTTCCTCATAGTTCTCAGTGCCCTTGTATTGGGAGAAGTCTATGCCGCTGAGCGTGCCAATGGTTATGAACGGCGTATTGATGGGATACTGCGAACCTGGCATGAAGCCGTCGCGTATCTGCGTTGAGGTGAGTTGGCGCCAGTTGCTGCCAAGCACATCATCGGGTTTATAGTCGAAATAAGACTTTGTACGGCTCTTGTCCTTGGCAGTGATCTTGGCTCCGAACTTAAGAGTGTTGCCGTAGAGGCCGGTGGCGAGAGGCAACGTGAAGTTCAGTTTGCCCTTCCATTCATTCTCCACGATGTCCTGGTTGGAGTTGTTAAGCTCGCTCAGTTTCCAGTTTTCGTCATCGAGGGCAGGCAGTTGTCCGGTGTAGTAAGGCTGCTTTCCGCCCACATCACCGAAGTCTTTGCCAAGGTCTGTTCCCTTCAGCGAGTACGCCACATAGCGTTCATTGGGTCTTTCCTCAGTAGCGCGCGAGTAGCTTGCCGCCCAGTCCATCTTGATGTTGCCGAAGTAGTGCTCGCCATCGAGGGTGAAGTCCATTGTCTGTTGCAGTTCCAGACGCGCGTCCTTGTTGTCGCTTGAGCCACCCTTGGTCTGCATCACCACCGATTGTTTCGAAGCTTTGCTGTTGAGCTTCTTGTATGACACGCGGTAGCGGTTTTCCCAGTCACTGCGGCGGTTGTATATTCCCTTGAATGATATTTTGTGTTGGGGATTGAATATATAGTCGAGCGCGAGCGAGTAGCTCTGGCGTTCGCGTGTCACATAGTACTGCCTCACCTGGGCTTCCTTCAACTCCACCTCGTTCTTGTCGTTTTCCACATACTCAAACTCCGTGTTGTCCGATCCGCCCAGCATATACTGATACGATGCAGCAGCCATCACTCCCAGCTTGTTGTCGAAGAACCTCTGTCCCCAAGTGGCTCCGAGATCCCATTCGGGCTTCTTGCTTATCCATGAATATCCCGACCCGACGTTGAAGTTGAGCACACGGTGGCTGGGGGTGTTCTTTGTCACGAGGTTTATCTCGCCGCCAATGGCATCGCCGTCCATGTCGGAGGTCACCACCTTGTTTAGTTCTATGGTCTGTATCATGTCCGACGGTATCAAGTCGAGCTGCACGTTGCGGGTGTCGCCCTCGGCCGACGGCATCCTGTTGCCGTTTACCGTGACAGAGGTCAAGTCGGCCGACGTTCCTCTAACTTGGCCAAAGCGCGCCTCGCCCTGGTCATACTGCACGTTTACGCCGTTGATTCTCTTCAGCGCGTCTCCTATGTTAGTGTCGGGAAACTTGCCTACCTGGTCGGCCGACACCACGTTGGTCACGCCCATGCTTTCCTTCTGCATCTGCATGGCCTTGCGCTGGCCGTAGAAGGCTCCGGTCACCACCACCTCGTCGAGTTCCTTTCCGGCGTCGAGGGTGATGTTTTGCTCTACGCTCTTCCTGCCCACCTTTATGGTGTATGTCTTGGGCGAGTAGCCCACATAGCTTATTTTTACGTTGTATGTGCCCGGTTTGAGGTTGGGCAGACTGTAAAATCCGTTGATGTCGCTGGTCACTCCGGTGTGCAGCTCCTCTATCACAACATATGCTCCTGGCAGCACCTGCTTTTCCGTGTCTGTTATCCTGCCCCTGATGTTGCCCATCTCCGGGGAGCCGGCCACCTCTGCGGCGCACGCCACAGAGCTTGTCATAGCCAAGGCGATGGCCGACGCTAAAAGTTTTCCTGATTTCATGAATGGATAAAAATGTATTATTACCGCCGCAAAGGTATATCCGTGGGGTTACAAAACCGTTGTGCGCATTTTACAATCAACATAGCACGTTTTAAGATCCTGTTAAAACCGCTGAAACATATTTACAATCGTGTTCGCAAGAACGACATAAAATCCACCAACAATGCTCCCGTTCGCAAAAACGCGAGTTTTGCGTGTGCAACTTTAACGCCCTGTTTTCGTGTGTGTTGTGCCGAAATACGCTTGCGGTGTGCAATAAAAAGCCGTGTTTTAGGTAATGTAATGGCGTGTTTTCGACCGAAAAAACACGTATTTAGCCCACGCAAACGCGCCATTCGCAACCGGCGGATTGGCAATCCGTGACCCACGGATTGGTAATCCGCACCAAACGGATTGGCAATCCGCGCCTCGCAAATGCCATATCCGTGCCCGTAAAGCCGCCCGCAACTCCAGAACGGAGGTTCTGGAAGTGTTAAAAACCGACCATTTTCCATTACACGCAGCCCTCGCCCGAAGCCACTGCGCCTCAATGGCATCAATGTGCTGCCGCTGTTCTATGGCAAAAGGTGAGGAAGACCGACAATCGGCTGTTCTATCAGTGCCATTTCTCAATTAATAGTAGTATTTTTGCATCGGTATTTTGGTGGGTTCTAAAAAATCCCACCGTAACCAATACAACAGAATATTATGAGTTACGTTTTGTCAGATTGCGAGCCAATTTTTATAACCCACCAATGAAGTCCAGGCGACTTATATAACACAAACCAATCAGCAACATATAAATAAGACCATAAAAATAAGACCATATGAAGAAGAATTATTTATCTCCAAATGTCAAAGAAGTAAGCATAGAGGGCGCAGCGTCGCTGCTCGCTGCGAGCGGAGGAAGCTCCATCAATATAGACAAAGTCCTAATAGGCGGCAACGATAGCGAGATTACCGATGGCGGCATAACCGACAACGATGCTGACTATAGCCCTTGGTAAAGCGGTCGCAGGCCGTTTTGTCTCGCTTCGCATAACAGGCCTATTATGCCCATTGTGCCTATCATGCCCATAATATTTATGCCCATAATATAAAATCTAAATCAGATTATGAAAAGACTTCAGACGTATTTGCTATTGGCGCTGTCCCTCATCTTCCTTGTGACACTGCCCAACAGGGCCGAGAGCAGGGCCGAATCGTGGAGCTATCCCAGTTCCGATCCCGGGTTGTCAAGCTTTGAAGGTAAGGGCAAAGCTTCCTCGCCCTACCTCATCCAGAGCGCACAGGACCTGGCCAACCTCGCCTACATCGTCACCGACGCCAACAACGACGTGTCGGGCAAGTACTTCAAGATGACCCGCGACATCTACCTCAACGACTTCACAGTAGATGCCGAGGGCAATATCACCGCCAATGGTGATCTGAAGGAATGGACACCCATTGGCGAATATAAATTCATCATGGACGACGACTTCCAAGGCTACTTCGACGGCGACGGACACACCATCTACGGACTCTATATTAATGAAGAAAAACCACGCTTCTACGTCGGATTGTTTGGTTCCACTGATTGCGCCACCATCAAGAATCTCAGTCTCAAGAATGTTTACATCCGTACTGGCTCTTCCGATCATAAATGCGCTGTCGGTGCATTGGTGGGTTGTGGCTGGGGTTCAACATACACAAATATAAGAGTGGAAGGATGCTATATAGAAAATAATGGTTCCTTTTCATATACAATGTATGTAGGAGGTTTTATAGGAGTCGCCCAAGGCATTGTTTCGCTCAACAATTGTTTCTTTGACGGAAACATCAAGCTATTTTACAATTACCATACGATAGCAGGCGGATTAGTAGGTTCATTCTGGAAGTCTGCAAGCAACTTTTACGTTGAGTTATTCTTGACACGCTGTCAAACCAAAGGCGAAATAAAGCTTATTAGCGATTGTACACAACAGGCGGCTGGTGGTGTATACATAGGAGGGTTTCTTGGCGATGAGTACTATAAACGAACGAATGACAAGTATGTCTATATCACCGAATGTGTGAACAGGCTCAATATAAAATATGAAAATGACAACTCTACATATCCACCAGGATTCTATACCTACAATTATGCTTATCTGATAGATAAAATACAGCGATCAGCTAACCTTGGTACTGTCACCATTGCTACTCGTAAGGTAAAGAATGTTGGAATATGGCATAATTACGCGGGTCCAAAGAAAGGCACAAGCTACATTGATTGCGTCAACTATGGCCACTACATATTGCCCGAAAACCACGATAGCATAAATATCAGCATCAACCCTGGACAAAACAAGGTGCATCATGACGCAAACGGTCAGAACCTCATCATCTGGAAAGAAGCCAAACCTACAAATCTTAGTGACAAAGACACCTACGACAGCAATGGCACCGAACTGAGTCTGGACTCGCTGAACAACAACAGAGAACTCGTGGCACAGCTCAACGAGGAAGCGGGTGAAAACGTTTGGGGATTATACTACATCACCGAAAACGGCCAGACCTACTCAGTGCCTTTCCCAATAGCATGCGGTGGCGTACCTATAAGTATGTACAAGAACGACAAGGGGCAGTATCTGATCAGCTCCGAGGCCGACTTGCGCATATTGCAAAACCTCGTCAAGAACAACGCTTTCATAGACGACTACTTCATCCTCACCCGAGACCTCGATATGTCCACTAGCGAGCCTCTTGAGCAGATAGGCGACGAGACGCACCCGTTCAAAGGAACACTCGACGGCAACGGGCACGTCATCTCCGGTATGACCATCAACGGACACGCCCTGTTTGGCAACCTCTCCGGAACGGTGAAGAACCTTGCGTTGATGAACATGAAGTTTACAGGTAACTATGCCCACTGCGCACCATTTGCCTACCAAGCGGGTCGCTCGGCTGACGCATCCATCCTCAACTGCTATGTCGGAGGCACCATCACGCTGGCCGACAACGCTAGCGCCGGCACCATCCTTGCCGGATTGATCTACGAGGCAATCAGCGATAAGGTCAGCATCAAGAACAGCTACTTCAAGGGTGTCATGGCCAACGCCACCAACCTCAGCAACCAAGGACATTTCTACTACGGAATGGTGGGTAGCAACAAGATAGGCACCTCGCTTTCAATAAACAATAGCTATGCCGACTTCGATTTCAACGATACCTGGGGTATAGGCGCAGGCATCCTGCCTACCGGTGAAGCCTCCGCGCCAAGTGGAACCAACTACCATTATATCTGCCCACAGTTCTCTGATTCCATTGGAAAGGTGAATAGCAACGCCGAGCTCGCCGCATGTTTCAAGAACAAGGAAGGATGGCTCCCCGGCGCCTATCGCCCCGTGCTTGACAGCGCGCGCCACTATAAGCTCACCACATACGACAATCAGACCGTGTACGCCGACGCCAACCCGATGGACGACGATAGCTGCCGCAATGAGATCTTCTGCCATCAAATCACAGGCGCGCCCTCTATCGATCCGTTCCTATGGGCGCTGCCTAAGGTGGCGGTATGTGACACGGAGAATAATGTCAACTATCTGATCAATTGTCAGCTCTATGCCGACAAGCCCTTCCGCTTCACGCCACCCGAAGGAACAGAGACCAAGGGACAGCTCCACTACCCACTCACCTTCCCTGACAAGGACGAATATGCCATCCGCCTGATGTGTCTGCCCGGAACGCTGCACAAGAGCGATCTGCCCGAAGGCACACAGCTCTTCCTCATGGGCAAGCCCACTGGCGGCACGGGTGAAGGCTACTCGGCTTATTGTGTGGCGTGCGACTCTATACCCGCTGGTGTGCCGTTCCTTATCTATATGAGTAAGAAACCTACCGACACACTTGACGTGGTGCTCAGTGGCAACGTCGTGGGCAAGCCGCAGACCACCGGCACGCTCAACGGCCAAGAACTCGAGAGCGGACTCTTCGGTACCTTTGAGGACAAGCACATAGATAATGGTTGTGCCAACATTGACATCTTGGACATCAATGTCGACATAAAGAATGAGGATAACATCGACATCAAGCCTTTTAGCGCTTATCTCGATGCCGACGCAACCGTGACGTGCGACGCCGGAGTTCTGCTCAAGGAGACATCCAACTATATCGACCAAACGCTTGCCACATACAAGGACCAGACGGTAACGGTGTTCCTCTCTCGTAAACTGCAAACTAGCGGATGGAACACGCTATGCTTGCCTTTCAACCTCACCCAAGCAGAGGTTCGCAACCATTATGGTGACCTTACCCGTTTGGAAGAACTAACCAGCATCACCACCGAAGCAGACGGTACATGCACCCTGAACTTTACCAGTGCTACAGGCATCGAGGCGGGCAAGTGTTACCTTATCTTACCGGCTGTGGCCTATGGTCGTATGTATCAGTTTGATGACAAAACGCTCTCAACCGACCTCCACCCCACCACGCTGACCTCATCTGACGGTTCGTACACCCTCAGCTTCATAGGTTCATTCGCCCGAACCACAATCGACGGCAACGACACCAGCAAGGGCACTTACTTCACACAGAACAACAAGATATATAAGGTGGCCGAGGGGCGCACCATAGTGATGAACGGCTTCCGCTGCTGGATAGAGACCTCAAAGCCGAACATACTCACCAAGGCCAACATCATCCACTCGGATGGCTCCACGAGCATAGCGCGCATCGTCCCCATCGGCACCACGGAGGACAACCACCGCATATATGACCTGCAAGGCATAGAGACCACTAACCCACAGCCCAACCACATATATATAAAAAAAGGGCGCAGACCCTTTGTTTTCGCTTCGCCCACCCATTAGGGGCGTTTAGTAGGGTGTCCTGTTTGTTGTGCCCATGTTTTGAGTACATCAAACTGGACACCCTAATTGTTTTTTATCGTCACTTATGTAACCATCCACAAGCGTTTCCGTGCTTTTTTGTTAACTTTGCGGCGCAAAGGGCGGCAAAGCCCGCGCAAATGGTTATCATTTCACATTTCAAGGTAAAAAGAAACCGCTTATGAAGAAACAGTTACTATGGCTCTTTGCCAGTGCGCTCGCCCTCAGTGCCAGCGCGCAGAGCTATTACTCCACCGACTTCTCGCAGGAAGAGGAGTTCAAGAAGTGGACAGTGTATGACAACAACAACGACGGCGTGACGTGGGTGTACGACGCCGACGGTTCGCAGTCGAAAGTGTACTACGCCTACACGGCCACCAACACGGCCGACGACTGGCTCATCTCGCCGGCCATCACGCCGACATCCGACGGCAAGGTGCTTGTGACCTACACCACCTATGGCACATACTATGGCGAGGACCTCGACGTCTACACCGGCGGAACGGCCACCATCGAGGGCATGGCCACCAAGCAAGCGTCTTATACAGGCATAAAAGGCACGCCCACCACAGGTTCGTTCATAACCGAGGTGAAGGCTGGCGAGCCGCTGCACGTGGGTTTCCACTGCCTGAGCGGTGCCGACCACTGGAAGTTCTACATCTGCTCGTTCAGCGTGAAGGGCTTCGAGAAGGCCATCGACCTTAAGGCCGACAGTCTGTTGTCGCCCAATTCAGGCAAGAACCTCGGCGACGAGACAGTGACCGTGCGCGTGAAGAACGACGGCACCGACCCAGCCGAAGGTTTCGACATGGCGTTCACAGTTGACGGAGGCGAGCCTGTAGTAGAGCATGTCGATGCCACGCTCGGTGCCGGCCAGTCTATGGAATACACCTTCAACGCCAAAGCTGCGCTCAAGGAGCCGCGCCACAAGTATGTCATCAAGGCATACCCGATAAGCAAGTATGAGATAGTGCCCGAAAACGACACCATCACCGCAAGCGTGCGCCACTGCGCTCCGCTCGACCCTCCATACACAATGGGCTTTGAGGCAAGCGAAGACAGAGACGAGATAAAGTTCTACAACCTCAACGGCGACGACGGCGACTGGTCGATCTACACCTCGATGTGGATGAACATGGCACGCACTGGCAACAGCTGCCTGGCATACAACTACAACAAGTATAACGACGCCAACGACTGGGCCATACTCGACGGCATCAACGTTGAGGCCGGCGACTATGTGCTGCGCTACTGGTATTCAGGTTCGACAGGCCACAAGGAGCGCCTTGGCGTGTACTGGGGCAATGGCGACACGCCCGACGACATGAAGAACAAGATTGAGGACAAGGACCCCATCACCCAAGGCGAGTATCTGGAGTCGTTCAAGATTGTTCACTTCGACGCTCCGCAGACCATCTATCTTGGCTTCTACGCCTTCAGCGACAAGGACGAGAACTGGCTCACCATTGACGACGTGCAGTTCTACAAGGCTTCGAGCGATGCCGTAGACCTCGTGGTGAACAACATAAGCGCCCCCTACGACTATGTGCGCACGCCCAACGACAAGGACGTGACATTCGAAGTGACCAACGTGGGCATTAAGGACACCAAGGCCACTGTCACCGTTAAGGTTGACGGCGAGCAGAAGTGGACTTCTGAGCAGAGCATTGCCGCACAGGAGATAAAGAGCCTCACGGCCTCTGGAGCCATAGAAGGACTGGCCGAGGGCAAGCACACACTGAAAGTGGAGATTGCGAGCGACGACGACAGCGACAGCACCAACAACGTTGTTGAGAAGGAAATAACAGTGCTTGGCACGCCCACTGTGATGTATGACTTTGAGGACGGCAAGATACCCGACACGTTCAGCTTCTACACTGGCGACGAAGGCACGCTCAACGCGGATGCCGGCGATGAGTTCAACGACTATGGCTGGGGCATCATCGATGTACAGGCCCACCGCATGTATGGCGAGCACGTGCTTGGCGGAGCGTCGTGGGTTGACGGCGTGAGCAAGGTTGACCGTTGGATAATATTGCCACAAGTTGCTCTTGGCGAAGGCGACAGCTACCTGGCTTGGGACGCAAGCTCTGGCAACGCCACCTATCTGGAGAGCTACAAGGTGAAGGTGTCTGACGGTTCGGGCAACCCTGCCGACTGGTGGTATTCCACCTCACTGGAAGTGAACGACGAGAGCATCTATCCCAAGACTCGCGGCATTAGCCTGAGCAAGTATGCCGGCAAGAACGTTTACATAGCGTTCAACATCGTCAGCAAGCCCGCCGACTTCCTCGTGCTCGACAACATCGGTCTGTATGGCAACGCAGGCATCGTCACTGGCATCAGCGACATGAGCCTTGCCCCTGCCGACATCACCATTGGCGCCAATGGCATAGCAGCCGCACAGGCACAGTCGATAACCGTTGTTGACCTCGGCGGACGCACCGTGCTTAGCACTTCGGCCAGCAGCCTTGGCACAGAAAGTCTGCAACCTGGCGTGTATGTGGCCGTGGTGAAGACCGCCAACGGTATCCACTCGCTGCGCTTTGCAAAGAAATAAGGCACAGTCATAAACAAACAGAAATCCCTGCCAAGCACGAATGTTTGGCAGGGATTTCTTTTTGTTTATGACTGCTTTTCAGGTCTCTTTTTGTCATATAAGCCCTTTTTTACAAATCGCTCAGATATACATCGTTTCGTTTCAGCACATGGCGATTGCTGTCGGCCATGCAGCGAGGCTCGAAGAGGTCGGTGCAGACTACTTGCCGGTTGCGCCGTCGCTGTTTATAAGGTCGAGCAAACGCTCAACGGCATCGTCCTCGGATATGTTCTTAGCCACACATTCCTTGCGGCGGTAGAGCGAAATCTTGCCGCGCCCGGCACCCACATAACCATAGTCGGCGTCGGCCATCTCGCCAGGCCCGTTCACAATGCAGCCCATTATGCCTATCTTCAAGCCTTTCATGTGGCTCGTGGCAGCCTTTATGCGCGCAATGGTGGAGCGCAAATCGTAGAGTGTGCGCCCACATCCGGGACAGCTTATGTACTCAGTCTTCGACATGCGCAGACGCGCAGCCTGAAGAATGCCAAAGGCAGTGGCCTCGATGTCGGCATCGCAGAGCGTGCCGTCGTTCATCAACCACACTCCATCGCACAGTCCGTCGAACATCAGCGCACCCATATCTGCCGCCGACTCAAGTTGGAAGTCGCCTTTCTCCTCCTGCGAGTGACTGTACATCTGGCAGAACACTATCGGGTTTTCTATGCCGGCGGCCATCATCTCGTGAGCCAAGGCACGCTGCTCGCCCAAACGGTTCTTGTGGTTGCTCACCACCAAGGCCACTGCTTCGGGGTTGCGCTTCAGGCAAGCCACATACTCTTCGGTGACAACACCAAACTGGAGCACAAGAAACTTTGCCTTAGCCTCTATCGAAGCCATAAACGGCATGGCCGTATGGGGAAAGATGGGGTAGAGTAGGGCATTGGGATGCTCGGCCTTCAACTTGTTGTAAACGGTGAAGTCAACTATCAGCGGCTTGCCTTCGACAGTAGCATTTCCGTCATCTGTCTTTACGCCTTCTTGTTGCGCTTCCATGTCGCTGAAGTATTGCTTTCCGTCGCCGATATACACAAAGTCGGCCTCGGAAGGGGCATAGCCATGCGTGCGGCTGCTTATGACGACGGGGGCGTTTGCGCCTCCTATGCCCGCCACGGCGCGCGTCTTGCGGCGTTCCGGGTGCAGATAGTCGAATGTTGGGCAGGCCGTTCCCGGTATCAGCAGGTGGCCTTCGCGGCGCGAAATGTAGTCAACCAAGTGGCGAGCCACGGGTATTTCGGCCTCGGGAGGTTCGCTTAGCGACACGCGAATGGTGTCGCCTATGCCGTCGGCAAGCAGTGCGCCGATGCCCACGGCACTCTTTATGCGCCCGTCCTCGCCCTCGCCGGCCTCGGTGACGCCGAGGTGCAGCGGATAGTGCATATCCTCCTTGTCCATAGTGGCCACGAGCAGACGCACCGAGCGCACCATGACAACCGTGTTGCTGGCCTTTATCGAGATGACGACATCGTTGAATTGCTCACGCTTGCAGATGCGCAGAAACTCCATGCAGCTCTCCACGATGCCTTCGGGCGTGTCGCCATAGCGCGACATGATGCGGTCGGATAGCGAACCGTGGTTAACCCCGATGCGTATGGCAGTGTGGTTCTCGCGGCAAATGCGCAGGAAAGGCACAAACCGCTCGTCGATTTTCCGAAGCTCGGCGGCATATTCCTCGTCGGTATATTCCAGGTGCTTGAACGTGCGCGCAGGGTCTACGTAGTTGCCTGGGTTTATCCTCACCTTCTCGGCATAGTGGGCAGCTACGTCGGCCACGTTGGGATTGAAGTGTACGTCGGCCACCAGCGGCACCATATAGCCGTCGCCGCGCAGTGCGGCGTTGATGTTGCGGAGGTTTTCGGCCTCCTTCACACCCTGCGTGGTGAGCCTTACATACTCGCCGCCAGCATCGACTATGCGCTTGGCCTGTGCCACCGAACCTTCGGTGTCGTCGGTCTTGGTGGTGGTCATCGACTGTATGCGCACCGGATTGGTGCCGCCGAGCGGCGTGCAGCCCACATTCACCACCGACGACTCGCGCCGGTGGTAATTGAATAAGTCAACCATAAGCGATGGCTTAGTTGGTCTTGTACTGGTACTTGACCTCGGCCAAGTCCTTGTTGGCCTTCTCTATCTTGACCTTCAAGCCATCCTTGTATTCAGCCAAACGCGCCGCCAGAGCCTCGTCGGCCAGCGACATCATCTCCACTGCGAGTATGGCAGCGTTCTGCGCGCCGTTCACTCCCACCGTGGCAACGGGTATTCCCGGTGGCATCTGTATGATGCTGAGCATGGCGTCAAGCCCGTCGAGCATGCCCTTGATAGGCACTCCTATTACAGGGAGAGTGGTCGAAGCGGCAATGACTCCGGGAAGTGCAGCCGCCATGCCGGCTCCTGCTATTATCACTTTTATGCCCCTGTCCTTTGCGCCGCGCGCAAATGCCTCAACGGCATCGGGTGTTCTATGTGCCGAAAGGGCGTTCACTTCAAACGGAACCTGCATCTCGTCGAGAAACTTGCAGGCCTTCTCCATTACGGGCAGGTCGCTTGTGCTGCCCATGATGATGCTTACCAATGGTGTCATATGCAATGTTTTTGTTGTTGAAGGCACAGCCACAGTGCGGCCAAACGCCACACGGAAGCCATGCCCAATGTTTGTTTTTAAGATTCTAAAGAAAAATGCGCTGGCCGCTAAGCGCACATGCCGCAGAAGCCATTATGCACCGCAGCCTGAAGAAGCGTGCCGCAAGCCTCACATGAACAGTATGCCAACGCTTGCGCAAACCACGCCCACGCCATAGCCGCCAAGCACCTGCGACAGCGTGTGCTGGCGCAATATCATGCGGCTCGTGCCGAGCAGCCCCGACAGTATCAGCACCACGCAGAGCCAACCTATGGGGTTGAAGGCGAATATCTCGCTGAAGGCGAACAGCGCGCCCGTCACTCCGCCGATGGCGGCAGTGTGGGTGCTAATCTTCCACCATGCGTTTATCAGTGCGCAGACAATCTGGATGATGAGCGCGGCAATGAGTATGCTGCCCATGAAGTGGGGTATGTGCAACTGCTCCATGATGTAAACGCAGAGCATATAGCACAATATCGATATCACATAGGGCACCATTCGCCTCTCCTTGCGCCCCAGTTCTATCAGCGTCCAGCCCTGATAGCGGCGGTAGAGGTGTATGAGAATGGTGGGCATGAGTATGGTGAAGAGATATACGATGCCCACGACAGTGAGCTTGTATGACATGGGCAACAGACTGAGATAGCTGAAGGCGAAGAGGGCTATCAGCCCGACGATGGGCAGATAGAACGGCGTGAACACCAGGCTTATCAGCCTTGCCGCAAGTATAAGGTGCTTGTATCTCATTTCCTTAGTCTGGCTACTGGTATGTCCAACTGCTCGCGATACTTGGCCACGGTGCGCCGCGCTATAGGGAAGCCCTTGCGCTTCAGCTCGTCCTTCAGTGCGTCGTCGCTCAGTGGGTGGCTCTTGTCCTCGGCATCGACGATGTCTCTCAGGGCGGCCTTTATGCGCCTTGTCGAGAGTTCCTCGCCGCTTTCGGTCACGTAGCTGTCGCTGAAGAAGTGGCGCAAGGGAAACGTTCCCCAGCGCGTTTGGGCATACTTGCTGTTGCTCACCCTCGATATTGTGCTCAGGTCAAGTCCCGTCTTCTCGGCTATATCCTTGAGTATCATGGGGCGGAGCGACGCCTCGTCGCCGTCCTCGAAGAACCTGTGCTGCCAGTTTATTATGGCCTGCATGGTGACGGTCAGTGTGCGCTGTCGCGTCTTTATGGCCTCTATGAAGCCCTGCGCCGCGTCAATCTTCTTCTTTGTGTATAGCAGAGCCTCCTTCATTTGGCGGCTCATGTTCTGCTTGTTGGTCTGATACTCGTTCATCGTGTCGACAAACGACTGCGACACGTGCAGCTCAGGCACGTCGCCGTTGTTTAGGGCAAACGTTACGGTGCCGTCGTCTTGCGTGTCGATGATGAAGTCGGGCGTTATGTGCTGCAAGCTGCGCCCCACGGTCTCGCCCATGGCGGCGCCGGGCTTTGGGTTGAGCCGGCGCAGCTCCTTTGCAAGGGCATCGGCCTGCAGGTCGCTCAGTTCGAGCGCGGCCTTTATCTTGTCCCAGTGCTTGCGCGTGAATTCCTCGAAGTGGCTCTTCACCACCCGGTGCATCAGCGTCTTCAGCCGCGAGTCGTCGCGCCTGTCTATTTGCAGCAGCAGGCACTCCTGCAACGAGCGCGCCCCTATGCCGGCGGGGTCAAACTGCTGCAGCTTGTGCAGCACGTCGTCCACCTCGGCCGTTGTGGCGTCGATGTTGCGGTATATGGCCAGTTCGTCGGTTATGCTGTCGCTGCTTTTGCGCAGCAGTCCGTCGTCGTCGAGCGAGCCAATCAGGTATTCCATTATCTCGCGCTGGCGGTCGGTAAGGTCTATCTCGCCCATCTGCGAGCGCAGCTCGTCGTAGAACGATGTGGTGTCGCCATAGACCATCTCTTCCCGGTCGTCCTGCACGTTGCCCCCTCCGTGGTATACGGGCAAATCCTCGTCGTCGCGGCCTATGCTTTGCAGTGCGTCGTCGAGTGCCGACTGGCGCTCCTCGCGCTCGTTCTGCGTGTCGAAGTCCTCGTCGGCAGCGTCGTCGCCGCCGTCAAAGCCCATGCTCTGGTCGTCGAAGCCGTCGTTTGGCGAGTCGGCCTCCAGTGCGGGGTTGTCGTCCATCTCGGTCTTTATCCTGTCTTGCAGCTGCGCTATGGGCAGTTCGACGAGCCTTGCCTGCAACAGTTGTTGCTGCGTTATGCTCTGCGTCTGCTTCAGAGACTGCTCCTGCTTTTGGATTTGAACTTGGCCTTGACCCATATTTCTGTGTTTTGTTCAGTTTCGTTTGCCGCCTATGCGGCCATGTGTGTGGCGGCCGCCGTCACTTGTTGAGTCGCCACGCCACGCCGTCCTTAGTGTCCTTCACCTCGAAGCCAGCCGCGGCGAGAGCGTCGCGTATTTGGTCGCTCGTGGCCCAGTCCTTGGCCGCCTTGGCCTTGGCGCGCAGGTCGAGCACCATGTCAACCACCTTGCCAAATGCCTCCTCGCGCGCTCCGCTTGAGCTGCCGCTCTCAGCCTTCAGGCCAAGCAGGTCGATGGCAAACAGGTGCATCACGCTCTTCAGTTCGGCCAAGCAGTCGGCGCATATCGTGGCCTTGTGGTCCAGTATCTTGTTGATTGTGCCGCAAGCCTCAAACAGATAGCTTATCACCTGTGGCGTGGCGAGGTCGTCGTTCATCGCGTCGTAGCACTTCTGGCGCAGCTCCTTCACCACCTTCTCCGTCTGCTCGTCGCACTTGTCGGCTGGCGTTATGCGCTCCAAGTCGCTTATGCCGTTCATGAGCCGTTCCAATCCCTTCTCGCTGGCCTGCAGGGCTTCGTTAGAGAAGTCAACCGTGCCACGGTAGTGGGCCGACAGTATGAAGAAGCGTATCGTCATTGGCGAGTAAGCCTTGTCGAGACTGTCGTGGCTGCCCTTGAAGAACTGCTCCAGAGTGATGAAGTTACCCAGCGACTTGCCCATCTTCTGTCCGTTGATGGTTATCATGTTGTTGTGCATCCAGTAGTGTACCATCTCGTCGCCCTGGCTCGCCACCGCCTGTGCTATCTCACACTCGTGGTGGGGGAACACCAAGTCCATGCCTCCTCCGTGTATGTCGAAGTGGTTGCCCAGATACTTGCGTCCCATGGCCGTGCATTCGCAGTGCCATCCCGGGAAGCCGTCGCTCCATGGGCTTGGCCAGCGCATGATGTGTTCGGGCTGCGCCTTCTTCCAGAGGGCGAAGTCCACCTGGTTGCGCTTCTCGCCCACGCCGTCAAGCTCGCGGCTGTTGTTTATCACGTCGTCGAGGTTGCGTCCCGACAGCTTGCCGTAGTGGTGGTCCTTGTTATACTTCTCTATGTCGAAATACACCGATCCGTTGCTCACGTATGCATAGCCGTTGTCCAATATCTGCTGCACCAGCTGCTCCTGCTCTATGATGTGGCCAGTGGCGTGCGGCTCTATGCTTGGCGGCAGCACGTTGAGCGCGGCCATGGCGTCGTGGTAGCGGTTGGTGTAGTATTGGGCTATCTCCATAGGCTCCAGCTGCTCCAGTCTCGCCTTCTTCTCTATCTTGTCATCGCCTTCGTCGGCATCGTGCTCCAAGTGGCCCACGTCGGTGATGTTGCGCACGTAGCGCACCTTGTAGCCCAGGTGGGTGAGGTAGCGGAATAGTATGTCGAATGTTATCGCGGGGCGTGCGTGGCCCAGGTGTGGGTCGCCATAGACGGTGGGTCCGCACACATACATTCCCACGTTGGGGGCGTTGAGCGGTTTGAACAACTCCTTGCTGCGCGTGAGCGTATTGTATATCAAAAGTTTCTGTTCCATAGAGTGTATAACCTATATATTTGCATTGCAAAGGTAATGCAAACACAGGAATAATACAAAAATAAGTGAAGTTTAAAAAGCAAGTCGGCATGGTTTGCGCCTCATATTTTCAGCCATCCAGCTTGATGACGGTTCTATAAATTGGTGGGTTATGAAAAATCCACCGCCACTTATCAATCCTCTCATCGCATTTCCTCGCCATTTATGAATAATTTTGCATAGCATTAATACCAGTGAAGAAACAAGTTGGACACACTCAAAACAAAACCATGCAAAATCCCAACATTACCCATACCGCTACCCCGTTCGCCCGTCCGCTCTACGTGCTGGCCAAGCCCGTCGGAGCATCATGCAACCTGCGCTGCGACTACTGCTACTATCTTGAGAAGGGGCGCACGCTTGTTTCTGACGGCGACAGAAGTGGATGTGGAGTAGGGCTTGGAGCGGCGCAGTGCGGAAAGGGCGTGATGAGCGATGCCATGCTCGAACTATTCACCAAGCAATACATCGAGGCGCAGACACAGCGCGAGGTGCTCTTCACGTGGCACGGCGGCGAACCGCTCACCCTGCCCATAAGCTTCTACCGCAAGGCTATCGCCCTGCAGCGCAAACATTCACATGGCCACTTGATTGACAACTGCATACAGACCAACGGCACGCTGATCGACGACGAGTGGTGCCGCTTCTTCAAGGAGAACAACTGGCTGGTGGGGGTGTCAATCGATGGTACTCGGGAGATGCACGACAGGTATAGGCGCGACGCCCACGGAAGAGGCTCGTTCGACAAGGTGATGCGCAGCATCGACCTGCTCAACCGCCATGGGGTGATGTGGAACGCCATGGCCGTAGTGAACAGCCATAACGCCGACCGCCCCGTGGAGTTCTACAACTTCTTCAAAAGCATAGGTTGCCGCTACATTCAGTTCACGCCCATCGTAGAGCGCACCATAGGCAATCGTCTGGCCACAATCGACGACGACCCGGCGCAGTGCCGACTGACCGAGACTTCGGTGTCGCCTGAGCAATGGGGGCGGTTTGCGTGCGGTGTGTTCGACGAATGGGTGCGGGGCGACATCGGCGAATACTTCGTGCAACTGTTTGAGTCGACACTGGCCAACTGGGTTGGCGCAGAGCCTGGCGTGTGCTCGATGGCCACGAGCTGCGGCTATGCGCTTGCCATGGACAGCAACGGCGATGCCTACTGCTGCGACCACTTCGTGTTTCCGCACTACCGCCTGGGCAACATTGCCCGTCAGCCTCTCGCCACGCTCGCCCACTCTGCGCTTCAGCGTGCCTTTAGGCGACTGAAGCCCACGTTGCCACGGCAGTGCATGGCGTGCCAGTGGAGGTTTGCGTGCAACGGCGAATGCCCAAAGAACCGCTTTGTCACCACAAGCGACGGCGAGCCGGGGCTGAACTACCTGTGCGAGGGCTACAAAATGTTCTTCAGCCATGTCGCGCCATACATGGAGATATTGAAAAAAGAGGTTGTGGGGATAGGCTGACTGTTGCGACGTGAGACACGTTGCCCACTACGCAGCATACGTCACTGCAGCTAACCTTGCAGTTTGAACATTTTTTCTTGGGAAATAAAAGCGTCGAGGCGAAACGCCTGCAACGCGGCATGAGAACAACGGAAAACCGACCCTCAGCTTTATGAGGTCGGGATGACTGGACTCGAACCAGCGACCCCTACGTCCCGAACGTAGTGCGCTACCAACTGCGCTACATCCCGTGCTTCATGCGAAAAGCGAGTGCAAAGTTAAACAAAAAAATCCAATGGCATACAGTTTTTTCTCGAAAAATTTGCGGATGTGACAAAAAACACCTACCTTTGCACACGCAAAACAGAAAGCAACACAATTGGTGCCATAGCTCAGTTGGTAGAGCAAAGGACTGAAAATCCTTGTGTCCCCGGTTCGATTCCTGGTGGTACCACTGCAAGAAGAGAGTTTCACGAACGCCGTGCGACTCTCTTTTTTTGTTCCTTCCGCCAGGCTGGCTACAGGCAAACGCTTGAAAAACATGCCGATTATGCCGATTTGTCTATTGGAAAATGTATCTTTGCAAGCAGTAGAAGATATAAATTGACATGGAAGACAAATACAAGATACCATTTAGGCGGGTTCTATAAATTAGCTCAGCCAAACGGCAGCGGGGCTTTCCCCGTTGTCCACGGGAGCCACTTGTATATGGCCCACACAAATGCGGTGGAGCAGAGGTAGACAATGACGAAGGCGGCGGCCAGCATATGGTAGCCGCCTTCGGCGTATTCAGGCATCAAGCGGCCAACGACGAGCGGCACTCCGCCGCAGATGAAGTAGTACACCAAGCTGTGGCTGCCGGTGTATTCCAAAAGCCTCATTGCGGGCAGGCGTTTGCATAGCCACACGAGACACAGCGACGATAGGGCGGTGTCGGCGAAGAAGAGGGCGAAGCTGTCGATGCGTATTACGTAGAACGTCATGTTCACGCCGCCCACATATTCATACACCTTTATTATTGCAAGCAACAAGAACAATGGTATGTATGATGCGGCGTGCATACTGTCGATAACGTGCTCGCAACGCCTGAAAGCGTGGCCGAGAAAGACAATCACGAGTGCTATCAGCGACACATTGAGTGTGGGCAACGGCGTGATGTCGGCATCGTAGGCCACAGCCACGCAGGGCAGTGTGCATAAGATGGCGGTAACGAGAAGTTTTCCACGACTTATCAACACCACCACGAGAAACACCACCTCGGTCACTATGAGCGACGAAACGAACCACGAGGCTTCGCCCGACACCACGCGCAGGGCTATTTCCATAGGGTTGATGGCCGTGCCGTAGGCAAACGACTTGACCACCGCTATCGTCGGCGTATATATAAGGTATGGCACGACGAGCTTTTGCATTATCGACCTTAGTTTCCGCCTTGCATCGGGTGCGGCCGACTGGGCGCACCATCCTTGCCCATCCTTGCCTTGCCCGGCGATGTTGGGCAAGAAGAGGTAGCCAGAGAGGAAGAAGAACATGGCGAGTGCGTTCTCAACATACATGGCATAGGGCGGAATGTCGCTGCCTGCATAATACATCGAAGTGTGGAACAGCAGTATCAGCACCATGCCCGTTCCCCTTGCGCGGTCTATCCAGCCTTTTCTCTCCATCGGCGCAAACAAAAAGCGTGTGGTGGGTGTCAGTTCACGACAGCCACCTTGCACACCGTTCCCTTCGACCCGTCTTGCTTGGCCGTCAGCACATTGTAGACGCCCGACGCCACGCGCTTGCCGTCGCGGTCGAGTCCGTTCCAGGTGAAGGTGCCGCCAGTGCTGCGCCCCTCGGCCACTACCCGTCCTGTGGCAGTGGCTATCTTCACGTCGGCGTTGTAGCTAAGGCCGACTATTGTTATCAGTCCCGTATAGCCCGGAGTCACCGGGTTGGGATAGGCATACACATTGTCCTTGTCCATCTCCTCGGCCGACTCCGTGGCGTCGCTCGTGTATGAGCACAGTCCGTTTTGCGTGGCGAAGAACACCTCGCCCGTGGTGCCGTTGATGGCGATGCCGTTTATCTGGTTCGACACGAGACCACTGTTCTCCACTGTGAAGTTGGCCACCTGCGTGTTGTTGTCGGCGCTGACCACGTATACGCCGTTGCTCTCGGTGCCTATCCACTTGCGGTTGCCGCCGTCAACGGCAATGCTCGTTATGCCTATGTCGGCAAGCAGGTAGTCGGCATTGTTGGTGCCGTCGTTGCGCGCCACCTTGTACTGCATGAACGAGTTGGTCTTGTTGCTTATGTATTCCGGCGTGAGGTAGAACAGGCCATTGCTCGTGCCAACCCATATGTTGCCCTCGATGTCTTCGGCGGCGCAATGCACGGCGGTGGTGGTGTATTGCGTGTTGTCCTGGTTGGTGAAGTTGTCGAATATGGCGACGTCGTCGGTTGTCTTGTTGTAGCACACCACCGACGGCTTGCGGTAGTGGTCGTTGCAGAACCACAGCAGTCCGCGGCTGTCGAAGAAGGGGTTGACCATGTTGTCGAGACTCTTTGAGCTGTTGTACATAAGCTCCTGGTGGTGGTGGTCAACCCACTGTCCGCTGCTGGTGTATTCGAGCAGCGACTTCGAGGGAGCCTTCGAGTTGAGTAGCCACAGGTTGCCGTCGCTGTCGAATGTCATGCCGTTGACCACCACATAGTCTTTCGACGACAGTGACGACTGCAGCGGACTGTTGTCGAGGTTGAACGCCTGCTTGAACTGTCCGTTGACAAACTCATAGAGTCCCGTCTTTCCGCCGGCAAACACATGGTCGGCGTCGGTCTGCTTGGGGTCGCGCGCCACGCAGTCGATGTCCTCATACCTGTGGCCTGTGGCTTCGGCTATGCTGTCCTGCTGGTAGTTCTGCCAGGTGAAGCTGTCCCACACCTGCACCGAGCCTTTGTTCGACGCCTCGGTGTTGGCCGAGAACATTCCGCCCGTGGTATACAGGTGGCCGTTTGCCATCTTCACCGAGTAGAACCCGTTTGACGCCGGCCCTTCGGGGTCGAGCTTAGCCACTGTGGGGTAATACTTGTCGTAGTCGCTCGTGTCGTCGGCGAATATCGTGGGGTTGTAGTCGGTGGTGGTCGTCCAGCTCGACTTGTCTATCAGGTTGGCGCTCTTGTTGGCCACGTGTACGGCGCCAGCCGCGTCGAGCGCATAGATGTTGCCGCCACTGAAGCCTACCTTCGCCACGGCCACGCCCAGGTAGTAGGTCTCGCTTATGTTCTTCTTCACCGCGTCGAGTCTTATCACGCCGAAGTTTGTGGCGAGATAGGTGTATCTGCCGTCGCTCTTCAGCGAGTTTACGGTCTTGTCCTCCACCATGCTCTTGTCATACAGGTCGGATATGTTGGTCACGGTGGCGTCGGTCTCCACGAGGTCGATGTTGCTGTTGTCATACACCACCACGAGCCGCCGCGCCGTGCTGTTCCAGCCTATGTGCGCCACGTTGGTGTCGTGCAGGTTGCTTACCTTGTCGAAGGTGGTTATCGACTCGTCGTTGGTGTTGTACATGTAAAGGCGGTTGGAGGCCATCACAAACAGGTGGCTGCTGCCTGCCGCCGCTATGTTCTGCACTTCGGCATAGGCGTTGTACACCTGCCATGTGCCAAGTCCCTTGGCCATTGCCGCAGCCATGGTGGCCTGCAGGGCGAGTGTCAGTATGAATCGTGGTGTATGCTTCATTCTTTGCTCTGTTTCTTTTTGTTCTTGTTGGCGGCTCTTGCCGTGGCGGCTCACTTCGCGAGCAGATAGTCGGCCAGCTTCTTCACCGCCCTTGCCCTGTGGCTTATGGTGTTCTTCACCTCGTGGCCAAGTTCGGCGAAGGTCTTGTCGTAGCCTTCGGGCTGGAATATGGGGTCGTAGCCGAAGCCGCCCTGTCCACGCCTCTGGCGTATTATCTCGCCACAAACGATGCCCTCAAACTGGCTCACCTTTGGTTGTGCGCCGTCGTCCGCTTTCTCTATTAACGCTATAACGGTGCGAAATCGTGCCTTGCGGTTGTTATTTTCTCCTAAATTGGCCAGTAGCTTTGCCATGTTGGCCTCACTGTCGTGGCCATCGCCGCCGGCGTAGCGTGCGCTGTACACCCCCGGCTCGCCGCCGAGCGCGTCAACCTCAAGTCCCGTGTCGTCGGCAAACACGCTCAGCCCATATCTCCTATATATATACTCCGCCTTCTGCATGGCGTTCTCCTCAAGTGTGTCGCCCGTTTCGGGTATGTCGTCGTGGCAGTCGATGTCGCTGAGCGACAGCACTTCCATGTCGCCGCCGAGTATCTCTCTTATCTCGGCCAGCTTGTTCTTGTTGTTTGTTGCGAATACTATTTTCATGGGGTTGGATTTATGAACAGTTTCTCTTTGAAGAAGGCGCAAGTGCCCCACACCGCCCCCTACGACTCCTTGCCCTCGTAGATTGCTCCGGTGTGCGTAATGTGCGAGATGCCCTTGTCGCGCGGCTTCAGCTTCACCCTCACCTTTATCGAGTCGAAGCCCTCGCCGTAGACGCCGATAACGCTGCTCTGGCTGACGAAAGCGTCGGGGTCGATCATCTTTATCAGGCGGAATATCTCCACGCTCTCGCTCTTCTTGGCCAGCAGCACAATCACCTTGGTGGCGTGGCCGGTGTACCAGCCGTGGCCGTCGAGAATGGTGAGCGTGTGCTCGGTGCTCTGCGCTATGGCATAGGCTATCTCCTGGTATTTGCGCGAGAAGATGAAGAACTGCACGCTCTTGCGCTGCAGGTTCATCACATAGTCGAGCGTGAGGCACTCGATGAACATAGTGCAGAGGCCGAACACCACCTTCTGGCAGCGTATGTCGATGGGGCCGAAGGTGTCGATGAACAAGCTGCTGCTGATGATGCACAAGTCGACGAGAATGAGCACGCGCCCGAGCGATATGTTGTAGTACTTGTTGACCACGGCGGCCACGATGTCGGTGCCGCCGGTGCTGCCGTTGTTGAGGAACACCGTGGCCAAGGCCGTGCCGGTGAGCATACAGCCTATGATGAGCGACATGAAGTCGTTGCCCTCGCCCAACAGCTTGTAGAACTCGCCATTGGGCAGCATCACCATCTTCTGGGCGAACTCAAGCATTATGGTGAGCATGAACGTGGCGTAGATGGTCTTCATCAGGAAGCGCCAGCCGAGTATCTTGAGCGCCACCACGATGAGCGCGGCGTTGATGATGAAGAATGTGTACTGCACGGGAAACTGCGTGGCGTAGAACACCAGCGCTCCGATACCCGTAATGCCGCCCACGACTATCTTGTAGGGCAGCAGAAACACGGTGAAGGCGAAGGTGTAGAGCATCAGTCCGAGCGTGATGTTGAAGTACTCCTTTGCCTCGCCAATTATGGCTTTCCTTGTCATGTCCATGTTTGCTGTGGTTGTTTTTTTGCGGTGCGCCCCTTCAGTGGGGCCACCCTTGATTTGTCAATGCCCCCGCGCCGGGGCGTTGTGCGGCCTTGGCGCGGGGGCGAAGAGTGTGGTCGGTGAGGCCGTCTTTTTACTTCACCACCACGTTAACTATGCGCTTAGGCACGATTATCACCTTCACCACCTGCTTGCCGTCGATATACTTCTTCGACTTCTCGTCGGCGAGCACCGCACTCTCGATGGCGGCATTGTCGGCGTCGGCGGCAAACTCCATCTGGAAGCGCGCCTTGCCGTTGAACGATATGGTGAGCTGCATGCTGCTCTCGACGAGATACTCGTCGTTCCACTTAGGCCACTCTGCGTCGCACACGCTGCCCTTCTGTCCCAAGGCCGTCCACAGCTCCTCGGCCATGTGGGGGGCAAACGGGGCGATGAGCACCACGAGGTCGCACAGCAGCTTGCGGTTGCGGCACTTCTGCTGAGCCAGCTCGCCCACGCAAATCATGAACGCCGATATGCTCGTGTTGTAGCTGAAGTGCTCGATGTCGTGTGTCACCTTCTTTATCAGCTTGTGTACGCTCTTGAGCTGCTCGGGTGTGGCCTTGTCGTCGTTGGGCAGGAACTCGTCGGTGCGGTTTTCGTAGAACAGCGCCCACAGCTTCTTCAGGAAGCGGTGGCAGCCGTCGATGCCGTTGGTGTCCCAGGGCTTGCTCTGCTCCACGGGGCCGAGGAACATCTCGTAGAGGCGCAGCGTGTCGGCGCCGTAGCGCTCGACGATCATGTCGGGGTTGACCACGTTGAACATCGACTTCGACATCTTCTCGACCGCCCATCCGCACACATACTTGCCGTCTTCCAGAATGAACTCGGCGTTGGCATACTCAGGGCGCCACTGTCTGAACGCCTCAGTGTCGAGCACATCGCCGCTCACGATGTTCACGTCGACGTGTATTGGCGTGACCTCATACTTGTCCTTCAGTCCGAGGCTCACGAATACGGGAGCCTTTGAGTGGTCGTCGCTGTTTATGCGGTAGACGAAGTTGGAGCGACCCTGTATCATGCCCTGGTTGACGAGCTTCTGGAACGGCTCCTCCTTGCACGACACTCCGTAGTCGTGGAGGAACTTGTTCCAGAACCTGGAGTAGATGAGGTGACCCGTGGCGTGCTCCGTTCCGCCCACGTATAGGTCAACGTTCTGCCAATATTCGTCGGCCTCGGGCGACACGAGAGCCTTGTCGTTCTTGGGGTCCATGTAGCGCAGATAGTAGGCCGACGAGCCGGCGAAGCCGGGCATGGTGTTGAGTTCGAGGGGGAATATGGTTGTGCCGTTGACGAGCGACTTGTCAACCACCTCTTGCTTCTCGGTGTCCCACGCCCACTTCTTGGCGTGTCCCAGTGGCGGCTCGCCCGTCTCGGTGGGCTGGTACTTGTCGATTTCGGGCAGCTCCAGCGGCAGCTTGTCCTCGGGTATCATGTAGGGCATGTCGTCCTTGTAGTACACGGGGAACGGCTCGCCCCAGTATCTCTGTCTTGAGAATATGGCGTCGCGCAGGCGGAAGTTCACCTTCACGCGGCCAAGGCCGTGCTTGGTGACAAACTCCTTGGTGGCAGCGATGGCCTCCTTCACGCTCAGTCCGTTGAGCGAGAAGCCGTCGAGAGCCTCCACTCCGGCGGCAGGCGAGTTGGTCACGGTGCCTTCCTTTGCGTCGAAGCTCTGCTCACTCACGTCGGCACCCTCTATGAGGGGTATTATGGGCAGGTCGAAGTGCTTGGCGAAGGCGTAGTCGCGCGAGTCGTGGGCAGGCACGGCCATGATGGCTCCCGTGCCGTATCCGGCCAGCACATAGTCGGAAATCCACACGGGTATCTGCTGTCCAGTGAAGGGGTTTACGGCATACGAGCCGCTGAACACGCCCGACACCCTGCGGTCGGATATGCGCTCGCGCTCGGTGCGCTTCTTCGTTGCGGCCACATAGTCGGCCACGGCCTGGCGCTGGGCGTCGGTGGTGAGCTTGCCCACCAGTTCGCTCTCGGGCGCAAGCACCATGAACGTCACGCCGAATATGGTGTCGGCGCGCGTGGTGAATATGGTGAACTCCACGTCGCTGTCGGCCACCTTGAACACCATCTCCGTGCCTTCCGAGCGGCCTATCCAGTTGCGTTGCGTCTCCTTGAGCGAGTCGGTCCAGTCGATGGTGTCGAGTCCGTCGAGCATGCGCTGGGCATAGGCGCTCACGCGCAGACACCACTGGCGCATCTTCTTCTGCACCACGGGATAGCCGCCGCGCTCCGACACGCCGTCAACCACCTCGTCGTTGGCCAGCACGGTGCCCAGTCCGGCACACCAGTTCACCATCGTCTCGCCTATGTAGGCTATGCGGTAGTTCATGAGCGTCTGCTGCTTCTGCTTCTCCGTCATGGCGTTCCACTCGTCGGCGGTGAAGCTCAGCTCCTCGCTCTGCGCCACGTCGAGTCCCTTGGTGCCGTGCTTCTCGAAGTGGGCTATGAGCTTCTCTATCGGCGTGGCCGCACTGCACTTGTTGCAGTAGAAGCTGTTGAACATCTTCTGGAACGCCCACTGTGTCCAGTGGTAGTAGCGTGGGTCGCACGTGCGCACCTCGCGGTCCCAGTCGAACGAGAAGCCTATCTTGTCGAGCTGTTCGCGGTAGCGGTTTATGTTGTTTACCGTGGTTATGGCTGGGTGCTGCCCCGTCTGTATGGCATACTGCTCGGCGGGCAGTCCGTAGGCGTCGTAGCCCATGGGGTTGAGCACGTTGAAGCCCTGCAGCCGCTTGTAGCGCGCGTATATGTCGGATGCTATGTAGCCCAGTGGGTGTCCCACGTGCAATCCAGCCCCAGAGGGGTAGGGGAACATGTTGAGCACATAGAATTTCTTTTTGCTTTTGTCTTCGGCAACGTGGTAGGTGTTTTGCTCCGTCCACGTCTTCTGCCACTTCTTCTCGATTTCTCTAAAGTTGTATTCCATCGTTGTTTTATGTCGTTTTCTTCTTTTGCTTTTGTCGAAGGCCGCCGCACGGGGTGCAACCAGCAAGTGCAAAGTTACTTATAAACTTTGAGGTTTTGGCGTTTTTGTCGATGAAAAGTCTGTGCGTGGCCAATGGGCTATGGTCGTGCCGCTGTGCGTGCATGTCGTGCCGGGCGTGGGCATGAGCCGTCTTCAAGGCCGTGCATTATGGTGGAAAGTGCCGCTCAGAGTTGGCTTACACCAGTTGGAGTAAGTGCTTACACCAATTGGAGTAAGAGCTTACACCAATTGGAGTAAGAGCTTACACCAGCTGAAGTAAGAGCTTACACCAACTGATGTAAGCCTGCCTTGCAGGTCGTTCGCCCCGACATTGCGCCCCTTTTGCAGCAACTTTTAGCGTTAACTGCGTGGATGATGGCCTCGAAGAGGCCGTATCTCAGTAACCCCATGTGAAGCGTAGCGGAACATGGGGCTGTATGTGGATAGAGGAAACGTCGGCTTCGAAGATGCCGCACATAATGGAAAAGGGCGTTCACACCGCTGTATATGGCCATTTCTGCCTGTGTGCGGCATCTTCGAAGCCGACATCTGGTGCAGAGGCTATTATCCCCACGTTCCGCTACGCTTCACGTGGGGTTACTGAGATTCAGCCTCTTCGAGGCTATGCCAAGC
>CAVKUV010000038.1:0-28570 GCA_963659505.1 Lachnospiraceae bacterium
TGAAGAATGAAGAGTGAAGAATGAAGAGTGAAGAATGAAGAGTGAAGAATGAAGAATTTATGTGCACAATGCGCGAAAACCTCAATAGGTTTGCGGTACGCTTGTGGCATTCGCAAATGCGCAATGCCTATTGCACATAAATTCTTCACTCTTCGTTCTTCACTCTTCACTATAACAAAATGTAAGCGTAATGTCCGTTACACACAAAAAATACACGTAGACTTTGCTAGTTCGGTAAAAGAATGTAATTTTGCGGAAATTTTTAAAAAACAGTTATGTACACATTCCTAGTTAGTTTGGTATGCCTAATTCTTGGATATACCATCTATGGGCGCATCGTGGAGCGCATCATGCAGCCCGACGCCAACAAAAAGACACCTTGCTACGCCATGCAGGACGGGGTTGACTACACCCCGATGTCCACGTGGAAGGTCTTCATCATCCAGTTTCTGAACATTGCCGGCACAGGCCCGATATTCGGAACAATACAAGGTTTGCTGTTTGGCCCCGCCGCCTATTTCTGGATAGTGCTGGGCTGCATATTCGGCGGTGCCGCCCACGACTATATGGCCGGCATGATATCGCTGAAGCGCAACGGTGCGTCGCTGCCCGAAATAGTGGGCGACGAGATGGGAAGCGTGGCGCGCAACGCCCAGCGTTACCTCGCCTTGCTGCTCATGATACTTGTTGTGGCGGTGTTTGTCAAGACTCCTGCCGTGCTGCTCGCCAACTATACCGACAGCATCATGGACAACAGCTACATGGTTTGGGTGGTAATCATATTCCTCTACTATCTCCTTGCGGCAACATTGCCCATCGGACAGATCATCGGAAAGATATATCCATTCTTCGGAGTCGTGCTCATCTTCATGGCCGTCTGCGTGTTTGTGTGTACATTCTTGCACCTCGGCACGCCGATACCCGAGATTACCGACGCCTTTGAGAACCACTATCCCGGCGGAAGCCTGCCCGTGTTCCCCTGTATGTGCATCTGCATAGCGTGCGGTGCGGTGAGCGGTTTCCACGCCACGCAAAGTCCTATGATGGCGCGCTGCATCAAGAATGAACGCTATGGCCGCCGCGTGTTCTACGGAGCCATGATCACCGAGGGCTTGGTCGCCCTCATCTGGTGTGCGGCTACTCTTGAGTTTATCGGCGAGCTTGACGTTGCCGGCAACACTCCCTACGAGAAGATATACAACGCCATGCTCGACGGCCATGGCAGCATCAACCCCGCCATCTTGGTCAACCGCATCTGCGAGAGCTGGCTTGGCACGTTCGGAGCTGTGCTGGCGGTGCTTGGCATTGTAATCGCCCCGATAACCACCGGCGACACTGCCTTGCGCTGCGCCCGACTGATACTGGCCGACATGCTCAAGGTGAAGCAGGACAAGGTGCTCAATCGTGTTGGCATTTGTCTGCCGGTGTTCGCCATTAGCGTAATCCTGCTGTTTGTCAAGTTCGACGTGCTGTGGCGCTACTTCGCATGGTTCAACCAAACGTTCTCCATATTCACGTTCTTCACTATATCCATCTACTTGGCAAAGCTGCACAAGCCCTACTATTTGGCCTTGCTGCCGGGAATGTTTATGGTGGCTGTGTGCGTGTGCTACATCTGCGTTGACCAGTACAGCCTCAATCTCGACTGGAACCTGTCGTACGCCATCAGCTTCGGCTGCGCCCTGCTCACCGGTCTGTGGTTTATGGCTTGGAAAAACAAATATGTGAAAGAGAAAGGCCGGGCATAGAAGTCCTGACGACTTCATAGTGAGACATTGTGTACGTCCAAACAAAAAAAAGCAGCCGCAACACGGCTGCCTTTTTTTGTTTGGACGATTACGATATGGGTGATGATAGCGAAAAAGAAGTGTTGTTTTTATCTAATTTGGGACAAATAACTATGTTCTTCGTACAAAATCACATATTCATTTCGTCATTTATGCGTATCTTTGCAACCGTAAAAACAGAATGGCAACGGGCTTTTGCCTGCCATCTCAAACATACCTAAATAGTAAAACAGATAGTTTTAGTTAGTAATAGTTTTGGTTAGTAATTTTTATGGTAAAATATAACGGGGCTGTGAAGTTCCGTTATTTTTTTTGTCCTTCCGCAAGTAGGCTATCCAATCTTGTTGTACTTATTGGGTGGGTGCGCAAATATAGTGGGCGACGTGTCTCACGTCGCAAACGCCGCTTGGTGTCCCACCGCACGCCAAGCGGCAATGCGGCATTTTTGCACCTGTCATCCGTTATGAAGCCAACAAGGCAAACTTAGTAGGCACTGCGAGGATGCAACGCCTATCAAGTTTGCCTTGTTGAATGTGCTTAGCACATTAATTCTTCACTCTTCGTTCTTCACTCTTCACTTCCAGTGTGTTCTTATTGCAGGGCCTCAAGCAGCGACTTTGCCATAGCGGCATACTCCTCGTCGGTGAGGTAAACCTCCTTGGGGTTCATGCGGAACACGCCGCCGAAGTCGGGCCCGCCCACATACTTTGGCACGAGGTGGAAGTGCAGGTGCTGCAATGTGTCGGCGTATGCGCCATAGTTTATCTTGGCCGGGTTAAACACTTTCTGCATGGCTCTCGTCACCTTGGCCACATCGGCCATGAAGGCGTTGCGCTCGTCGTCGGAGAGCAGGTTGAGGTCGTCAACGTGGCCATTGTATGCCACGAGGCAACGGCCATGGTAGGTCTGCTCCTTGAATATGAACACACGCGAAACGCTGAGTTTCGCCACTTCAATCATAAGGCTCTTCAGTGTCTCGTTGTTTTGGCAATAGAGACATTCTTTTGGATCGCTTGTCATTGTTTCTGTTGTTTTTTTAAGGGTGGTGGCTCTTCTATGGCCCACCTTGATTACTGTATGTTTGTTTCTGCAAACTTACAAATAAAAATCCAAACAAACTTGTTGCATGGTGAAAATAGGATGCCAATGCGTAGATAATGCACTTGCCGCACGGTGGAGGGCATAGGAGGTAAGGTGCTCTCGCCGCACCATTCAAAGGCATAACACAAAGGGGCTATATGGCGTAAGCGACAAAAAGGAAAGCGATATTCTAACTGCGTTTAACAAGCTTTAACTTGTTCGGGGGGGGTAAGTGTGAATAATATTTACCTTTGTGAATGTTAACTGTATGAGAGCATGAGAATAACCAAACGAACAACTGTGTTTGCCGCCTTTGCCGCTCTTGGCAGCGTGTGCATGATGGCGGCGGAGCCGGGCGTGGCGTTCCTGTTTAATGACGGCACGACGGCAAGTTTCGCATTCTCGTCGAGGCCGAAGATAGTGGTGTCGCAAGATGGACTCACTGTGTCGGCGCAGGGTCGTGGGGATGCAAGTTTCCAATTCGCCGATGTGCGGCGTTACTATTTCGTGAGCGACATCGATGCGGGCATCGAGGGTGTGCGTGGCGACGGAGCGTCGTCTGCCGTTTCCCGTCCCGTGTTTCGCTATGCCTCCGGCGTCGTTGCCGTCAGTGGCATGAGGCGTGGCGAAAGCCTTCGCGCATATTCCGTGGGTGGCGCAGCCGTCGGGTCTGCCGTGGCCGATGCGGATGGCAACGCCAGTGTTGACCTGTCTGGCGTCGCCCATGGCATCTACGTCATATCAACAGGTAGCGGCGTAAGTTTCAAGGTGATTAAGAACTAACCGTTGCCGCGCAGAGAGAACCGATACCAAACAACAATCAACAAACAAATTACAGCTATGCATAAGATATTTACCCTTTTGTGCGGTGTGCTTTTCGCCGCGCAGTTTACCGTTGTCTCGGCCCAACAGAACATGTTTGAGTGGAAAGATGGCGCAGTCACCGTCCGCTCCGCGTCCGCAGTCGATTCCGTGACGTTCTCCGTTGGCGACTGGCTCTACGACGTTTCCTGTTCGTCGGCCGTGGGTGTCACCACCTCGTCGTTCACGGCAGTTGCCAATGTGTCGCTTGGCAAGGGCGTCAAGTCTGTTTCCGAGCAGCCAACCATCGGCATCTGTTATTCCATCAAGAATGTGGAGCCGACAATAGAAGATGACCGCTGCTACAGCTTGGGTTCACAACTTCAATCGTACACATTCACCATTGAAGGTCTTCTTTCAGGCAACAAGTACTATTACCGCACATACGTAAAACTGCTCAACGATGTGTATTACAGCGACGTTTACTCCATTACCTTGCTTGGCGAAAAGGCCGAGGATAAGTCATGCACAATCAATGGCCACAAGTTTGTTGACCTTGGATTGAGTGTGCTTTGGGCAGAGACTAATGTTGGAGCAGAGACGGCTTCGGATTATGGCAACTATTATGCTTGGGGCGAGACGGAAACGAAGACTAAATATTTTTGGAGTAACTACAAGCATGGAACATCATATACCTCTCCAACAAAATATAACGATACAGACAGGAAAACCATTCTTGACGCAGAAGACGATGCGGCTACCGTTAACTGGGGCTCGCCTTGCCGTATGCCGACCCATGAAGAACTTGAAGAACTGTGTAAAACATACGATATTAGTACACACGGTGATTTCATTTGGGAGTGGACGAAGGTTAATGGGGTATATGGCGTTAAGGTAACAAGTAAAAAAAACTGGCTATGAAGGCAATTCTGTATTTTTCCCTTGTGCAGGCTCTCACTACATGGAAACCTTCCGTGACCAAGGGGAAAGTGGCTATTATTGGTCTAGGTCGCTCGGTACGAGAGAAATAAGTTTTGCCAGTATTCTTTACGTCGGTGGTGGTACATCCATGTGTCAACAACTGTATCGTTGCTATGGCCATTCTGTCCGCCCCGTTGCAGAAAAATAAGCCAACCTCCACAAAAGTAACCATCGTATCAAGCCCACATAGCAATAACATTCGCACAAGAAGCGATTGAATATAAAAATGGTGCCCAGCCAGATGACAAGCGTTCATCCATGGCTGGACACCATTTTTTTTGTTCGTACAACAGATGGTCATGCCGTCAAGCCTCTTTTCGGACTACCAACGGACAAATTCCGATTTGTGTGACGCATTGGCGGGGTTAGGAAATGATCCAAACGGTTGAGTGTGTCGTGGCTTGAGCAGGAGCTATACTTCCCTGCATTCCACCATGTCCACTCCCCGATAGACCACCACGAGCTTGTGGAGCTTAGTCGTCTTTACCGACTCCCTCACTATGTCGCTGTCGGCGTAGCGGCATATCTGTGCGGCGGCGTCGGCTGAGAGCTGCATTAGCTGGTCGTCGGTGGTGGCTGCCTTGCAGTATTTCAGTTCCACGATGTAAGAGTCGGTCATGTCCTTGTATATGTCGCATAGCGGCAAGAGGAATATGTCGGCATAGCCGCCGTCGTTGTCCAACTCTGATATTGGGCGGTAGAAGCGGCACTGGCTGGTCATGGCCAGCGTGAAGCCATGCACGAAGGCCTCGCCCTTCTGCTTGTCGCGCTGCGACGAGTAGCGCTTCAGACAGTCGGCTATGTAGTCGAAGTATGGTTTGTAGTCGCCTTGGTAGGCCAACTTGCTCTCCAGTTTGTTCTTGCCATATTGCTCGAATGTGAGGTCGTTCTCCCGGTATGTGTCGAGCAAGTAAGTGTACATTTGATCGCGCACCACCTCGTTTGGTATCACGAACTTTGTCTCGCCGCCAATCGTTCCGTCGATAGTCACCATGCCAAAGTAGAACAGCAGACTTAGGAAATTGTCGGGGTCGTTGATGCGCTCGGCGGGGAAGTTCTCGTTGAGCGTGCCGGTGATGAAGCCCTTGGTCACCAACTCCTGAATGATGCTTGCGTCGTCGAAGAAGTTCTTGTCGTGGCGTATCAGCATGCGTATCTTGTCGTAGTCGATGCGTATGTTGGTTTCCACCATTTGGTCGGGCATGTCGTAGCCGTTGTCGATGTAGTTGCTAAGGAAGTTTAGCACCATCACAGAGTTGTACATGGTGGTCTTGCCATAGCTCCTTATGGCGAAGCAATAGTTGTCATACCATGGCTTCATGGCCATTATAAGCTCGTCTACTGTGTGGTTGAATGGCAGCACGCTGGCATAATACTCCAGCATGTCGCGCACCTCCTCCTCTGTGAAGCCCGTCATCTCGTTGAAGCGTGGGTTCAGCGAGTAGTTCGTTCCGATGTTGAAGCCGCTGGTCAGGTCGTCCATCGTCACGGGGCTTACGCCCGTCACGAACACGCGCCCCAAAGCAGCCCCAGCTGCACTCTTGATGGCGTTGAAGAACCGTCGGAGGTATCCCTCGCCGTGGGTCTGCTCGCGGTATCTCTTCTCATGCTCTTTGCTGGCAAGGATCATGTTGGTGAAGTTGTCGTATTCGTCGATGAAGAGATAAATCTTCTGTCCGGCATCAGTGCATTTTTGGCAGAGGTATTTCAGTTTCGACACGGCGTCAGGCTCTGGCTTCATGCCCTCCTTGACTCCGGCGGGCAGTAGGTAGGCGTAGCGGTCGCAGAATGATTCAAACACGATTCTGCAATGCGTGTCGAGACCGTCCTTGTAGTCATCCAATCCTCCCACCACCTCGGAGAAGTTGAGGTGTATGATGAGGTACTTGTTGTGCTCGGGCGTTGGGTTCTGCCCGATGTACAGTTTGCCGAAAAGGCTCTCAAACTTGTCCTTCTTGTTGATGTCGTAGTAGTTTTCGAGCATTGATATAGTAAGGGTCTTGCCGAAGCGCCGGGGGCGTATGAAGAAGAAGTACTTGTTTGACTCTTCAATGTCCTCGATGAATGGGGTCTTGTCTACATAGTAGCAGTCCTCCATGATGACATCCTCAAAGTTCTGCATTCCGTAGGGTATGCGCTTGCGGTATATCCGTTTTCTTCTTTCTCTTATCATAGTGGTAGTGATGTTCTTGTTTGGTGCAAAGTTACGAATAAATTGTGTTGGAAGTATGAAGTCATACATATATATAATGTAGGCGAACAAACTTATAGGACCGCTTTTATACGATTTGAGCCGTGGAAAATATGGACGAAGCCTGTCGTTACAGCCGTTTTTTACCGCCACTAAAAAAACAAAAAAAGACATAGGTGAATGTTCTATGCCTTTGCCGTGCAGATTTTTCTTCGTACCTTTGCCCACCCGCATTGTGCCGTTTTGGCCACTGCGGACGTCTAGACAGAAACATAAAGATGAACCATCAACAGACAACGATGAGGACGGCTTTGTGCGGTATTCTGTTGGCCACTGCTTCGGTGGCCTCGGCGCAGAGCGGCACAAACTCGCCTTACAGCCAATACGGATTGGGCGTGCTATCCGACCAGTCACAGGGCATGAGCCGTGGCATGGGCGGCGTGGGCATTGGCCTGCGCTCAAACGAAGTGTTCAACTCGCTCAACCCGGCCTCCTATTCGGCAGTTGACTCGCTCACGATGCTCTTCGACATCGGCCTTTCGGGACAGATAACCAACTTTAAGGAAGGCAGCGCAAAGAAGAACGCCAAGAACTCCGACTTTGAGTATGCCACGGCCACATTCAGGCTTTTCCCCTCGGTTGGCGTTGGCGTTGGCATATTGCCATATACCAATGTTGGCTACAGCTACTCAAGCTCCGAGGCGGTGGGCAGCACAGGCGGCACTTCTACCGGAACGTTTAGTGGGTCGGGCGGCATACACCAGGCTTTCATCGGCTTGGGATGGAATGTGTGGCGCGGCCTCTCCGTTGGTGCCAATGTGGCATATCTGTGGGGAACCTATTCGAAGGTGGTGAGCATGAAAAACAGCGACAGCTACGTGAACACCCTGACGCGCACATACTCGGCATCGGTGAGCAACTACAAGCTTGACTTTGGTGTGCAGTGGGAGCAGCAGCTCGACAAGGCCAACGCTCTGACCGTAGGACTCGTGTATGGCTTGGGGCATAATATCGGGGGCGACCCGACGCTGGTCACTGTGTCGGCCAACCCACAGACCAGTGTCTCGTCAACCACCACGTATACAACGGGCGAGGGACTGAGTATACCCAACACGTTTGGGGTCGGCTTGACGTGGCGCCACGGCACATCGCTGCTCGTTGGAGCCGACTACTCTTTGCAGACGTGGGGCAGCTGCAAGTTTCCTGTCGCCGACAACTCTACGTCTGACTATGTGATGCGTAGCGGACTGCTCACGGATCGCCACCACGTGGCCTTGGGAGCACAGTGGACACCCGACGCGGCAAGCCGCAAGTTCTTCAATAGGGTGAACTACCGCATAGGCGCGCTCTACAACACACCTTATATAAAGGTGAATGGTGCTGACGGACCCAAGGAATATGGCTTGACGGCAGGATTTGGTTTCCCGATAACCAATGGATGGAACAACCGCTCGGTGCTCAACATCAGCGCCCAGTGGACACACGCCTCGGCCACGGGAATGATTACGGAGAACACTTTCAGAATAAACATCGGCTTGACATTCAACGAGCGGTGGTTTATGAAGTGGAAGGTTGAATAAAAGGGGCTCTTCTTTTGTAGGGCGGCAACTCTCGATATAATGTTAGCACGGCGGCAATTTATGCAACCGCCGTGTAGCCAACCATAAATGATAAGTTTTGGACGACCCGGCTTTTGACACATTGCCTAAAGGCAAACTATCACAATGCTTTGTCGCCGTGCTCTTGGGCATGGCGGCATGCTTGTTTTCATGCACGGAGAGCAAGGAGCACACCGCGCCCGCCATACACGACCGTGACTCGGTGTCGCTGATGACGAGCTATGGAGTGAACACGCTCATATCCGACTCGGGAGTGATAAAATATAGGATAGTGACCGAACGGTGGGATGTCAACCAGACGCGCGTGCCGTCGAGGTGGACATTCGAGAAGGGCATATTCCTGGAGCAGTTCGACGAGAAGTTTCATGTGCAGGCTTACATTCAGGCCGATACGGCGTGGTATTACGACACCAAGAAATTGTGGGAACTGCGCGGCCGTGTGCGCGTAAGGAATGTTGACGGACTGGTGTTCAGAAGCGAAGAGCTGTTTTGGGACGGCATCACACACGAACTATATTCATTCAAGTTCTCGCGCGTAGTAACGCCCGAGCGCACTCTGCAAGGCACTTATTTCCGCAGCGACGAGCGCATGACACGCTACACCGTGTCCAACTCGAAGGGCTCGTTCGTCAAGTCGGACATGGACGGCAGCCAGACTGCCGCGTCGCCAACCGACAGCGTGGCCGACACCACCGCCGCCGTGCAGCGCACCAAGGCCACGCCGCGCAAGGCCACGCCCAAGGATGCCAAACCGCAATAGCTACGGGGCGACGCAAGCGACAGGCCAAGCGAAAACGGAACTAAAGAACATTGACCATGACACAATTAATAATAGGACTGTTGATAACGATGGCATTCTCGGCCTTCTTTTCGGGCATGGAGATAGCCTTCGTGTCGGGCAACCGCATGCTTGCCGAAATGGAGAGGGGCAAGAACGGACTCTCGCAAAAGGCCATATCATACTTCTACAAGCATTCCAACAACTTCGTGAGCACCATGCTTGTGGGCAACAACATCGCACTGGTTGTCTACGGCATACTGTTCGCCAACATATTTGATGCGACATTGTTCAGCCAGTTGCATGACAGTGCGCGTGTGATGGGCGACACCATCCTGTCTACCCTTGTGGTGCTCTTCACCGGCGAGTTTCTTCCCAAGTCGGTGTTCAAGAGCAGCCCCAACACTCTGCTCACTTTTTTCGCCGTGCCGGCGTTCGTCTGCTACGTGGTGCTCTACCCTGTGTCGCGCCTGGCCACAACTCTCTCCAGGCTGCTTCTGCGCGTGTGCGGAGTGAAGATGCGCAGCGACAAGGCCACCAGCGAGTTTACCAAGGTTGACCTCGACTATCTTGTGCAGAGCAGCATCAACAATGCCAAGGACCGCAACGACATCGATGAAGAGGTGAGGATATTCCAAAATGCGCTCGACTTCTCCGACACCAAGGTGCGCGACTGCATGGTGCCGCGCACAGAGATTGAGGGGGTTGACATCGACAAGTGCTCGGTTGACGAGCTTATGGGGCGGTTCACCGAGAGCGGATTCTCAAAGATAATAGTATACAATGGCGACATCGACCACATTGTGGGCTACATACACTCGTCGGAAATGTTCAAGAACCCCGAAAACTGGCGCTCCGGCATACGCTCGCTGCCCTATGTGCCAGAGACGATGGCGGCAAGCAAGTTGATGCACACGTTCATGCAGCAGAAGAAGTCGCTTGGAGTGGTGGTCGATGAGTTTGGCGGCACAAGCGGACTAGTGTCGCTGGAGGACATCGTGGAGGAGATTTTCGGCGACATAGAGGACGAGCACGACAGTAATACCTACGTTGCGCGGCGCACCGACAACGGCGAATACATCCTCTCGGCGCGCTTGGAGATTGAGAAGGTAAACAATATGTTCTCGCTCAGTCTGCCTGAGAGCGACGAGTACATGACCGTTGGCGGATTGATACTGCACGCCTACCAAAGCTTTCCAAAGCTGAACGAGGTGGTGAAAGTGGGCAAGTATGAGTTTAAGGTGATAAAGCGCACAATGACAAAAATCGAACTCGTGAAGCTGAAAGTCTGCTGATAAGCGACTGCAAAGCAACAGCAAAGACCTTTTTCTTTACCTTTTGTATTGTTGTTTGCGGTAATTTATGTAATTTTGCCAACTAAAGTGGCAAGGCTTTTCTTGCCGCATCACTCTGAAAACAAGAAAATAAAAACAAAAATAAAGCAAAGTAATGGCAGCATTAGGATCAATTAGAAGGAGAGGAGTCACGCTGATAGCAATCATCGGCTTCGCTCTCTTTGCGTTCATCGCCGAGGAGCTGTTCCGTTCTTGTGAGGCCACAAAGAACGAATCGCGCCAGCAGGTGGGCGAAGTGTTAGGAAAGAAAATCTCCGTACAGGAGTTTCAGGCTCTCGTCGACGAGTACCAAGAGGTAATCAAGATGACGCAGGGTCGCGACAACCTTTCCGAAGACGAACTCAATCAGGTGAAGGACATGGTTTGGGAAACCTATGTCAACAACGCCTTGGTGGAGAAAGAGGCAGCTAAGCTTGGACTTACGGTTACTGACACCGAGTTGCAGAACATCCTGCGCGAAGGCACGAACCCAATGCTCGCGCAAACACCCTTCGTCAACCAGCAGACAGGCCGCTTCGATGCGTCGATACTCACCAAGTTCCTTAACGACTACAAGAAGATGAACGCTGCGCAAAACCCGCAGATGGCCGAGCAGTACAAGAAGATATACGACTACTGGAAGTTCATCGAGAAGTCTCTGCGCCAGCAGACATTGGCATCTAAGTACCAGAGCCTGCTCTCTCACTGCCTCATATCAAACCCCGTGTCGGCCAAGATGGCCTTCGAGGCACAGAACACCGAGAGCGACATCCAGCTTGCGTCGATAGCCTACTCGACGATAAACGACAACAAGGTGGAGGTGAGTGAGAGCGACCTCAAGGCAAAGTACAACGAGGACAAGGAGATGTTCAAGCAGTATGTTGAGAGCCGCGACGTGAAGTATGTTGACTTCCAGGTGCTCCCTTCTGCCGACGACCGTAAGGCTTTGGCAAAGACAATGGCCGATGCCGCAGAGAGCTTGCGCAACGGCGAGAACCCTGCCAACGTGGTGCGCAAGGCGCAGTCGCTCGTGTCATACACAGGTCTTGCCGTTTCGCGCAAGGCTTTGCCCACCGACATTGCCAACAAAATCGACTCTATGGCTGTGGGCCAGACAAGTGCTCCGTTTGAGACTCAGGGCGACAACACGCTCAACGTGGTCAAGCTGATTGCCAAGACGCAGATGCCCGACTCTATAGAATACCGTCAGATACAGGTGGGCGGCGAGACCGTAGAGGCCGCACGCAAGACTGCCGACAGTATATTCGCAGCCGTGAAGAGTGGAGCCGACTTCGAGGCTTTGGCCAAGAAGTATGGACAGGAAGGCACGAAGCAGTGGCTCACATCGGCCATGTACGAGCACACTCAAACTGTTGACGAGGACACTAAGACCTATCTCGAGACCCTCAACACCCTTGGTGCCGGCGAGACAAAGAACTTGCAGTTCTCGCAGGGCAATGTCATTGTGCAGGTGGTTAGCCGCAAGGCCATGGTTGACAAGTACACCGCAGCCATCGTGAAGCACACCATCGATTTCTCCAAGGCCACATACTCTGCCGCTTACAACAAGTTCAGCCAGTTTGTGAGCGAGAACCAGACGCTTGATGCCATGGAGAAGAATGCCGGCAAGTATGGACTCAAGGTGCAGGAGCGCAAGGACATATTCAACTCTGAGCACAATGTGGTTGGCGTACGCGGCACACGCGATGCCATGAAGTGGATATTCGATGCTAAGGCTGGCGACATCTCGCCCCTCTATGAGTGTGGCGACAATGACCATCTGCTTGTGTTGGCCATGACAAAGATACACCCTGCCGGCTATCGCGATCTTGATGACGTGAAGGACGTGGTTAAGGCCGAAGTTGTGAAGGACAAGAAGTTTGATATGCTCAAGGCCAAGTTGGCTGGCGTGAACAGCATTGCAGCCGCCAAGGGTAAGGGAGCACAGGTGGCCGAGGTTAAGCAAGTGTCGTTCAGTGCGCCCGCTTTCATCCAGGCCACAGGCACAAGCGAGCCTGCTCTTAGTGGAGCTGTTGCCGCAACCAAGCAGGGCAAGTTCTGCCCACGTGTGATTAAGGGCAACGGTGGTGCGTTTATGTTCCAAGTGACGAAGACCACTACACGCAAGGATGCCAAGTTCGACCAAAAGGCTGTTGAGCAGCAGTTGGCCCAGCAGGCTCTTCAGGCTGCAAGCCGCTTCATGAACGAGCTTTACCTCAAGGCTGATGTGGTTGACAACCGCTATCTGTTCTTCTGATGACAAGCACGCAATATATATAATATAGTACAGGCGTACTATAGAATACATAAGGCATACAACCGCAGAAACGGGTCGGGACTTTCAATGTTCCTGACCCGTTTCTATGATTGTCAGAGGCCAACTAAGATTGTCAGAGACCAACTAAGATTGTCAAAGGCTAACTATGATTGCCAAAGGCAACGATGATTGTCAAAGGCTAACTATACTTCCACAAACAAACTGGCAAAACCGACTAAAATGCAGGGTAAACATGAGGAACTTATTCTTTCGCCGCCACTAAATGGCAAGAATGGTTGGTAGGTATATTTTTTTTTCTTACCTTTGCAGTCACAAACGGTCGGTTCCGTAGCTCAGTTGGATTAGAGCAACGCCCTTCTAAGGCGTGGGTCCAGGGTTCGAATCCCTGCGGAATCACAAAAAGGAGAAGTCTCAAGCGAGTCTTCTCCTTTTTGCTTTCCTTCATTCAAGGCTTCCTATGATGGTTTGTCAAGCCTCTTGTTATGATATGTTCAAGCTTTATGTTATGGCAAGTCCAAGTTTCGTTTTGGCCGAAGTCATGTTCAAACTTTGCTTGATGTATGCGGTGACCGCCGACTTCAAGCTCACGCAAAATAATCCTTCAGAGCTTTTGTATCATCGTCGGCACTTGTCACCACCTCAAGCAGCATTGGCCTTTGGCTTTCGCGCGTGATGAGCGTCACTATCCCCATCTGCATTTCAGCCATGTTGGTGGCCTTGATGTAGCCAATGTCGTTTTGCGTGCAGATGCCCTGTGCGTTGCATCCATGCGCCGCCGCAATGCAGTCGTGTGCCGCTGCGCTTGCCGACAGGCCCTTCAGTTGGCTGAATATGCCGCCCTCGCCATTGTTGAGCAGCAGTATGCGCAGGTTGCCGCGCAGGTTCACGTTCCAAAGGGCGTTTTGGTCGTAGAAGAAGCTTAGGTCGCCAATGACGCAAAACACCCTGTCGTCGGTGGCCAGCGAGAAGCCGGCGGCGGTGGATAGGCTACCCTCGATGCCGTTGACGCCACGGTTGCACCACACGTAGTGGTCGGCGTAGATGTTAGCGAGGCGCACGGCAGAGCTGTTGGCGTAGTGTATGTGGTAGTCGTAGTCGATGTCTTCAAGCTGTTGCTCGAAGTATTTTACCGCTGCCATTTGCGAGTATGGCGGCTCATAGTCCTCAGTGCGGCTCACGGTCTTGGCCAAGCCTTGCCGCCAAAGCTCGCGAAACGCAGCGTGGCTTGCGCGGGTGGCGGTCATGCCGTCGGTGTTTTCGCCCATGCAAGCCTCATACTGGTCGACAAGATGCTCCAACACGCAGTCAATGGTGGCCTCTCCACGGCACTCCACGATGTCGGTAAGCGACATCAACGGGTCGGCCAGCAGCATTGCGTCGGGCGTTAGGAAGAACGTCTGCGCCTTTGCCAAGCGCAGGAAGCGGCGCAACCGCTTGCTCACTATGGTGTCGCCGATGTATATGACAAAGTCAGGCATATACTCTTCGTCTGCACCGATGTTGTGGAGCATGGTGTCGAAGGGCATCAGCATATTGCCACAACCCAGTGGTTCGGCCAACACCGTTATGTGTCGAGCCAATCTTGCGGTCAGTGCAGTGCTGATGCTGTCTTGTGTGCATTGCCCCACCACCACCATTGGCCGCTTTGCGCCCGTCATGGCATGCAGCAAGGCATCGGCCCCATTGCCGCCATTCGTGTTGGCCGAGTGTATCTTTATGGTTCGCTCGACAGGCAGTTGTGGCGTTGTGAAGTTGAACAGCGGCTCACTTATCGGCACGTTGATGTGAACAGGCGCACCCGTTGGGAATGTCGAGAGCGAGAGAGTCTCGTTGACGAGGCGGTTGCAGTGCCAGCGTTCGGTGTCGTCGGTTGGTTCGGGCAGTGTCACGGCCTTGCGCACAAGACAGCCAAAGGCGTTTGCCTGTGGCAATGTCTGACCGTCGAGCTGCCCAATCCACGCAGCAGGGCGGTCGGCCGACACCACAATGAGCGGTGCGTGGCGGTAGAAAGCTTCGGCCACGGCGGGCGCGACATTGAGCAATGCCGAGCCAGACGTGACGCACACCACCACAGGCCGCCCCGATTGCAAGGCCAGTCCCAAGGCATAGAAGCCCGCCGACCGCTCGTCGGTGGTTGGCAGGCACGTTATTGCGTCACACTCGTTGAGGTTGTGTACTATCGGGGCGTTGCGGCTTCCGGGGCATACCACGGCGTGCTTCACGCCATGAGCCACAAGCAATGCGGTAAGTATGTTTACGTTCTCTTTGTCTGAATACATGTTTCTTTTGTGGTGTTTATCCAATCACGCTCCTCATTGTCTCCATCTTCGCCTCGGTCTCGTTCCATTCGGCCTCCTCGGTACTGTCGTCGATGAGTCCGCCTCCGGCATACAGTCTGAAGCCAGAGCGCAATATCTCCATGCAGCGCAGCGACACGCAGAGGTTGGTCAGTCCGCCGATGCCCAATGGCCCGGCAAAGCCGCTGTAGTATCGGCGCGGCGTGGTCTCGTTGTCCTGTATGAATCGCCACGCCTCCTCCTTTGGCAATCCGCACACGGCTGGGGTGGGGTGGAGGGCGGCTATCAGGTCGCCAACGCCGCAGTCGGCGTTTAGTGCGAAAGAGAAGTCGCTGCGCAGATGCACAAGCTGTCCGGCGCGCACGGTGTATGGCCCCTTTTCCACCACGTTGTTGGCCATCGGTGCTATGCACTTCGCTATGTAAGACGCCACGTAGCGTTGCTCCCTAATGTTCTTTGCGCTCCACTCTATGCCGTCGCTTGTCGCTTTGGCCGTGGCCGATGGCGGATTGTCGAACGCCAGTTGGTTGCCTGAGAGGCGCATGGTGCCGGCAAGAGCCATGGTAGACCACTGCGTGCCATCGCCCTTGAGTAGCACCTCGGGTGTGGCGGTGAGCCAAACGCCGCCTTGGTCGGTGGCTGCGAGCGACACGAACATGCGCGGATACAGCCGGCAGGCACGCACGAAAAGAGCCAAGGCGTCGGGCTTTGCGCTTGCGTCGAGTGTGGCGCAGCGCGCCAGCACAATCTTTTGGAAATGACCGTCGGCTATTTGCGAGTGAAAGCGTGCGAAGTCGGCGGCATAAGTGGCGCGGTCACCGCTACGTTGCCGAGTGTCGCCACTGTCACTAAGCGAATCGGCACAAATGTTTTGCGCACTGTCGCCATCGTGGTCTTGCTTACAGTCGGCATCGCTCCAACCGTTGTTGGAGTCAATGCCTTTCACGTCGTCAATGTGAAAAGTGCCCACCCTGTCGGGGCGAATGAGCAATATGGGGCACTCAGCCGACGGCGTGAATGGCGACACGACAAAACCCGTGCGTCCGTTCAGACTTGCCAGCGAGCGCATCTCCTCGGCCTTGCCGCTGGTCTGCTCCACCCGTACGCAGTGGTCGGCGTGGGGCATGCGGTATATTGCGAACGCCGTCATTGCGCTGCGCCTCCCTTGTTGGGCACGATAAAGTTGGTTACGCTCACGGCCGACACCGTGTCGCCATGCTCGTCGGTTATCGTCACCATCCAGTTGTGCAGTGTGCGTCCACGGTGCAGCAGCCGTGCCGTGGCCGTCACGTATGTGCCTAAGTGGGCGGTCTTCATGTGCTGCGCGCTCACGTTGATGCCCATGCAGCGGCAGTCGGGGCAGAGGGCGAGCGAACCCGCTCCGGCCAAGTTCTCGGCCAAGGCGAGCGAGGCTCCACCGTTGAGGCAGCCAAACGGTTGGCACGTGCGCCCGTCAACGGGCATCGTGGCGGCGCAAGTGTCGGCTTCGGGCGTTGACATTAGTTCTATGCCAAGCGTCGAGGCCATGGTCTGTTGCCCTTGAAGCATTTTCTTAACGCTTTCGATGTTCATGTGTGTTTCGCTATGGTGATATCAGAGTCTTGCCACGTATTGTGCGCACATCTCGGCGCACCGCTCGCCATCGACACCAGCCGAGACGATGCCTCCGGCATAGCCGGCGCCCTCGCCGCAGGGAAACAGTCCCTCGATGCGCACGTGCATCAGCGTGTCGCGGCCGCGCAGTATCCTCACTGGCGACGACGTGCGCGTCTCCACGGCTATCATGGTGGCCTCGTTGGTGAGGAAGCCGTGGCTCTTGCGCCCGAACTCCTTGAAGCCCTCTTGCAGTCGCTTGCCCACAAACGGCGGCAGCCAGAAGTGCAGCGGTGACGAAATCAAGCCAGGCGCATACGAACTTTTGGGCAGGTCGTAGCTCAGCCGTCCGGCCACGAAGTCGGCCATGCGCTGTGCCGGGGCAGTCTGCCTCATGTTGCCCTGCTGCCAGCAGTCGCGCTCCACTTGCTCTTGCCATAGCATCATCTTCAGTGGGTCGTCGCCCTCGATGTCCTCGGGCCGCGTCTCCACCACCATGCCGCTGTTCGACCACTTGCCGCCACGGTTGCTCGGACTCATGCCGTTGACCACAATCTGCTGGGCGCCGGTGGCGGCGGGTATAACAAATCCGCCGGGGCACATGCAGAACGAGTATACCCCGCGGCCGTCAACCTGCGTCACAAACGAGTATTCGGCGGCGGGCAGCCACTGTCCGCGTCCCTGCTTGTTGTGGTATTGTATGCGGTCGATAAGTTCCGCCGGGTGCTCAAGCCTCACGCCCACGGCCAGTCCCTTGGCCTCCAGCTCTACGTTGGTGGCCGCCAAGTGGCGGTATACGTCGCGTGCGGAGTGGCCCGTGGCGAGTATCACCGGCCCACGGTATGTCTTTTGCTCGCCCGACATTAGGTCGGTGGCCTCCACGCCCACCACCTTGTCGCCATCCATGACGAGCCGCTCCATGCGCGTAAGGTGGTGTACCTCTCCGCCACACTGCAATATGGTGTTTCGCATGTTCTCAATCACCCTTGGCAGTTTGTCGGTGCCTATGTGGGGGTGTGCGTCGGCCAGTATTGCCGTTGACGCGCCGTGCTGGCAAAACACGTTTAGTATCTTGTCGGTGTTGCCGCGCTTCTTGCTCCGGGTGAATAGCTTGCCGTCGGAGTATGCTCCGGCACCGCCCTCGCCAAAGCAGTAGTTGCTCTCGGGGTCAACCTTCTGCGTGCGCGTTATGTCGGCGAGGTCGGTCTTGCGGTCGCGCACGTTCTTGCCGCGCTCCAGCACCACCGGGCGCAGTCCCAGTTCAATTAGTCGCAGTGCGGCAAACAGTCCGCCGGGGCCTTCGCCCACAACCACCACTTGTCTTGCGCCCGACACGTCGCCATATTCCGTGTGCGTGTAGGCGTCGTCCTGCGGAAACTCGTTAACGTATATCCTTACCCTAAGGTTTACCGCCACTTGTCGGTGGCGCGCGTCGATGCTCCGCCTCAGCACCCTCACCGCCTTTATCGTGCGTGCGTCGATGCCTTGCTCGTCGGCTATGTAAGCCTTTATGTTCTCTTCGTTGGCCGCCGTCCGCGGCTCTACCTTTATGTCAAATTCGCTTGTCATTGCTGTTGTCGTGTGTGTTTTCATGCCGGCCCTACTTGTCATTCGTGCTGGTAGCAGCCTATGTCGGGACTGCTGCCGCGTGGCCGCCCGCGACGGTCGTTGGCCACGCCAGGTAAGGCCACTGCGCGCCCTATGGCCGTCGATGTGCTGTCGAGGCGGAAGTCGTAGGCCATGTTGTCGTCGTCGATGCGCACGAAATGCGCCTTGCCCTGCACGCTGTCGGTGGGCGACTCCATGATTACGCTTTTGAAAGGTGCGAGCTGTGCGGAGTCGGTTATGGCCGGAGTGCGCATTATGCAGTTGGAGAAATAGTAGGCGTAGGCCACGGTGGAGTCTTTCATCTCGCCCATCACCTCGTCGTCAGCACGCCCGGTTATGAGCGAGTTGTAGCACACGAAGCCGTGCAGCGGTATGTCGTATTTGACGTGGTAGTTGGCGAAGCGCAGTGCCACGCCCCTGTCGCCGCTGAAGGGGTAGAACTGCGCCAGCGTGCAGAACACCACCTCGGCGCGTCCGCCGTATATCGCTATGCAGTCGCCCAGCGTGTTGGTCAGTTGGCAGTTTTGTATGGCCACGTTTGAGTTTATGGCCTCCAGTCCCGGCCCCTTGCAGTTGTGTATTATCGAGTTGAACAGCTCCAGCCTGTATGTGGTTGAGTCGTAGGCTGCCGAGTCGCACCGTATGCCATACTCGGCACTGTGTATGTCGGCGTGGTCTATGTAGTTGCCCGTCGATGTGGAGTGCAGCCTTATGCCGCGCCACTGTCCGCTCACTCGGTCGTAGGGCAGGTAGCTGAACATGCGGTCGGTGCGTTCGCCGCGCATCACCACGTCGCCGCCGTCGCCAGCGATGCCCTGCACGACGAGCTTGCCGTAGATGTCGAGTCCGGCGCCGCTCCTGAAATACAGTTTCGTGGGATAGTTGATGGTGAGTGTGGCCGCGCTGTCCACCGATATGCCCCTGCGCACCACTATGGGCTTGGTCGAGGCCAGTGTGGTGTCGGCATGCAGGGCCAGGGTGTCTATTATCTGCGCGTCCCACGAGTAGGCTCGCAGCGCCACCTTCTGCTCCACGCCGCTCTCAAGGGTGAATATCAGGTTGTCTTCCACCAGTTGCGGTCCGTCGGCATTGTTCACGGGCGCCGTGAGTTCCACAAACACGCGCAGACTGTCGCCCTTGCGCACTTCGAAGTCGTTGGCCACGCTGCCGGTGGTGTTGTCCAGATAGGTGCCGTCGACGTTCACCCTGTAGCCGCTTTGGTTGCCCCGTTGCAGCCTCACCGTGCGCAGCCGCAGCCCGTCGCCTCCGTCGTTGTGTACCCAGAAGGTGCGGGTCGATGTGGGTATGGTGCTGAACACCGTGTCGAGGTTTATCGTGTCAGCCGAGAATGTGAGCCGTGCCGACGAGCTGGTGGTGAACGAGTCGTCGTCGGTGCAGGCGGTGGCGAGCGCCGCCATGATGATTGCCAGATATGAGAAAAGCCGTTTTACCATATTACTGATAAAACGGCTTTGCGCGTGTTTTATTGTGGTGCGCAAGGGAAATAAGGGTGTAATTTTTCCTTGCCGCCATTGCCATTTGGCGATTTTATTTCTTCTCGCCGAAGTAGCGTTCGTAGAGTCCGATGAAGCCGGCGCAGTGGCGTGCCTCGTCCTTTGCCATCTCGTGTACGGTGTCGTGTGTGGCGTCCATGCCGGCGGCCTTGGCGTTCTTGGCTATGCGGAACTTGTCCTCGCAGGCGCCCTTCTCGGCTGCTATGCGCGCCTTCAGGTTGCTCTTGGTGTCCTTGAGCACGTCGCCCAGCAGCTCGGCAAACTTCGATGCGTGTTCGGCCTCCTCAAAGGCGTAGCGCTTGTATGCCTCGGCTATCTCGGGGTAGCCCTCGCGGTCGGCCTGGCGGCTCATGGCGAGATACATGCCCACCTCGCCGCACTCGCCGTTGAAGTGTGCCTCAAGGTCTTTTATCATCTCTTCGCTTGCGCCTTCCTTGCGTGCCGCGCCAAGCACGTGCATCGTGGCGAACGAGGCTTGGCCGTCGTCGTCAAGTTCAACAAACTTTGAGGCCGGAGCCTTGCAGATTGGGCACTTTTCGGGTGCCGACTCGCCTTCATAGATGTAGCCGCATACTGAGCAAATGAATGTCTTTTTCATAATCGCGTATTTGTTTGGTTTTAATGAGATTTTTACTGGCGCAAAGTTATGAAGAAAAGCCAAACGGAGCAAGCAAAGTCGTGAAATAGATTTTTATTTATACACTTTACAATTTACAAAACAATGCTTGTTGTACTGCTAAGTGGCGGTGGAATAATGCATTGTGTGGCTTAATAGACGGTGAAAAGAAGACACCATGTCGCTTTCTTGCATCGGTCTTTCAGTTCATTCAATTCTCTTCTTCACAATTTTCCCGAACACATCCGCACATCTCCTTATGTCTTCATATTCTGCAAGAGCTTTGCCCTCAAGTCCTTCAGGGCGACGGTTGACAACCTGATGTACCCTGGGCTATGTAGAATATGGCTTTCAGCCCATTGAGATACAATATGCCAATCATGTAAAATTGTTCAAGCTATTTTTTACCGTCACTAAAATTCAAAAATCCATCAAAGGTAATTTATAGAATCCACCTTAATAGTTATGTGTATAGTTGTTGACTATTCTGAATTTCCTTTGGTTTGCCTCACGATTGGAGTTTGCCTCAATGAACTTTGGAAACCAAGCGAGGATATTGAACAGTTCCATCGTGATGCTTTGCAGGAGGAAAGGTGTCTCCCCTCTGTTGATGGAGTCAAAGAGCGAACAGTCGTGGATGCCTTCGGGACAAACATCGAAGATGGTGTGGAAGGCACGGGCAATATATGAAGGTATCTCGTCAGGGTGGCTATTGCTAAGCTCTGCTATTCGTTGACTGCGTTTATTCCATTTCGTTACCGTTTCGTCAATAATGCCCACATGCATCATGATTTTCACCAATTTCTCCACAATAGGGCGTATTAGCCCATAGAACATGGACGACTGACGAAGCTCTATCTTGTCCCAAGCCTGCACGAGATTGACGAGCTGCTTGTGAAGACTATAATCAAGCACAGGCTCATTCTGCACGGTGCAGTCGAAGATAGCGAAGGCCGCCTTGTACCTATTCTTGATAACCGTGGCAGGCTTATCCTTGATGGTCAGAATAATGTCAGAGCAGAGCTTCTCGTCGTCAACCTCCTTTTCGTAATATTCAGGGAAACAGGCTTTGAATGTCTCGTCCTTCATCAAGTCGGGCTGGCCTGTGGATATGAAATAAGGGAAGTCTTTGAATTCAGCCTTTATCCTCATGACAGCTTTCTGCAAGCTACCTATGTTAGCCACTTCATGCTCGTTTTCATCGAGCACCTTTGCGTCCAAAATGGCGGCATCATAGAAGGAGGGACGCTCGGCATAGTCGTCGAGGCCGTCCTTCTGGGTCTTGAATGGGACAAGGTTCATGTGGTGTGCCATACGGCAGTACTTCTTGAACGACGTCATTTTGTCCCATTCGTCGTCAATCCACAAAATGTTATAAATGCAATCATTCATTTTCTCTATGTATTGGAATCCAAACTTTCACTACTGTAGTCTCACCCTCCATGAGGATGTCGAAGTCGCCGTGGTAGTGCTCCACGATAGACCTTACAATGTAACCGCCTTCGCCAGTGCCGCCAGTCTTGCCGGCTTTCTCGCCACGCAGACCGTAGCGTGTCTTGTCCAACCCCTTAGGCAGCGGTGTGCCATTGTTGCGAAACTCAATTAGGAACATGTCGCGCTCAGCGTCTACGGTAAGAACCGTGAGAATGTTGTAGTCATGGCGGTTGGGGTCGGTGAAGCCATGGTGTACGGCGTTGCTGATGATGTTATCGCAGAGTCGCTGCAAGTCATCCTTTGCCATGAACACGTCGATGCCTTCTACGTAGTCCGGCATATTGCGGAGCGCGTCAGCACCTGTACTGAAGAAAACGTCAGGGACATCGAATCCATACTCTTTCAGCATACGGTAATCCGTATCATGGTCGATGTCGTAGTTTTCGCCACCCACAAAATTATCAATGAAGAACTTGTCGATATTGATAACCTCTGGTTCGCCAAACTGCTCTTCCCGTGAGAATATCTTCAGGAGCGATGTCAGTTGCTCTATGGCATGCGCCTGATGGTCAAGCTCCTCTTTCATGCCATTCATGAAGTCATCGTCGCTGAATTCTTCTCTGCGGTCTATATATAGCTTCATCAACTTACAAGCACTTGAAATCTGTCGTAGATGCGGCATCATGTCGTGCTTGCGCGAGCGCACCTCGTTCATATAGCCTGTCTTCAACTCTTCCACCAGTTGCAGCAAACCAGCCTCCTTGGCCTTGGCAAGCATCTCGCCACGACTGTTGTCTACGTAGAGCGAGTGCTGGGCCTCAAGCGTCTCGGGGAGCAAAACCGCCAAACGAAGAATCTGTGTCTGCGAGAAGCGAGGCACGGCTGCGCCAAAGAATGACAACTTAGCTTTTGCCAGACACATGCAGAGATATTCCCAGTCAATGTCTTCACCAGGCACCAGCGCAGTGATGTCGCGAGTGAGCCAAACGGGGTTCTCTTCAGATGCCTTGACGATGGACGGACGGAGAGCAGTGACCGTGGAAACGAGCAGGGCATCTTCCGTGAGCTTATAGCAAGAAGACATTCTCTTGCTGTTGGCGTCTATGGTGGCTGGCGCAACATGAGGATGCTTCCAGTCGTTTGACAAGTCGGTAGCCTTAAGCGTTTTTGCCCTCGGTCCATGGGTATCCCTTTGTACATCGGCTATCTTTACGATGTCATTCAACATGACAGCCCTAAAACCTTCAGGCACTTCCTCGACAGAAGGACAGATGTACTCCTTGACATTCCAAGAGTAGTCGTACTCACGTATCTTGTCGTACGGCACCGACATAGAGACTTCAGGCACATCGGCATGATACGCCTGCATCACCTGACCTATCTCCACTATGTTGCGACGCTGATGTGACGTGTAGCAATTCGATGCATCGATAACCCTTACTGCCCCATGGAGATGTGGCTTCTTCTTGAGTATGACGCAAGCCACTTGAATGGAAGTTCCATCAAGAATGTTGCGAGGAAGCAAAATGACGGTGTCGAGAATGCCTTGCTCCACAATCTTCTTGCGAAAGTCATGGCGGTTTCTCTGCATGCTTGCAAGCATGGAGGGTGTCATGTATAACACACCGACCCCATCGTCTGTGGTGCTCTCCATGAAACGACTGGCGGCAAGCAGCTCGGCCTCCTCCTTTTGTGGACAGTTGTTCTCGTCCATCACCTCTATCTTCATGCCAAAAGACGGAAAGGAAACGATGGCGTCATACTTCTTGGCTGGCCAATGGTCGATGTTGGCATTGGTAAAGTCCATGCCATCGAGTTTGCCGGCCAAAGCCATTCTGAGCATGCCAACAGTCCAAGCAGGCTTGTATATCTCGAAGGAATCAAGATGCTGCCAACCACGCAAGGCTGTAGCCAGCGACAACTGGTAGCCAAAAGGCACAAAGACGTTCTTGGCATCGCCGCAAACAAAGGCGTCGGCAAGCAGGTTCAGTTCGCGTGGCACAGACATCACGCTTTCTCTACCCGACTGTACCTCTTCCAACTTACTGGCGCAGTAGTCATACCAGTATAGGGCTTCGCCATCATTAAAGTGGCACCTATGTTCTATCAGGTCAAGAGCCATACTGAATACCGTAAACTCATCAAAGGAGTTGACACACGAGCGGAGTATGGCAGTCACCTCTTCGCGTAGCGGCATATCGACGTTGTTGACGCAGCGGATAAGTTCACCAACAAACTGCTCCTTGCTTTCGGCTTTAGAAACCTTTACAGGCAGAAGCGAACTGTATTTGTTAAGATACAAGAATGCACCCAACATAAGGATAGCATCGCTGACGGTAGCGCCGCTCTTGCGAATGTCGTAAATCAGATGGTTGGCGAAAACTTCCATCATTTCCTTGTTGGCTGCTGTAATCTGCACATTCCCTGTCATAACTAAAAAGAATTAGAATTAAGGCGTGTTCTATAAATTCCACGCATTGTTAAACTTCACTTTTTGACGGGCTGCTCTTTGTGTCTTTTTTTGATTTTATCCGGCATATTTCTCTTTCTTTTTCAGTCGCATAGCCCGCTATGCTCCTTCAAGAAGAAAGATAGTGCAAACCGAATGCAATGAAGCTCGCTTCAATTGCTGAGGTGCAGCCTATCTTATCCAAAGTGAAATCTTCTCGGCTAAAAGTCAAAAATCCATCAAAGGCAATTTATAGAACCCGCCTTAACTTTGATTGACAGGTGCAAAGGTCTATATCATCTGTGCATTTATCGTGCATAGGAAAATATTTTTTCAGATTTTCTGCTATTTTCTGCGAGACAGACTCCCTTAACCAATGTGGGGATACAACTTCCACGTCAGGAATGAATGAGAATATCTGTTGATACAATTCGTTGTTTACCTTTACTTTAATTGCTATCTCATCGTCATGTCCCTCAATTCGCTTTTGACTTTTATGAATGGGTTTGGAGTTGACGTAGTTCATGCGGTTTCCAGAGAAGCGGAGCACAATCTCCTCAACCTCTCTGTTCTTTGGAACTGTAACACCAACCACATCGTCAAAATACGTGGAAAAATCTATGCTGTCGTTGGGCGTAAACCTAACATTGGCCACCGAAAAGGACAATATCCTGTCAAGAGCCATAGTCATGAGCCAATTCTCACTGGACAGCAATCCGAATAAAAACCAACGATTGTTGTACTCCTTTATATAATAAGGATGTATCAAATACTCAGCCTCCGCCTTTCCGAATGGCCGATAAATGATATTCAGAGGCTGATGGTTTACGGTGTGGTCGATAAGAGAAGACAAATGCCTTAACCCGGCCAGATTCTCGTTTTGACCGAAAGACATCACGCTATCGGTATTTGCCTTTAGCCCAAAACGATATTCCAACTTGGATATAACCTCTTCCAACCATGCATTGGCCGCGCCGTTGCGATAAGGCTGCAACATCTCTATGGCTGCACGCAAAGTGTCAATTTCCTCCAACGACATCTCATTGTTGTAGATGGAATAATTAGGATCGGAATATCTGTAATAGCATTTCTTGCCATCATACTTCTTCGCCTCAAGACATACATCAGAAGGAAGCATCTTGCGAATCCTGCTTATATATTTCCGCAAAGTACGCTCCTTTATCGTAGCGTCCTGACCTTCCGTGTCGTAGCGGAACTCATTGACCTTATCCAATAGGTCCTCGATGGTGTACTTATGCCGATGGTCACTGAAGCATCGGTCCAGCACTATGATTTTTGTATTGTCTATTTCCTTTGACATGTTAGCGAGTGATTGTGCGTCGTTTCTTCGTCATGGTAAATGTATGTTATGTCAGTCATACCAACTTGTTTTTTTTACCGTCACTAAAAAGAAGACTTCATGTCGCTTTATTGCTCAATTGCCCAATCGGTGATGTTCCCTTGTGTGGAGTCGAAGTTGATGCCTACCGTAGTGATGGGCTTGCCGCTGAGAGCGAAACGCTGGCGATAGTTCTTCAAGTTGATTTGTTGCATCGCCGCCTGGGCGTTCTTGTTGAGTTTCAGTTCTATGATGTAGAGGTCGGTCTTGGTGAGCAGCACGATGTCCACTCTTCCCTTGGGGGTATGCACTTCCACGTCTACGAGAAAATTGGTGAGGAGCGAGAATACGATGAAGAGCATCTGCTGGTAATGGCCCTCGTGGTTGGCCACATTGCAGTAGGGTATGGTTCCGAGAAAGTCTTGTAGGAGCTGCAGGGCATCGTCCATGCGGTTCTTGCGGATGAGCGATGCCATCTTGGCAATGGTGACGTCGCCTTGCTCGGCCAACATGCCGTCGAGATAGTTGGGCAGTAGACTGTCGTACAGTCCCACCTTGATTTCCTTGTTCGGAATGTCGAGGGTGTAAAGTGAGGTGTCTTCGTCATACTCCTTGATGGTGACGTAACCGCTTTGGTAGAGCAAAGGGGTGATGGTCTTCATGTTCTCTGTCGGCGCGTCGAAGGCGGAGGCCATGGCGTCGATGGGGGCGATTTTTGTGGGCAGGATGTCAAATTGCCTCAGCATACTAATAAGGTAGGTAGGCGTGCCCGAGCCGAACCAATAAGACCCGAAATTTCGCTCGGCGAAACAGTTGAGCAAGCTGTAGGGATTGAATACGTCGGGTGAGTTTTGGGAGAAATGGTAGCCATCGTAGTGCTCCTTGAGTTTGGCGATAGTGCTTTCTTTGGATAAGCCTTTAGCCTCGGCAAGCATGTCGATGTCTTCCGACATGCTTGCCAAGAGTTCTTCCTTGGTGATGCCGCAGATGCCGGCGTAATCGTCACGCATCGAGATGTTGGTGATGTTGTTCAGCTCGCTGAAGATGCTGAGCTGGGAGAACTTGGTTATTCCGGTGAGGAAGACGAAGCGCAGACATGACTCGTATTTCTTCAGCGGACTATAGAAGTTGCGCATCACATTGCGCAGCTCTTCCAGCTTTTCCTTATCGTGAGCCACATCCAACAGAGGCGCATCGTATTCGTCGATAAGCACGACCACTTGCTTGCCCGTCTTCCTGTGCATTTGCAAGATCAAGTCCTTGAAGCGCAGGTTGGGCGCCTTGTCCTTGCCGGTCACCCCAAACAGGCATTCTTGTTCTTCCAGCATGTCGCTGAGGTAATCCTTCAATTCTTCCTTTTCCATGTGCTTGCCGCCGCTTAGGTCGAAGTGGAGCACAGGATATTCCGTCCACTCCGTTTCCAGCTTCTCGATGGCAAGTCCCCTGAACAAGTCCTTCTTTCCCTCGAAGTAGCTCTGCATAGTAGATACGAGGAGCGACTTCCCGAAACGGCGTGGTCGTCCGAGAAAGAAATACGTGCCGCTGGTGTGGGTCATGCGGTATATGTATTCCGTCTTGTCGATGTAGAGCTTGTCTTCCTTGCGTATTCGCTCGAATGTCTGTATTCCTATAGGATATAACTTCAATGCCATGGTCTTTCTTGCTTTTTGCCGTCACTTATGCTGTTGTGCGTGCACAATGTACGATTATTATTTGGAATACGCAAGTTTGGGAGGGCTTTTTTGTTTGCCGCAAGCCAAGAGGTGCATGGGAGTGGTGTGGGAGCCTTTGCGGATGAGGAAGCCGGGTCTGCCAGCTTGGATTTTTATTTTGCACACTTGCGCTGAGAAACACCATTTTTCTGAGCAAATCTTTACTTTTGAAAATCTCGTTTTAGGGTTTTTCTGTGGCAAATGGCGTGGCTTTTGGCGTGGATATATGGGTTTGAGAGTGCGGATAGGCCACTTTTGGGTGACAACTCATACAGTTGTGATGGACAAACGACCCATTTGTAATGCGCAAACACGTGGGTTATGAGGCAAAACGAGGCTACTTACGTCGCCTTTTGTAGGGTTTTAAGCGAAGTGGAAACGGGGCTTGAAACATATGTTGTTGCATTACAGAGAGTTGCAAAAAGTAGCCGAAAACTGGCGTTTTCGTATCCCCATCGGAGGCCAGTGGAAAAAACGCGAGTATTTCGAGCCTAAATTGTAAAAGTTTTTATTGCACACTGGCGTTGCATGAGGGTGAAAACAATGCTATCTGTACGGTTGGCGTGGTGGGTGCAGTGTAGTGGGCGACGTGAGGCACGTCGCAATTGTTTCCGCCTATGATTGTGCGGTGGGACACAGCCGCCCACTGCACAACTGCCGCCTCCTTATGTCAAGAGTGGCTTAGGGTTGGCACTAAAACCGGTATCGATACCGAAAACAATCAAAAACGGCCATTCTTAGATAGGCTGTCCAATTTGATGTTCACTTTGTAGGCGGGTGCGGTACCGCACACCAAGCGGCAGTAGCGACGTGAGACACGTCGCCCACTACTTGCTCACTCCATCCCAACGGGTGCAACAAATTGGACAGTCTAATTCTTAGATACCGAAAATAGAGAATATATGAGCATTTCCGCCCCCGAAAATGTAAAGGCGTACTAGTCCGTTACAAGCAAAAGACAAGGTAAAAAATAACTTGGCGACGATTTGAACCGTCGCTAAAAGATATTGCGCCCACAAAAACAAGCCTTCAACATTTGGAAGACAAATGACTTTTGCTTAACTTAGCAACCAAAAGGGAAAATATGGACATGGCATACATCAACAACAGGAAATTGCCGGCAGGCATCCAGTCGTTCAAGACCGTCAGGGAAGAAGGC
>CAVKUV010000039.1:0-28032 GCA_963659505.1 Lachnospiraceae bacterium
TTCTGACTCTCAGATTCCGTTTGATAAATTCTCAAACCATTTCTTTTTGACTATAGCTTTGCCGGATTGCGAGGCTATTTTCGTGGACAATGTGTTTGCAAGTGAAGAAGTATAGCGGGCTATACGACTGAATGAGCAAACAGATTGTACCGGAAAGAGACCGCAAGATGGCAAAACGAAAGCCACTCAAAGAATAAAAAGATACGGTGGTAATTTATAGAACCACCCTTAAAAAAGCCACATATTAATATATAACGGCGGCGAGACTATTCTAATGTCTCGCCGCCGTTTTTCTTGTGTGCTCGGCATGTCGGCCTTTTTTTGTCGGCATGGATGAGACATTGGCAAACGCATGGATGAGACATTGGCAAACGTGTGGATGAGACATGGGCAAACGCATGAAGCGTGGTTTGCCAAGGTGCGACATAAGCATGACACCCAAACGTGAATATCGTGGTTTTATTGCTTTTTGGCGGAAAAATATTTTGTCGGTTGGGCAATAATGCTTATTTTTGCAGAAAATGGATGTTATGATGAAAAGACTACTTATATATACGTTTGTGTCAACCATGCTGCTTGCCATGCCAATCGCTGCAAGTGCCGCCGAGCCGGAGATGCTGCTTGAGGAGCAGATCGACGCCGACAAGATAAGCATCAGCGTGAACCAATCGACGCTGCACGTTACTGGCGCCAGCGGACAGGTGCTCGAGGTGGTGTCGCTCACAGGCAAGCCCGTGGCTTCGATAAAGATAGAAAGTCCATCACAGCGTGTTGAACTCAATTTGCCCAAAGGTTGCTACATTCTGAAGGTTGGCAAGGTTGTGCGAAAAGTGTCAATCCGCTGATTGCGGTATGCATCCTGACGCTTATGTTGCTGCTGTCGGGATGCCGGGAAAAGAACGCAAACCCAAATGAAAACATCGGCATGGCGGCGTTTTCCGATTGGAAAACGGACAGCTATGCCTTGAACTCACGTAAGGTAAGAGACGTGATACATCGGTTGTGCCGCGCTGACAACGACTCGATGGTGGCCGACCAATATGCCAGATCTTATTATTTGAACGAACGCGCTTTTGTCTGGATAGACAGGAGCGGCGTTGACTCGCGCGCCGACTCGCTTATCGCCGTGCTCAAGACCGTGGGCGACGTGGGCTTTGGCGAGGCCGCCTTTGGCGTGGCGGCCATAGAGCGCGACGTGGCCCGAGTGCGCAACCTCGACTTCGACGACGACGGGTCGCCGTCGATAAACGAGACTATGGCCAATGTTGAATACCGCCTCACCAAGGCTTACCTGCGCTATGCCGTGGGACAGCGCTTCGGCTTCACCAATCCGTCGCGCTTGTTCAACCGTCTCGACGAACTTCCGCGCGACAGCACCGAGCGCCACAAGGGCTACCGAAAACTATTTGACGTGGACGTCGAGCGTCCCGACGACGGCTTCTATGCAGCCGCCTTCGGTGCGGTGCGCGCCGACAGCATAGGCGAGTTCCTGCGCAGTGTGCGGCCTGGCGGAGCCATGTACGACAGGCTTGTGGCCATGCTGCCGGCCACCAAGGGGCAGGATGCGCGCCGTCGGTTGCTGTGCAACATCGAGCGGTGCCGATGGCGTGAGCGCAAGCCCATGGACGCTGCCGGACGGCGCGTGGTGGTCAACATACCGGCGTTCCACCTCTACGCCTATGGCCACGACACTGTGGTCGATATGCGCGTGGGCTGCGGCAGCATGGAGACGAAGACCCCGCTGCTTAGCAGTGCGATAGAGCGCATGGACGTGAACCCCGTGTGGAACATACCCATGAGCATCATCAAGAAGGACATAGTGCGCCATGCGGGCGACGAGCAGTACTTCAGCAGCCACAGATACTATATAGTTGACAGGAAGACGGGCGAGCGGCTGTCTGCGGCCTCTGTCACTCGCGCCATGCTGCTTGGCGGCGGATGCCGTGTGGTGCAGGAGGGCGGCGAGGGCAACGCCCTTGGGCGCATAATATTCCGCTTCCCCAACAACTTCTCGGTGTTCCTGCACGACACGTCGAGCCGCAGTGTGTTCGGGCGCGACTACCGTGGCGTGTCGCACGGCTGCATAAGAGTGGAGCGCCCGTTCGACTTCGCGGCCTTCCTGCTCGACACGTCCGACGACTGGCTGCTCGACAAGCTGCGCATATCCATGGACATCGCCCCGCTGACCGACCGCGGACAAGCCTACGTGGCCTCGGGCCGCGACGGCCACCGCCTTGTCGGTTCGCTTAAGGTGTCGCCCAGCGTACCTTTATATATAACATACTTCACGCTCTATCCCAACGCCGACGGACAACTGTCGGCGTGGCCCGACGTGTATGGCTACGACGAGTTGCTGTGGCGGTGGATTAAACCTTTAACGCGCTGATGCGTCAGAATGGAAGTGGACAAGTACGACGAACACGAGACAGTGGCCCAACTGGCCAACCCGGCGACCAGGCGGAAGGTCTTCGCCGCTATCGTTGCCCAATACAGCGAACCGCTGTACTGGCAGGTGAGGCGTATCGTCCTGCAGCACGATGACGCCAACGATGTGCTGCAGAATGTCTTCGTCAAGGCGTGGACCAACATCGGCACCTTCCGCAACGACTCCAAACTGTCAACCTGGCTCTACCGCATAGCTGTCAACGAGAGTCTCGACTTCGTGCGCCGCAAGAAGAACGTTGCCACGGTGAGTGCCGACGACGGCGACAACGGTGTGGCCAACACGCTGCTGGCCGACCGCTACTTCGACGGCGACGCCACCGAGGCGCAGCTCCAGCAGGCCATCGCCCGTCTGCCCGACGTGCAGCGCACGGTGTTCAACCTGCGCTACTACGACGAGATGAAGTACAGCGACATGAGCAAGGTGCTCGGCACGTCGGTGGGCGCGCTGAAGGCGTCCTACCACATAGCGGTGAAAAAAATATCGGAGTATTTCAAGGCTCTTGATTAAACCTTTGCCGTGGCTGTGCATCAAATAAACAAAAGGATAATCAATGTTTAGCAGAGAAGAACAATACTTGAAAGGAAAGGTGGGCAAGTCAAACCCGTTCAGGGTGCCTGATGGCTACTTCGACGACTTCGCCTCGCGCATCATGGAGAGTCTGCCCGAACAGGAAGTCCCCGTGGCCGAGGTGCGCCCGTTGCGCCCCCGTCACGCTTTGCGTGTTTTCCTTTATGCGGCGGCTTGCCTGTGCGTGGCCGTGTTTGGCGCGGCCATCTATTTCGGCAAGGTCTCCGTCGCCACTCCCGACGGCAGCCCGACGGCAGTGGCGCAGCAGTCGCCGTCGGCCAGTTCCGACTCTTATGTCGATGCCGTGGCCGACTATGCCATGATGGACAACACCGACATCTACGCCTACCTTTCGGGCGAATGACCAAGCAAGGAGACTACAATATGGACATGAGAAAAATATTTTCCGTCATCGTGGCGTTGGGCTTTGCCCTCACCCTGAGTGCCCAGACACGCCGCGACAAGTTCGACCCCAAGAAGTTTCGCGCCGAACTGGAGAGCTTCATCACCAAGGAGGCCTGCCTCACTCCTGCCGAGTCGGCGGCGTTCTTCCCCCTCTACGACGAGATGAACCGCAAGCAGCGCGGCGTGTTCGACAAGATGCGCCGCCTTGGCAAGTCAAATCCCGCCAGCGAGGAGGAGTGCCGCAAGGTGCTCGTTGAGCGCGACAAGCTCGACCTGGAGTTGAAGAAGATGCAGCAAACCTACCACAACAAGTTTCTCACGGTGCTTTCGGCCAAGAAGGTGTTTGCCGTGCTCAAGGCCGAGGACGGCTTCCATCGCCGCATGTTGCGCCGCGACGGAAACAAAGGGAAGTAAGTTGTGTGCAGTGAATAATTGCTGCAAGCCAAGTTACAAAAGCATCCAACGCAACTCTCATACGCTTTGTCGGTCTGCTTCACCATGTGTGATGCAGACCGTTTTTGTTGCTCTTGCGCCGTGCTTTATGCCCCAAAACGTGCCAAAATATCACGGAATATTCCTATCTTTGCACAGTTGAACAATTTTTTAACCATTTACAATATCAACTATCATGGAAAAAAGTGCGTTGCAGACGGCAAGAATGGCATACCAGCCCAAGCTGCCCAAGGCCCTCAGAGGCACGGTGAAGGTGAAGGAAGGTGAGCCGACACAGAGTGTGGACAATCAGGAAGACATCAAGAAGCTGTTTCCCAACACCTACGGCATGCCCATCATCGAGTTTGTGCAGGGCGAGGAGCAGAGCAGCGCGCCCATCAATGTGGGCGTGATACTCAGTGGCGGACAGGCTCCCGGTGGCCACAATGTGATAACCGGTCTGTTCGACCAGCTGAAGAAGCTCAACCCCGCCAACCGCCTCTTCGGTTTCATCCTCGGCCCCGGCGGCTTGGTTGACCACAAGTACATCGAGCTTACCGCCGACATCATCGACCAATACCGCAACACAGGCGGTTTCGACATAATAGGCTCCGGCCGCACAAAGCTTGAGAAGGTGGAGCAGTTTGAGAAGGGCTTGGAGATAATCCGCCAGCTCGACATCAAGGCCATCGTCATCATTGGCGGCGACGACTCCAACACCAACGCCTGCGTCCTGGCCGAATACTATGCAGCCAAGAACTATGGCGTGCAGGTGATAGGCTGCCCCAAGACCATCGACGGCGACCTGAAGAACGCTCAGATAGAGACGTCCTTCGGCTTCGACACCGCCACAAAGACCTATTCCGAGCTTATCGGCAACATAGAGCGCGACTGCAACTCGGCTCGCAAATACTGGCACTTCATCAAGGTGATGGGCCGCAGCGCGAGCCACATCGCCCTTGAGTGCGCCCTGCAGTGCCAGCCCAACGTGTGCCTCGTGTCGGAGGAGGTGGAGGCCAACGACATGACGCTCAACCAGATTGTCGAGAACCTCTGCGCCGTGATAGCCCAGCGCGCCGCCGACGGCAACAACTTCGGCACGGTCATCGTGCCCGAGGGACTCATCGAGTTCATCCCTGCCATTGGCCGTCTCATCCGCGAGCTTGACGACCTTTTGGCCGCCCACGGCTCCGAATACAAGAACCTTGAGAAGGCCGCCCAGCGCGAGTACATCCTCGCCCACCTGTCGGCCGACAATGCCGCCACCTTCGCCACACTGCCCGAGGGCGTGGCTCGCCAGCTGTCGCTCGACCGCGACCCCCACGGCAATGTCCAGGTGTCGCTCATCGAGACCGAGAAGCTCCTGTCCGACATGTGCGAGGCCAAGCTCGCCGAGTGGAAGCAGGAGGGCAAGTTCGTAGGCAAGTTTGCCGCCCTTCACCACTTCTTCGGATATGAAGGCCGCTGCGCCGCCCCGTCAAACTTCGACGCCGACTACTGCTACGCCTTGGGCACGAGTGCCGTGCAGCTGATAGCCAACGGCAAGACGGGCTACATGGCCATCGTCAAGAACACCACCGCCCCCGCCGAGGAGTGGGTTGCCGGAGGTGTGCCAATCACTATGATGATGAACATGGAGCGCCGCAACGGCGAGATGAAGCCAGTGATACGCAAGGCTCTCGTCGACCTTGACGGCGCACCCTTCCGCGCCTTCGTCTCGCAGCGCGACCGTTGGGCAAGAGAGACGGCCTACGTCTATCCCGGCCCGATACAGTATTGGGGACCCTCCGAGGTTTGCGACCGTCCCACAAAGACGCTTGAGCTTGAGCATGAGGCATAACGCAATGCCACAGCATAACTAAAAAACAACGCCGCTTCCATGCGTGGAGTCTCATCTCTGCGCATGGAAGCTATATTATAATATGACGACATCTTATATAGGGGGTTATATTATAATATAATGTGTGGTTCAAACGGCAAATGCCGCTGTGCGCACATAACCACCCTGCGGCGCCCATAGGAGGTACGGTGCCTCGCCGTATCCAAAAAGCGCAAGCTTTAAGCACCAAGCGCATAATGCTATGTAGCAGGTGCTTCGTCTCGCTGCGCCCTGCCCTGAAAGGGCAACTGCACGAACAACCTGTTTTTAACCATATACCAACCAAACGAGAAAAAATGACAAGCAACGCCAATGCCAAGCCAACACGCAGTCGCCGTGCGCCACGCCGCCGAGCGTCAGCGCGCCGTGGCGGCATCATGTCGCGGCTGCTCAATCACATGCCCGGCTGGGCATGGTGGATTGGCGGACTGATAGCGTTGCTGGTCTATCTGGCCGTGTTCAACTACTTCTTCGTCGAACCGTTCGGCTTCAGGTGGCGCGCCCTCTATGGCGACGCATCCTATCCCGACGGCTACGAGATACACGGTATCGACATAAGCCACCACCAGGGGCGCATCGACTGGGACAAGCTGCGCGCCAATGGCATGATCGACAAGTGGCCCGTGCGCTTCGTCATGGTCAAGGCCACCGAGGGCGCAAGCAATATCGACGAGAACTTCGCCGACAATTTCCACAATGCCCGCGAGTATGGCTTCATCCGCGGGGCCTACCACTTTTGGAGCACCCGTTCAACCGGGCGCGCCCAAGCCTACCACTTCCTCAACCACGTTCGCCTTGAGGCCGGCGACCTGCCCCCGGTGCTCGACGTCGAGCACAAGGCCAAAGACCAGAGTCCCGACGACTTCAAGCAGAGCGTGCTCACGTGGCTGCGCATCGTCGAGAGGCGCTATGGCGTGAAGCCCATCATCTACACCTATTATAAGTTCAAGACAGCCTATCTCAGCGACTCCGTCTTCAACGACTATCCCTATTGGATAGCCCACTATTATGTTGACAAGGTGGAGTATAAGGGCAAGTGGAAGTTCTGGCAGCACACCGACTGTGGCCGCCTGCCCGGCATCAACGGCTATGTTGACTTCAACATCTACAACGGCAGCTACTACGATCTGCGCAAGCTCACCATCGGCAGTCGCGAGCAGATAGGTGAGGACGCCTATCTCGACTGACACCTATGCCTAAGCCATCTCCCATAGCAAGCCACATTTTCTCCCACAGGAATCCATATTTTCTCCCAAGGGAAGCCACATTTCTTTTCTTACTTCAACTGATGTAAGAGCTTACTCTAATTGGTGTAAACGCTTACTCCAATTGGTGTAAGAGCTTATTTCAATTGGTGTAAGAGCTTATTTCAGTCGAAGCAAACCAATTTTGCTCTCTTTTTCTGAACACGAATAACACGGATAACACGAATATTAGCCGTACATACAAAGGCGCAAGTCCATTCGTGAAATTCGTGAATTTCGTGTTCAGAAACATTGTATATCCGTGTTATCTTTCCGTAGCCGAGCAGGCGACATCCGTGCTTTCCGTGCATTCCGTGTTCGAAAAGATAAAAAAATGTGCCATCTGTGAAATCTGTGGGAGACTATTCCATCGCCGGTTAGGCGCAATTCGTGTTATTAGTGAAATTCGTGTTCAAAAGACTAAACGCGCTCAATGTCATGCAATATGAATCTCTATATAAGAGATACAGAATACCACGTGCAAAGATACAGAAAATATTGTTAATAAGCAGATTGCCCTTGTCTAAAATTCTTTCTATCGGGCTGATAAAAACTATTCGGATGGGTGCATTTTGGAAAAACGATATTGATATTTGTCCATGTATCAAGTGGTTATGTGTGTTTCTGCATCTCTTATATAGAGGTGCAGAACCACAGGAATGATTGAGTGAAGGATTAATGATAGAGATAGAATCGGACAGCTGGTCATTCCAAGGGTTGCAGATTATCACGCTCTTGGGTCAGGAGTACATCTGCGATTAGAAGTTTCCCCGAGTGCGGAAATAGGCTAACCAACCCTTTCTTGCCAAGTGCTGCGAGCCAAAATTTCGCGACACGGGGGAATGAGAAGTACACCCTGGCCCCAACAGCTTAACCAACAAGCGATGCAACAGTCAGCCGGCGAACAGAGTTGGTTCGCCTTCAAGGTGTTCTTCGGCAAGGGCCAGCTCATAAAAGGCTATCTCGCCTCCAAGGGCATAGAGCACATATACGACGTTGAGCGGCCATTCTGGGACAAGAAAAACAAGCGCACCGTCTTCAAGGATGTCCCCATCATGCCCAACATTCTCCTCTTCCGCACCACACGCATCGAGGCCGAAGAGCTGGAGCGCATGTTCCTCAACAGGGTGATGCTCTACCGCCACAAGAACGCCGACGACATGAGGACACCCTCGAAGATATCCGAACGCGACGTGCGCATCTTCAAGATTGTGGCTACCTCGGGCGTCGAGGGACTCGACTTCTACGACGAGTACAACCCCAAATACGTCAAGGGCGACAGGTTCCGCGTCATCAAGGGTCCTCTGAAGGGTGCCGAGGGCTACGTCGTGCGCATCAAGAAAGACCACAAGCTCTACGTGAGCATCCAGGGTCTCTGCGCCGTCACCACCGGCTACATCCCCAAGGACTATCTTGAGAAGATACAGTCATAAGGCCGTTTCTCCGCCGAACTTATATGAAACCAAGACGGAAGCCATCCGTGAGATACGTGTGAGACATTCCGTCACCAATCAGGCGTAATTCGTGTAATTCGTTCTATTCGTGTTCAGAAAAAACATTGGATATCCGTGGCATCCTTCCGCCGCCGACCAGGCGGCATTCCGTGCGTTCCGTGATTTCCGTGTTCGAAAGGACTAAAAAATCTGTGCCATCTGTGAAATCTGTGGGAGGATTTCCGTTCGCATTCCGCGGATTGAATAATCTTATGTTAAATCTCCGAAAATCTTTGGCGCATTCAGAATATATGTTTATCCTTGCATGTTATAATGTAAGCAGAGCATAAGACGATGAATGGAATACAGAATACGAGCACGAACAATTTCAGCACCATCATAGGCAACAACAAGAAGTTCATGGTTCCAAAGTTCCAGAGGGACTATTCCTGGTCGTCAGAGCAATGGGACGACTTGTGGCAGGACGTGGAAGCCATGATAATCGAGAGGGACGACCATTACATGGGCTACCTTGTCTTGCAGACAGACGACGACAAGAACTATCTGATTATAGACGGGCAGCAAAGGTTCACCACCGTCACCATCCTTATCCTTGCAGCAATCAAGTGCATCAAGAACTTTGTCGAGCGTGGCATGGATGTGGATGACAACAGGCAGCGAATAGACAGCTTGCTCCACACCTACATAGGCAAGAAAGATTCCGTCACGTTGGTCTATGACAACGTGTTGGTTCTCAATCGCAACAACGACGGCTATTTCCGCGACTATATCGTCAAGCTCGGCGACTTGCGTGTCCGCAACTTGAAAAACTCCGAGAAGTTGATGAAGCAGTGCTTCGAGTTTTTCGAGCAGAAGCTCTGTGGCAAGTTCACTTCGGGCAAGGACTATGCGCAATACATACAGACGGTGGTTGACCGCCTGTATTTCACGCAAATCGTCGTGAACGACGAGATGAACGCCTTCCGCGTGTTCGAGACGCTGAACGCAAGGGGCGTGCAACTGTCTTCCTCCGACCTGTTGAAGAACTACCTGTTCTCATTGGTTGACGATAGGGCGGCTCATGCGAGCCGCATTGACGTGCTGGAAGAGAAATGGGCGCGGCTTACAGACAACATCCGTTCGGAGAAGCTGCCTGAGTTCCTTCGCTACTACTGGAATGCCAGCCACAAGTCCATCCGTGCCAACGCCTTGTTCAAGACCATCCGAAAGGAGATTGCCACCGACAAGGATGTGTTTGTGCTGGTTGACGACCTCTACCGTTATAGCGACGTCTACATGGCGTTGACCGACAGCAACGACGAGCTGTGGAGTGGTGACACCGAAGTTAGGCAGTGCGTTGCGCTGCTGAATGTGTTCAGGCTCAAACAGCCATTCTCAGTGTTGATGTCGGCGAAACTTAACCTTTCGGATGCGGGGTTCAAGAAACTCTTCAAGACCATCATCAAGATTTGTTTCAGATACAATGTCATTTGCGACCGCAACCCTAACGACCAGGAGGGACCGTTCAATGCTCTTGCCTTGCTCGTCAGCAAGGAGAAGATGGCCGACTGTCGGTTGCTCTCGTCCATTATCGTCGACGACAAGGCTTTTGAAAACTCCTTCTCCGACAAGAGCTTTCCCTACAACTCTCGCAACGCAAAGATTGTAAGGTATATTTTGGCTACGATAGAGAAGCACAATGGCTCGTCGCAGGCGGTAAGCTTCAATGATGAGGATGCAACCATAGAGCATATATTGCCACAGAACGCCGACGAGAGCTGGAACATCGACGAGGATAAGCAGCGCCAGTTGGTGTTTCGCTTGGGAAACACCTGCCTGCTGGAGAAAAAACTCAATCTCAGCCTGAAAAACGGGTCGTTTGAAGAGAAAAGAAAAGTTTATGCCTCGTCTTCATATCTTGATGCGCATGCCATAGCCGATTGTGACGAATGGAACGAGAACCGCATCGTCGATCGCCAAAGCAAAATGGCACGTGTGGCGGTGAACATCTGGAAACTATAGCGAACTGTATGGTTGGCAGCTGTGTAATGTTGCGTAGTTGGCGACGTGTTTCACGTCGCAACTGCCACATTGCGGATTATACATTCCTATCCGCCACCAGGCGTAATTCGTGGCAAAAAAACAACTTCCGTGGTGCAGCCAAATCCACTTTTCATCAAAAGTGTTTGTCGGCTTCACTGAAAAAACATATATTTGCAGACAATAAAGTGTTATAGGAGATGGATTTATGGCTACGGAAACATTAACACGCGAAGAAGCTCTTCTTCGTTGGAGAGCCTCGAAGGAAACTAAACGTAAAATGGTTGAAAAACTGGAACGCTTAGTGCGCAATAGTTGCATGGAACGTACAGGCAATGAACCTGCAGGCGTGGAGATATGGTAGTCGAGCGATTATCGTTAGATACTATCAATGCCAACTCACCTTACAAGGTGAAGGTGGAAGGTGCAAATGATACCCTAAGTTTCATAACCGATTATGATGCGGAAATATTTGTAACCTTTGAGAAAGACGACTTGCTTCGCGAAGGCTTGGTCTACCAGTTTGGCATATCCAACCCAAAAGGGGTGAAGTCTCCTCGCGACTCCAAGGTGCGGGCGACAATTCTTGCCATTGTAGAAGAGTTCTTTGCCAAAAATCAGGCGGCTTTCCTCTATATATGTGATACTGGTGGTGGTATGCAGAAAATGCGTAATCGTTTGTTCCGCTATTGGTTCGGTATTTATGGCGGTCGAGAGGAATATGTATTTTTGCCGCAAACCATTATCGACGAAGATGGAAATGACAATTATGCAGCTCTGATTATTCGCAAGGACAATCCGCAATTTGCCGATTTGGTTAGTGAGTTCATGGCAACAGTAAACTTGTTGAATTCAAAGCCAGAAGATGTTGAGTGATAAACCATCTTTCGTAAGCATCCAACCAATATCAGGGCGGTTTGAAAAATGTTACCTTCGCCTCTGTCCCGTGTAAATCCTTCCTTCGCCGAGCAGGCGGCGTTCCGTGCGTTCCGTGATTTCCGTGTTCGAAAGAAACAAGGAAACCGTGTGCGACTTTCCGTTTAAGTTCCGTTTAAGTTCCGCGGATTACATATTCCTATCCGCCGACCATGCGATATTCGTGTAATTCGTGCTATTCGTGTTCAGAAAAACATTGGATACTGTGGTGTCATTCCATCGCCGATCAGGCGGCGTTCCGTGCGTTCCGTGATTTCCGTGTTCGAAAGAGAGAAAAATCCGTGTGCGACTTTCCGTTTAAGTTCCGTTTAAGTTCCGCGGACTATATATTCCTATCCGCCGACCAGGCGATATTCGTGTAATTCGTGCTATTAGTGGTCAAAAAACAATGGAATATGTTATACATTTCCTTCGCCGAGCAGGCGGCATTCCGTGCGTTCCGTGATTTCCGTGTTCGAAAGAAAAGAGGTATCCGTGTGCGACTTTCCGTTTAAGTTCCGTTTAAGTTCCGCGGACTATATATTCCTATCCGCCGACCAGGCGATATTCGTGTAATTCGTGCTATTAGTGGTCAAAAAACAATGGAATATGTTATACATTTCCTTCGCCGAGCAGGCGGCATTCCGTGCGTTCCGTGATTTCCGTGTTCGAAAGAAAAGAGGTATCCGTGTGCGACTTTCCGTTTAAGTTCCGTTTAAGTTCCGCGGACTATATATTCCTATCCGCCGACCAGGCGATATTCGTGTAATTCGTGCTATTAGTGGTCAAAAAACAATGGAATATGTTATACATTTCCTTCGCCGAGCAGGCGGCATTCCGTGCGTTCCGTGATTTCCGTGTTCGAAAGAAAAGAGGTATCCGTGTGCGACTTTCCGTTTAAGTTCCGTTTAAGTTCCGCGGACTATATATTCCTATCCGCCGACCATGCGATATTCGTGTAATTCGTGCTATTCGTGTTCAGAAAAACATTGGATACTGTGGTGTCATTCCATCGCCGATCAGGCGGCGTTCCGTGCGTTCCGTGATTTCCGTGTTCGAAAGAGAGAAAAATCCGTGTGCGACTTTCCGTTTAAGTTCCGTTTAAGTTCCGCGGACTATATATTCCTATCCGCCGACCATGCGATATTCGTGTAATTCGTGTGCGAAGAGCCTCCCAAATCTCTCACAGATTGGCTACCGCCTTTATTCGTGAAATTCGTGAAATTCGTGTTCAGAAAAAGAAAAATCCGTGGTATCAGTGAGATCCGCATGAGATTTTTTTCGTGTTCAGATGTAAGCAATATGATTGTCCTTCCCGACACCACCACCTATGACTCCAGCATACGCCTGGAGCAAATCCTCGGCAGCACCACCAAGGCCAGCATGCTGAAAGTGTGCGACAAGCTCGACCTATACGTCAGCCACAACCTGCTTAAAGGCGAGACGGCCCACCGTCTGGCGCAGGAGCTGCTCGACAACCCCATCGAGATATTGACCAACCTCGGCAAGCAAGACCTGCTTATAGTCGATGAGTTCGTCCGTGGCAGTGCCTATGTCGTCCGCAAGATGCGCAAGACCCCATACAAGCTCCAGAAGCTGCTCCTCGTAGCCACCTACTGCGACGAGCAGCGCCAAGAGTGGCACATGCTCATGCCCAACTCGCTCCGCAAGGCCCTGTCCGCCGACTACCGTCTCTTCCTCGACCTTGCCGAGCAAGGCATTAAAGCCCCCACCGCCAAGCAGCTCCGCATGATGGAGCTGGCCAAGTGGATTATGGGCGAAAGATAGGCAAGCTTTCTTTCCCCTCTTGTTCAACCAATTAGAAACCAAAACGTCCAATCCCTTTTTTCCTGTCCGCATCCCCAGCAAAACGCTGGGGTGGGGTAGTATTGCCATAGGGGTTGGATGAGTACACTCAATAGTAATGACAACTCAATCACAAGATAACAACAAGCGAATAGCCAAGAACACCCTGCTTCTGTATTTCCGAATGCTCTTTTTGATGCTCGTGTCGCTCTATACGAGCCGCGTAATACTGAATGCGTTGGGAGTTGAGGACTTCGGAATATACAATGTCGTTGGCGGAGTGGTGGCCATGTTCTCCGTCATATCAGGGTCGTTGTCAGCCGCCATCAGCCGTTTCATCACCTACGAGCTTGGTAAGGGCGACCAAAGTCGGCTCAACAAGATATTCTCCGCATCGGTAACGATACAGATGCTTTTGTCACTCATTATCGTGGTGCTTGTGGAGTCGGTTGGCGTGTGGTTCCTTAACGCCAAGATGACCATACCAGAGAGTAGAATGGTGGCGGCCAACTGGGTGCTGCAATTCTCCATCGTCACCTTTGTCATCAATTTGATTAGTGTTCCGTATAATGCCGCTATCATAGCCCACGAGCGAATGTCGGCATTTGCTTACATCAGCATCCTTGAGGCTGTTGGCAAGTTGGCGATATCTTTCTTGATAATGGCATCGCCTATCGACCGACTCATATTCTATGCCATCCTCATGTGTGCCGTTGCCGTCATTGTGCGCCTCACCTACGGACATTATTGCAAGAAGCACTTTGCCGAATGTACCTACCATTTCCATTGGGACAAGGACATCCTAAAGCAGATGTTCGGCTTTGCAGGGTGGAACTTCATCGGAGCGTCGTCGGCAGTGTTGAAAGACCAAGGCGTAAACATTGTCATCAATATGTTTTGTGGTCCGGCTGTCAATGCTGCAAGAGGCATATCTGTGCAAGTAAATGGAGCCATTTATGCTTTTGTGCAGAACTTTATGACAGCTATCAACCCACAAATAACAAAATCATATGCTTCAGGCGACAACAAGTATATGATGAGCCTGATTTTTCAGGGGTCAAGACTGTCATTCTATATACTTCTTATTTTGGCCGTTCCTGTGATAGTCAATGCCGAGTACATACTCCATCTTTGGCTCACGGAAGTGCCGCCCCATTCAGTGCATTTTGTACAACTTGTTTTGGTGTTCAGTCTGAGCGAAGCAATTTCAATGCCGCTGATTACAGCCATGCTTGCTACTGGTAAAATAAAAAAATATCAGATTATAGTCGGAGGATTGCAGATGCTCAATTTGCCAGTGGCATATCTGTTGCTAAGATTCAATTGTTTGGTGGAGAGTGTTTTTGTTGCATCCATCATTATTTCACAATGTTGCTTAGTGGCGCGACTCTATTTGTTGCGCAAGATGATAGGACTTTCTTCCTTGGCCTTTTTGCGTAATGTATATGCCAACATTGTTAGTGTCGCGTTGCTTTCCGTTGTTGTTCCCATCATATTACACCAATTGCTTGTCATTGGCATTCTGTCTTTTTTAGCGCAGAGTGCGATAGCGATATTGGTAACAATGTTGGTCGAGTATGCTATTGGATGTAATCGAAACGAACGCTTGTTCGTGGAACAGAAATTAAAAACGGGTATATTGAAATTGTGTTCTAAGACAAAACAATAATGATAAAAATAAAAAATCCAGCCGACTGTTGCGGATGTACGGCTTGCGCCAGTATATGCGCCCACGACGCTATAAGCATGAAGCCCGATGCACTTGGCTTCCTCTATCCTGAGGTTGACCAGTCCAAGTGCGTTGACTGTGGCCTGTGCGACAAAGTGTGTGCTTTCAATGATGACTACGATAAAAGTTTGAATATAGAAACGCCCTTAGCTTATGCTGCAAGGCATAAGGATATGAGGGAGGTGATGGCCAGCCGCAGTGGTGCGGCATTTGTGGCTTTTTCCGATTACATTCTGTCGCAAGGTGGCGTGGTTTATGGGGCTGGCTACAAGTCTCACTTTGTAGTTGCGCATAAGCGCGCGACAAACAAGACCGAAAGGGATGAATTTCGCGGAAGCCGTTATGTGCAGAGCAATCTTGAAGGAGTATTTCGACAAGTCAAGGATGACTTGCGAAAAGGCATCAAGGTCTTGTTTTCTGGCACGCCCTGCCAGACGGCAGGGTTGGCGAGCTATGTAGGAAAACGTTTGCGAGAAAATCTTTATTTGGTTGACATTATATGTCATGGTGCGCCAACTCCGAATTTATGGCGCGATTATCTCGACTGGCAAGAACATAAGCATCATGCAACGATGACTAAGGTGGATTTCCGCAACAAGGTGGACTTTGGGTGGGATAACCATCGTGAAACCTTGTGGTTTGGAACGAAGAAGCGCAGTTTTAACATCTATACGCATTTTTTTTACCTTGACTCTTTCCTTCGTGACAGCTGCTTTGAGTGCAGGTTCTGCAATCTTCAGCGGCCTTCAGATATAACAATCGGGGATTTTTGGAAACTTTGGAAAACCCATCCGGAGCTGAACAAGGACAACAAAGGCTATAGCCTGCTGTTGGTGAATACAGAGAAAGGAAAACAACTGCTTGCTGATAGTTCAAAAGACTTGCAACTCACCACTTGCAGTATAGACGATTGCATGCAGCGAAACCTCTATGCCCCAACTCCCAAACGTGGCAATATGGAGCAAGTGAGGAGCTGTTATGTCAATGGTGGTTTCAAGGCGTTGCTTGATGAATATGGCAACACGGGATTTTGGGATGTATTGCGAGACAAGAAAACTATGTTGAAAAAGAAGTTTGGTCTAATAGATTGGAGATAGAACGGATATGAGTTTTGTTTATTTGCTGATTGTCACGCTTGCTGCCCTTCGTGTGTGGGGAGCCATCGACATTCCTGGATTTTTGATTTTGGTGTTCTTTGTTGTCGGTTCATACAAGGACATCAGACGACCGTCAACCTTCCGCAACGTGATTTGTCTTGTTATGTTGTTCTGCGTTGTAAGTGCTTATACAAGCCATTATTTCCGAGGACAAGATGTCATGTCAACACTTCGCCAGACATCGCCCTATATGATGATTTGCAGCTACTTCTTCTTTATCGACAGGCGCATCAGTGTGCCTAAGCTGGAGAGGCTTGTCTATGTGCTGACCATACTGTTCGACTGTCTGTATCTTCTCCAATACATATTGTATCCTTACGGAATAGCGATATTCCCCGATGCCGAAACTGAATACTCTTCCGACGTTCGCTTGCGCTTGTATGGACAGAACATTTGCTCCTTGGGAATGTTGTTCGCGTTCAACAGGTATTTGATAACCAATCGACGGAAGTATTTTTACCTCGCTGTTTTCTCTTTCTTCATAGTCTTTTTGTGGGGCTTCAGAACGCTATTTGCAGCCTCCTCATTGGCCATGCTCATCATGTATTGCAAAGTTCGTGGGGGGGGCAAATTGCTGACCGCTACGCCGATTTTGGTTGTTGCGTTAGTGCTGATATTCCAGATACCAATTGTGCAAGACAAAGTGATGGCTATGATGGAACGTCAGGCAACCAACCAGTCGTTTGGCGATAAAGACTATATACGCAACCTGTGTATTACCTATTACCTTACAGAACATTTCCAGTCAAACTGGGAGATGTTTTGGGGAAGCGGCATTCCATCGGGAGGTGGTGCCTATTCCGACTTGATGGAATACCTTGGCAGAAAGGGCTTTCATTGGAATGATATGGGACTGTGGGGACTTAGTTGGGTTCTTGGTGTCCCTGCATGCCTCATGATGCTGTGGTATGGTATTAAGGCAATGAGGGCAAAAGTGCAAAAACAGTTTTTGTATTTACCCTATTGGTTTGCGTTCTCTTTGGTGACGGCATTCACCACGGCGGAATATATCCGTATAGGAAACTATATCACGCAAGCAATTGCGCTTGCTTTGATACACAAAATTTTAAGCATAAATAAAAGACAATGAAGATAGGTATACTCACATTCTATTCATGTGACAATTACGGTGCGGTGCTTCAAGCCTATTCTCTGGCTACATACATAAAGAGAATGGGGCATGATGTGAAACTCATAAAACATGAGTTGAAGACGAAGCCATTAGAACGGAGCAACCCGTCTTTGGTGAGAAAATTGAAACATTGCATTGTTGGTCTTCTTACCCAAAGTGATAGGCGGAAGCGAGCCGAAGTTTTCTGTCAGTTTGTGAAAGAGCAATTTCCGCAGGAGGAATACAATGACAGTTTTGATAAAATCATCATTGGAAGCGACCAAGTATGGAATCTAAATCTCACCCAGGACGATTTGTTCTATCTTGGCCAGTGCTTTAAATGTGAAGTTTCTTCCTATGCGGCAAGTTGTGGCAATTACGATGCGTTGTCTCAAGGGCAGAAGCAATTGTTGGCAACCAACTTGTTAGGTCTGAAAGACGTGGCTGTCCGTGAAGCGGAAACGGCAGCCAAGATGCGGCAAACGATAGCCAAAGACATCTCTGTTGTGGTAGACCCGACGCTTTTGGTTGACAACGATGTGTTTGTCGAGATAGAGAAACCTGTAGGCATAAAGGGACGGTATGTGTTGATATACGACTGCATGAGCAAAGATGTGTTCAACTTTGCAAAGAATATGGCCATTCAACTTGATTCCAAACTTATAGCACTAAGCTGTTGTGTTAGGGCAAGAAACCTTTGCAGAACATATCAGGCTGCAACCATCGGCGAGTTTCTTTGGCTCTTTGCACATGCTGAATGTGTTGTAACCACATCTTTCCACGGATGTGCCATATCGCTTAGTTACCAAAAACATTTCTATGCCATGAATTTCAATGAGCAGACAACAAGTAGAATGAGGGAACTCTTGGCTTCAGTTGGACTTCAAGATAGGTATAAGAAACCGTCCGGCAGTGATGTAAGTTTTGCTCCAATTGATTATGTGGCCGTCAATGAGAAGTTGTATGGTTTGCGTGACACATCGAGGTCTTACCTTCAGAAAACTCTAATGCCATGAAAAGGATAGGTTTCTTGTGTTTGGCCAAATATCCAGTGCCTGCGGTTAAAGGGGGTGCTGTGGAAACATTGGTGACCAACTTGCTTGATGAGAATGAGGCAAATCATATGCTTGACATGGTTGTGTTCTCATTTTCCGATGACGAGGCCATTGTCAAAAGTCGTGATTATAGTCATTCGCAGTTTTTCTTCATCAACAAGTCCATTGTTGCTAAGGTGGCCAATAGAGTCGTTCAAAAGTCCATGAAACTTTTTGGAAAGAATGGTTCTCTGTATTATTGCTTGTTGAGAAAGAAGATAGCAAAAGCCAATCTTGATGGACTTGTCTTGGAAGCGTCGACAGGCTATGCGCAAAGGTTGTATCATGATTTCCCGAATTTGCCTTTATACTTCCATGTACACAACATTCCAGAAGAACAGTTCTGCTGCAATTTCAAATCTTTGATAAAAGGGTGTCTTTGCATCAGCAAGTTCATCTTGGATGAAACCGTAAAACGGTTAGGGTTTGATGAAAGAAAGATGCACTTGTTGTATAACTCGGTTGACACAAAACTTTTCGCTCCTGTAAGTTCAAACATTCAAAAGGAAAAATTGAGACGCGAGCATGGGTTTGCTGCAAGCGACAAAATCTTGATTTTTACAGGACGTCTTCAGGAGTTCAAGGGAATAAGGCAGTTGCTGGAGGCATTTGTTCGCATAAAGGACGTGAATGTAAAGCTGTTGGTTGTGGGGGCAAGTTTTTTTTCAGCCAGTAAGCCCACGCCTTTCATCGATAAGTTGAAAAGCATTGCTATGGGTTATGAAGATAGAATTACATTTACGGGATATGTGAACCATTGCGAAATCTACAAGTACTATCAAATGGCAGATGTTGCCGTTCTGCCTTCAATGTGGGAAGAACCTTTTGGCTTGACTTGTCTTGAGGCTTTGGCTTGCGGGCTGCCAGTCATTACGACCATGTCGGGAGGACTCCCGGAAATTGTAACTGATAAGTGTGGCTTTCTGGTTGAGCGTGATGGCAGTATAGTTTCGCGACTCCAAGAAAAAATAGAATACATATTGAGCAGTGATGCGTTGTGCTCCAGCATGAGCCATTGTGCACGTGAGCGCTCACTGAACTTTGATTCAAAAGATTATTTGAAGAATTTTGTCAACATCATTATAAATGAAAAATAAAGCATTATGAAATACAAAGTTGTTTTTCTTCTGAGATATTGGGCTGTGTATGGTGGCGGTGAGACCGTGACCATCGCATTGGCTAATGAGATGGTAAGACGAGGCTTGGATGTTTCTGTCATCTACCTTTGGGACAATTCCAGGTCAAACATGCCTTTTATTGACGAAAGGATAAAGGCGGTAAGGGTAAATGGAAAAGAGGCTGAGAATTTGAAGATTGATAGTCCTCTTTTGCCTGTTTGTCTTCACGACTACATAGAGAAGGAGCATGTCGATTTTGTCATTAACCAATGGTGGCTTGCTGAACAGGCTTATCAAGGTGTAAAAGGCACAAGTGCCATTCTTATAAAATGTCATCACATCAGTGTGCAAGGTTCGTGGAACATTAAGGTACACGATGCAGAGTCGCTGGTGAAATATTTGATGGGACCGTTGTATAGGCGAATAAGCAAGAAAATGCAAATCAAGGCAATAGACAAATTTTACAACATGTCCGATTACGTGTCTTTCCTTGCACCTGCCTATGTTGATGAATACAAGTCGTTGACTTCAATGCCTATTGAATCAGATAGAGTGCTTGCCATCTTCAATCCGCAAGTGTTTGCAGCCAATTTGCCAAAAGACAAATTCAAGGACAAGGAGAATGTAGCCTTGTTTGTTGGTAGAATGCTCAATGGACAGAAAGGCATCTTTCGCTTGATGCGTGTTTGGCAAATGATAGAGCAATCAGGAAGGTGTAATGATTGGAAACTGGAAATGGTTGGTGCAGGCGATGACTTGCAGGCCACAAAGGAACTTGCAAAGAAGCTTGGACTAAAAAACATTTCTTTTGAGGGTTTCCAACAGCCGGACAAATATTATGAGAGGGCAAAGGTTTTCCTGATGTCTTCAAAGACAGAGGGGCTGCCAATGACATTGATAGAGGCTAAGCAGAATATGCTTTGTCCTATAGTGATGGATACGTTCACATCTCTGCATGATGTTCTCGTCGATGGTAAGGATGGCATCATTGTGAAAGAGGACGAACATGAAATGGCAAAAGCCTTTATTGAGATAGCTCACGATCCTATTCGTCTTGAAAAAATGGCTACCGACAATAGTGTTATTAGTCGTTTCGATGTCGTCTGTATTGTGGATCAGTGGATGGATTTGTTTAAACGTGCAACGAAAAAGATTTAAGGAATAATATGGATTTTATCAGATTTACATTTTCCCTCAAGAAGGGAATAGCCAATATTGGTGATTTCATCCAAGAAATGGCGGCTATGAGATTCTATAATGAGTATCAAGGTGAAAAGAAGCTTATTCCTGTCAGAAGAGATGAATTGAATTCATATTCTGTGGGGGGGGGGTAAAATCGCCAAACTCATTATGAATGGGTGGTTTACCAATATTCCACAAAATTGGCCACCGTCTGAATCGATAGCCCCTCTCTTTGTTTCATTCCATCTCAATGCGAAAGCGGCCAATGTCATTTTGGAAGAACCTTCGAATGTGGCATGGTTCAAACGACATGAGCCAATTGGCTGTCGAGATGAATATACTGCTGAGACTTTGAGGAAAAAGGGCATAGATGCCTATTTCTCTGGATGTCTTACGCTTACTTTGGGCGACAAGTATGCCACTTCTGTTAAGACAGACAAGGTTTATGTTGTTGACCCGTATTTCAAGGGATCAAAGGGTATTGGTTCTGTTCTGAAAGCAGCATTGGTATATTGTCGCAAACCCAACGTTCTCAGCAAAATATCCAAAGGATTGTATCATTCCACTAGTTTGAAATCCATTCTCTTGGCGGCACAGTATTATAGCATATACACCCGTTTGTTTCCTGCTTCCCTTATTGAGAATGCCGAGTATATTCAGCATCAAAATCATGAATATGCAGCGTTGCCGAGTGATGAGGCAAGGTTTCAGTGTGCGGATGCGTTGCTCAGAAAGTATAGCGAGGCAGGGCTGATTATCACGGGGCGCATACATTGTGCTTTGCCGTCAATAGGAATGGGCACGAGGGTCGTGTTTACGATAAGGCACACTGATGATATCGAAAGCACTTGTCGGTATGGTGGATTGAAGGATTTGTTTAATGTGGCTTATATATCACCTGATGGAGGGTCGTATATTCAGACTGAAAATGGTGAAGTAATCCATAAGGTAAACAATCTTCGTGAAATACCAATAGTTTCGAAATACAAAAGTTACAAGGCGGCAATGATAGAGCGTTGTCGTAATTTTATCAATTCATAAGTGTATCAATTCATAAGAGTTTAATGAACGAGCATTTAAGTCGGAAAATAACTTTCTTTCATGTGTTGGGAGTTTTTGTGGTGTTGTATATCCATGCCTTTCTTCCCAACATAGAGAGTTCTCCATTCAATGAGGTGCAGAAGTTTACCGCGCATGTGTTATGCCGTGTGTTTCATCCTATGTACTTCAGCATTGCTGGATTTCTTTTCTTCTTCACCATTGGCAATGGACAATTCACTGATTTCAAGCGCAAACTGAAATCGAGATTTCGGAGCCTTGTTGTACCCTATGTGTTGTGCAATATCATTGGTGGCTGTTTCATCGTTTGGGCTGGATATCGTGGATTGGAGTCTGGGAATGTGAGTGACGCCTATGGTTATTATCAAAGCCATAACATATTGTTGTTCTTGTTTTATAAACCGGCATTGGGACAGTTGTGGTTTGTAAGGGATTTGATAGTCATTGCGATGTTTTCTTATCCACTCTATGTGGCTCTGAAGAAATTCAAGCTATTTACGTTGGTGGGATTGTTGCTGGCTGTGGTTGTATCGCATAACTCAATTATTTTGTCAGTGTTCTCGTTTTCTATAGGTGCATATTTGGCTTTGGCAAAAGTTGATGTGCAGCGTGTTCCGTTTAAATCGGTTGTCTTTGCATTGACCGTTTTGTACTTATTGTGTTTTGGATTCGTTTGGACTGATGCGCCATATTACATAGGTTCCATTTCAGCTTGGAGCTTGTTCCTCTTTTTGTGGATTTTATATGATAGGATCCAAATCCCCAGCGTTAGTAAAATAATTTCGGGGGGGTGAATATGGCTTCTTTGTGTATGTTTTCCACGACCCACTAATGAGCCTTACAAAATTTGCCTTGTATCCTATTTATGGGGAAAATATTATGATGCAAACAATTGTCTATTTGTCGCTGCCGTTGGTGTTTTTCTTCGGACTTTCGGCGGTAGGGGCGTTGCTTAATAGATACTGCCACAAAGCATTTAGCGTCTTGACGGGAGGACGCTCATGATAAGGCTGTAAATGAACAATATTTTTTGACGAACAATGAAACTATTTGACCTGACAAGCAATGTCAATATAAAGCAGAGCCATGCGTGGTTCTTGGTTCTGTTCTTGCTGATACAATATAGCTTTTATAGTTGCAATATCTTTGGAATCGCATTCTTCAAGTATTTGCGCTATTGTATCAATGCGTTTTATGCCATCACCTTCCTTATTTGTGCTTTGCGATGCCAAAAGGACAGTAAGAGTCTTTTGGAGAAAACTATGATATTGATGTATCTTGTATTCTTCATCGCATTGACTGTGGGCATCATGGACGGACAGTATGTTGACTATGCGTTGAAAGGTGCTGCAAATACATATTTGATGTGGGGTGTTTATTTCTATCTGAAACAATACCATATCCCAGAGGATTTTGTTATGCGGCTAATCAAATTGTTCATTGTTGGTACGTTTATCATCGTAATAATTTGCTATATCCAGTTTCCTCATTGTTGGTTTGGCGTTTCTAGCGATGACGTTGCCGAAGCTTTGCAGGAAAATGCGGAGGATAGGGGTACCATGCGTTTCAGTATCGCTGGAAAATTCTTGGTCAGTCTCCTTATTTTTTATCAGTTGCAGTCTTTCACAATGTCTCGAAAAAGCATCTTTCGGTTAGCGGTATGTTTTGCATTCTTGCTTCTTGCTGGGCATCGTGTCCCGTTTGTCGCAACAGCTCTATTGTCAGTACTTATGATAGTCTTCTCGAAAGCAATTCGAGCCAAAACCAAGATACAACTCGTTGGGATGATGGTTGTGCTTTGCTCGTTGGTGTTCATAATACCGGCAACAAGGAATATCATCGACAAGCAAACGGCTTTAACAGAGGAAGGAGGGGCTAATGGAGTCGGTGATGATAATATCCGTATCAGGATGGCTACGTATTACTTGACCGAATTCAACGCTCCGAACGATTTGTATCATGAGATATTGGGAAATGGTATCTATTTCCCAAATTCGGGCGAATACTCGAAACGAGTTGATGCATTGCAAAACGCCCACTTTTTCTTGGTTGATGTGGAATATGTGCAGTTCTTCATCTATTTTGGATTATTGGGAATGGTTGTCTTGATTCTGTGGTATATTGCAGCATTATCAATAAAGATTCCCAAGGATTATGTCTATGTCAAGTATTTCTTCCTCTATATTGCGCTGTCTGCCACAACTGGAGGTTATTGGGTGTGGCATATTCCAGTACTGTCTATGCTCTCATATTTCTTGTGGAGAAAACATGGTTGTCTCTACAAGGCAAAATGATGTGGACTGTGTGGTTGCTCTTTCCTCAACTTTTCTATTCGTATTTATGACAAGACAAAAACAGATTTTCGCCAGAAAAGTTTAGACGACATCACAAAAGGAACGTGTGGATACGTTAAAGTCTGTGTTAAAAAACACTTGTTGATATGTCGGTTCAGCTTATTCTTCTTATTTTCGTCACTTAGAATGTGGCAAATTTGCCTTGCCAGTTTGTGCGACCATCTTAGTGGACACCTTTTTTGTGATTGAAGAAGTGGTTTCATGGAGTCCATATAAGAATCAAGCAATGTCGATAGCTGGCGGTGATGACGTTAACAAAAAAACAAAAACAGAGATGAAAGAGATATCTATAAGCAATTTCCGTTGCTATGAAAATAAGGAAATGACCTTCCGACCGGGCATCAACCTGCTCATAGGTGATAATTCGAGCGGTAAGACATCCCTTATTCGTGCATGCAATTTTGTAGCAAACTCGTTGTTTTGTGGCTATAGTGACGAGAATACTTCTTGGAAAAGTGTGGATGATGCAGACTTTAAGTTGAGTGTAGACACTAACAACACCATTCTTCCTGAGGCACCAATTTCCATTTCTTTCATGCTGTCTCCTGCCGATCTGCTCCCTGTCATGATGGAAGACAATGCCGTAGAGGAGTTTGACTATGACACGGTTCTTCATTTGGAGAAGAAATCCAAGAAGAACAGCCGCAACCTCTTGACGGGCGTTCTTCCTCTGAAGAACTACGCCTCACGTCTGTATGCTTTCTCACATCTGAAGAGCGGAAACTCCATTGTTCAGAGAAACGTATTGCCGGTATATGCTTGTTTCACAACAGAAGACATCCATTCATCACGCAAGATAGACAAGCAGAGGTTCAAGGAGTATGCCCAGAAGCCATCGTTCGGATATTTTGAATGCTATGACTGCCGGGGCTTGTTTGACTATTGGCTCAACAGACTGCTGGTGCTTCATGAAGCGGAAACAGGTGTGGAAGAACGCGCTTCTGTAAGGAATGCGATAAGAGAGTGCTTGGGGAGCAATGGATGTGGCATCATAGAGGATATGGTTGTAAGGCCGGTGAGGGGAAATGTATATTTCAAATATACTGACGGGAGATACGTTGAGTCTTCCATGCTTTCTGATGGATACAAGCGATTGGTGAATATTGTAGTCGATATAGCCATCAGATGCGCCTTGCTGAATAAAGCCATGTTTGGTTCGGAAGCCTATAAAAATACCCATGGCACAGTTATCATAGATGAGATTGATGAGCATTTGCACCCTGCCTTGCAGAGCAAGATACTAAAGGCGTTGCAGTCTACCTTTCCACGTATACAGTTTATCGTCAGCACGCATGCCCCTCTTGTAATGTCGTCTGTGGAAAAATCAGACCGTAACGTGGTATACCGCTTGTGGTATGATGAGGAGAATCGACTCTACAAGCATGTGGAAGTGACAACTTATGGGTTGGATGCCAATCTGATATTGGAAGAGGCCATGATGGTGGATAGCCGTGACGCCATGGTGAGCGAACAATTGAGGGTGATCCAACAGCTTGTAAGCCATCGCGAGTTGGACAAGGCGAAGGGGCTGTTGGCGGAGTTGGAGAAAAAGACTTCGCCAGACCAGCCGTCGCTGATAAAGATTCACTCTATCATAAATCGACTTGAAAGCAGGCCGCGATGAAGTATATAGAGAAACATATGGACTCCTCAGTAGCTGTGGCGTATCAGGCCGAGTTGCATGTTGCCCAATTGGATAGAGCCAGTCTTTCGGATGCTAATGTTCACCTTGCGTTGAACGGGGCGGATGTGTATGATATGGTGAAGAGTCTTCCAACTTTCAATGGCATGAAAAGGCTTCTGTTTGCCGACCAGGGAGGCATATGCTGCTATTGTGGGTGCAGATTGCAATACCCCACTCATCCACAATACATCGTGGAGCATGTCTTTCCGAAGGAGAAGGATAGGACACTGGCAGGAGAGTATGGCAACCTCTTGCTCTCTTGTCGTCCTTCCGACCAAGAGGAACGTGAGCGTATGTCTGTTCCCAAAAAGGAACGCAAACATTTCTTTCATTGTGATAAGTCAAAGGGGGCTGATGTTTTGTCCATCAATCCTTTGCAGATGGACTGTCCAACACATTTCAAGTATGACGAGTTCGGAGGAATCGAAGGTGATGGTGAAGTGGCTAATAAGGATATTGCCACATTAAATTTGGGATGTGAATGGCTGTGCCGTCGCAGGGAAGCAGCCATTGAAGGGGCTATCTATGACGAAGATGGCAATCTGTTGAGTGACGATGAATTGCGTCAGCAGCTCAACGCTGTGATGCGATTGGATGCCGAAGGAATGCATGCCGAGTTTTGCTTTGTTATAAAGAATGTAATAGAGCGTTTGCTCTCATAGCATCCATTACTTATTCCCATCCGAGTGGCGGCATGGCGCAGAGCGATACTGCGGTGGGAAACTTCAACTATAATTTTTTTGTTGTATCTTCATGCACACCCTTGCCTCAGGTAGCAGGCAAGGGCTTTGGTGCATAGCAGTTGTCTATACTTTTATGAATTTCAATATATGCCTTTACTTTTTGAGGCAATTTTATGGCAAAGACTAAGTTTACAATATTCTTTTAGAACATCAGAGAAATACTTCAAAGGAATGCTTGATGGAACTATCAGTAATGATGAATTTAATGATTTCTTAGGAACATTCACTAAAAGGAATGTTTAATTAATAATTTGATACAGATGAAACGAACATTAATAGCCGCCACATCGTCATATGCGGGCATGGGGCCGTATGCGAGCGAGATAGTCAACACCTTCTCGCCCGACGACGACGTGTGGTTCTTCTTCCACGACTACGAGGACAACTTCTTTCGCAAGAACGTGAAAGAGGAGTTGCGCCAGAAGAGCGTGTTTTACATGCAGCCCAACACCTCGTGGAACAAGCTCGTGGGACTGGTAACCAACCGGTCGCCCTACGACCGACTGATATTGAAGATTTGTCGGGAGAAGCACATCGAACTGGTACACTATATCAACGGCATCCCCACCATACGCATGCAACGCCGCTTCGAGGCCATGGGCATCACCGTGCTCAGCACCGTCCACGACCTTGAACCGCACGAGGCTAAGAAGGCTTGGTATAAGATGCTGCGCCACAAGATAGGCTACAAGCGCATACTCGACAACCTGCGCGAGGCGCGCTATATGGTGACCAACAGCATGGAGCAGTATGCGAAGCTGAAGGCGCAGTTTCCCGACAAGCAGCTGGCCTACCACTCCTTCCCCTCGCTCGTGTCGAGGGAGATAGCCGAGGGACATGACGTGCCTGTTGAGCTGAAGGACTTGACGAAGCCATACATCCTCTTCTTCGGGCGCATCGAGGCATACAAGGGCATCGGGCTTTTGTATGAGGCATTCATGCAGAGCCGCGAGTTGCAGGAGGGCTACCAGCTCGTGATAGCCGGGCGGGGCGAACTCGGCTTTAGCCGTGTGGCCGGCGACGACAGTGTGACGTTCATCAACCGCTACATCCCCGACAGCGAAGTGGCCAGCCTCTACCGGCGTGCCCGCTGCGTGGTCTACCCCTACATCTCCGCCACGCAGAGCGGAGTGCTCTCGCTCGCCTTCTATTTCCAGACACCGGTGCTTGCCAGCGACGTGCCTTTCTTCAAGGGCATCATCGCCCCATCGGCCACGGGCGTGCTCTTCAGGCGAGGCGACAGTGGCGACTTGCGTCAGAAGCTGTTGGCATTGCTCCAGCAGGACACCGCCATGATGAAGTCGCGGCAACGCGAATACTACGACGCCCACTACAACGGCGCGGCCATCCACTCGGCTCTCCTCAAGATGTATTCCATCGAATGGACAGAGGCCGACTCCGGCATCGGGGGATAGGGTAGTAGGTAGTCATGCAATAGTTATACGAACACGGAACCCACGGAACTTACGGAAGGCTAACGCCATGGCTCTCTGTGTAGAAAGAGAAAATTTTCCGTGTATTCCGTGTATTCCGTGTTCAAAACAATACAACCACGAAAGAGTCTTCATCCATGTTTTTTCGAACACGGAACCCACGGAACTTACGGAAGGCTAACGCCACGGCTCTCTGTGCGG
>CAVKUV010000040.1:0-27722 GCA_963659505.1 Lachnospiraceae bacterium
GTGAAAGCAAGGCTTTCATTGCGCTCGCTTGCACTATCCTTGCATAGTATAGGCTACGCTCGGCAATGTGAAAGCTGGGCTTTCATTGCGCTCGACAATGCAATAATGCTGGCGGCGCAGCGTTATCAATAATAACAGAATAAAGGAAATATCCGTAAACAAAGGACATGAAGAGATACATACTTTCGGTGTTGATGCTACTGTCGTTCTCGCTGGCCGTGTCGGCACAGTCAACGATGACCGACTCGCAGGTGATGGACTATGTGGTGAAGGAACATGCCAACGGCACGTCGCAGTCGCAGATTGTGACCAAGTTGATGCAAAGGGGAGTGACCATCGACCAGATAAGGCGCATAAAGAGCAAGTATGAGCGCGAGCAAGGCAATGGGTCGCTGGGAGCGAAAAACCTGACCAAGGAGACAACGTCCGACCGCATGCGCACGGCCAACGGCGACAGCAAGACGGGCGACGGCGGTTCGGTGTCGAAATACCGCACCAAGGACGGCCGCGTGACGCAGCACACCTACGACAACCAGGACGCAGACTACATGCAGATGCAGAGCGAGCTGAACTCGTTTATGCCCGACTCGTCGCGGATATACGACCAAATGCCCGACCGCAACAGGAAGAAAGTGTTCGGGCGCGACATATTCAACAACAAGGAGCTTACCTTTGAGCCAAACATGAACATAGCCACGCCGCAGAACTACCGCCTTGGTCCCGGCGATGCCGTGTACATCGACATCTACGGCGCGTCGCAGAAGACAATAGAGAGTACGGTGTCGCCCGACGGAACGGTGGTGATAGAGGGCTTCGGTCCAATCAGCGTGAGCGGACTCACCGTGGAGCAGGCCAACGCCAGGCTAAGGTCGACGCTCGGCGCGCGCTACAGCAGTTCGAAGGTGAAGCTGACTGTGGGGCAGACGCGCACCATCATGGTCAACGTGATGGGTGAGGTGAAGGCTCCGGGAACATACACGCTGTCGGCCTTCGCCACGGTGTTTCACGCCCTGTATATGGCCGGTGGCATGAACGACATTGGAACGCTGCGCAACATAAAGGTATATAGAAACAACAAGCTGGTGACTGTGGTTGACATATACGACTACATACTCAACGGCAAGCTGACGGGCAACGTGCGCCTGGCCGACAACGACGTGATTGTGGTGGGTCCCTACGACTGCCTGGTGAACGTTACGGGCAAGGTGAAGCGCCCTATGTACTACGAGATGAAGCAGAACGAGAGTCTCGGCACTCTGCTCAAGTATGCCGGAGGCTTCGCCGGCGACGCCTACAAGAAGTCGGTGCGCGTGGTGAGGAAGGCCGGAGCGCAGTATTCGGTGTATTCCGTTGGCGAGTTCGACATGAGTTCGTTCCGCATGAGCGACGAGGACTCGGTTAGCGTTGACTCGGTGTTGCCGCGCTACTCCAACATGGTTGAGCTGCGCGGAGCGGTGTTCCGTCCGGGCATGTACCAGATGGGCGGCGACATAACCACCGTGCGCTCGCTCATTGAGCACGCCGAGGGAGTGACCGAGGACGCCTTCACGGCCCGCGCCGTGATGCACCGCATGAAGGCCGACCGCACGCTTGAGGTGGTGTCGGTTGACGTGGCCGGCATAATGTCGGGCAAGGTGGCCGACATTCCGCTGAAGAACGAGGACGTGCTCTACGTGCCGAGCAAGAAGGAGCTGCAGGAGGAGCAGACGCTGACGATATATGGCGAGGTGATGTATCCCGGAGTATACAAGTATGCCGACAACGAGACGCTTGAGGACTTCGTGCTCCAGGCCGGCGGACTGACCAACACCGCCTCGATAATGCGCGTCGACGTGGCGCGCCGCATAAGCAACAGCATGGCCGTGACCACATCCGACACCATTGCGCGCACATACACCTTCGCCCTGAAGGATGGCTTCGTCATCGACGGCACGCCGGGCTTCACGCTGCGCCCCTACGACGAGGTGTACGTGAGGACAAGCCCCGGCTACACCACGCAGAAGAACGTGAAGGTGGAGGGCGAGGTGCTATACAGTGGTACCTACACACTGGCGCGCAAGACGCAGAGGCTGAGCGACGTGATAAAGCAGGCCGGCGGACTGACCAACACCGCCTACTCGAAGGGCGCGCGACTGGAGCGCAAGTACACCAGCGAGGAACTGGCGCGCCGCGAGACGCTGCGCAAGATGACCCTGGCGCAGAGCGGATCGAAAGACTCCGTTGACACCAAGAAGCTCGACCTTAGCGGAACGACATACTATGTGGGCATCGACCTCGATAAGGCCATCGACAACCCCGGTAGCAACTACGACGTGGTGCTGCGCGAGGGCGACCGCATCGTGGTGCCTGAATATTCGGGTACGGTGAAGATAAGCGGCGACGTGATGTATCCCAGCACTGTGGCCTTCCGCGAGGGCAAGGGCATAAACTACTATATCGACCAGGCTGGCGGCTGGGGCAACCTGGCGCGCAAGGGACGCACCTACATTATATATATGAATGGCACGGTGGCCAAGGCTGGCGGAAGCAACAAGCCGCAGCCGGGCTGCGAGATTGTGGTGCCGAGCAAGCCGGCCAACAAGAAGATGAGTACGGCGGAGATGGTGGCCATAGGGTCGGGAACGGCGTCGGTGGCCACGATGATAGCCACGATAGCCAACCTGCTGAAGTAAGGCGGCAGAAACAAACACACACAGCCTAAGTTGATGCAGATGGCCAACCGACTGTTGCAAAGGGTGTGGGGCAGCGATCCCCGCACGGCCTTGATAAGGAAGAACATCGCCGCCTCGCTGCTCATCAAGGGGTGGTCAACCATTGTGCTCTTCTCGCTCGTGCCGCTCACGCTAAAGTGCCTTGGCGCATACGAGAATGGGGTGTGGCTCACCATCAGTTCGATGCTGGTGTGGATTGACAACCTCGACGTGGGTTTGGGCAACGGACTGCGCAACAAGTTGGCCGAGAGCCTGGCCTGTGGCGACAGACTGAAGGCCCGCCGGGCGGTGTCGTCAACGTTCTTCATGCTCATTGCCGTGATTGTTCCCGTGTGCGTGGTGCTCAACGCCCTCATCTGGGGTCTCGACATGTACTCGTTCCTCAATGTTGACAACCGCATTGTGGGCAACCTCTGCACGGTGTTGTCGGTGTCGGTGTCGCTTGTGTGCTCAACGTTCATATTCAAGTTTATCGGCAACTTCTACATGGGCTTGCAGATGCCGGCCATAAACAACCTGATGGTGATGCTCGGCCAGACGCTGATGCTCGTAGGCACGGCGTTGGTATATGCCTCAGGCGTGCGCTCGCTGCTGCTCATAGCCCTTGTCAACACGCTGTCGCCGCTGCTGGTATATCTGGCCAGCTATCCGCTCACGTTCCGTGGCCGCCACAAGGACCTGCGCCCAAGTCTGTCGTTTGTTGACAGGCAGACCGCCGGCGAACTGTTTGGCATGGGCGTGAAGTTCTTTGTACTGCAAATATCGGGCATGGTGCTGTTCATGTCGTCAAACGTGATAATATCCAACTCGTTCACGCCCGAACTCGTCACCCCCTATCAGATAGCCTACCGCTACTTCTGCGTGGCGCAGCTGCTGTTCAACATAATATGCCTGCCCTACTGGACGGCCACTACCGACGCCTACAAGCGGGGCGACATGGCGTGGATAAGGCGCGCCAGCCACACGCTCGACCGACTGATGCTGCTCATAGTGCTTGTGACGGCTCTGCTCATGGCGTTGTCGGGTCCGGTGTTCGACGTGTGGATAGGCCACGACGTTGAGGTGCCGTTCACAATGACGGCCATCGTGGGCGTGTATATGCTCACGCTGCTCGTCAGCGTGCGCTACTCCTATATCCTGAATGGCGTGGGCGCGCTCAACCTGCAGCTCTGCATGACCATCTTCGCCGCCATAGTCTACGTGCCGTTGGCGCTTGGCGTGAGCGCATTGACGCACAATATCAACTGGCTGCTCGTGGTGATGTGTCTGGTGAACGTGCCAGGCTTGGTGGTCAACGTGATACAATACTACAAGATAATAAACGGCACCGCCACAGGTGTATGGAAAAAATGATGGACATACATAACTTACTTGCAAAAGGCGAGCGCATAACTCTCGAATGTAAGAGAGCGGGCAAGAGTATTCCAAACTCTGTTTGGGACACCTATTCTGCGTTTGCCAATACCAATGGCGGTGTTATCCTTTTGGGGGTCTGCGAACATATGGACGAACAAGACAACTCAAAAAGGTTTGAGATTGTTGGTGTTGAGGATGCTGCCAAAATCTGCAAGGACATATGGAACATAGCAAACAGCAAAGAGAAGGTTAACGTCAATATCCTGAACGATGACGATGTTCAAGTCGTGGATGTTGACGGGAAGGATGTTGTCGCCATCAGTGTGCCAAGGGCAGAGTACGCCAAGCGTCCAGTTTATATAAACAACAACCTTATGCGCGGTTGCTTCAAGCGTAACCACGAAGGCGACTATCATTGCACAGAACAAGAGGTGAAGATGATGCTCCGTGATGCCAATGATGCTGGAAACGACGGTCTGCTCTTGGAATATTACACGATGGATGACATAGACATTCACACGTTGAAAGCCTATAGGATGATGTTCAGTACCATCAATTCGGAACATGTATGGAACGGACTGGAGCATAAGGAATTTCTACAGCAGCTTGGAGGCTATACTACAAGCCGCAAGGATGGTATGGAGGGGCTTACACTTGCCGGATTGTTGATGTTTGGCAAGGGATTACCCATCCGTGAGCGTTTCGACAACTTGCGTATGGATTACATCGACAAGTCGCATTTGGTTGGTGACCAGCGTTACAGCGACAGATTGACATACGACGGAACGTGGGAGAACAACCTTTTTAATTTCATGCGTCTTGTTCTTCCCAAACTTACACGCGACTTGCCCCGTCCTTTCCAAATGGATGGCATTATACGCAACGACGACACATTACAGCACAAGGCCATTCGAGAAGCTGTGACCAACATGATAATCCACTCAGACTTTATGGTGAACGGTCTGCTGCGGATAGAAAAATATGAAGACAGAATTGTTCTGACCAACCCAGGACTGCTGAAGCTGCCTTTGGAACAAATCTATTCAGGCGGAGAGTCGAAAGCCCGCAACCAGCGTATGCAAAATATGCTCCGTATGATTGGTTTTGGTGAGAACCTCGGTTCGGGTTTTCCATTGATTCTTCACGCTTGGGATGAGAGACATTGGACAAAACCGGAACTCATAGAGCAACCAGAACTGCTGCAAGTGAAACTTGTTTTGCAGCTTGAAGCGAAACAGGATGCAAGTACCGACAAGTACCCGACAAGTACCCGACAAGTACCCGACAAGTACCCGACAAGTACCGAATACATCGTATTGCTTCTAAAGGTATTAAGCGAAAGGACTCTGTCTATAAAAGAGTTGATGGGCGATATGGGACTTAAAGACAGAGAGAATTTCATGGTGATGTATCTTGCTCCTGCGGTCAAAGAAGGATATGTGCGGCCTCTCTATCCAAGCTCCCCTCACCATCCAAAGCAGAAATACTTGCTCACGGAGAAAGGATTGGAGATGATGAAAGCAATAAAGTAAAAGAAATATACCCTGGTCAACGTGATACAATACTACAAGATAATAAACGGCACCGCCACAGGTGTTTGGAGAAAATAGAAACGACATGGAAAGGAAACGGTTGGCGATATTGCTTGCCACATACAACGGAGAGCGGTTTGTGCAAGAGCAGTTGGACTCCATATACAGGCAGACCAGCCGCGACTGGACGCTCTACATACACGACGACGGCTCGACCGACGGCACACTGCGCATAATAGCCGACAACGCCGCGCGGCACGACAATGTCGTTGTGCTCGACTACAAGGGCGGCACAGGACCGAAGGACAACTTCTTGGGAATGCTGCAGCGCGTGGATGCCGACTACTATATGTTTTGCGACCAAGACGACGTGTGGCGCGACGACAAGGTGGAACTTTCCATGCAGCGGATGAAAGCCTTGGAAGAAAAATGCGGCGACAGGCCAATAGTGGTGCATACCGACCTTGCCGTGGTTGACGTCGACCTGAAACCCATGCACAATTCACTGTGGGCTTTTGAGGCCATACGGCCTGAATACTTCACCACGTTTGAGAGGCTTGCGGCCTATAACGTGGCCACGGGTTGCACGATGCTCTTCAACCGAAAGGCAAAAGAGGCCACTGTAATTCCCGCCCCTCTGGCCCTTATGCACGACGCCTGGGTGGTGGCGTGCGTGGTGAAGAGAGGTGGCGTGGTCGATGGTGTGGCCAGCTCGTTGGTGTATTACCGCCAGCACGGCAACAACTGTCTTGGCGCCGCCCCGAAGAAGCGCTTGACGCTTGCCGCCATAGTGGTGGGGGCGCGGCATATTATTGCCGCCAATATGGCGCAGTACAGAATGCTGGAGTCGCTGGGCTACGGCTCGATGTTCACTTATCTGAAAAACAAGATAGCCTACAGGCAATATATACGAAAACATTGAAGTTATGGAAAAAAGAACCGACGCTTATAATTTTGACTTGAAGAAGCTGCTTGCTGCCATGGCAAGCCACAAGAGGCAATATGCGATAGTGCTTGGCGCAAGTTTGTTGTTGGGCATTGTCGTGTCGTTCAGTTTGCCTAAGTCATACACCGCAAAGGTGATGCTCGCCCCCGAGACGAGCACCGAGAACGCCCTTGGCGGACTCAGCTCGATGGCCTCGCTTGTGGGCATCAACATGAATGGCATGTCGTCTGACGCCATTTTCCCGGAGATATACCCCGACGTGGTAGGTTCGACAAAGTTCTTGGTAGAGCTTTCCTCCATAAAGGTGAAGTCGGCTGACGGAACCATATCCACCTCGCTTTATGACTATATGGAGACGAAGCAGAAGTCGCCGTGGTGGTCGGCCATGTTCAGCTTTTTGGGAAAGGAAAAGCACACGGGCAAGAACGTCGACGCATACAGGTTGGACAAAGACCAGTCGGGCATAATAAAGAGCATAGGCAACTCCATATCGTGCAGCGTCAACAGCAAGACCAACGTGATAACCATAAAGGCCACGGCACAAGACCCGCTCATATCGGCCACTCTGGCCGACTCGGTGAGTGCGCGCTTGCAGGAGTTCATCACCGACTACCGCACCAACAAGGCGCGCAACGACGTCAACAATATACAGAAGCTCTACAACGAGGCAAAGGCGCGCTACGACAAGGCACGCCAGCTGTACAGCGCTTACTCCGACTCAAACAGCGACCTCGTGCTCGCCAGTTTCAAGGCGAAGCAGACCGACCTTGAGAATGAGATGCAGCTGCAGTACAACATATACTCGCAGGTGACCACGCAGCTGCAAATGGCCAAGGCGAAGGTGATAGAGAAGACCCCTGTGTATGCAGTGCTCCAGCCGAGCACCGTGCCATACCGCCACTCCGCTCCCAAGAAGTCGCTGGTGCTGGTGGCTTTCCTCTTCATCGGTTTCTTTGGCTACACGGCCTACTTGGTGTTTAGGCCATAAAAACGGTTTGTCAATGGGGATAGACATTTCAAATAGGTTCAAGGCTACCGACTTGCCCTTGTATGTGGGGAACTTCCTGTTCTTCATATTCATCCTTGTTGTCATGGCCGACCCCACCAACTCCATCATTCACAAGAAGGACATAGCCTTCGTGCTTGTCGTGGCCTACAACATGGCGGTGTTCAAGCCCGACTGGAGCAAGCTGCCCTACATCCTGCTTCTTGTGTTTGCCATTACCGTGCCTTGGCTAACCACCACCATCGCCATGGGGGCTATGGATCCCGAGGAGGCGTTGGCGGCGTTCAAGTCGATATCGCCGGTGATACTGCTGCTGTGGGTCAGAAACTACAACCTCGTCAGCTTGGCGCGTGGCCCTGTGGTGATCTGCTGCATCGTGATGACTTCGCTTTATGTAGCCATGCTTGTAGAACCCATGATTGAAAGCGTGGTGTGGACATTCACTGAGGAGAACGACAGTACCATCATGATGGCGCGCAGAAGCATTCTCGGTGTGGAAATCTTCGCTTGCTACCTGAAGTCGTGCGTGTCGTTCCTGTTTGTCGTGGCTTACTATATGCTTGGGCTTATGGACAAGACGCGCCGTGGCGTGCTCAACTGGATAGCCATGGCCTTCATCGTCTTCACCTTTATGGTGAGCGGCACGCGCAGCACCATGCTTGCGCCGTTCTTCATGTTTGTGGTCATAGCATTCCGCGTGTTCCGCCATTCCAAACGTCTCAAGTATATCATGCTTCCCGTGGCCTTCATTGTGGGCATCGCCTTTGTCGTGGTTGTCGTGGCGGCCATAATGGAGACCGACGAGGCTTCCAACGTGGTGAAGTATGGCCACCTGTCGTCATATGCCACGCTGTTTGACGAGAACCCCTTGTACCTGATATTCGGGCAGGGGCCAGGCACGAGCTTCTATTCGGAGGGATTCAATGAGATGGTGTTCAAGACAGAGTGGTCATACCTTGAGATAATAAGGTGCTATGGCTTGTTCTCGCTGCTCATCGTATATGTGTATTGGCGGCCATTGCTCACGTTTTGGCGCTTTAGGGAGTCTGACGCTTTCACCTATAGTATGTTTTGGACATATCTCGCCTATCTCTTGATAGCCGGAACAAACCCATTGCTCATATCATCCACGGGAATGATAATGATGCTTATGGCCTACTCCTACGAAGACAAGATTAAGCGGCAGTATGCCAGTAACACAAAAACACCTACAAAATGATTTCAGTCTGCATAGCCACATACAACGGAGAGAAATACATAGCTGAGCAGTTGTCGTCAATTCTCATGCAGATTGGTGATGACGACGAGGTCGTCGTTTCCGACGACGCCTCCACCGACAATACCCTGCAAGTGATAGAGTCTATTGGTGACAAACGCATAAAAGTGTATCACCATGACAAGTGCCATGCGAAATTCTCGATAGACTATGCCACGAGAAATTTTGAGAATGCCATCATGCACGCCAAAGGCGACATCATTTTCCTCTCCGACCAGGACGACGTGTGGATGCCTACCAAGGTGTCAACAATGCTTGCCGCATTGGAAGAAAACGACATGGTTATGTCTGACTGCTACCTTGCCGATGCCAATCTCGTTCCTGGCTGCCAATATTACAAGTCGGAGTTTCGCAAGTTCAAGCCATCCATATTATACAACTTCGTCAAGCCCAGCTTCCTTGGCAGTTGCATGGCTTTCAGGCGCAGTGTGATAGCCAAGGCACTCCCATTTCCCAAATATGGCGTTGGCCATGACCTATGGTTGGGTTTCGTGGGACTCCGTCATTTCCGGTTTAAGCTTTTGCCGCAGCCTTTGATGCTCTACCGCCGCCATGACAACACGGTGACTGACGGGGGGAAGACAAACCACACGTCTCTGCTTTTCAAGGTGAAATACAGACTGTATGTCATGAGGGCGTTGGTGAAGCTGCTTTGACCGCCATGCCACGGATTGGAGTGTCGTGGCAATGAAAAAACAGGCAAAGCCGAAATGTGGAAGTAATATTTCCGGAGGATTTGCGTTATATGAACAACAGGGCTGCCATCCTTTCGCGTTGGTAGAAAGAGTGGCGGATGGAATTGTGAAAGGCAAATGATATGAAAGACAACAAACAAACAAAGATATTGTTTTGTGACAATACCCTATGGGGACTGGTGAATTTCCGTGGTGAGATTATCCGCGATTTTCAGGAAAAAGGGTGTACGGTGGTTCTTGTAGCCCCTGAAAAGGAAGACAAGCAGATGCGCACAGGCATACCGCATGGGGTGAAGTACATACCTATACGCATGGGGCGCACAGGCGTAAACCCATTGAAAGACATAAGCTATTTCTTTCGGTTGTTGGCCATAATGAAAAGAGAGAAACCTGATTTCGTGTTTAACTACACCATCAAGCCCAATATCTACGGCTCCATTGCCGCACGGTTGGCAGGTTGCCATTCCACGGCGATGATGGCAGGACTCGGCTATTCGTTTACCAACGCAGGACTCATAGCGCGCATTGCACGGATGCTTTACCGCATAGGGTTGTCGTGTTCCGACCATTTGCTTCTGCTCAACGACGACAACCGCAAGACTGTTGAGACGACGCATTTGTGCAGTCCAAATAAAATAATCATGCTCAAGGGAGGTGAGGGCGTTGACGTAAGCCGTTTCCGTGCCTACGACAACAATGCGTCTTCAACGACGTTTCTTTTCATTGGGCGTGTACTTTGGGAAAAAGGCTATGGGGAGTTTGCCGAGGCTGCCCGCATTGTCAAGTCGAAACATCCAGAGGCGAAGTTCAAGGTGCTCGGTTCGCTTGACCCGTCATACCCCAAGAGTGTGCCTGAAGGCAGAATACGTCAGGACGAGGCGGATGGCGTGCTGGAGTATATCGGTTTTACAAACAACATGGATGAGATATACTGTCAAAAGGGGGTGGTGGTCACGTTGCCGTCGTATTATGGAGAGGGCATGAACCGGGCCTTGATGGAGGCGTGCGCATCGGGCAAGCCGATAATAACCACCAACATTGCTGGTTGCCGCGAACTGGTTGACGACGGCATCAACGGTTTTGTCGTGCCAACCAAGAATGTGGAGGCTTTGGCTTCGGCTATGCTTGATTATTTGGCTATGGACGACGCGTCAAAAGATGCCTTCTCAAAGGCAAGTAGAATGAAGGCAGAGTCAGACTTTGACGTTGCCGATGTGGTGCGCGTTTACAACGGTATAGTGTTTGGTGGCTGACACAATCCATGTCGCTATTTCTTCACAGTACTACAAACAGCAATATTACCCAACGCAATAAAAATCAAGCTCCGTCCCATCACGTGTGGGGCGGAGCTTGATTTTGTAAAGTGAGGTGTAAGCCGTGTAGGCTTGTACCGTGGAATGACATTTCTTTATTTTGCCATCACCTTCGATGTCTTCGTGTTGCCATTGCTGTCGGTGGTCTTCACGATGTAGATGCCTGTGGGCAGACCGTTGAGGTTGGCCTTGCCGTTGTGCTTGGCCACGCTCACACCCTGCATGTTGAACACCTCGCTCGTCACGGCCTTGGCGGCAGTGTTGGCCACGTCGCTGATGCCCGTCTTGCTGGCTATCTTAAACGACACCTGTGCCATGTTGGCGGGTTGCGGTGTCACTATCAATGGGTAAACGATTGGCAATTCAACGCTGATGGTGCCTTCCGCTCCCTCATGTCCCATGATTTCCTCGGGGGCATATGCGGCAATGAATGTTATGGTGTCGCCCGATATGCTGGTCTCATTGCCTATTTCTTCCAGCAACAACGTGTCGTTTGGAACCATGTTGGTGGCCATCCATGCTATGATGCTCTTGTAAGGAGTCAGAGTCTTGTCGCGCATCTTCATCGTCAGTACAATGGCTTCCTCCTTGGTGTCGATGCTTCCGTCCACCATGTTGCTGATGGCAAGCGGCTCTATCACCTCGAAATCGGGCGTGTCGGAAGTTCTCACCGTTTCAGCGTGGAACGGTTGGGCGTCGTCGTCCTCGAAGAACATGACCGCATACCCGTGCGTAACGTCGATGTCGTATTTCGGGAAGTAGAAGTATATTGTAGGCTCGGGATTGTTGATGTCAATGTTCAGAGGCATGCTTCCGCTCTTGTACACTATGTCGTTTGTAGTGGTGTCAACAAGTGCATAGTATATGTTTGCGCTTGCTTTCGCGCCGTTTGTGGAAAATGCCAACCCAAATTTTGTGCTTTCATTCTTTATCAGCAGTAGGTCGTTGGCCTTTATGCCATACGTTTTAAGTGTGTCGTCAATGGCGTATGTCCTTTTTCCGTCGGCCACGGTCAATGCCAACTCTTTCTCATATTCGAGGAAGGTGCGGCTCGGTGTCCACTCGCCGTTCTGCTGCTTGTATGCTGTACTCACCTTGTAGGTTCCGTCGGACAGACCGTTGAGCAGTTTGTCGGGAAACACCTCCACGCCACTTCCAATGCTTATTTTGCTTGTGCCTTCATACGACACGTAGCTCACTTCGCCCGTGGTGGTGTTGGCCACACGCAGTCCCACCTCGCCCACGAATGACGTTGCCGACAGGTTGCCCATGTTTGCAACGATGCCAAATTCACCGTCTTGTGAATCTATGCCGGTATGCAATGAACTTAGGTTGGCAAACTGCCACACGTAGTCGCTGCCCTCTTGTGGTTTTTGCATGCCAATCACGGCGTCGACACTGATGTTGAATGCGTATTGGTGAGCGCTGCCTCCAATGCCTTGTACTTTGGGGTTGAGCGCGCTCAGCAGAAAATTGTTGTCCGACTTGCCGCCCCATCCCCAGTTGAAGTGGTAGAAACCGTCGCCTGCATAGCCGTCGCACACAAATTCGTGTCCTTCGTTGTCTTTTGTGGCTCCGCTCATCAGCACAGGGCGGTTGTTGGCCAGCTCATTGTATATTATGCTGTCCCATTGCGCTTCAGTGTACCAGTCCTTGTACTCCAGGTGTGTGGCCTTGTCGTAGTCGAAGTTGCCTATCAATGTTGTTGGTATTTTGATGCTGAAGGCTCCGCTGCCTTTCACGCTGTATTGCATGCCAACGCCGTAGCCCATGTCGGCCATCAGCAGGGCCACTGCGGCGCGCTGGTCGGCGGTGCCGGAGCTGTCGGTGTCGAGCGTCTCGGCATACACGTCGAGTATCTTGTCCCACTCAAACACGTCTTTGCTCATGTCGCGCGTTAGTTGAATTTTCTTGTTTAGAACGGCCATGCCTGTGCCTTTGGCCTGTGCCGGCCACTTGTGGTAGTTCACCACTTGGGCCATGGCTGTGGCCACGCATCCTGTCACTGCATGTGCGTTAAGCTTCTCGTCCAGTGGACATAGATCGTTGTAGGGCGCACCTTGGTTCCACCTTGTTGTCATCAGGTGCTCAATTTTCTCATGGTCGGGGTCGGTGGCCGGGACATATTTTATGCCGCTCTTGGCCGACGCAGCCACCTGCTGGGCGTAGAGGTCGAGCCAGGTCTTCATTGCAGGGGGAATACTGCCTATGTCGAAGCTGCCTGTGTCGCTGTAGCCGAGTATTGTTGGTGCGCAGTCGTCGCCGGCCACGATTACGTAGCCAGTGCTGCCGCTGCTGTTGAACACGTAGTACTCGGCACCCTTTGCCGTGTAGGCCAGTTTCATGTCGGCCATCATTGGGGCGGCTTTCACTCCGCCTTTTGCCACCTGTGCTTGGCGGAATTGCTTTGCCAGCGCGAGAGCCTGTTGCGTGGTCACCACCTTGGCCTGTATGGCCATGGCTGCAAGCGCAGAGGCTGCCAGAAGTAAAGTTCTCTTCATTCTGATCTTGTTTTTGTGTGTTTGTAAAAAGTGGCGCGTTCTAAGAGGAAATCGCGCCTTGGTTGTTTGCTACGGTCGGAAAAAGTCCGGCTCGTTCCGTGACAAAGGTACTAATAAATTGTGGATAAACAAGTTGCGTTTTTGTTAATATTTGGGAGCTTGTGCAAATTTCGTTACCTTTGCACGGCGGCGAAGTTGTCTATGCTTTTATGAATTTCAAGATTCGTCAGAAACGTAAAGGCTGCTTCGGCTTTTCATTGAACCGCCCCCCATTAAATGTACAAAGGGAATATGATTGACACACGACTGAAGGTCTTTCGCAGCGTGGCCACGTTGCAGAGCTTCACCAAGGCAGCCAGTGAGCTGTTCATCAGCCAACCGGCCATCAGCAAACACATACAGGAGCTGGAGAGGGAATATGGCGTGCGGCTGTTCGACCGCATGGGCAACCGCATCCAGCTCACCCATGCCGGACAATTGCTGCTCGACCATGCCTGCAAGATAGTTGAAGCCTATCAGCACCTCGACTACGACATGAGGCGGCTCACGTCGAAGTCGGTTGGCGAACTTCGACTGGGCGCCAGCACCACCATATCGCAGTATGTGTTGCCCGAGATGATAGCCGACTTCAGGCGGCAGTATCCCGACATCCGGCTCACTTTGCTCAGTGGCAACTCGCATGAAATAGAGGATGCCTTGGCCATGGGACGCATCGACATAGGCATGGTTGAGGGCATAAAGCGGCAGCCGCAGTTCCGGTACACCCCTTTCATGGACGACGAGCTTGTCGTGATGGTCAATGCCCACGGCGCATTGGCACAGAAAGACACTGTTGCTCTCGACGACCTGCGGCGCATGCCCATAGTGCTGCGCGAACTCGGCTCTGGCACTCTCGATGTGATACAGGATGCGCTCAAGGCTCACGGTGTCAGTCTATCGGAACTCAACATCGAGATGAACCTTGGCACCACCGAGGGCATCAAACATTTTGTGGCGCACTCCGACTGCATGGGCATCATCAGCATCAGGGCCATCAGCCACGAGGTGTATGCCGGCCTTTTCAAGGTGCTCGACATCGAAGACTGCAAAATGGCGCGCCAGTTTTGCTTCGTCGAGAAGCGTGGCGAGACCGTGGGACTCTCGCTTGCGTTCAAGCGGTTTATAACCAGCGGTTATTGCAGATAGTTATTCTGTATGCAAAGGCATACGTGGTTTTGCTTAACTTTGCATACAGAATAACTGAAAAAATCAAGATTATGAAATTGTCAGAACAAAGGAGCAGCATGCTGCATGGCGTGCTGCTCATCACTCTCTTTGCGTGTGCCGCCTTCTACATAGGCGAGATGGATTGGGTCAAGGCGTTGTCGTTGAGTCCAATGGTGGTAGGTATAGTGCTTGGCATGCTCTATGCCAACAGTCTTCGTGGCAACCTGCCCTCCACGTGGGTGCCTGGCATACAGTTTTGCTCCAAGCGCGTGCTGCGCACGGGCATCATCCTCTATGGCTTCAAACTCACCTTTCAGGATGTGGTGCAGGTTGGCCTTTCGGCCATTGTCCTCGATGCCGTCATCGTTTGTGGCACCATAGCACTTGGCGTGCTGGTGGGGAAACTGTTGAAGATAGACCGCAGTATAGCCCTGCTCACCTCGTGCGGCAGTGCCATCTGTGGTGCCGCCGCCGTGCTTGGCGTCGACGGAGCCATACGCCCCAAGCCCTACAAGACAGCCGTCGCTGTGGCCACGGTGGTCATCTTCGGCACTCTCTCCATGTTTCTCTACCCCATACTCTACCGCGCTGGTGTGTTTAGCCTCTCGCCCGACATGATGGGACTCTTCACTGGAGCCACAGTGCATGAGGTGGCCCATGTGGTGGGTGCGGCCAACGCCATGGGCGGCGAGGTGAGCAACACTGCCATCATTGTGAAGATGATAAGGGTGATGATGCTCGTGCCGGTGCTGCTGGTGATAGCGTGGGCGGTGGCGAGGAGCGCAACCAGAAACGGCCAGACTGGCGGCGAGGGCGGAGTGAAGGCGAAGATAACCATTCCGTGGTTTGCCGTGCTCTTCCTTGTTGTCATAGGCTTCAATTCCCTTGGTCTGTTGCCTGTGGGCGTGGTGGCTTGGCTCAACCAGTTTGACACGTTCCTGCTTACCATGGCCATGGCCGCGTTGGGGGCCGAGACCAGTATCGACAAGTTCAAGAAGGCTGGTTTCAAGCCGTTTCTTTTGGCCGCCATCCTCTATTGCTGGCTTATCGGCGGAGGCTATTGCCTCGTAAAGTTCGCTGTGCCGTGCTTGGGATAGTGGGCTTGGTTCACATGTTTTTGGGGAGGCATAATAGTTTAGACGACTTCTATGCGTCCCCATTATTATAATGTTTTGTAGGTTTTGACGTTAAAAAACTTACTGTTTATTTGTTTGTTTGGCCGAATGTGATTAACTTTGCATCCGAATTAAAGAAAACAACGAATGGCTCACACAGGCTTGCTATACATTATTAATATTATTATCCGACTTCAGAAGCAAGGCGGAAGTGATGAAACGTGTGCATGACTGTGGACAGCAAACATGGCTTATGAACCTTTCTCACTTCAACGTGGGGAAGGTTCTTTCGTTTTATGACGAACATAGGCGAGAAACAAAAAAACGACAAGAAAAGATATGAGCGACAGACTGTTTATTTTTGACACCACGCTGCGCGACGGCGAGCAAGTGCCCGGATGCCAGTTGAACACCGTTGAGAAGATACAGGTGGCCAAGCAACTGGAGCAGCTTGGTGTGGATGTCATCGAGGCTGGTTTCCCCATTTCGAGTCCCGGCGACTTCAATTCGGTTATTGAGATATCAAAGGCCGTGACGTGGCCCACCATCTGCGCCTTGACGCGTGCGGTGGAGAAGGACATCGACGTGGCGGCTCAGGCTCTGCAATATGCCAAGCATAAGCGCATACACACAGGTATCGGTACGAGCGACCCACACATCAAATACAAGTTCAACAGCAACCGCGAGGAGATAATAGAGCGCGCGGTGGCCGCTGTGAAGTATGCCAAGAGATATGTAGAGGACGTGGAGTTCTATGCCGAGGATGCCGGGCGCACCGAAAACGAGTATCTCGCCAGGGTGGTGGAGGCCGTGATAAAGGCTGGAGCCACGGTGGTGAATATTCCCGACACCACGGGCTACTGTTTGCCGGCGGAATATGGCGACAAGATAAAGTATCTCGTGGAGCACGTTGATGGCATCGACCGCGCCATCATATCGACCCACTGCCACAACGACCTCGGCATGGCCACGGCCAACACCCTTAGTGGAGTGCTGGGCGGAGCGCGCCAGGTGGAGGTTACTATAAATGGCATAGGCGAACGCGCTGGCAACACCTCGCTTGAGGAGATAGCCATGATACTGAAGTGCCACAAGAACCTCGACATCGAGACCAACATCAACACCACGCGCATATACCCAACTAGCCGCATGGTGTCGAGCTTGATGAACATGCCAGTGCAGCCCAACAAGGCCATTGTGGGGCGCAACGCCTTTGCCCACTCAAGCGGCATACACCAGGACGGTGTGCTGAAGAATGTGCAGACCTACGAGATAATGGATCCCAAGGACGTTGGACTTGACGACAACTCCATCGTGCTCACCGCCCGTTCGGGTCGCGCCGCGCTGCGCCATAGGCTAAGCGTGCTCGGAGTTGATGTGGACGACGAGGATAAGTTGGACAAGATTTACCAAAAGTTCCTCAAGTTGGCCGACAACAAAAAGGAAGTGAACGACGACGACGTGCTCATGCTCGCCGGAGCCGACACCGCCGACGCCCACGCCGTGAAGCTCGACTTCCTGCAAGTGACCACGGGCATGGGTGTGAAGAGCGTGGCAAGCATTGGTCTCGACATATCGGGACAGAAGTTTGAGGAGGCATCCACTGGCAACGGTCCTGTCGATGCGGCCATCAAAGCCCTGAAGAAGATAATCCAAAAGCGTATGACTTTGAAGGAATTCACCATTCAGGCCATAAGCAAAGGGTCGGACGATGTAGGCAAGGTGCATATGCAGGTGGAGTATGACGGCAGCGTCTACTATGGCTTCGGCGCAAACACCGACATCGTCACCGCATCAGTCGAGGCTTACATCGACTGCATAAACAAGTTCAGAAACAAATAACTATAACGGGGCAACCACAGGGTTGCGCCCCCAAAAGACAAGCAAATGAATACTTTATTCGACAAGATTTGGGACAAACACGTAGTGCAGGTGGTTGACGACGGGCCTACGCAACTGTACATAGACAGGCTTTACTGCCACGAAGTGACATCGCCGCAGGCTTTCGACGGTATGAGGGCAAGAGGACTGAAATGTTTCCGCCCCAAGCAGATATACTGCATGCCCGACCACAACACACCAACCCACGACCAGGACAAGCCGATAGAAGACCCCGTGTCGAAGAAACAGGTGGACACGCTGGCCAAGAACGCCGCCGAGTTTGGGCTTGAGCACTTCGGCATGATGTCGCCCGACAACGGCATCATACACGTGGTGGGACCAGAAAAGGGGCTGTCGCTGCCTGGCATGACCATCGTCTGTGGCGACTCGCACACCTCCACCCACGGCGCAATGGGCGCTGTGGCCTTCGGAATAGGCACGAGCGAGGTGGAGATGGTGATGGCCTCGCAGTGCATATTGCAGCAGAAGCCGAAGTCGATGCGCATAAGCGTCAACGGTCAACTGGCCAAGGGCGTGACGGCAAAGGACATCGCCTTGTTCCTCATGTCGAAGCTGACCACATCGGGAGCCACTGGCTATTTCGTTGAATATGCCGGCGACGCGGTGAAGAACCTGTCGATGGAGGGTCGCCTCACGCTTTGCAACCTGTCGATAGAGATGGGAGCCAGAGGCGGTTTTATAGCTCCCGACGAGACAACGTTTGCCTATCTGAAAGGTCGCGAGCACGCCCCCAAGGGCGAGGAGTGGGACAAAGCAGTGGCTTATTGGCGCACGCTGAAGAGCGGCGACGACGCCGTGTTCGACAAGGAACTGGCGTTTGACGCAGCCGACATCGAGCCTCGCATAACCTACGGCACCAACCCTGGCATGGGCATCGGCATAACCGAGAGCATACCCACGCTCGACAGCATCGACGAAGCTGGTAAGGCGTCGTTTGCAAAGTCGCTCGAATACATGGGTTTCGAGCCTGGCGAGAAGCTCTTGGGCCACAAGATAGACTACGTGTTCCTTGGCGCTTGCACCAACGGACGCATTGAGGACTTCCGTGCGTTTGCCTCACTGGTGAAGGGCAAGCACAAGGCCGAGGGTGTAACGGCATGGCTCGTGCCTGGCTCATGGCTTGTTGACAAGCAGATAAGGGAAGAGGGTCTCGACAAGGTGCTGGCCGAGGCGGGTTTCGCCATACGCCAACCGGGATGTTCGGCATGTTTGGCCATGAACGACGACAAGATACCGGCTGGCAAGTATTCGGTTTCTACAAGCAACCGCAACTTCGAGGGACGCCAAGGTCCTGGCGCGCGCACCATATTGGCCTCACCTCTGGTGGCCGCTGCGGCTGCCATAACAGGCGAGATAACCGACCCACGAACACTCATGCAATAATATAAGGTATAGCCAATGGCCGACGCAAAACCATCGACCATGGCAAAACGCAAGCAAAGACATGAAACAGAAATTTGACATCATAACAAGTACGTGTGTGCCACTGCCGCTTGAGAATGTGGACACCGACCAGATAATACCAGCACGTTTCCTCAAAGCCACCGACAAGAAGGGCTTCGGCGACAACCTGTTCCGCGACTGGCGGTATGAAAAGGACGGAACGCCCAAGAAGGACTTTGTGCTCAACGACCCCAAATATGGCGGCTGCATACTTGTGGCCGGCAAGAACTTCGGCTCCGGGTCGAGCCGCGAGCACGCCGCATGGGCCATCGCCGGCTACGGCTTCCGCGTGGTGATAAGCAGCTTCTTCGCCGACATACACAAGAACAACGAGCTTAACAACTTCGTCCTGCCCGTGGTGGTGAGCGAGAGCTTCCTCGCCGAACTGTTTGACAGCATCGCCAACGACCCCAAGACCGAGGTGGTGGTTGACCTGCCGCAGCAGACCGTGACCAACAAGGCCACAGGCCACAGCGAGAGCTTCGAGATAAACGGCTACAAGAAGCACTGCCTCATGAACGGACTTGACGACATCGACTACCTCTTGCAGAACAAGGACAAGATAGAAGCATGGGAACAGCGCAACAAGTGAATAGCACTTACAAGCGCATTCCGCCGTTCATCGAGATAATGGACTGCACATTGCGCGACGGTGAGCAGACGAGCGGCGTGTCGTTTCTGCCGCACGAGAAGCTGATGATTGCGCGCATGCTGCTCAAGGATGTCAACGTAGACCGCATCGAGGTTGCATCGGCGCGCGTGTCCGACGGCGAGAAGGATGCCGTGAAGATGATATGCCGCTATGCCCGTCAGATAGACAAGCTGGACAGGGTGGAGGTGCTTGGCTTCGTCGACGGCAACCTTTCCATCGACTGGATTGACGACTGCGGTGGCCGGGTGGTCAACCTCTTGGCCAAAGGGTCGCTGCGCCACTGCACCCAACAGTTGCACAAGACTCCCGAAGAGCACATCGACGACATTCGCAAGTCGCTGGCCTACGCCGAGTCGAAGGGCATGACGGTAAACCTGTATCTTGAGGACTGGAGCAACGGAATGAAGGATTCGCCGGAGTATGTCTACCAGATGGTGGATGCTTTGGCCGACTCTTGCATAAGCCGCTTCATGCTTCCAGACACGCTGGGCATCATGAACCCCTTGCAGGTGATAGAGTATTTCCGCAAGATGGTGAAGCGTTATCCCAACGCGAGGTTCGACTTCCACGCCCACAACGACTACGACCTGGCCGTGAGCAACTCGCTTGCGGCGGTGCTGAGCGGTGCAAAGGGACTGCACGTCACCGTCAACGGACTGGGCGAACGCTGCGGCAACGCTCCGCTGTCGAGTGTACAGGTGATACTGAAAGACCAGTTCAACGCCAAGACAAGCATCAACGAGGACAGGCTCAATGACATCAGCCGCCTCGTGGAGAGCTATTCGGGCATAGCCATAGCCCCCAACCAGCCCATAGTGGGCGAGAATGTGTTTACGCAGGTGGCCGGAGTACACGCCGACGGCGACAACAAGAACGGACTATACTGCAACGAGCTTGTGCCTGAACGCTTCGGACGCAAGCGCGAGTATGCCCTTGGCAAGAACAGTGGGCGTGCCAACATCACGCGCAACCTGGAGGAGCTTGGGCTTGAGCTTACGCCTGAGCAGACACGCAGGGTGACGGCGCGCATAACCGAGCTTGGCGACCGCAAGGAGATAGTGACGCAGGAAGACCTTCCCTTCATAGTGAGCGACGTGCTCAAGCACAATGCCCCCGAGGACAAGGTGAAGCTGGTGAGCTACATGGTGTCGTCGGCCTACGGACTGAAGCCCCTCGCGAGTATCAAGGTTGACATCAACGGAAAGCAGTATGAGGCCGACTCCACTGGCGACGGACAGTATGACGCATTCGGCAAAGCCTTGCGCAAGATATATAAGGTGACGCTCGGACGCACCTTCCCCATGCTCACCAACTATGCCGTGAGCATACCGCCAGGTGGCCGCACCGACGCCTTGGTGCAGACGGTCATCACGTGGCAGCACGGCGACAAGCTGATACGCACCCGTGGACTTGATGCCGACCAGACCGAGGCGGCCATAAAGGCCACGTTCAAGATGCTGAACATAATAGAGGAAAGCGAGGGCGGACAGCAATAAACGCATGCAGCTAGGTTGCTTTTCGCAAACTATAGAGAATAGAGAACAAAGAAAACAAGACATACGAGACAATGAAACTAAAGATTGCAGTTTTGCCGGGCGATGGTATCGGACCGGAGATAATGAAACAGGGAGTGGCCGTCTTGGACGCTGTGGCCGCCAAGTTCGGACACGAGTTTGAGTACACCGAGGCCATCTGCGGCGCGCATGCCATCGACGAGGTGGGCGACCCCTTCCCCGAAGATACATACCAGGCGTGCAAGAACGCCGACGCCGTGCTGTTTGCGGCAGTGGGCGACCCCAAGTTCGACAACGACCCCACGGCCAAGGTACGCCCCGAGCAGGGACTGCTTGCCATGCGCAAGCGCCTCGGCCTGTTTGCCAACATACGTCCCGTGCAGACCTTCAAGTGCCTTCTGCACATGTCGCCGCTGCGCGAGGAGCTTGTTGACGGTGCCGACTTCGTCTGCATACGCGAGCTTACCGGCGGAATGTATTTCGGCGAGAAGTATCAGGACAACGACAAGGCATACGACACCAACTACTACACCCGTCCGGAGATAGAGCGCATACTGCGCGTGGGCTTCGACTATGCGCGCCGCCGCAACAACCACCTCACCGTGGTTGACAAGGCCAACGTGCTCGCATCGAGCCGTCTTTGGAGACAGGTGGCCAAGGAGATGGAGCCTGAATATCCCGACGTGAATGTAGACTATATGTTTGTTGACAACGCCGCCATGCGCATGATATCGGAGCCTAAGTTCTTCGACGTGATGGTCACCGAGAACACCTTCGGCGACATACTCACCGACGAGGGCAGCTGCATATCTGGCTCAATGGGACTTCTTCCCTCTGCATCCACGGGTGAGAGCACGCCAGTGTTCGAGCCGGTACACGGATCGTGGCCACAGGCGGCAGGACAGAACCTCGCCAACCCCTTGGCGCAGATACTTTCGGCTGCCATGCTCCTTGAGTATTTCGACATGAAGGAAGAGGGCAAGCTCATCCGCGAGGCCGTCGACGCATCGCTCGACGCCAATGTGCGCACGCCGGAGATACAGGTTGAGGGTGGCCAAAGCTACGGCACACGCGAAGTGGGCCAGTGGATTGTTGACTACATCAACAAGAAGTAAAATCGGCAGTTACACTAAAGGTGGTTATATGAAATGCCATCGCAACTGACAACATACCACTTGCGGCTTTCGCAATTGTCGTCGCTGACAATTGCGGAAGCCGCATCTTCATTATTATAGTCCCACTTCCTATATATTATGCGCACAATACTTCGCAAACTGCCAGTGGCCATCGCCCTGCTGTGCGCCAATCCAATGGCGGCACAGCAGCAGAAGGCGTGGCGCGACTCGCTTGAGACGCTCAGCCGCCAGATAGCCCTTGCGCCAGGTTCGGTGGAGTTGCGGCTGCGCAAGGCCGCCGTAAACATGCAGCTCCAGCAGTGGGAGTATGCCATAAACGAATATACCGACATACTCCTGCAGCAGCCCGACAACCTGTCGGCGCTCTATTTCCGTGCCTTCGCCCGCAACAACCTGCGCCGCTACGAACCGGCCCGTAGCGACTATGAGAGTGTGCTGAAGCTCGCTCCCCACAACTTCGAGGCGCGCATGGGACTGGCCTACACGCTGGTGATGCTCGGCAAGCAGGCCGACGCCATGGAGCAGATGAACCGCCTGGTGGAGCAGCACCCCGACAGTGCCATGGCCTATGCGGCGCGCGCCGGACTGGAGCGCGACCTGCGGCAATATGCGCCGTCGCTGTTTGACTGGGGCGAGGCCATGCGCCTTGCTCCCGACAACGCCGACTATGCGGTGTCGAAGGCCGACGTGCTGCTGCTCATGGGAAAGAAGCGCGAGGCCAAGGCCGTGCTCGACGAGCAGGTGAAGCGCGGAGTGCCGCGTGGCGCACTGCGCGAGTGGTACGCCAAGTGCAAATGACGTGGCCATAAGGGCTATGCCATCCGTGGCAACACAGACAACACCAATTGCAGACAACACCAACACAAGTGAAACCGACACAAGCAATGCCGGCACAGACGAGAACTTACGCAAGACAGAGCTAATAAACAACACCAATTGCAGACAATACCCCTCTTATGGCAACAGTTTTAAAAGTTCAATTCAAGCAAAATGAAGTACAAAAGCAAATTGATTGGTGAGGCTCTGTTGGTAGCCTCCTTGATGTTGGCATCATGTGCCAGCGACAACTACGACCCTGCGCCTAGTCCCGACCAGGGCGAGACCGTAATCACCGAACTCACCGACAGCGTGTGCGACGCCTTGGGACAGTCGTCGGTTGACGAGTTTCTGGCCTTTGCCAAGAACCCTCGTTGCAGTTTCTACTCCACAAAGAGCAGCACCTACCTCATGGAGTGGGCCAAGAAGCACAACCTGGAATATGGAGTTGACGACTCGCTCAACGTATGGGTCGACGTGCCTGCCAACACGGCGAGCATGGAGTCGCTGCCCAAGGTAATACTGCAAGCCCACCAAGACATGGTGTGCGACTCCAAGCCGGGCGAGACCTACGACTACCGTCAGGTGGTGGGCGAGCCATACTACGACGGCACCAAGCTGAAGGGCCGTAAGCTGAACCTTGGCGCCGACGATGGCATCGGCGTGGGCATGGCCTTGGCCATTGCCAAGAGCAACGTGGCCCACGGTCCGCTGCGTCTGCTCTTCACCACCAATGAAGACTGTGGCCTGTATGGCGTGAAGGCGCTCTCACCCACAGTGATTGACGCCGACTACCTCATCAGCTTCGACGACGAGGACTACGCGAAACTGACAACGGGATGCCTGGGAGGCTATGCCAACGACATGAAGAAGACCTATGCCGTGAGCCAGGCTGCGGCGGGAAGCAAGGAGGTTGCTCTGGAAGTGGCAGGACTTCTCGGCGGACACAGCGGCCTGATGATAGGCAAGCATAGGCTTAGCGGAGCCACCATCCTCGCAAAGGTGGTGAAAGACGTGGTGACCCCCAACGAGGGCAAGCTGGTGGCCATCGACTGCGGCCCTGCCGTAAACGCCATTGCCAACAAGATCAAGATGCAGTTTGTTGTGGATGCCGGCAAAGCCGATGCCTGCAAGGCCGCCATCGAGAAAATACTTGCCGACTATAAGGCAGAATACACCGAAGAGTCATTCACCCAAGCATGCACCGTGGCCGATGTGCCGGCCGCAGACGTGGCCAACGCCTGCCCGGAGCAGATACTGACCGACCTCAACAAGTATTTCGCCGAGCGCACACAAGGCGTGGTGGAGCGTGAGGGAACTGACGGAGTCGTCACGAAGTCGAACAACATCGGAGTAGTGACGCTCAACAAGGGCAGCTTGGTAATCACCAGTCTGCTGCGCTCCTACAGCAACGCATGGATCAGCAGCGAGGCAACGAGCATAGCGACTCTGGCCTCTGCCCTGGGAATGGCCTTAGACAACGAGATAACACTGCCGGCCTGGGACACGCCCGACGACGACCCCTTCCTGAGCTTCGCATTCGGCATCTACAAAGAGATTGAGCCAAAGACATACAAGCGCAAGTGCGAAGGCGGACTGGAATGTGCCTACTTCCTGCAGAAGAAGCCTACGCTCAAGACCATCGCGATGGGTCCCGACATCAATGGCGCACACACCAGCGACGAGTATTTGGACACCGCCACGATGAAGCCACTGATGAAAGTGGTGATGACCATCCTGCAGAAGATGGGTTCGCAAAGCAAGTGATTTTGGCACACTGGCAACTTATGGAATCTACCTAAAAGAATAAGGGCGAACGGTTCGGCCCGTGGAGGGCGCAACGCAACAACGAACATGAACCGAAAGACAAAAACTCTCATCACCATGAAGAAAATGCAACTACGCATTTTTGCATTCCTGCTTGCCGCCTGTGGCCATGCCGCACTCGGCAACGCAAGTGAAAAGGACTTCGAGTGCCTCGTGTTCGACTTCCGCGACGGCACGCAGACGGAGTTCATGCTATCAAGCAAGCCTTGCCTTACGTTTGGCGACAGCAAGGTAAACGTGGAGGCCGGCACCACAGTGGCCTCCTACGACATCTCACTCGTGGCCGGCTACCACTTCTCGCAAGTGGCCACCGCCATCGGCAAGGCCGAGAAGAAGCCGCTCAGTCTTCATTTCACCGACAACGACAACATCACCGTTGGCGGCACCACCGCCAAGAGCGCGTCGCTCTACGACACGGGCGGACGACTACTGTCCACGCAAGCCGTGGTGGACGGCAGCGTCACGCTCAGCGTGGCCGGCATGACGGGCGGAGTGTATATCGTTAAACTGTCTGACGGACAGAGCTTCAAACTTTTAAAGAAATGAAGATGAAAAGATTTGGCATCATACTTATGGCCGGGATGGCCTGCTGCGCCACAGTGTCGGCGCAGACACAGATAATGACAGTGACTAAGACCGACGGTACCAAGGCCGTGTTCAACATGGCCGACGTGGAGCGCGTCAACTTCGACGAGATTTCGCCTGCCGCCGACTTCGAGAGCGGCGACGGCACCGAGGCATCGCCCTATTCGATAGCCAACATGAGCCAACTGCTGCTCATGGCGCAGAAGGTGAACACGGGCGACTCCACCTACACCACAGCCCACTACGAACTGGCCGACGACATCGACCTGATGGGCATTGAGTGGACCCCGATAGGCGAGGGGCGCGGCAACGCCAGCATCGACCTCGCCGAGAACGGGGCGTTCTGCGGAACGTTCAGCGGCAACGGCCACACCATAAGCAACCTCTACATCAACGCCGCCGCCACCGACAACGTGGCCATGTATGGCCTGTTTGGCTTCGTCGGCAAGAAGGGCATCGTCAGCGACCTCAACGTGACGGGCAGCGTCAGGGCGACGAGCGACATCTCGGACGACACCGAGAAGACCACCTTGCTCTGCGGAGGCATTGCCGGAGCCGCGTCGTACGCCACGCTCAGCAACTGCTCGTTTGAAGGCTCTATCGTGGCCAACTATCCCGTGGCTGAGGCCAGTGTGTCGGCCGGAGGCGTGGTAGGCCACATGGTGGGACTGCTCTCCGACTGCTCGGCCACCATAGCCGTGGGCGACAGCGTGGTCGGCAGGGCCACCTACACCAACGTGGGCGCACTGGCCGGATATGTCAATGCCGGGTCGGTGGAGAGCTGCACCACCATGGTTGACGGCTTGGTGGCCGCCGACTGCGGACAATACACCACCACCAACTCGTCGGCCAATGCCGGAGGCATGGTGGGCAATTCGTTTGGCGGTTCGCTCAATGGCTGCTCCACTACTGTGGGCGGCAGTGTCTTGGCCTACGCCGTGCCTGAGGCCGACGCCGAAAGCTCATACGCCTCGGCCAGTGCAGGAGGCATGTGCGGCGGATATGCCGCCGACCAGAACACCAACAACACCGCCGTCATCACTGGCGAGGTGGGTGCCGAGGGCTGCGGAACGAGTGCCGCCGGAGGCATGGTCGGACTCCAGACCAACGCCGGATATGGCGCAAGCGGCATCAGCACAAGCGTGAGCGGCAAGGTCGTGGCTCTGAACCACGGCACCCAGGGCAGCAAGATGCTGGCCTATGCCGGAGGCGTGTATGGGGCGGCTTCGTTCCAGTTTGCATCGGCTCAGCTGGCCAACAGCTCAAGCGACATTGCCGGCGAGATAAGCGCCCAGGCTGGTGTGGCGGCCTATGCCGGAGGCGTGGCCGGATCGGCGTCGGCCACTGTGGCCGACCGTGCAAAGATAGCCTCTACGGGCAAGGTTAAGGCCAGTGCGCCCACATTCGCCACTTGCGGCGGAGTGGTGGGCAACGCCCTTGGCAACTCGTGCGCCTGCTACTCCATCGTCGACGGCACGCTGAGCGTGTCGGAGGCCAATAGCGGATCGCAGGTGGGTGGCGTAATCGGTTCGATGTCGGGCAACAAGCGTTCGCGCAAGTCGGCTCTGGCGTGCTACTCGCTCATTGGCGGTAGCCTGACGGGCGGCGAAAGCTCGGCCATAGGTGCGATAACGGGTCAGTGCAACGCATACAGCATGCCCGAGTCGTGCTACTGGTGGAGCGGCAGCGAGACCGTGAAGAGCCTTACGGGCATCGACGAGGCCACCGACGGCAAGCTCGACGCACGCGACGCGGCTGCGCTCACCACAGCCATGGAGGCCATGAACACCGCCATCGACGACAACGGCAGCTACACCTGCAAATACACCTACAACGCCGAGACGGGCACGCTCGACGTTGTTTCCACCGCCAGTGAGAGCGGTGAGTAAGCCTTTGGCAACACATTTTCATTGATGGTGGTTCTATGATGTACGGTTGTTTATACCACCATCTAACAATACGCAACGTGGCGGCTGGCAAACACCAACCGCCACGTTTTTTTCCTTTTGATTTCCACCGCCGTCATCACTGGCGAGGTGGGTGCCGAGGGCCACGGTAAGTCATGCCAATTGTTGTTCAAAGTCATGCCAAACATCATGGAAAGTCATGCCAAACATGGCACTAAGTCACCTCACATCGAACGATACGCGTGCTCGTATCGTTCGATATGAACACGCGTATCGTTCGATA
>CAVKUV010000041.1:0-27392 GCA_963659505.1 Lachnospiraceae bacterium
ACATCTCAAAAATATAAGCCGCAAATCATACCAACTTATTTTTTCACCGTCACTGTGACGACTCCGCACATTATTAACCGCCAATATGTTTGGGGAGAAATGGCGTTTTGCCTAATTTTGCATATTGTATTCAATCAGCACCAGAAATGCGCACACGACAGATAACGCACATACAACATATTTAAGTTTATCGATACATGAACAGATTACTTTTAACATCAGTGTTGACGATGACCTCATTGGCCATGATGGGACAAGCCCCACAATATCCCAAGGCCCCCAAAGACGGTACGGTTGACGAGTATTTCGGCGTGAAGGTGGCCGACCCGTTCCGTCCGCTGGAGAACGACACCAGCGACATCACGGCGGCATGGGTAAAGGCGGAGAACGACGTGACCAACGCCTACCTCGCAAAAATTCCGCAGCGCGCCAAATACCTGAAGCGGCTGAAGGAAGTGAGCAACTACGCCAAGGAGTACACGCCATTTGAGAAAAACGGCAAATGGTATGTCTACAAGAACAACGGACTGCAAAACCAGGCCGTGCTATACCAGATGGACAAGCTCGGCGGCGAGGCGCGCGTGTTTCTCGACCCCAACAAACTGAGCGACGACGGCACAGTGGCACTGCGCGGCATATCGTTCTCTAACGACGGCAAATACTTTGCCTACACCATATCGCGCAGTGGCAGCGACTGGGAAGAGATTTACGTGATGGACGTGAACACACGGCAGACATTGAGCGACCACATCGTCTGGGCCAAGTTCACCGGTGCAGAGTGGTGCGGCGACGGCTTCTACTACAGCGCATACGACGCTCCGCAAAAGGGCAAGGAGACATCGGAGAAAAACGAGGTACACAAGGTGTACTACCACAAGATTGGCACTCCGCAAAGCGACGACGTGCTCTTCTACCAGAACCCGGCCTACCCACTGCGCTTCTATGGCGTGTCGGTCAACAAGGAGGAGACGATGATGTTCCTCACCGAGTCGGGCATGGACCAGGGACTCAACCTCTACGCGCGCGACCTGCGCACGCCTGGTTCGCAGTTCATACAGATGACGGGCGACTGCAGCAAGACCTACTCGCCCATTGAGGTCATTGGCGACGACATATACATGCTGACCAACGCCGACGCGCCCAAATACCGACTGATGGTGGCCAACCTGAAGCAGCCTGGCTACAACCACTGGAAGGAGCTGGTGGCCGAGAGCGACGCCGTGCTCGACGACGTGACCTTCGTTGGCAGCGACAAGATGGTGCTCACCTACACCAAGGACAACGTGTCGCGCGCATACCTATATAACATCGACGGCACGCGGCTCAGCGAGATACAACTGCCGGGCGTGGGCAGCGTGAGCTTCAGCGGCAAGCGCAACCACCCCGAACTGTTCTACAGCTACACCTCCTACACGGTGCCGTCGTGCGTCTACAAGTATGACATGGCCACTGGCAAGAGCACCATTTACAGCGAGCCGAAGGTAAACTTCAAGCTGGGCGACTACACATCGGAAATGGCGTTCTACACCAGCAAGGACGGCACGCGCATACCGCTGTTCCTAACCTACAAGAAGGGGCTGAAGCGCAACGGCAAGAACCCCGTGCTGATGTATGGCTATGGCGGCTTCAACGTGACCTACCCACCCTACTTCTCGTCGATGCGCATCCCGTTCCTGGAGAATGGCGGCGTGTATGTGTATGCCGTCTTGCGCGGCGGTGGCGAGTATGGCGAGGCATGGCACCTTGCCGGCACAAAGATGGAGAAGCAGAACGTGTTTGACGACTTCATATCGGCCGGAGAGTGGCTCATACAGAACAAGTATACCGACAAAGACCACTTGGCCATAATGGGCGGCAGCAATGGCGGCCTGCTGGTGGGCGCGTGCATGACGCAGCGTCCCGACCTGTTTAAGGTCTGCATTCCCGAGGTGGGCGTTATGGACATGCTTCGCTACCACAAGTTCACCATAGGCTGGAACTGGGCGCCCGACTATGGCACGAGTGCCGACAGCAAGGAGATGTTTGAGTATCTGAAGGGCTACTCACCTCTCCACAACATAAAGAGCGGCGTGGCCTATCCGGCAACGATGGTTACCACTGCCGACCACGACGACCGCGTGGTGCCGGCCCACTCATTCAAGTTTGCCGCAACGCTGCAAGAGTGCCAAGGCGGCAAGGCTCCCGTGCTCATACGCATCGACAGCAAGGCCGGACATGGCGGCGGCAAACCGCTAAGCAAGCAGATGGAGGAGACTGCCGACATCTATGGCTTCATAATGTATCAGCTCGACATGAAGATGAAGTAATGCCAAGCATAAGCACGCACTAAAGTGAATAAGAGGCAAATCCCTGTCAACATGGGGTTTGCCTCTTATTCGTTTTAGAAAAGCTTCATCTCTGCCGCAAGCGTATTGTCGCACAAAAAAAGCTCTTCTTTTAAGGGTGGTTCTATAAATTACCACCGCCGTTCTTTTGCATTTCGAGTGGCTTTCGCTTTGCCATCTTGGCCTCGAAGAGGCCGTATCTCAGTAACCCCACGTGAAGCGTAGCAGAACGTGGGGTGTATGTGGATGGAGGAAACATCGGCTTCGAAGATGCCGCACATGAAGGGAAATGGTGTTCACACCATTGCATATGGCTATCTCTGCCTGTGTGCGGCATCTTCGAGGCTATCAATGCACTGTACCTTTATACGAGTAGAAATAAATTGGGATGCAACGAAACCGCCACATCCCAACCAAACAAAGTAAAACTTTTTAGTTATTTTTCTTTCTCTTCAGCTCCACGAAGAATGATGCTCGTGGCCCCAATGGTGAACAACGAACCGTCGGTGAGCACACGACGCTCGCGGTTGCCGAGTATCTCGTTGTCAACAAACGTGCCAGTGTAGCTTGGCCCGTCGCGGAGCACATACTTCAAGCCCCCCTTCTTGTCGTAGCTCACGTTTATCACGCAGTGGTGAATGTCGATGCTGGGGTCGTTTGTCTCAATGGGAGCCGTAAGCCCACAGCCCTTCATGTAGCGGCCTATGGTGTTGTCGCCCATGCGGAGCGGTATCACCTGCTTGTAGTGGAACACATTCTCGATTACCACTATCGAGCCGCAGCCAAGCTCGTTGGCCTGTTCGTCGGGGTTCTCTTCCTTTTGGGTGGATCGCAGTTTCGACACGCCCATGCGTATGCCAAACTGCTTTCCGCAGTCGGGACACTGAAACACCAACGACTGTCCGGCCTCGTATTTGGTTTCGTCAAAGGTGATGAAATTGTCACACTTGGGACAACGCACTCTCTTCATCGCTTCTTATACACCCAAGACTGTTCAAAATAATCCTTGTCTCTCATGCCACGCAGGTCTTTCTGTGCGTCGCCCTCGGCGTCATACTGGCCATATACCACCCTCACAATCTTGTTGTGCTCATAGGTGTAAGCCTCTGTGTAGCCCTCGGCGTGCAGCTTCTCGACAAAGGCCTCGGCGTTGTGGCGCGTCACGTGGCTTGCAAGCACTATGCAATAAGGCTTCTCCTTGGGCTGGGCCTTGGCGGAGGAACTGGCCAGCACGGTGTCTTTCGCCGCCACCGCCTTCTTTGCGGCAACGCTTCTGGCTGCTGTGCTGTCAACGGCTTGCATATCCTTGGCCTCCGTCACCAACGGCTTCTCCATCGCTGCCTGCTTCTCGGCTGCGCCAACGGGCATCGACTGTGGCACAAAGCTCATGAACTGGCTCTTCTGAACCTCGGCCATCGACAAGCGGCCACTGTCGCTGTTGGCGATGGGGGTGGTAAACACGAAGAAAGCCAATATGGCGGCGGCCACGGCCACGGCATTGCGTATCCATGCCACCTTTATCTTTATGGTGTCGCTGTCGGCATCGTCGGCCGTGGGAGCCGCAGCAGCGGCAGCGGCCTTTTCGGCCTTCTGCATGTCGCTCTCCGTGGCAATGGCCAACACTGGAGCCAGCGTAGGCACCACCTTTGCCTTTTCCTCTTCAGGCTCGGCAGAAGCCACCGACAGCGGCTTCATCTCAAACGAACTCAAACCGTAGAGGTCGGGTGTGAGAATCCCGGCCTCGCAAGGCTCAAACACATAGTTGCCATCCTCGTTGAGACTAAGCGTGCCTATGTCGTCAAGCTCGTAACAACCCTCGTTCTCAAGGCATTGGCGCAACTCGCCAACCTCGTCCTCTATACGGCGCAAAGCCTCAGGATAGCTTATGTCGTAAGCCTCGACATACGACTGCGCAAGCAGCGAGTCGTTGAGCTTCAGCTGGGGGTTAAATCCAAGAGTGCGCAAAGGGGGCAGAAACTGCCCGTCGGTATCGTCGTAGCGTGCAGCGACATGATGCGCCATGAAGCCTCCCAAGCCGGGAACTATGACGCAATCGTTGTCGAGAAGAAGTATCTCTATATGTCTATTCAGTTCAATCACGATGCAAAATTACGCCTTTTCTGTGATATGAGCAAACAAAAAAGGTCATTATAGAACACAAAAAGAAATAAAAGGCTTTCCTTTTCGGATTATATTTCCTACATTTGCAAACTGAAAATGAAGTTTAACAAAGCGTGGAATTTATAGAACACGCCTGTATAAATTTTGCTATGGAATACAAAGAAACTGAAATCAAAGGAGTGTATATAATAGAACCGCGCGTGTTCAACGACGCACGCGGATATTTCTTTGAGGCTTGGAAGAAGAAAGAGTTTGAGCAGCACGTGGGCAAGGTGAACTTCGTGCAGGACAATGAGTCGAAGTCGGGCTATGGCGTATTGCGTGGCCTCCACTACCAAAAGGGCGAGTTCTCGCAAGCCAAGCTGGTGCGCGTGATCAAGGGCAAGGTGCTCGACGTGGCCGTAGACCTGCGCAAGAGCAGCCCCACATTCGGCAAGCACGTGGCCGTGGAGCTTAGCGAAGACAACAAGCGCCAGTTCTTCATACCGCGCGGTTTCGCCCATGGCTTCCTCGTGCTGAGCGAAGAGGCAATCTTCACATACAAGGTTGACAACGTGTATGCGCCGCAAAGCGAGGCGAGCATACGCTTCGACGACGCTTGCCTGGGCATCAACTGGCCCATCGACGCCAAGGACGTGTCGACAAGCGAGAAAGACCTGAAGGGATGCTCGCTCAAGGACGCCGAGGTGTTCGACTGACGCCATAGGCAAAAACTAAAGTGACTTTAAGACAAAAATGAACATAGCCATTGTTGGAACTGGATATGTGGGACTGGTGTCGGGCACTTGCTTTGCCGACACAGGCGCAGTGGTGACTTGCGTCGATGTTGACGCCGCAAAGATAGAGCGGCTGAAGAAGGGGGAGATACCCATCTACGAGCCAGGACTTGACGAGCTTGTGGTAAAGAACGTCAAGGCCGGACGACTGAAGTTCACCACCGACCTCGCCTCGGTGCTCAACGACCAGGAGATAGTGTTCTCGGCTGTGGGCACCCCACCCGACGAGGACGGCAGTGCCGACCTGAAATACGTGCTGCAAGTGGCCAAGACCATCGGCGAGAACTTGAACCGCTATGTGGTTGTGGTCACCAAGAGCACCGTTCCCGTAGGCACGGCGCGCAAGGTGAGGCACACCATACAGGTCGAACTTGACCGCCGTGGGGTGGATGTCAAGTTTGACGTGGCCAGCAACCCGGAGTTCCTAAAGGAGGGCAACGCCATAAAAGACTTCATGTCGCCCGACAGGGTGGTGGTGGGCGTTGAGAGCGAACAGGCGAAAAAGACGCTTGCTAAGCTGTACAAGCCATTCCTCATCAACAACTTCCGCGTAATCTTCATGGACATCCCATCAGCCGAGATGACCAAATACGCCGCCAACTCCATGCTCGCCACGCGAATATCGTTTATGAACGACATAGCCAATCTGTGCGAGCGCGTGGGGGCCGACGTGAACATGGTCAGGGCTGGCATCGGGTCGGACACGCGCATCGGGCGCAAGTTCCTATATGCCGGTTGCGGCTATGGCGGTTCGTGCTTCCCCAAGGACGTGAAGGCCCTGATAAAGACCGCCGACGACAACGGCTACTCCATGGAGGTGCTCAAGGCGGTGGAGCGCGTCAACGAGAAGCAGAAGAGCATACTGTTTGACAAGCTGCGCAAAGCCTATGGCGACACAGGACTTCAGGGAAAGACAATCGCCTTGTGGGGACTGTCGTTCAAGCCGGAGACCGACGATATGCGCGAGAGCACGGCCTTGGTGATGATACGCCTGCTGCTGGACGCCGGATGCACCGTGCGCGCATACGACCCTGTGGCAATGGACGAATGCCGCCGACGCATAGGCGACACCATAACATACTGCAACGACATGTACGACGCGGTGCTCAACGCCGACGCCTTGCTGCTGCTCACCGAGTGGAAGGAGTTCCGTCTGCCCACATGGGGAGTAATCAGAAAGGCCATGGCACGTCCGCTGGTGATTGACGGGCGCAACATATTCGACGCAGACGAACTGAAGGAAGACGGCTTTGAGTATCACTGCATAGGCAAGTGACTCGGCCACATACGACCATGAAAAACAGGATATTTAGCACATACGCACCAATGGCGACGCTGGCCATGGCTCTCGCCATGGTTGTGGCGTGCAAGGGCAAGACCGACAGCTCGGCTTCCGCACAGGAAGACAAAGAGGCGGAAAAGTCGCTGCAAGGCATTTGGGTGGACGGCGACACCGACGAGGTGATGTTCAAGGTGGCTGGCGACAGCATACAGTATCCTGACTCGACAAGCCAGACGGCAGCTTTCAAAATCATAGGCGACACGCTGGTGATTGGATCTACCGACAAATATCCAATAGTGAAACAGTCGCCCCACACCTTTTGGTTCAAGAACCCCAACGGCGACGTGGTGAAGCTCGACAAGAGCGACGACCCCGACGATGCGTTGGCCTTTGAGCACGAGAGCAAGCACGGTGTGCCGATAAGGACGGAAGTGTCGAAGAGCGACACCGTGGTGATGTACAACGGCGAGCGCTACCACTGCTACATTGCCATCAACCCAACGAAATACAAGGTGGTGAACACCACCTACAACTCGGATGGAGTGGCCGTGGACAACGTGTACTACGACAACATCATACACATAAGCATATACAAGGGCGCAGCCCAGCTATACTCAAAGGATATCAGCAAGCGCATGTACTCGCGCCTTGTACCCAACCAATTCCTATCGCAAGCCATACTCACAAACATGGAGTTTGGCAAGGCCGACAGCCATGGCTTCCACTTCAATGCCACGATATGCGTGCCCGACGGCGCAAGCTGCTACATGCTCGACACAAGGGTCTCATTCGACGGCAAGCTAGCCATGGAACTATTGGAGTATTGACAGACCGTACACTACCCTATTGCATATTGTGCGTGAGCACTACAAAAATCCCTTTGCCTCAAAGACGCGCATCTTTGAAGCAAAGGGATTTTCCAATTCCACACTTTCCTTTACTAATCCATGGCTTTTTGTTGTGGACAACATGTTCCACTTAGCACGAAGCGCATAAGAAGAGACTGCGCATAGAGCGCGGCGGAACACCACACCCTCTACTTCGGGAACGTATTCTGCGCAGCAAATTGGAGAACCGTCACTAAAGCCGTAAACACTCGTCGAGCCAGATGGCCGACGCCGCATCGCTTGGCATGCGCCAGTCGCCACGCGGGCTGAGGCTCACGCTGCCCACCTTAGGACCGTCGGGCATGCACGAACGCTTGAACTGCTGGGCAAAGAAGCGGCGGAAAAAGGTGGTGAGCCAATGCTTTACGACATCGTCTGCATAGGCCGAAGCCTCAGCGTGGCTGCCATCGAAGGCGCGGCGAGCCATGGCGTATATCTTGGCTGGGCGGAAACCGAAGCGCAGATAGTAATACAAGAAGAAGTCGTGCAGCTCGTAGGGCCCCACAAGGTCTTCGGTCTTCTGGCTGATGTCGCCGTTCTCGTCGGCAGGTATCAACTCGGGACTTATGGGAGTGTCGATTATGTCGAGCAGCGTGAGGCGCGTTGACTCGTCGGCCTCAAACGAGGCAATATAGTTGACGAGATGGCGTATGAGTGTCTTTGGCACCCCAGCGTTCACCCCATACATCGACATATGGTCGCCGTTGTATGTGGCCCAGCCAAGGGCAAGCTCACTAAGGTCGCCTGTACCGACGACTAGTCCGCCTATCTTGTTGGCATAGTCCATGAGTATCTGTGTGCGCTCGCGTGCCTGCCCGTTCTCATAGGTGACGTCGTGCTTGTCGAGCGACTGGCCTATGTCGGCGAAGTGCTGCTTGACGCTCGGCACGATGCTTATCTCCTGCTGGGTGACGCCAAGCGACGACATCAGGTCTACTGCGTTGCCATGGGTGCGCCCTGTAGTACCGAAACCGGGCATGGTGATGCCCACGATGCCCTTGCGGTCGAGCCGCAGCTTGTCGAAGGCGCGCACGGCCACAAGCAAAGCCAAGGTGGAATCGAGGCCGCCGCTGATGCCCACCACTACATGGGTGGCATGGGTGTGGGCGAGCCGTCGGGCAAGTCCCATGGTCTGTATGTCGAGCATCTCGCAGCAACTCGACTTCATGTCTTCTGTCTTGGGGATGAACGGCAGTGGGTCGATGTCGCGAATAAGTTCAAACGCCCGTTCGGCCACAGAACAGGTAAGCACGGTGCGCGCAGTGGCATCAGCCTGTGCTGTGGCGAAGGTTGTGTTGGCACGACGCTCGGCTCTGATGCGCTCTACGTCTATCTGAGCCACGCCAAGCCGGGGGCCAATGGCAAAACGGTCGGACTCGCACATGAGCCGCCCGTTCTCATAGATGATGGCGTTGCCGCCATACACCACGTCCTGTGTGCTCTCACCAAAGCCACAGCTGGAATAGACATAGCCGCACAAGAGCCGCGCGCTCTGCTGCGACAACAGACTGCGCAAGTAAGCGTGCTTGCCAATAAGTTCGTCGCTGGCCGACAGATTGAAAATGATGTCTGCTCCGGCGAGGGCTAGGTTGCAACTGGGCGGCACTGGCGACCACAGGTCTTCACAAAGTTCCACGCCAAAGCGCACTCCGCCTGGCGTAGTGAACACTATTGGTTCGGCGGAAACGAGCACACGACCACCGCACAGCTCCACCTCCGTGGGGCGCAGCTCGCGCACCGAGGCAAACCACCGCTTCTCGTAGAACTCATCGTAGTTGGGAAGGAAAGTCTTGGTCACAACGCCAAGCACGCTTCCACGCTGCACCACAACGGCGCAGTTGAGCAGCAGATTGTCAACCTCAAGTGGCACACCAACGATACTGATTATGTCGCGGTCGTGGCTGAACGACACCAACTCGGCCAAAGCCCACCGCGCCCGGTCGAGCAACGTGCGGCTACGGAACAGGTCTTGGCAGCTGTAGCCGGTTAGTCCAAGTTCTGGAAAGCACACTATCTCCACACCCTCGGCCTCGGCTTGGGCAATGAGCGTTTCGGTCTCGCGCAAGTTGTAGTCAACATCGGCCACGCGCACATTAGGCACTGCCGCAGCCACATTTACAAATCCGTATTTCATGTATATGAAGTATGGTTCTTTTGTATCTTCTATTTTATCGTTACTTGCGTGGCTCCATAGCCATACTCACGGAAAGAGGCGTCCTGAAAGGCGTACTGCTTGTAGCGGTAGCGAAGCTCGTCGGTGAGGGCACGGCGAAGCACCCCCTCGCCCTTGCCATGGATGAACACTATCTTCTGCCCCCTGGCCTTGGCATATTGCTTGAGTGTCTTGCGGAACACGTCCATCTGATAGTTGAGTATGTCGGTGGGCGACATTCCCGCTGTTGTGTCGAGCAACTCGGAAGCGTGCAAATCCACCACTACAGGTTTGTCTTTGTCGGCTGGCTTTGCCGCTGTTTTCGATTCGGCAGACTTAGGTTTGTCGGCCATGGTCTTGCCAAGCATCTCCTTCTTGATGCGGTCTGGATCAACGGCCAAGGTCATGGCTGGCTTGTCGCCCTCGACAATGGGATAGAGCAGAGCCGGCTGCTCAAAGAAATCGTTGTCTTGGAATGTGTGGAGCTTGTAGAACTTCACTGTGTCGATGCGCAATTGCACATCGACGGTAGGCTTCACGATGAACGGTTTGTCGCGTTTGTAGGCCATAAGCTGCACGCAAGCCCGCTCCATGGAGTTAAGCTCGTCGCGCCCGAACTCCTCGATGAAGAGTTTTGTGTTGGGTTCCACCTCAGCCGTGGCGCGCAGATGCCAACTGGAGCTTTCGGCTGTCATGTAGCAATAGCGCACATAGTAGTTGCTGTCGTTGACTATGTATGCCTCAAAGCGCGTGGATGTCAGTTCCTTCACGTCGATAGGCACAAAGGCAAGATATACACTAAGCGCATTGCCCCCACGGCGCTCCTCTACGGGAGCCTTAAAGGTGACTGGACGCTCAGAGGGATCGTAGTCCTCTTCCTCCTCGGTGTCGTCGGCAAGCGCAGCTTGCTTCTTCTTGTTATCGACCATGCGCCCAGTGCTGTAATCGTCGTTGTCGATGACAACAACTTCCCTTATGGACATTGGCACCTGAAAGCCATCCTCGTCTTCAACGAGCACAATGTCCTTGCCTTGGAAGCCTGCCACCGTGCCTCCACCCACCTCACTAAGGAAGCGTACCTTATCACCTTTCTTCATATTCAGTGTCTATGTAATGGCGTGTCATATAAATTCCACGCTGTGTTAAATTTCTATGTATAGACGGATATTATAGAACCCGCCTTCTGTTATGTAATATTCATAATATCGCTGTGTGGCCATAGCCCAATTGATGGTTACGGCCACAGAGAGTAATGCGCTTAAGGAATGAGCAGCGAACTGTCGCCATAGCTCAAGAAGCGGAAATCGTGAGCCAAGGCATAGTCGTAGATAGCGCGCCAATTGCCGTTGACGAAAGCGCTGACAAGCAAAAGCAACGTGCTTTGGGGCTGATGGAAGTTGGTTACAAGCATCTTCACAATCTTGTAGTCGTAGCCAGGAGCTATTATTATCTGCGTGCTGGAATGGAGCACAGTGCGTCCATTGCGGTCGAGAAAGGCAAGGAGTTGCCTTATGGCATCGACAGCCGAGAGCGTGGCCTCTGTTTCGTAAGGCTCCCATTGGTCGATGTGCAGCTGCTCTTCAGTGAGGTCGGGGTTTTTCGACAGGCGCAGTCCCATGTAGTACAGACTCTCAAGTGTTCTGACACTTGTGGTGCCGACACTGATTGCACATCCGTCGTGATCGATGAGCTTTTGCAGCGTGGCGCGGTTTACGCTTATGTATTCAGTGTGCATCTCATGCCCCTCGATGGTGATGCTCTTCACTGGCTTGAACGTGCCGGCACCGACATGCAGCGTAAGCTCCTCGCGGTCGATGCCGATGGAGTCGATGGCTGAAAGGACATCGTCGGTGAAGTGCAGTCCAGCCGTAGGGGCGGCAACACTGCCCTTTATCTTTGAATACACAGTCTGGTAGGTTGTCTTGTCGCTCTCTTGCGCCTCACGGTTCAAGTATGGCGGAATTGGCAACTCACCCACTGCATCGATTATCTCGGCAAAGGTGACGTGTGGGTTGTCCCACTCGAAGTTTATCCAGTGGCTGGTGTGGCGTTCGCCGCCATAGGTGGCAGTGAGCGTAAACGTATCGCCGTCCACAGTTATCAGGCGTTGCAGCGGCTCGCCTTTCCACTTTTTGAGGTTGCCCACAAGGCAAAGCCACGAGCACGAGCCAGTGGTCTGGAACATCTGCTCATAGTCGGCAGGACACGCAGGCTCAAGCAGGAACACCTCGATAAGCGCACCCGTTACCTTGCGGAAGTGCATGCGCGCCTGTATCACCTTGGTGTTGTTGAACACCATAAGCGCACCGTGCGGCAGATAGTTGGGAATGTTATAGAACAGGTCTTCGCTGATTTCGCCGTGGCGATATACAAGCAGCTTTGAGTGGTCGCGCTGCTCGATTGGGAATTTTGCTATGCGCCCGTCAGGCAGCGGATAGTCGTAGTCGCTTATCTGTATGTGTTTCGTATCCATAATGGACTGTATGAGTTTTGTCAGATGATGATGCAGGCTTTAACGACAACGTAGATTAGCGTGAAGCCCATGACGCTCATCACTATGTCGATGTCAACGAGACTATAGCCGGTTGACGTATATTGCGTTGATATGAAGTTTGGCCGCTCGCCCATACGGCGGTTAAGCCACAGGCAGAGCCATGCCATGGCGGCTCCTACAAGCCCACCCCACACTATGCCGCACAGGATGTCGCCGGGGAAATGCACACCAAGGTAGACGCGGGTCCAGCAGTTGACCAACGACCACGAGAACAACAGAACCGCAAGCCTCCCGCTGCGCATCACAATGCTGAAGAACACAGCCAGACTAAATGTATTTGCGGCGTGGGCGGAGAAAAAACCATACTTGCCTCCACGATATCCGTTGACTACATCCACGAGCAAACCTATCTCCGGGTCGTGGGTTGGGCGCCAACGGGCGACGAGCGGCTTCACAATGGTGTCGTCGATGGTTCCGGCAAGCACGACACATAGCAGGGCACAAGCCACAACCTGCACTATCTGACGCACATTGTCGTTGTTGTTTATCACCACATAGAGCAGAGCCAAATACAGTGGTATCCACGTGGAAGGGGCGGTAAGCACTGTAGCCAGTCCGTCGAAGAACAACGAATCGCTGCCGTTAAGTGCCAGCAGCAAGTTCTTGTCTATATGTATTAAGGCATCCCAATCCATGCTTTTTTGCTTTGTTACAATAGCTATCTTGATAGGCGTGTTCTATAAATTCCACGCATTGTTAAACATTCTCTTTAGACGGATTGCTCTTTGTGTCTTTTTGATTTTATCCGGCATATTTTACTTTCTTCTTCAGTCGTATAGCCCGCTATGCTCTTTCAGAAAGAAAGTGCAAACCGAATGCAATGAAGCTCGCTTCAATTGCTGAGGTGCATCCTATCTTATCCAAAGAAAATTCGGCTCGGCTAAAACTCAAAAATCCATCAAAGATAATTTATAGAACCCGCCTATAGCCATCCTTATATTATTTCCATGCTGGAAGTTTCCATCCAGCCCTCACGTCCGTCAGCAAGGCGCACCTTCTTCCAACCCTTCATGCTGCCGTCGGTTATGCTCACGCGCGTGCCTTCGTGCAAAATGAACAAGTCGGTTCCGCTCTTGGCCGGGGTGCTTTTCACCGTCACCGACGAAGAGACGACAACAGCTCCGTCACGATTTTCTATGAAACGCCGCTGCTGGAATGCAAACAGGTTGGCCACGACAAAGAGCGCGAGCAGGGCGAAGCCGCCAAAGAAGCCCACCTTGCGCAGCCAAATGCGCGAGGCAAACAGGTAGAGCAACGCAAGCACTATGGCCACGGCAAGCGACCCAAGCGACATATAAGCCCAGCCATCGACACTCGCCATATTGACAATGGCATGATACCACGAAACGAAGAACAGTTCCGACTCTGGCGTTATCTTGTCGATGGTCTTGGTGCGGGCAAGCTGCAGGTTGAACCTTATATCACCGTCGGCCGGCGAGAGCAGCAGCGCGCGCTCATAGTTAATTATGGCGTGGGTGATGTTGCCCATGCGGTAATAGGCGTTGCCGAGATTGTAGTACAAGGCAGAGCTTTCGCCGCTCTCAAGCAGCTCCTCATAGTCCTTGATGGCCTGTTGGTAGTTTTCGTGCGCATAGGCACTGTCGGCGTTGGCCTTGGTTATGGCCCGCGCATCCACGGGAGCCAACGCCAAGCCCAACAACAAGGCCATGCCAACGGCGGCACTGCCACCACGGCCAGAGCGGCCTTTGCGTTTCATGGTATTGTCGATTTGGGTTATGGCATCCATTGCAGCCTCGAAAGTCTTGTTCATGTTGCCCGCGATGTCGCCTGGAGCATAGCGCTCATACTCACACTCATCGAGTGCCTCGATGAAGCGGTCGATGACTGCCTGCCCCACGCCACGCTCCGACAGACGCTGGTTGATGTTCTCGCGCGAGAGGTTCTCCACGCGGATGTTCAGTTTGTCGCCCACATAGCCCCACAATGCACGCAGCACCTCGTCGTAGAAGGCACCCGACTGCCCAGCTACCATGAGTTTTGCAGCCACGCGCAAGCGCTTTGTGGCCACGCGGTTGGCCTTTTTGCCACGCTGCTTCACCAAGTCGGCATTGTCGATGGCACGGCGGCGGAACACCACAAACAGCGAGACGAACACCACAACCAGCACAGCGAGCCACACCCAATACATTGGCGAGGCGAAGAAGAAGCCGTCACGCCCCTGCTGTTGCACTCCGCCCAACTTGATGTAGCGTATGTCCTTGTTGAGTTGCTCCACATCCGACTGCCCGGTGTAGTCGGCCACGGCACTGCCACCGGCACCCTTGGCCACATCAAGGGTGAAGCCCTGTGTGCGCACAGTCTTATAGGCATTGGAGTTGGTGTCGTAGTAGACGAACTCCACTGGCGGTATCTCATACTTTCCAGGATGGCGAGGCACAGCCATGATGTCGTATATCATGTTGCCCTCAACGCCATTGGCTGTCAGTTTTGTCTTGTCGGTCACCTTCGCGCTATACGTGTCGAAGTCCTTTGGGAAGTTTACCGTCGGCTCCTTTATCAGTTTCAAGTTGCCACGTCCACTCACCACCACGCGCAAGTTTATCGGGTCGTTGGCCTTCACGCTTGTTTTGTCGAGCTGGGCGGAAATGCTGAACTGCCCCACTCCACCAGAGAAGCCCGCAGGACGTGTGGGCAGAGGGTCAACCTGTATTGTAAGGCTTGGAGCCTTTATTTTCTTCTTTACCTCGACATATCCAGACCCTCCATTGAAGAACGCCTCAAAGGGGTCGATGTCGCGGTTTTGCTGCACGACGATGCCGTCGAATGTTATGCTTGGTATCTCAAGTTTGCCTGTTATCTGCGGGAACATCACATACTGGCTCCACGTAACCGTTCGGTAAGGACGCCCATTATAGTTCTCCACCTTGAAGCTCTTTTGCTGCGGCAACTGTATCTCCTGGGTGTGGAAGCCCTTCAGGTCGGGCATCTTACCGTTGAGCTGAGTCAAATCGACAAGCGTGTACACCTTATATGTAAGCAATATTGGCTCCTGTTCATGCACACGCTGCTTGTTGGCGCTAACCTTGATGAAGAGGTCTGCGCCAGATATGCGCGACCCTGCGGCACGCATCTGCTGCTCGCCACCTTGCTGGCGGCCTCCGCTGCCGCCACTGCGGGCCGAACCGCTCACGTGTATCTTCAATGAGTTGGAGGCCACAGTCTTGCCCCCAACAGATATGCGTGCGGCAGGAATGGTGAATGTGCCACCCTTGTTGGCGCACAATATAAAGGTGTATGTGATGGACGACGACGAGCTGGTGTGGCCGTTGACAATCTGGAAACTCGACTGTCTCGACTCACTCGGTCCCATAAGCACCTCAAAGGCGTCGGGCATACCGGCGGCCTTGAAGCCATTCACGTTTTGCGTGGCAATGGTGTAGGTGAGCCTGAACTGCTCGCCAACCGCCACCTGCGAAGGAGCCTCGCCCACCAACCGCTGGGCGAGACACGCCAGGCAACCCGCCAGCAAAAAGACGATAAAAGTATTTAGTCGCTTCATATAACTGATCACCAATTTTTCTGCAACTTTCTCGAACGAGGCTGCTGCATGGCCTTCTTCATGCGCTCCTGTGTGCCTTTCTCCTGCTGCACAGCTGCATTAAGCAATTGCTCGGCGTTGTCCTTGCTCATTTTCTCCTTGTTTTGCTGCTGCTTGTTCTGCTGCTTGTCGTCGTTCTTCTGCTGCTTTTCCTTGTCCTGCTTGTCCTTGTTGTTCTTATCCTTGTTGTTCTTATCCTTATTGTTCTTGTTGTCCTGCTTTTGCTGCTTGTTCTTGTCGTTTTGGTTCTTCTGCTGACGCTTGCACAGCTCCAAATTGTAGCGAGTCTCGTCGTCGCCAGGCACAAGCCTCAACGCCTCCTTGTAAGCCTCGATGGCCTCGCCATACATCTTATGGCTTTGGCACACCACACCTATGTTGTGATACGACATGGCCCTGCGCTTGGGATTGGTCTCCACCTTGGCCGCCTGTTCATATTGCTGCACGGCTGCCGAGTCCTTCTTTTGGGCAAACAAGGCATTGCCAAGGTTGAATATGGCCTGGGGGTTGCGCGGGTTCCTCTCCACCGCCTTGCGGTATGCCACCTCAGCGTTGGCGTAGTCGCCCGTGCGGAAGGCTTTGTTGCCCTCGCGAATGTATTGCCTGTCGTTCTGAGCGAAAGTTGCCGCCGACGACAACAATAGCAGCGCCACGGCCACTGTCTTGCGCTTGCGGCCAAAGAGACTCACATTCTTAAGCAGCGGGCTGCGGCACTCCAACAGGCACACCTCCACCACAAGCAATATCAAGGCAATTATGCCAAAAGCCTGAAACTGCTCGTCGTAGTCGCTATACACCGTCGTCTCCATCTCCTTCTGCGACAAAGCCGCCAGCTCCTTGTCGAGCTGGTCCTGCGCATTGCTGTTGTTGTCAACATGGATGTACGCTCCACCGCCAGCCTCGGCCACCTGCTTGCACATATCCTCGTTAAGCTTCGACATCACGGTGCTGCCGCTGTTGTCCTTCATGTAGCCACCCTGTCCGTCGGGAACTGGCGAACCACTTGGCGAGCCAATGCCGAGCACATACACCCTCATGCCGCGCTTCTTGGCCTGGGCGGCAGCCTCTACCGCCCCACCCTCATGGTCTTCACCGTCGGTTATAACGATTATGGCGCGCCCTATGCCCTCCTGCTGCGTGAAACTGCGCGAACTAAGCTCGATGGCATGGGCAATGTCGGTGCCTTGGGTGGTTATCATCGACGGGTTGATGTCGGAAAGAAACATCTTGGCCGACACATAGTCGCTCGTGATGGGCAACTGTATGAAAGCGTCGCCGGCAAAGACGATGAGCGCAATCTTGTCGTCGGTGAACTTGTCAACCAAGTTCTCCACCATCATCTTTGCCCGGTCAAGCCTACTGGGGGCTACATCCTCGGCCTTCATCGAGTTGCTCACATCGAGGGCTATGACGGTCTCGATGCCCACACGCTTCTCGTTGCTTATGCGCGTGCCCATCTGCGGACGCGCCACCATGACAATGAGCGCGGCCAATGCTGCCTCAAGCAGCCAAAACTTTATGGCCGGACGCCAACGCGACACGCCAGGCATCAGCTGGGCAAGCAACTGCGCGTCGCCAAAGCGGCGCAACTTGCGCTTGCGGCCACGCACAGCAATGAGGCGCAGCAACGCCAGCACTGGCACGACGATGAGCAAATATAGGTATTCTGGTGATTCAAATCTAAACATTACGCACAGTGATTATGGTATTCTCCTAAATATCGTCATGCGCAGCAGCAGCTCGATGAGCAGCAGCACCGTCGCCGCCAGCGCAAAGGGCTGGTAGGCGTCGTATCTCTTGCTGAAACGCGTGACGTTGAGCTTCGACTTCTCCAGACGGTCAATCTCCTTGTAGATGCGGTGCAGCTCCGACGTGTTGGTGGCGCGGTAGAAGTCGCCCTCAGTGGCCGCAGCTATGTCGCTCAGCGTCTTGGTGTCGATTTCCACCGGCACGTTGACATACTGCACGCCACCGGCCACAGGCATTGGGTAGGGAGCAACCTTGTTGGTGCCCACACCGATGGTATAGACGCGTATGCCAAGGCTGCGCGCTATCTCTGCCGAGGTCATCGGCGACAAGTCGCCCATGTTGTTGCTTCCGTCGGTGAGCAGTATCACCACCTTGCTCTTGGCCTTCGAGTCCTTCAGTCGGCTCACGGCATTGGCCAGTCCCATTCCGATGGCCGTTCCGTCCTGTATCAGTCCGCGAGCGGCGATGTCGGTGCGCACCCCCTGCAGCAGGTTGAGCAGCGACGCATGGTCGGTGGTCATGGGGCATTGCGTGAAGGCTTCGCCGGCGAATATCGACAAGCCGATGTTGTCGTTGGGCCTGCCCGAAATGAACTCTGCCGCCACCTGCTTGGCTGCCTCTATGCGGTTGGGCTTCAAGTCTTCGGCCAGCATCGACGTTGAGACATCCATGGCAAGCATTATGTCGATGCCCTCAACCGACTTGCTGCTCCACGAGTTTTTTGTCTGCGGGCGCGCCAGAGCCACCACGAGCAGCACAAACGCCGCCACCCTCAACAAGGGTTGCAGCGGCATGAGGCGCACCTTCCAGCTCTTCGGGGCGTAGCGGAAGGCAAACGTGTCGCCAATGCGCAGCGTCGGCTCGCTCTTTTTCCTGTACATCACATACCACAACAGGTAGGGTATGACCAGCAAGAGCAGGAAGAAATATTCTTTATTGGCAAATTCCATCTGTGTCCTCTTAACTTTCTTTATTGCATCAGTTGATACGTCTCGTAGACCACATACACCAACAAGCCAACGCAGATGGCCACCGACACGGCAATTACCGCCACAAGCGTGCGGCGGCTCTTCACGGTGCGCCGCTCCTCCTCGGTTAGCTTGGGCCGCTCCATCCGCTCTGCCGGTTGGTTGTCCTGCTTGGTCGAGTTGATGAACTCTATGGCCGACACGAGGTTCATGTCGTTTTCGTTGATGAGAGCCGAGAACTTGGCGAACTTCACGAGGTCGGCCGTGCGAAACAGCGTTGTCAGCTCATCTATGGCCTTTGCATCGCCGGTGCTCGTCAGGCGGTCGATTATCTCGGCCGACGTCATCTCCATTGCACTGAAGCCATAGCGCTCCTCGATATATCGGCGCAGCGTATCGGTAAGCTTGGTGTAGTATTCCTTCTGGTTCTCCGAGCTTACCATGCGGTCGGCCTTTATCTGCTCAATCTCCTTCATGGCCTTTTGGTGGGGCAGCAGCCGCTTCACCATCCTAAGCCGTGGGGTGACAACGGGCTTGCCTTGTCTGAGGCGCACATAGAGGTAGCAGGCCACAACGAAAAGCACAACCATGAGCACCGATGCCCAAAACAGCGGTGCCCACTCTTCCCACAGGAATGGGTTGTCCTGCACATCCTTGGAACCGAAAAACTGTTCTACATTGGCCGTATCTACTTCCACCTCAAGCACTTTCAGTGCAAGGCTCTTGCTTTTATACGGCTTGCCGTCAACATATACGGTGAATGGCGGAAGGTAATACAACTTTCCGTCGAACGATGTAAGCGTGTATTGCCGCTGGCTTACGGAAATGCCATTGTCAACGGTCTCGGTGCCAAGGTTGGCCACATCGACAACCTCAACGCCAGGCGTGAGCACCTGCCTTGGCTTCAGCGATTGGAACACCACCCTTGAGCGTTCGGGTGCCGTCGCCTTCACCGTCACATGCACCTGCTGGCCAATGACCATCTCTATCGAGTCGATTGTAGCCTCTACGGTGACTTGCGCCGACAGGCCAACCACCCCGAAAACGAGCAGCAATATGGTGGTAAAAAACTTCTTCATCCTTGTCTTTCATTTTATTGAACGCCGTCGGCCCGACGGACATTCCGCGCCAACCGCCGTCAACCGCGACGACTGAAAAGCAACATCAGTTGGCCAACGAAATCCTCGTCGGTGGCTATCGACACGTTGTCTACATTGCTCTTGCTGAACGCCTCAAGCAACTTAGCCTGGCGGTTGAGCCAATACTGCCGGTAAGAGTCGCGCAACTTACGCGAGCTGGTATCGACATACTGCTCAAAACCCGTCTCGGCATCGACTATCTTCATCAGTCCCACGTCGGGAAGCTCCTTGGCGCGGCGGTCATACACCTGAATGGCCACGAGGTCGTGCTTGCGGTTGCACACCGTGAGCCGATGGCTGAAGTCGGAGCGGTCGTAGAAGTCGCTCATGAGAAATGCCGTACACCGCCGCTTCATCACCCCCGACAGGAAGTCGATTGCGTTGCCGACGTCGGTCTTGCGGCTCTCGGCCTTGAAGTCGAGCAGCTCGCGTATGATGTAAAGTATGTGCTTGCGCCCCTTCTTGGCTGGTATGTACTTTTCTATCTTGTCGGAGAAGAACACCACGCCAATCTTGTCGTTGTTCTGTATGGCACTGAAGGCGAGCGTGGCGGCAATCTCCACCACCATGTCGCGCTTCATCTGCTTTGTAGTTCCGAAATCAAGCGAGCCGCTCACGTCGATGAGCAGCATCACGGTAAGCTCGCGCTCCTCCTCAAACACCTTTACATAAGGGCGATGGAAGCGTGCGGTGACATTCCAGTCGATGTCGCGCACATCGTCGCCAAACTGGTATTCCCTCACTTCGCTGAAAGCCATGCCACGCCCCTTGAAGGCCGAGTGGTACTGCCCCGCAAAGATGTTGTTGCTCAGTCCGCGCGCCTTTATCTCTATCTTCCTTACTTTCCTTATGATTTCCTGCGTGTCCATTGGTATTTAATGTCAAGGCACCTCCACCTTGTTTATTATACGGCTCACTATCTCCTCGCTCGTCACGCTGCTTGCCTCGGCCTCATACGTTAGTCCGATGCGGTGGCGCAGCACGTCGTGTGCCACAGCCCTCACGTCTTCAGGCACCACATAGCCGCGACGCTTCACGAAGGCGTAGGCGCGGGCTGCCTTGGCCAGTGAGATGCTGGCGCGCGGACTGCCGCCAAACGAAATCATGTCCTTGAGGTCCTTCAGCCCGTAGCGGTCGGGATAGCGTGTGGCAAACACGATGTCGGCGATGTACTGTTCTATCTTCTCGTCGATGTACACGTCGCGCACAACCTTCCGCGCCTGCAGTATCTCGTCGATGGAGCACACGGGCGACACGCTCGGCAAGCTTTCCCTTATGTTCTCGCGGATGATGCTCTTCTCCTCCTCTATCGTGGGGTAGCCAATCACCACCTTGAGCATGAAGCGGTCCACCTGCGCCTCGGGCAACGGATAAGTGCCTTCCTGCTCTATGGGGTTCTGTGTGGCCATCACGAGGAATGGCGACGGCAAGCTGAACGTCTCGCTGCCTATGGTCACCTGCTTCTCCTGCATGGCCTCAAGCAATGCGCTCTGCACCTTGGCCGGAGCGCGGTTTATCTCGTCGGCCAGCACGAAGTTGGCAAACACAGGGCCTTTCTTCACCTGAAACCGCTCGTCTTTCTGCGAGTATATCATTGTGCCAACAACATCGGCCGGCAACAGGTCGGGAGTGAACTGTATGCGGCTGTAGTCGGCGTCGATGAGCTGCGACAGCGTCTTTATGGCCAATGTCTTGGCCAGTCCTGGCACACCTTCGAGCAATATGTGTCCGTCGCTCAGCAAGCCAATGAGAAGCGACTCCACAAGGTGCTTCTGTCCGACGATGACTTGGTTCATCCCCGTGGTGAGGTTGGTCACGAAAGAGCTTTGCTGTTCTATCCGTATGTTCAGTTCACGGATGTCTATTGATTCTGCCATTTGTTTTGTCTGTTGTGTTTTGTTCGTTATGTCAAATGGGTCAAGGGGGCTTTCCCTCCTTTAAATTTTGCGCAAAGATAGTCAATAAATAGGGGAAAGGTGGCTGATTGGCGTCTAAAAAATATTAAGAGCATTTTAATATATGTAATGGAAATGAACCGAGTGAGGATGAAAAACATACTAGTTTATTCCTTCACCGCCAATGGGAATTTGCAAGCTTCCCAAATCAAGCAAAGCCATTTTATAGAACCACCTCAAATATGAAAAGGCGGCTTCAAGCCACCTTTTCATATTTGGAGTGCCTTTCCGCACACTCGCTCTACTCACTATTCTTGCGGAGCGACTTCCTCAGTTGCAGCTTGGGTATCTTCAGCGTTTGGCCTGGCTTCACCTCGCTGCCTTCGGCCAAGCCGTTGAACACCTCAACGTAGCACGCCATGCCACGTCCAAGCTCATGTTCGCTTATGCTCTTCAGGCTTTCGCCCTCCTTCACCTTCACGGTGTGGTCGAGTCCAGTTATGCTATATGCGCCAGTGCGCACCCTTATGTCCTTTTCGGCATATCGTGCGGCCACCTGTGCCGCGTCCATCCCGTCGTCGGCCTTGCCGTCGTTGCCCTGCGGTTCTTTTTCCGCATTACGCGGCTCGGCGGCAGTCTCTTGGGCTGCGTTTTCTGCGGCGTTGGCCTTTGCGGTGTCGCTCGGCTGAACCTGTGGCTTGGGCTGGCTTTCTGCCGAGGGTCTTTCCACTGCCGCCGCAGGCTTTGCGACTGCGCCGCTCGTTGCGGTCGCCTCGCGCCTACCATACTCCATGCCAAGATAGGCCGATGCGCCCATCAGTATCAGTGTGACAAGGCCATATAGCAACACACCGAAGACCCTCCGGCTGTGCCTACGGCAAGCGGTCTCCTCTTCAACCTCTTCTGTGGCTTCATCAGTTCCGGCGGCCTCAGTGCTGTCGTCCACGTCGCCGTCATTGCCTGTTCCACCCCGTGGTTGCTCCTCCTCTTGCGGTTCTTCGTGCGGCAAACTTTCCACTGGCGATGCGTCAGCCGCTGCGTTTTCCTCTGACGGCCCAACAACCTCCGTCTCTAACACTACAGGCTCAGACGCTTCTGACTCATTGGCGACTGCGGCTGCCGGCTGCGGTTCAGCTTCAACGCCTTCTGAAGCAACCGACTGAGGCTCTTCCCCAACAGTTTCTGTTGCGACATACTGCGGACTTGCCTCGATGTCTTCAGTCGCGACAGGTTGCGACTCCGCCTCAACATTTTCAGATGCGGTGGGCTGTGGTTCCGGCTCTACCCCTTCTGTTATAACGGGCTGCGGCTCCGCATCGGCAACGGGTTGTTCCGTCGGCCACTCGCCATTGCCGTCTTGATCTGCGCCATCGCCGTCAGTCGGGTCGTCGGCATCAGAGTCGTCAAACTCAACCCCATCGTTCAGCGCGACGGTGGTGAACAGGGCGAACGGTTTGTTAACCAACTCCTTCATCGTGGCGTCGGGGGTGAAGGTCACCTTGCCATGGCCCTTTATCACCACGCGCTCGCCAGTGTTGACATTGACGCTCTCGCGATCTTCCACGTCAATCACCTTGAACGTGCCGAAACCGCGTATCTTCACCTGCCGGTCGGCCTCCAACCCCTGCCTTATCACCAAGAACATGGAGTTGATAAACGCCTCGGCCTCTATGTTCCCAAGCTTTGTCCGCTTGGCGAACAAAGCGGCGATGTCCTTTATTCCTACTGTGTCCATGGGTGTCATTCTTTAGTTGGTGGTTGGCCTTTGAGCAATTCCTTCAAGCCCACGTTTGGCCTGAAGCCAAGCACCAGCTTTGGCGGCACGAGCATGCGCTTGCGCGTTGATGGGTTTACCATGACGCGCTCGTGCTTCTTCTTTATCTCAAACGTGCCAAACCCGTTTATGGCCACATTGTCGCCCTCTATCAGGTTGTCGGCCATGGCGTCGATGACGGCAGTCACCAGACGTTGGGTGTCAACCTGTGTCCTGCCTATGCGCGACGACAAGGCTAGTATGAAGTCTTTGTTGTTCATTAATGTTGTGATGGTGGGGTCTGTTGTTTAGTTTCGCATGGCCGTCATGGGTGGCCACAACGGCCATGCCTCCAGGCATGCAAAGCATGCTGCGGCAGTCTGCCAAGACGAAAGAACCGCTCTAAAGCATTGTCGTGGCGTAGAGGTCGAACTCCTCGGAGCCGGTAATCCGGGCCTCGTAGAATTTGCCCACGGTGAGCCTGCGCTCGCTGGCCGGAATGAGCACCTCGGGGTCAACCTCGGGCGAGCAGAACTCGGTGCGCCCAATGTAGTAGTCGCCCTCCTTGCGGTCGATCACCACGCGCATGGTCTGCCCCACCTTGTCGGCTTCCACCTCGGCGCTTATGCGCTGCTGCAAGGCCATCAGGCGGTTGAGCCTGTCCTCCTTGACCTCGGGCGGCACGTCGTCGGCATAGTTGTCGGCCGAATAGGTGCCGTCTTCCTCCGAATAGGCGAATGCGCCCATGCGCTCGAAGCGCGCCCAGCGCACAAAGTCCATCAGCTCGGCAAAGTCCTCCTCGGTCTCGCCGGGGAAGCCCACCATCAGCGTGGTGCGTATGTGTATGCCTGGCACCTCGCGCCTCATGCGCTCCACCAGCTCGTAGGTCTCGGCCTTGGTGACATGGCGCTGCATGCGGCTTAGCATGTGGTCGGAAATGTGCTGCAAGGCTATGTCGATGTATTTGCACACGTTGGGCGTGTCGCGCATCACGGTGAGCAAGTCCCACGGGAAATGGGCTGGATAGGCATAGTGCAGGCGTATCCACTCCACGCCCGGCACAGCCGCGATGTCGGCCACAAGAGAGGCTATGCCCTGATGGCCGTCGATGTCGATGCCATAGTATGTCAGCTCCTGGGCTATCACCTGCAGCTCCTTGGCGCCACCAGCCACAAGACTGCGCACCTCGGCCAAAATCTCGTCCTTAGGACGGCTGGTGTGGCGGCCCGTCATTATTGGTATGGCGCAGTAGGCGCAGTGCCTGTCGCAACCCTCGCTTATCTTCAGATAGGCATAGTGGCGCGGCGTGGTGAGGTGGCGCCGCCCGTCGCATGCCACCACGTCGGCCTTGCCAAGGTCGGCAAGCAGCTGCTTGTAGTTGAACTTGCCATAGAACTTGTCAACTTGAGGTATCTCGGCCTCCAGCTCCTTTTGGTATCTCTGCGAGAGGCAGCCCATGACGAACAACTTGCTCAACCGTCCCTCATCCTTTGCCTGTGCAAACTCAAGAATGGTGTTGATGCTCTCTTCCTTTGCCGCCTCGATGAAGCCGCACGTGTTTATCACGGCTATCTCGCCAGTCGGCCTCTCGGCGTCGTGGGTGCATTTGTAGCCGTTGGCCTCAAACATGGCCATGAGGGTCTCGCTGTCAACAAGGTTTTTCGAGCACCCCATGGTCACGATGTCTATCGTATTACGTTTCAATCCTAAATGCGTTGTTAATGCCGCTGCGAAACGATGCGTCGCCTCGTCTCACAACCTATATATAATAAATAAGGTGTAATCGGTGCAGTGTGGTGGACTTTGAAGCCCCACCCTACTGACAATTTCTAATCGTCCTCTTTGCTGAACAGCGAGTCAACAAACTGGCTCCGGTTGAACAGCTGCAAGTCTTCCATGCCCTCGCCCAAGCCGATATACTTCACAGGCACCTTCATCTGGTCGCTTATGCCTATCACCACGCCGCCCTTGGCCGTGCCGTCGAGCTTGGTTATGGCCAGCGACGTTATCTGAGTGACGGCTGCAAACTGCCTTGCCTGTTCGAAGGCGTTCTGCCCGGTGCTGCCGTCGAGCACAAGAAGCACCTCGTCGGGGGCTTGCGGAAGCACCTTCTTCATCACCTCCTTTATCTTCTTCAGCTCGTTCATCAGTCCCACCTTGTTGTGCAGACGCCCGGCGGTGTCGATTATCACAACGTCGGCTCCGTTGGCCTTGGCACTGCTCAGTGTGTCGAAGGCCACCGACGCAGGGTCACTGCCCATCTGCTGGCGCACCACAGGCACGCCCACGCGCTCACCCCAGATGCACAGCTGCTCGACGGCGGCGGCACGGAATGTGTCGGCTGCGCCGAGATACACCTTCTTGCCAGCCTTCTTAAACTGGTAGGCCAGCTTGCCTATGGTGGTCGTCTTGCCCACGCCGTTTACACCAACCACCAAGATGACGTATGGACGGTGGTCGGTGGGCAAGTCCCAGTTGTCGGAGTCGCCGGCGTTGTTCTCCTCAAGCAGCGAGGCTATCTCGCTGCGGAGTATGCGGTTCAGCTCCGAGGTGCCGAGATACTTGTCGCGCGCCACCCTCTCCTCTATGCGGTGGATTATCTTCAGGGTGGTGTCCACACCGACATCGCTTGTTATAAGCACTTCCTCAAGGTTGTCGAGCACATCGTCGTCAACCTTCGACTTGCCGGCCACGGCACGCGTGAGTTTGTCGAGCACGCTTGTCTTGGTCTTTTCCAGACCCTTGTCGAGCGTCGCTTTCTTGTTTTTGTTGAAAAAGCCAAAAATTCCCATACAAGATGTTTTGTGCAAAATTACAGAAAAAGATTGGTTTCACGGCGTTAGTAATGTTCAAAAAATAACTTGAGCAAGTTTGTGGAATGTGTCCATATGTGCTTGTGGGGTTTGACCCACCCTGTCTTTTTGCCGTTTTTGCGACTTCTTTTGCATAAGATAGGCTGCGCCTCAGCAATTGAAGCAAGCTTCATTGCGTTCGGCTTGCACTATCTTTCAGTCACATAGCCCCATGTTCCCTCTTCGCGAAACGAAAACATCTTAAAAAAAAATACGAGCTGCAAATCATACCCACTTATTCTTTCACCGTCACTGGATGCCATGGTCAGTCAGGCAAAACTCATCTTTTTTTTCGCTTACTTCGGCTGGTGTAAGTTCTTACCCCAACTGGTGTAAGCTCTTACTCCAACTGGTGTAAGCTCTTACTCCAACTGGTGTAAGCTCTCACTTCAACTGGTGTAAGCCGACAAAATGATGTCTTTGCCACAACAAATCGCCTATTCCGGTGTCGCTAAAAGCAATTGGCGGAACTGGTTTCCGCGCAGGAGACCAATTCCGCCAATTGTATGTGCGCCAGACAAAAAGGCACTGGCACGTCAGAAGTTGACGCCGATGTTGAAGCTGAGGCAACGGTTCTTCGACGAGTCGAACTCGTCGTGGTTGATGTTGGCAAGCCCCAAGTCGAAGGCCACCTCGGCATACATCATCTCGTATTCCACTCCGCAGCCAAGGCGCAAGCCTCCGTCGAAACGCTGGAAATAGTCGTTGGAGAACGACGATCGCGCCGCCCTCTCGGCATAGTTCTTCACCTTGCCACCAACGCCAAGGGCGAGGTAGCCGCCTATGAACGGCTGCACCGACAGGTCGTCGTCAAGCTCATACTTGTATTTCGCCACGATGGGCATCTCCAGATAGTTCAGGTCGAAGGTGAACTTCTTGCCATCGACATATCCCTTGCCGCCCTTCTCGGTGTAGAGCAAGCCCGACTCAAGAAACAGCGGCGTGGTGGGCGACAGCTGGAAACCAATTATTCCGCCCACCACAAGGCCGGCCTGCATGCTGCCGCCGTCGAGGGTGGCGTCGTCGGAGTTTACCGTGGCCAGCGACAGGCCCAAGCGCAAGCCGTAATAGATGGCGTGGTCGTCGACATAGTTGGAGCTGCCCGGACGGTAGCCGTATTGCCCTTGTGCGAGCAGAGGCAGCGACATGACAATGCATATCAGCGCCGACAGTAGTCTTCGTGTATTCATCGTTGATGAGTGTTTTGTTATGATGTTTGTTGTTTTCGTGGGTCTGCAAAGTTATCGCATTATTTCATAATAAGCAAAGTGTTTGTCGGAAAATGCACCGCATGTTCTTCTTTTTTCACAGTTGGGCGACACCGGAGTAACTACTCAGTCTTATAAATGTGGATATGTTTTCAAGGGAGAACCGATAAATC
>CAVKUV010000042.1:0-27025 GCA_963659505.1 Lachnospiraceae bacterium
AAAAATCACCCAGCCTATTTTAAGCATTGTAAAGAGGCTCGGCTGAACCTAACGCCGCAAAGATACAAATAATATCTGAACTGGCAAACTTTCTTGAGGAAAAAATAACAAAAAACGGCAATAAAAAGTGGGATTTATGGGTGTTTTTAAATTATCAAATGTTAAATATCTGGCTTATATGACAAAAAGAGACCTGAAATAGGCATAGAATTTATCTTTGGAGTTTTCAAAAATGGATAGAGATAACCCGTCAATCGGTAATAACCAACTGACCTCAGCAAAGGTTCTGCATCAGAAACATCTGAGCAGTCAAGCCCTCTGCCTTTAAGAGTCTCCAACAACCGTGTGGGAGAGGAATATTGTTTTTCGTACTGCATGCAATAATGGTGAGTACAAAAATAAAACGACCCGCCGATTTAAGCATTGCTAAGAGGCTTGGCGGGTTCTTGCGCTGCAAAAGTACACATTTTGTTTGACTTCGCCTGATATTTTACCGAAAATCTTTCTTTTGCAGTGCACTTTTATAGAATATGTTGTTTGTCAGGTTTTACATAGCTGAACTACAATATTTTACTATGTGAAGATACAAATTTTGGTAGGCATATGCAAATGGTATGACACGTATTTGTTTTGATAGTCAATATGTAAACTGCTCGTCAATGGAAAATGGCTTACTTCACGATGAGGCTATTGGTGGTCATTCGCGTCATGTACGACTGTATTATGGCCTTCACCTCGTGCTCCATGCTCTGGCGTACGCTGGGCAGGCGGTCGGCGAGGTTGTCCTTGAGCAGCAGGTCGGTGCGGAAGCGGTAGAGGGCCTTGGTGCGCTGGCCGTCGAACTGCAGCAGATAGTCGCCCTTGACGTATTGGTAGATGCCGTTCAGGTAGTTCACCGCCCACGTGTCCTTGGCCGGAGTGTTGAACAAGTCGCAGCCGAACGCCACGTAGGGACGGTCGTAGCCCAGATAGCCCAGCACCGTCGGCATGATGTCGATTTGCTGCGCTATGGCGTCGCGCATGCCCGGCTTCAGATCGCCGCTTGGGTCGAAGAATATTATTGGCGAGCAGAAGCCTCCGAGGTCGGTCTGGTAGTAGTCGTGGTCGCTCAGGTTGGTGTGGTCAGACGTTATGACAAACAGCGTGTTCTTGTACCACGGCTGCCGCTTGGCGGTGTCGAAGAAGCGGCGCAGCGCGTTGTCGGTGTAGCGTATGCACTTGTGTATCACGATGCCCTCTTCGGGGTAGCGTTGCTTATACTCTTCGGGAATTACGTAGGGGTGGTGCGACGAGGCGGTGAACAGAGCCGTCATGAACGGCTGCTTGAACTCCGACATCTTGGCGGCATAGAATTGCAGGAACGGCTCGTCCCAGATGGCCCAGGTGCCGTCGAAGTCGTTGTCGCCGCCGAAGCGCTTGTCCTCGTCATACTCCGTACGCCCGTAGTAGCGCTCGAAGCCCGTGGCGCGGGCGAAGGCCTGAAAGCCCATCGACCCGTTCTCCGCCCCGTGGAAGAAGGCGGTGAAGTAGTTCTTCTTGCGCAGTTCTCCGGCAATGCCGCTCACGTTGTTCATCGACGCTGGCGTGAGGAAGAACGGCTCCACAAACATAGGTATGCCCGAGAGAATGGAGGGCATGCCGTCGATGCTCTTGCGGCCGTTGCAGTAGGAGTAAAGGTAGGTGACGCTGTGCTGCATGAGCGAGTCGACAAACGGCGTGTAGCCCTTGTAGCGTCCGCCGTCGAGCCAGTGGTTGAAGCCGCCTATGTACTCGCGTCCGAAGCTCTCGACGATGAACACCACCACATTCTTGCGCCTCACCGTGGCGCTGTCGGCAGGATGGTGCAGCGGCGAGTAGGTTGCGTCAAGTTCGGCGGGCGCCATGTAGTCGGGCACCACGAATATGGGCTTGTCGATGGTGCGTATCATGGAGAAGGGCGTGTTGAGCACCACGGCGGCCTCCTGCGGACGGTCAACATACTGGTTGGCGTTGCTTATCGTGATGGGGCGCACAGCCGTGGAGGCTCCGCCGCGCATGCCAAACACGCACAGAGGCACTATTGCCACCAGACAAGCGAGGTGGGCGGCATAGTATATGGCCAAGGGCTTGGCGCGGTAGGGGCGCGCGGTGAACCTCGTGGGCTTGCCCGACGGGCGGAAGTAGAGCCGCCACAGGCCGAACACCAGCACTATGGCCAGCACCACAAGATACCAGTGGCGCAGCAGCTCCACGCCGAATATGCCCAGCAGGTTGTGCTCGTTGCCAAACTCGGAGAACACCGTCACCGTGGTGCGCCGGCCAGTGTATTTGAAATACACCGCGTCGGCCAGGTTCATGGCTATGCAGATGGCGTTGACCACCACAAACACCCACCGCGCCACGCGCTGCCACGCGCCGCTCTCCTTCCAGTGGAGCGGCAGGAGCATGAGCACGATGTAGAGCGAGTTGGTGTAGAGTATGGCCGACGTGTCGAACATCCAGCCGCCGCGCAGCATCTCGCCCAGCGACTGCCACGACAGGTTGGCGGAGAACGTGCTCCAATTCTCAAACAGATAGGCGAAGCGGCACACCTCGTAGGCCACGTATACCAGTGCGAGGTTGAGCAGCATGCACAGTTGCGACGACAGCAGGGAGCGGCGTATTTTCATTTTGTGCTATAATATAATAAGGTTGTTCTTGATGTTTCTTTCTGTGAAATGGATTGTCGCCAACGGAATGTGCCGGCGGCGTGGGCAGTGGCAAAAGCCCCATTGCGTTCAGGTGCGCCTTATCTTGGCCACCTTGGTTCCCTTCACCACGTCGGCCCCAATCTTCGTCGTGCCCTTGGGCACGCTTAGCGACCTGAGGTTCTTGGCGTTGGCGAAAGCCCCCGCGCCAAGAGTGGTGAGCAGCGGCGGCAGTTGCACGTCGGTCAAGCTGTTGCACGAGTTGAAGGCGTTGGCCCCTATCACCTTCAGCGAGAAGGGCAGCCGCACGTCGGTAAGGCAGAAGCACCCGTAGAATGCCCTCTGCTTTATCTCGTTGACCATCGAGTAGACGTCAACGCGGTTGAGTTTGGTACACGAGGCAAAGGCGTAGGCGCTTATCTCGGGCAGGGTGAGCGGCAGAGCCACGTAGGCCAGGTTGTCGCAGCCGTAGAAGGCCGAGTCGGGCAGGGTGAGCACCACCGCCTCGCTCATGTCTATGGTGCACAGGTTGCCGCTGGTGGCCATCTGGCGCAGCACGCCGATGTCGGCGCGGTTGAGCGTTCCGCTCACCTTTATGTGGCGCAGCGTGGCGCGGTCGCGCTGGCTCAGTGCCTTGGTCAGGTGGCCGGCGGTGGCGGTGTTGATGCGGCGCGTCTGCGGCGTGTAGCCCTGTGGGGCTATGTCAACCACCATGCGCTGGTTGAGCCGGTAGCCGTTGAGTGTGTCGGGGTCGAAGTAGCCGTTGCGCTTGCCTCCCCATCCCCAGTTCACGTGCAGCTTGCCGTCGCGGCACCCGTCGATAATAAACACGTGGGCGGCGTTGGCTCCGCGCTCGGCGCGCATTATCACGGGGCGGCCGCTGCGCAGTTCGCCGTATATCAGCGACTTCCAGTCGCGCGAGCCGGTCGCTCCGCCATAGTGGGCGCGGTCGACGATGGCCATGTAGCGGTTGTAGCCGAAGCACTTCTTCATGCCGGCCACCACCTCGTTCAGCTTCGTCGCGCTTGCGCTCGCCCCATACTCGGTGCTCGCGGCGGTGCCGCAGTCGGCTATCAGCCGCGCTATGGCGTTGTCGCCCTCGACGTTGGCCGTGTCGGCCACTGCGTCGTACATCTTGCTCCACTCATACACCGAACCCAACTGCGGACTCGACGGCGGGTAGGCGTACATCCGCATCACCTGCGACATCACCAGCGGGCCGCATCCGGCCAGGGCATTCTTGCCCGTGGTGTCGGTTTTCTCGGCGGGGCAGAGCTTGTTGTAGGGTGCGTCCTGCCCCCACTTGGTGTGCAGCAGTGGCTTCACCTCGGTGGGGAAAACGTAAGCGTCTTGCGCCGCCGCGCCGCTGGTGGCGAGCAGTAGCAGGGTCAGGACTATGGCGTGAAGTGTCTTCATTGGAGTGCAAAAGTAGCCATTATCGCCGACTTGTGACAACGGACACTGCGTTTTCGTCGGCGCATTAATCTTTTTTAGGGTGGCGGAAAGCAGACTGCTCAATTTGTTTTCTTATTGTTGTGGGTGCGCAAGAAGTGGGCGACGTGTCTCACGTCGCAACTGTAGCATTGTCGCTTGGCGTGCGGTGAGACACCGCACCCACTACGCAAAGTTGTGGCGAAGCCTGCTCAAATAGTGCTTACTCCAATTGGTGTAAGCTCTTACTTCAGCTGGTGTAAGCGTTTACTCCAACTGGTGTAAGCTCTTACTCCAGCTGAAGTAAGCACTGTTTGCTTGGCATCCGCCACGGCTTTCATACATGGTTGCGACGACAAAAAGCAGTTTTTTGGCGTGATTATACATTAATATATAATGCCGTTAGGGCGACAATGGCGGCTGCGGCCACAATAAAAGTAGCGCGAAAGATGTAACCTTTTCTTTTGCAAACTGCAAGTTGCAATTGCATTTAAATGCACTTTCATTTTCATTACTTTAACCTAAAAAGCCCGTGGCTTGAGGAAAATTGTGCTCGCAAACGCTTGCCGTGATTGTAATTTTTGCTACCTTTGCCGACGATTGCGGCGATAGGGTCGCAAGGCTTATAAAGAAGTAATTCACAACTAAATACATTTAATAAAATGGCAAAGTTTGATAAGTCAGTTTTAGAGAAGTACGGCATCAGTGGAACGACCGAAGTTCTCTACAACCCCTCGTATGAGGTATTGTTCAACGAAGAGACAAAGGAAGGTCTTGAGGGTTTCGAGGTTGGTCAGGAGACCGAGCTTGGCGCAGTCAATGTGATGACCGGCATCTACACCGGCCGCTCGCCCAAGGACAAGTTCATCGTTGACGACGAGAACTCGCACGACACCGTATGGTGGACTTCAGAGGAGTATAAGAACGACAACCACCGCGCAACCAAGGAAGCTTGGGCTGCAGTGAAGGAAATAGCCAAGAAGGAACTGTCCAACAAGAAGCTCTATGTTGTTGACGGCTTCTGCGGCACACACAAGGACACCCGCATGAAGGTGCGCTTCATCGTTGAGGTGGCATGGCAGGCTCACTTCGTGACCAACATGTTCATCCGTCCTCAGAACGAGGCAGAGTTTGACCAGGAGCCCGACTTCATCGTTTACAACGCATCGAAGGCCAAGGTTGAGAACTGGAAGGAACTCGGACTGAACTCAGAGACAGCCGTTGTGTTCAACGTGACCAGCAAGGAGCAGGTTATCATCAACACATGGTATGGCGGCGAGATGAAGAAGGGTATGTTCTCTATGATGAACTACTTCTTGCCTCTGAAGGGCATGGCTTCAATGCACTGCTCGGCCAACACCGACATGAACGGTGAGAACACCGCCATCTTCTTCGGCCTGTCTGGCACTGGCAAGACCACTCTCTCTACCGACCCGAAGCGCAAGCTCATCGGCGACGACGAGCACGGATGGGACGACGAGGGCGTGTTCAACTTCGAAGGCGGCTGCTACGCCAAGGTTATCAACCTCGACAAGGAGAGCGAGCCTGACATCTACAACGCCATCCGCCGCGACGCACTGCTCGAGAACGTTACCGTTGACAAGGACGGCAAGATCGACTTCGCCGACAAGAGCGTTACCGAGAACACCCGCGTTTCTTATCCTATCTACCACATCAAGAACATACAGCGTCCTCTGTCGCAGGGTCCCGCAGCTAAGCAGGTTATCTTCCTTAGCGCCGACGCCTTCGGAGTGCTTCCTCCCGTGTCTATCCTGAGCGCAGAGCAGACCAAGTACTACTTCCTCTCTGGCTTCACAGCCAAGTTGGCTGGCACTGAGCGCGGCATCACCGAGCCTACTCCTACCTTCTCGGCTTGCTTCGGCCAGGCTTTCCTTGAGCTGCATCCTACAAAGTATGCCGAGGAACTGGTGAAGAAGATGCAGAAGAGCGGCGCAAAGGCTTACTTGGTGAACACTGGCTGGAACGGCACAGGCAAGCGCATCTCCATCCGCGACACCCGTGGCATCATCGACGCTATCCTGAACCACTCTATCGACGCAGCTCCCACGAAGACCATTCCTTTCTTCGACTTCGTAGTGCCCACGCAGCTTGAGGGCGTTGACCCCAACATCCTCGACCCCCGCGACACTTACGCCGACGCTGCTCAGTGGGAAGAGAAGGCTAAGGACTTGGCCGCTCGCTTCATCAAGAACTTCAAGAAGTATGAGACCAACGAGGCTGGCAAGGCTCTCGTTGCAGCAGGACCGAAGCTCTAAAAGCATAAGTTTTTAAGGTTAATAAAATAGGGAAAGCCCGTCTGTGCCGTGTGCGTGGATGGGCTTTCCTGATTTTGCTGGCGGTGAAATTGGAAGCAACGAGGTGTGCTCCCTTCGCTCCCTTGCTCGCCGGCGATATGCTCTCGGCAATGGTATCAAAGTCAGGCAAAGCCAATTTATAGAACCACCCTAAAATCAGCATGTATGTTGCCCGTAGTTTCTGTTATAATACCGAATTATAATTATGCAAAATACCTCAATCAGCGTATTGACAGTGTTTTAAGCCAGACGTTTAAGGATTTGGAGATTATAATTCTTGATGACTGCTCGCAGGACAACAGCGTGCAGGTAATCGAGGAGTATCGTTCAAATCCTTTGGTGTCCCATATCGTTTTCAATGAGACAAACAGTGGGTCAACTTTCAAGCAGTGGCGTAAAGGCTTCGAGTTGGCGCGTGGCGAGTTTATATGGATAGCGGAAGCCGACGACTATGCCGCCCCGACATTGTTGGAGAAATTGCTGGACTTTATGAGAAAAGACACCAGCATAAAGGTGGGGTTCGTTAATTCCAATTGGGTGACTCCTACAGGCACCTTTGTCAATAAGGATTATACCATCATGGAGCCTTGGCGTATATATGACGGGCGTGCCTTTGTGGTGGAACATTTGCTTAAGGAGAACTATATATACAATGCGAGTATGGCATTGTTTCGTAAAGATGCCATTGCTGGAGTGAATGATGTGTATATGCAGTTCCGTTCTTGCGGCGACAAAATTTTCTGGCGGGATTTGGCGTTGCAGGGTAAAGTCTTGTATGTTTGTGAGCCTCTTAACAACTTCAGAATACATGATGCCAAAGTCACGACGAATGCCATTGGCAGTGGACTTTTGTTTAGGGAGGAACACAAATTCTTTTATATGAACATACAGTCAGGGCTTGTTGGCATATCCAGACGGCTTGATGTGGTGAGGTATTTCCTTAGATACATAGAGAATGTCAAAGACGCCTTTGTGACTGAAGAGGTGTATGGTGACATAAGGCGTATGTGGGATGCCGAGAAAGACTGGCATAACGCGAAGTTGCCACTGTCCTTCCGCATTTGTTGTTGGCTGTCGAGCCTGCCACACAAAAGCAGGTGACAACAGCGGTTGCAGAACCGCCCTATAGGGTTTCAGGAAGCCGTGCAAAGGTCTTTAGCCCTTGCTCGTAGCATTCTGAATAGTGCATGTCTCGTGCGTTGATTCTTTTCGTGTGGGGAAAGCAAAGCAGTTTTGCTTGCCAAGGCATTAGGTGGGGCTTCTGTCTGCATATGCTGTAAAGCTGTGGCACAAGTTGCATGTTGCCAGAGCGGTAGCAGTCGTAAAGATGCCGCAATTTCTCCTGCTCCACGAAATTATACACATATTTGTTGTATTTCAATATGCGTGTGGAGAATTGTATGTCGCATAACTTCCCTACTATGTATGAGTTCGCATTGAAGTGCTTTTCAAAGTCGTCGGACGATTGAATGGAATTGGGCCTTACCTTATATATGTAAGTTTCCTTGTTGACTGTTGCCACATAGCCAATGTATTTAAGCAAGGCAAAGTTCCACAAAGTGTCTTCGTGTATCAGTCCCTCTTCAAAAAACAGGTTGTTCTTTATTATGAACTGCCTCCTCACAAGCCGGTTCCATGCCATGGGATAAACGTGCTCTTTGCAGTATTCTTTTATGTATTCTTTTTGGTTGAGCAGTTCTTTAGTTGTGTTTAGTTTCGGACATCCTATGTTGGGGCCGTCGAAAGCATAGTCGCCAATAGCCATGTCGATGGTGCCCTCTGCCTTGTTGTGCTTGTTTATGGCTTCAACTAACAATTCGATGCAATCAGGCGATATTGTATCGTCGCTGTCAAGAAAGTACACATAGTCGGCCCCGCTCGCTTTAATGCCAGTGTTTCTCGCCGCCGACAGTCCTCTGTTTTTGTCGTGTCTGATTATGTGTACCTTTGACTCTGCCATGTTTTCTTTCTTCATGGCGTCTTTCATCACCTCAATGGAATTGTCTTGGCAACAGTCGTCGACGGCAATGACATCATAGTCGCCATATGTCTGTGCCGCGATAGATGCGATGCAGCAGGATATATACTTTTCTACGTTGTAGATGGGCAGTATTATTGAAACTTTCATCTTATTATGGTGGGTTCTATAAATCCAGCAAAACGTAACCCCTATTGTCTTATTGTTTGTTGCGGTGGTAATTTATAGAGTCCACCATGTTTCTGTAGAATGTCATTCTTCTCTCTGTAAGCTCTTGGGTGTCCATTATCCCGTGCATTTTCTTGCCCGCGTTGTTGGCCATCTCTTCCTGTCTTTCGGTGTCTTTCAGCATGGAGACAATCGCTTTGGCGAAGTCTTCTGGCGAATCCGCAATGACAAAGTCCTGCATATTGATGAAAGGCAGTCCCTCACAGCCTTTAGATGTAGTCACTATTGGCGCGCTGGCAGCGACGGCATCCAGTATCTTCATTCGCATTCCACTGCCAATCCTTATCGGCACGATGGATATCTTGCCATTGACAAAGCCCATAAGGTCGTCAACGAAGCCGGTGAACACAATCTGCGGGTATAGCCTTTCTGCGCATTTCTTCGTCTCTTCGTTCCATTTCCCTACGACATATACTTTGCCGTTGAAGTCCATCTTGTTCAGAAAAGGCACAACCTTGTCGCAAAACCACAATACGCCATCAGCGTTGGGAAAATGGTCGCCGCTACCAATAAACACCAAGTCGTGGGCTTGCTTGAAGGGCATTACTTCCCTTGCCTTTGCGGCGTCTGTTATGGCTGGCGACACATGGATGTCAACGTCGCCCAATTCCTTTTTCAATATCTCACGGTCGATGTCTGTTAGCACTATCACTTTGTCATAGTGCTTCAGCATTGCCAGTTCCTGGTCCTTTATTTCGTTGAAAAGAATTCTGTCGGCTGCAGAGACGTTGTCAAACAGGCTTATCTCGTTCTTGATGCGTATGAAGCGTAACTCGTGATGCACAAACACTTTCTTCACGTTGTTAGGCATAAGATAAACTAAAGGCAGACACTCGAAGAACTCTGTTTGTATAACGTCAAACCCTGTCCTGCAAATGTCGTGTACGAAGTCGAGGTAAGCGTCGTCAAAATCACAAACCTTGTTGTATAGTGTGGAATGCTTCCTTACATTCTCGCCAATGTCGAATGTGTCCTTATTGTCTGCCGTTCCATTGCTTGTGGCAACGGCGCAATATTTGTTGTATCTTCTCGCAATCTTTCTTCCCATAGACCGTTCTACTTTGTCAAACAGGCTAATCTGTCTTCTTACGAGTTTTGGCATAAGAAGCGTGGGGTCTTGCGTCTCTGGCTTGTTGGCCTTCTCATACTCGTATATGGTGACATCAGGCCATATCTTCTTCAGTTCGCTGGCGTTTTTCTTGTCAATGCCATTTCGAATGTTGAGCAGTAGCGACACTTCATGCTCCTTTCTTGTTTCGTTCGCGAAATTGAAAAAAGCCTGATTGCCGCCACTTTGAAGAGGATATGGAATGTATGGTATGATATAAAGTATTTTCATGATGCGGTGTTGTTTCTGGGTTGACAGAGAGATGTTGTACTTATAGCGCCATGCATATGATTGAATATGTGGCGATAAAGGTCGCAAGTGTGCCAAGCGCATATGTCAGACGCTTGTACTTGCGCACTTTTCTTCTCAAATGCTCAATGCTGCCAAGTTGTTGTTTGATGCGTATTGATGTCTCCTCAGAGTATGTTTTATGTTCTATTCGTTCTTTTTGCATGACTTGCTCCATGTCAGCCACGTTGGCCAGCAACTTTCTTTTTTCCTTCTCAAGATCGTTTTTGCTAGAGTGGCATTCGTGCATTTCTTTTTCCACCCTTGCCCTTAGGTACATCTCGTCGGCGTTATTGTATATCATGCAGCACTTTCCCTTTTCGCCTGTGCCCCATAGAAATAACAGGCGTTCAAGTGCGTGGGCCATGGTGCCGTCGAGTGGTAGAGGCTCCGTTGGGAAATCTTTATACTCCCATTCCATGTTGAATAACTCTTTAATGTAGTCTGTCTTACACCAAAACATGCTTCCCTGTGGAAATTTAACGGTTGGAACCTCAACCTCAAGACTGATGTTCAACTTTGAACGGTCTATTATTTCCTGCGCCTGTTTCATGTTCTGAGTCCAGCCAGTGGCGTCGTAACAGAATATGTAGTCGGGTGGAGCGATAATGCCAACGTCGTCATTGAGGCGTTGTAATATATAAGTTACACCCTCCTTGGAATGTAGCAGATGGTTGAATACAAACTTGCGCCACTCCTCCAAACTGTTGTCTTGTGAGCTTTTTTTTGTTTGTATGTGCAACATGAAGTTGTACTTCTGCAACTCGGTCTTGAAGGAACAGAGCATAGGGGCAATGTCTCTTCCACGGTTAGGGACTCTTTTTATTGTTGTCGTTCCTATATGCTCTATCTTGCCAAGGGCTTCCTGTAGTTCTTCCGCATTGTAGTTTACAGTGTCTGGTATAGAGACAAAAAGGTCGAAGGTACACGGAATGTTGTTGAGATAAGATATAATCTCTGGCAGAAGGTCAAGATAGAACAGGTGCACATGTACGGCAATCGTCTTGCCTTTGACAATCTCTGCGATGTCAAAAGATGGCTTTTGCTCAACCATTCTCCCAAAATTGAATCTGGCCTGAAAACCCATGTCGTCTGTAGGGAAACAGATAAAGTTCTCATCCCCCAATTTGTGGTTGTCGTAACTTTCTGCCTGTTGCGTCATTGACGTTCCTTTCGTGTTCTTTCTTTTGTTCTTCTTTAATCTCCCAATTCATTGCAGTGGCTTTCTGCGGTCGAGGTCTATGCTTATGGGAACATTGGAGGCCACATGTGGTGAGAGGCGATCGGGAATTTCATTCCAAATGTATCCTCTCGGCATTCGCAAGGTCTGGGAATGCCGCTTTCATGCTGTCCATGTGCCAAGTTGCTGCCTTACAGCTGCTGCATGTCGTACAGACGCTTGTAGTATCCGTTTTTGGCGATCAACTCTTCGTGCTGTCCGTGCTCCACTATCTCGCCCTCGTATAGTACGTATATCTCGTCGGCATTCTTGATTGTAGACAGGCGGTGGGCTATGGCTACCGTAGTGCGGCTCTTCATCAGGCGGTCGAGAGCCTCCTGCACGAGGTGCTCCGACTCCGTGTCGAGTGCCGATGTCGCCTCGTCAAGGATAAGGATGGGTGGATTCTTCAGTATGGCGCGGGCTATGCTGACACGCTGGCGCTGTCCGCCCGACAAGCGGCCGCCACGGTCGCCTATCTTGGTGTCGTAGCCATGTTCCGTTTCCATGATGAAGTCGTGGGCGTTGGCAATCTTCGCCGCCTCTATCACTTGCTCCATGGTGGCGTTTTCCACGCCAAAGGTGATGTTGTTGTAGAATGTGTCGTTGAAGAGGATGGCCTCCTGGTTGACGTTGCCTATCAACGTGCGCAGGTCGTGAAGCTTTACGTCGCGCACGTCCTTGCCGTCGATGAGGATACGTCCGCCCGTAACGTCGTGGTAGCGGGGGATAAGGTCAACCATCGTTGACTTGCCCGACCCCGACTGTCCCACCAGTGCGATTGTCTTGCCCTTGGGTATTGTCAGGTTGATGTGCTTAAGCACCTCCTGCCCCTCGTTGTAGTGGAAGGAAACGTCCTGCAACTCCACCTTGTCCTCAAAGCTGTCGAGGGGTTTGGGGTTGTCAAGTTCCTTAATGGGGTTCTCGGCCTTGAGAATATAGTCGATGCGGTCCATTGAGGCCAAGCCAAGGGGTATCATGTATGTCTGTCGGGTGAGATCCTTGATGGGGTTGATGACGCTGTAGAGTATTACCATGTAGAAGATGAATGTGGAGGCGTCGATAAATCCGTCGCCTTCCAGTATCAGCCAACCGCCAAAGAGCAGCACCACCACGATGATCATGGTGCCCATGGACTCTGACACTGGGTGGGCGGCGTTGATGCGCATCGTCATGGCAATCATGCCACGGCGAAACTCGTTGTTGATGAAGTTGAAGCGCTTCGCCATCTTGTCCTCGGCGATGAACGCCTTGACGATGCGCAGTCCGCCGAGTGTCTCCTCTATCTGCGCCATAATCTCAGACAGTCCGGCCTGCACGTTGGACGACTGGTTCTTCAGGCGCTTGGTCACGCTGCCCATCACCCACGCCGCTGGTGGCGCCACGATGAGCACGAAGAGCGTAAGCTGCCAACTGGTGGCGAAGAGCGTTATGAAGCAGATGATGATGGCGATGGGCTGCTGTATCAAGGTGCTGATGGCCGATGTCACGGAGTTCTCCACCATTTGTATGTCGGTGCTCATCCTGACGATGATGTCGCCCTTGCGTTCCGCAGAAAAGAAGCTGAGCGGCAGATGCATTATCTTGTTGTACATCGCCATGCGTATGTCTCTCACCACGCCCGTGCTGAGCGGCGTCATGATGTTTTGCGCTCCCCAGTAGCCGACGCATTTCAGGCAGGTCATGAATACAAGTATGCTGCCCATCATGCACAGCGTGAGGAAGGCACCTTGGTTGGCAATCAGCTCCTGCACCCAGGCGTAACCGTTGTTGGTTATTATGTCCTTGTTCAGCGTAGACCATGTCCACTCTTTGTAGTGGTAGACCGTTTGGTCAATCTTAAACAGAATGTTGAGGATGGGGATGAGCACAACGAATGAGAACACGTTGAGCCATTGCGCCACGAAGTTGAGTACTATCGCCCATACTATGTACATCCTGTACGGTTTGAAGTATCTGGTAACGATGTCAAGAAACTGTTTTATCATCTTATCGTCAAATGTATTTGTTTATTTTGTTTGTCGCTTTTATAAAGCAGCTTTGTTTAGTGATATTGCGTCTTTGTCCCTCATTTTTTTTCGCAATCGTATATGTTCCCCGTAGGTGTGGCCGAAGTTGGTGGCCTCTTTCTCTGTTGGCAGCCCGTTTGGTGGCTAATGGCAACTTGCCGAAACGGCGTGGCCGTCCCGGAAAACAATAGTTTTCTTGCCATATGCTGAAATATTCTGCGAATATACAACTTTTGTTTGAAACTAAAGGGGCAATATGTGAAAAAGCCGTGTTTGTCCCGTCATCTCTCCGTCAAAATAGAGAAAAATAGAGGACAAAGGCTTGGCTATATGGCATGAAAAGGCTATTTTTGCATAAGGCAAAGGAACCAAGACGCTCAATGCCGTTTAGCGACACCGACATCTTATGGACAACAACAAAGGTAAAATATCTGTGGTGATAAACACCTACAACGCCCAAAAGCACCTGGACAGGGTGCTGGAGGCCGTTGAGGGCTTCGACGAGGTGCTCGTCTGCGACATGGAGAGCACCGACGACACCGTGGAGATTGCCACGCGGCACGGTTGCCGCGTGGTGACGTTCGAGAAGAAAGGATGCAGCATCGTCGAGCCGGCGCGTCAATTTGCCATAGACAAGGCCCTTTACAGTTGGGTCTTGGTTGTTGATGCCGATGAGATAGTGAGCGAAGAACTGCGCGATTTCCTATACGACTTCATATCAAAGAGGGGAAACCGAGAAACTGGACTATACATTCCACGCAGGAATTACTTTATGGGGCGATTTATGCACGCTTACTATCCCGACTATATTCTGAGGTTTTTCAAGAAGGATGTTACCCGTTGGCCGGCAGTGATACATACATCCCCCATCGTGGATGGTGTGGTTGGGCGTATACCCAAGGGAATGACCAACCTTGCATTCCTGCACCTTGCTAACGATGACATTGCCACATTGCTGAGAAAGGCCGACAACTATTCCGACTATGAAGTGCCGCGAAGAAGGGACAGGCAATATGGGACAATGGCTCTTGTAGGTCGGCCTCTTTTTCGTTTCTTCAAGTCATACGTGCTAAAAGGCGGCTTCCGCGACGGGGTGCCCGGACTCATACGCGCGGCATTCGATGGCATTTACCAGTTTGTCGTGGTGGCGAAAATCATCGAGGGGAGGAACAACGCCAAACAGCCCGAACTGTAAGATTCTTGCAGAAGACCTGGCGCGTCATTGAAGCTGTCTAAAAAAAAGGCCAAACAAATCTTCGTCAGAAATGTTTAGACGACTTCACTGTCGTGCCGAGGATGCTCTTTAGTAATGTTCAAAAAAATAAGTTGCGCAAGTTGTTTTTGAACATTACTTAGCTGTCTGCCGAAAGAAAGTGGTCGGCAAATGAGCCGTCAACGATTTCTCCTGCAGGATGCTTGTAAGTGAGTTTGTGTATAAACGACTTCCCGACAGCCTCACAAAGCAACTTTTCAGAGAAAGGCGTGTTGGCTTTCATGTATTCCAATAGTGTATGGGTTGGCTCTTCCGACACTGAGGGGGTGTGTGCGAACAACTCTGCCGCTGTGGCGTCGGCTTCTATCATGGCCTTGAACATCAGGTGAAGTTGGAAGTAATGGAGCGTGCGCCCCTCGTTTTCCCACAGGCAAAGCATGAGTTGCCGCCACCTTCTCGCGAGATAGCTGCCGCGTTGTGCCCTGATGAAGCAGCTTTGTATGGCGGTATAGGCAAATTCCCCGTGTGAACGGAACATGAAAAACGGTTGCTGGATTACCCATGACGGGAAAGCAGACGTGACAAGGCAAGTGGTGTCTACCCACCAACCGCCATAGCGCGCAAGGAGACACACTCGGAGTATGTCGGAGAATTGGGCGTCGCCGATGATGCCGGCACGGCGTTTGCGCAACACGGCAGACGGCAGAGTGACATAGTCTGGCCAAGTGTCTTCGGTAAGCACGACAACTTTGTATTGCTCTCCGCAATGTTCCGCAACAGAATCGAGGCAACGTCTGACCACGGCGGGAGCTTTGTCAACGCCTTGCAGCCAGCACTGCCACACAAACTCTTTGCCCTGTGGGGCGGCATCGGTGTCGGCATCGGCATCTGCCAAGACTGTTGTAAGCACATACTTTCTCTTGAAATAGTCTACACAGCGCTTGTCGTTGAGCGGGTCAAGTGCATAGCGCACCTTGTGGCGCAATTCCCGGCAAGGAATGATGGCCGAGGCACAGGTGCATATCAACTTCTGGATATTCCAAAAACACTTGTTCATTTTTCTTTGTTTGTAGCAAGATACTTGTCAATGCCGTTATCGCACCAGTCGATGTGGCCGCTTTTCACTCTCTCAAGCTCTGACAAATGTCGGCCTTCGTTGCCTCTCGACGCTTCTTTGTGATGTAGATGGTACACATTCCCACCCATTTTCAGGGCTTTCTTCCTGACTCCAGCGAAATGTAGCCTGTAAGCGATTTCTCCATCCTCATGTCCCCACTGGGTCAAGTCTTCGTTGTATCCGTTCACTCTTATCAGGTCGCTGCGCCAGAAGGCCATGTTGCAGCCTCTGAGGTGGTCGATTTTGCGGGCGTAGCGCCAAGCCAGAAAGTGGCGGAGCAAGCGTGAGCGGAAACTGTTGGCCACAAAACTGAGTGGCATGTTCCATGCATTGAGCGAGAGGTGGCCTGATGACAATATGCGCTCAGTGGTCTCCTCAGACAGCTTCACCCTGCTTCCGCACACGAAGCAACCATTTTCCGCAAGTTCCAGATGGTCGCTGATGAAGTGGGGCGACATGACGACATCCCCATCTATCTGGATTATGTAGTCTCCGCTGGCTTTCGCCAGAGCCTTGTTTAGTATCTCTGTTTTGCGAAACCCCTTGTCTTCATGCCACACGTGGACTATGGGCACGGGCGATTCTTCCGTCAGTCTCTCTATTGTTTTGCGAGTGGCTTGGCCCGAGCCGTCGTCTGCGATGACGATTTCGTCAGGTGGCACAGTTTGGTAAAAAGCACTCTTCAACGAAAGTTCCAGGGCTTCGGGCCAGTTGTATGTGGAGACAAGCAGTGTGGTCTTAATGTTGTTTTTTCTCATGTAGGAATCTGTCGTTTGATGGTGTTGTGATGAAAGGGAATATTTGGCTGAGCGTTTTCACCGTGCGCTCAATGGCATAGTCAACGAAACTTACTCCGAGCCGACGCTTTGCCATGTCAAGAAAGACGGCTTTCTGCTGGTGCGCAGCGTTTGTGCGGCTTATCTCCTTATAGAATGCCCCTTTTGACAGCAAACGCCGATAGCATCCGATGAAAGGCAATGCGTAAAGAAATTCAAGGGTGGCCATTTTCTCACGCAGCTGTCCCTCTGTGCCGTCCGACTTTACCGTCACCCTGTTGGTGTGCTGGCGGAAGCGATTCATCTTGCGGCGCACCTCGACCACATCGCCATTGAGCGCCATTTCTATCCAAAAGCGCCAGTCTGCGCAAAAGCGCATGCCGGAAAACCAATCAGTGACTTGGGCATAGGCCGTGCGCCGGAATACTATCATGCTTGCATTGTAGGCCGTGTTGCGCCATAGCAGGAAATGCCTGATGTACTCGTGCGACGAGTATACCATCACGCTTCCGTCCTCGTCCCATCCGTCATAGTCGGTGCCTATGGCGCTGCCGTCCTCGTCAACCAACTGCGAACCGGCTATGGCAAAGGCTGCTTGCTTGTTGTTGTCCAGAGCCTTGGCCATGACTTCAAGAAAGCATGGTTGGCAATAGTCGTCACTCTCAGCAATCCACACGTAGTCTCCGGTGGCCATGTCCAATCCGCGCTTCCATTGCATGAAAGGGCTGCCCGTGTTGACGTCGTTCAGCACTACCGCCGACACTTTGGGATGGTTGCGGTATTCGCCGATTATCTTACGGCTGCCGTCGGTCGAGCAGTCGTCAAGAAAGATTATCTCATAGTCTGTGAATGTCTGCGACATTACAGACTCTATGCGTTGTCTGAGGTAATGCTCGTAGTTGTAATTTGGAATTATGATGCTTATCTTGGGCATTGCGGAAGTCAGATTTTTGTGTAAACATCGTCAAAATGCACGAAAGAGTCAGCTGTCAGAGGTGCGTCCTTGTCCATTATCCAGTAAAGAGGCAAATCTCTGTAGAATGCGGCCCACAGCGAAAATGTGCTTTTCACGCCGATGATGAAGTCGCATGAGGCAAGTGTCTGCAGGTCTTCTATGCCGCTTCCGTGCAACAAGTATGTCTGCGGATGCACTTCCCTGAACCCGTTGAGGTCAAGTTGCATGTCGTTGGTGCATATGAACACGCTCACCGACTTGCCGGCATTCATTGCGGCAAACTGTTTTATAAGCCTGTGGTACACGTCGTCTGCAAAGAAGTATTTTCCGCCCTGCCATTTCGCATAGTCGCCGCGGCGTATGTGCAGCCCCAGTCTTATGTCGGTCTTGGGGAAAGATTCCATGCGGTCACTCACTTTTTGGCGTATCCTTGGGTCAATCTCGAAGAGATGGCGTATCTCATCCTTGTATTTCTGGAACAAAACGGGATAGCGGCATCCCCACGCCCCGCAACCTATCAGTGGCGTGTCGCGAAGGCGCCTGTCGATGTCGGGAGTCCTGTCGGCTGTAATGCAATCGATGATGTGCGTGCCGATTAGCACTTTCCCTATCAGGTATGTTAGGAAATTATGATACCATTTGCCGCACAGGGCAAAATGGCGGTATTTATAAGAGAAGCGCATCGACAGAACAGTGACTCCATACTCTCTCCCGAATGCATACAGATGGGCATATTGAATTATGTTGTTGCACATCTGCCCATAGCCTTTCACGAAAATCATGTTCTCATCTTATGTGTTATAGGGTCGATAATCTTCTCCCACTCCTCGCGCGTGCGCTTCCATCGGTTGTGGGTCCACAGCCAGAACTGCGGTTGCCGCTCGATGGTCTTCTCCAGGGCGCGGAAGTAAAGCTCAGTCACCCCGAACTCGGGCAGCGAGGCCGGCGAGTCGGTGAGCAGTTTGAACTCGGCTTGGTAGTAGCCGCGCTTGGTGCGGCGCATGTCGAGGTAGTAGACGTCGAAGCCCATCTTGCGCACTATGCGCTCGGTGCCTGTGAGCACGGGCGTGTCGTGGTGAAGAAATTCGGTCCAGTAGTGTATGTTGTTCCAGAAAGGCACTTGGTCGGCAATAAACCCGATGACAACCTGCTTGCCTTCCTGGCGGTAGCGCACGATGCTGCGCAGCGTTTCGGCCATGGGGATGCTCACGGCGCCAAACTTGCCCCTCAGTCGGAGGAAAATCTTGTCGAACGCTTGGTTCTCAAGTGCATGGTATATCTGTCCGCACACGGCATTGTCGCCCACGGACAGAGGCAGCGACGTTACCCATTCCCAATTGCAGTAGTGCCCCAGATACACCGCACACGAGCGGCCTTTGGCCACCGAAGCCTTCAGCTGCTCCACATTTGCGAAGGTCATGCGGCGGCGCATCTGCTTCTCGCCCATGGTGTAGAGCTTGACGGTCTCCACGAGATAGTCGCAAAACCAGGCGTAGAAATTCTTTTCTATCTTGCGCCGCTCGCTTTCTGTCTTTTCTGGAAAGCAGTCGGCGAGGTGCTTCCGCACGAGTGGGCGGCGGTAGCGCACTATATAGTATATTATAAGGTATATGCCGTCAGACAGCAGGTAGAGCACGCTGAGCGGCAGAAGCGACAGCAGGCGCAGTGCGGTTGAGGCCAAATGATATACGAAATTCATAATCGAATGGTGCTTTTTTATGTAAGCCAACGAGCGGCAAGAGAGTTTGCTCTCAATTGCCCGAGTGCAGCTTGACTTATGCAAAGATAATGTAAAAATCGGAAATAACTATCCTTTATGGAGCTACCACTAAAGTTTATGGCATTTCTTGCGCATAGCGTAAGAACGCTGTCATGGCCACCAATCAGCATGAATTTATAGAATCCAGTCGATATAGTTGTCGGGAGTAATCACGACGCACTCCTTTGTCGGGTATGTCTTCTTGAAGGCGAGTGGCAGTGCGGTTGAGGCTTTCTTGGGGTTCCACTTCATTTCAAAAGCGGTGAACTGTCCGTCTTCCTCTTCTATATAGTCAATCTCCTCCTGTTGGGTTGTCCGCCAGAAGTAAGCCTTGGGGCAATGCCCGGAGTAGTGGTTGCGCTTCATGCGCTCTGTGATGAAGAAGTTTTCCCACAAAGCCCCCACATCGTTGCGTAGGGATAGAGGAGCGAAGTTTTGCAGCACGGCATTGCGTATGCCGTTGTCATAGAAATACACTTTCTTCCCCTTCTTCAGTTCGGTGCGTAGGTTGCGGTTGAAAGCCGACAGCCGAAACACGATGAAGCACTTTTCAAGCAAGTCGATATACTTCTCCACCGTCTTTGCGTCGGAGCTTACGGTTTGCGCAATCTCATTGTATGAAACCTCGCTGCCCACTTGCAAGGCGAGGGCCACAAGTATCTTTTCCAGCAGCACAGGCTTGCGAATGCCGTCCAGCGAGAGCAAGTCCCTATACAGGTAACTGTCGGAAATGCCCCTTAATATCTCTTTCGCGTCAGCCGAATGGTTGAGGACATCGGGATAAGACCCGAATATTAGCCGTGCCTCCAGCGTTTGCTTCACGGCGAGCAGTCCTCCCGAAGCCAACAACTCGGCGGTGGATATGGGGTAAAGGAAGAACTCATACTTGCGCCCCGTAAGCGGTTCGTTGAGCTTGTCGCGCAGTTGCAGCGACGACGAGCCTGTGACGAGCAGCTGCACGTTGGGGAAGTTGTCGGTTATGCGCTTTAGTGTCAGTCCGATGTTGTCAACGCGCTGGGCCTCGTCAATCATGACCACTCTGTTTGTTCCAATCAGCATCTTCATTTCGGCACTGTTCATGCCGTCGAGCATGTCCTTCACTTCCGGTTCGTCGCAGTTTAGCGTCAACACCTGTTCGCCAAGTTGTGCCACAATGTTGTTGAACAAAGTGCTTTTGCCCACCTGGCGCGCACCTATGAGAATGATGGCCTTTCCCTTGAAGAGCCGATCTTCAATTACCTTTTGCAGATTGCGTTGTATGAGTTTCATCTTTCAGGTCTCAAAATACTTTTTACTGTCACTAAATGCCTACTTCCTTCATAGGGTGTTCAATTTGTTGTGACTCATGCGTAGTGGGTGCGGTGTCCCACCGCATACCAAGCGGCAATGTGGCAGTTGCGACGTGAGACACGTCGCCCACTACTTGCGCACCAACCACAAGTAGGAGCAACAAATTGGGCAGCCTACTTCCTTCAGCTGCAAAAATAAGGGTAAAAATGGCGTAATCCAAAAAATAGGGGTGAATTTTTGGATTATAATCCGAAAATTCACCCCTATTTTTTGGATTAGCGTTGTGATTTTTCTTTTGGGCTAAATATCCGCAAGGCCGATTTTTGCCTCTTTACATGCCGAAGACACCACTTGCAAGGGCTCGTTTTCAGCCGCCAGTCCTTACAGGCTCTGCATGTCATTGAGCCGCTTGTAGTGGCCATTGAGAGCCAGCAGCTCGTCGTGGGTGCCGCGCTCCACTATGCGTCCGTCGTGAATCACGCATATCTCGTCGGCACTCTTTATGGTGCTTAGGCGGTGGGCAATGGCCACGGTGGTGCGCGTCTTCATCAGCCGCTCAAGCGCATCCTGCACCAGTCGCTCGCTCTCGGTGTCGAGAGCCGACGTGGCCTCGTCGAGAATCAGTATTGGCGGGTTCTTCAGTATGGCTCGCGCGATGCTCACCCGCTGCCTCTGTCCGCCCGAGAGCCGTCCGCCCCGGTCGCCTATGTTGGTGTCGAAGCCCTGCTCCGATGCCGTTATGAAGTCGTAGGCGTTGGCTATGCGCGCCGCCTCCTCTATCTGTTGCTGTGTGGCGTCGTCCACACCGAAGGCGATGTTGTTGCGGAACGAGTCGTTGAAGAGTATGGCCTCCTGGTTGACGTTGCCTATCAGGCTGCGCAAGTCGTGCAGCCCCAGTTCCTTCACGTTGACTCCGTCGATGAGCACCTCGCCCTCCTGCACGTCGTAGTAGCGCGGAATGAGGTCGACGAGCGTCGATTTGCCGCTGCCGCTCTGTCCCACGAGAGCCACCGTCTTGCCCTTCTCTATGGTGAGGTTGATGTCGCGGAGCACCCACTTCTGGTCGTACTTGAACGACACGTGGCGGAACTCGATGCTGTGCTTGAACTCGCCTATAGGCTTGGGCTGTTCACTCTCGCGTATGGAGCTTTCGGCCTTCAGTATCTTGTCTACGCGCTCCATCGACGCCAGTCCCTTTGGTATGTTGTAGCCCGCGCGAGAGAAATCCTTCAGGGGGTTGATGATGCTGTAGAGAATAACGAGATAGTAGATGAACGTGGGTCCGGAGAGGGCGTAGTTGTTGAGCACGAGCACGCCGCCAAACCAAAGCACGATGACGATCATCACCGTACCGAGAAACTCGCTCATGGGATGGGCCATCTGCTGGCGTATGTTCACCCGCATTATGTTGTCGCGATAGGCCGAGTTGATGCGGTCGAAGCGGTCGTTCATCTTGCTCTCGGCGCAAAACGCCTTGATGACGCGCAGTCCGCCGAGCGTCTCCTCCACCTGGCTCATGGTGTCGCTCCACAGAGCCTGCGCCTTTATGGAGTTCTGCTTCAGCTTGCGCCCCACATAGCCCATGAACCACCCCATGAGCGGCACTATGGCCAGGGTGAACAGCGTGAGCTGCCAACTGATGAACAACAGTGTGGAGAAGTAGGCCACGATGAGCACTGGATTCTTGAAGAGCATGTCGAGCGACGACATTATGGAATTCTCTATCTCGCCCACGTCGCCGCTCATGCGCGCTATGATGTCGCCCTTGCGCTCTTCCGAGAAGAAGCCCAGTGGCAGCGACGTTATCTTCTTGTAGAGTTGGTTGCGTATGTCGCGCACCACACCCGTGCGTATCGGAATGATGGTGGCCGACGAAAGGAAGTAGGCTCCCGTCTTGATGAAAGTCATCACGGCCAGAAACAGACCTATGACGAGCAGTGTGGTGGTGGGGCCGAAGTTGCCTATCAGCGTGTTTACGTAGTAGTTCAGGTTGTTGGCCAGCACCTCCTTTATGTCGCCGCCGTCGAGCGGCATCAGCCGCGTGGCGGCATGGCCGGTGTCGGTCTTGAACAGTATTTGCAGTATCGGAATGATGGCCGCAAACGAGAATATGTTGAGCACGGCCGACAGCACGTTGAACACGACCGACAGCACCAAATACTTTTTGTAGGGCGGCACAAAGCGGAGCAGCACCTGTAGGAATTCCTTCATATGCGCTTATTGAGGCTGGTTGCTTGTTTCGGTTGCTGCCTTTGCGCTTGCGCCCTCTTCCGCCGTCACTTCCTCGCCCATGAGCGTGGCCGAGGTCGATCCGGTTATGTGCAGACGCACAGTCTCGCCTATGTGGTGGCGCCCCTTGTCGAACACCACCACCTTGTTTTGCTCCGTGCGTCCGAACAGCTGCTGGCGCGACCGCTTGCTGAAGCCCTCCACTATCACGTCGAACAGCTTGCCCTCGTCGCGCTTGTTGGCTATGGCCGACATTTCCGTCTGCAGGTGTATCAGCTCGTTCAGGCGGCGTATCTTCACCTCCTCGGGCACGTCGTCGGGCAGGTGCTTCGAGGCGTATGTGCCTGGCCGCTCGCTATACTTGAACATGAAGGCCGAGTCGTAGCCCACCTCGCGCATCAAGTCGAGCGACATCTGGTGGTCTTCCTCCGTCTCGCTGTGGTAGCCCACGAATATGTCAGTGGAAAGTCCGCAGTCGGGCACTATGCGGCGTATGGCCTCCACGCGTCCGAGATACCACTCGCGGGTGTACTTGCGGTTCATCAGTTTCAGTATTCTGTCGCTTCCGCTCTGCACGGGCAGGTGTATGTGGCGGCATACGTTGGGCATGTCGGCAATCACGCGCAGCGTCTCGTCGCTCATGTCCTTGGGGTGGCTCGTGGTGAAGCGCACGCGCATCTCCGGCACGGCTTCGGCCACTGTGCGCAGCAGCGTGGGGAAGTCCACCACCGTGCCGTCGGCGCCATTGGCGCTTGGGTCGAAGCGGTATGAGTTGACGTTCTGCCCCAGCAGGGTCACCTCCTTGAAGCCCCGGTCGCGCAGGTCGCGCACCTCGCGCAGCACGCTCTCCATGTCGCGGCTGCGCTCCCGTCCGCGGGTGTATGGCACTATGCAGTAGTGGCAGAAGTTGTTGCAGCCTCGCATGATGCTCACGAAACCGCCTATCTTGGCTCCGTGCAGCCTCTGCGGCACTATGTCGCGATAGGTCTCTGTGGTCGATAGTTCTATGTTTATGGCCTTGTTGCCCGTCTCGGCGGCGGCGGTCAGCTCCGGCAGCGACAGGTAGGCGTCGGGTCCGGCCACGAGGTTGGCGTGGTGGTTGTCCATCAGGTCGTCTCTCACTCGCTCGGCCATGCAGCCCAGCACGCCCAGTATCTGCGGCTTGCCCTTCTTCTTGCGCTCGGCGTTGAGCGTGTCCAGGCGGTTGTATATCTTCTGTTCGGCGTTGTCGCGCACCGAGCACGTGTTTAGGAACACCGCGTCGGCGTCGTCCACCTTGTCGCACAGTTCATATCCGGCCATCTGCATCACCGACGCGACAACTTCGCTGTCGGCCACGTTCATCTGGCATCCGTAGGTCTCTATAAAAAGTTTTTTCATTCTGCTTTTTCGTCTTCTGTCTGCCCTCGACTGTCACGTCAGGGCGCAGTTCAACGGTTGCAAAATTAGGCAAAATCCCCGAAATATAGGCCGCTCGCGCGAAAAACGAGACTGTCGGCAGTGCCTGTTCCAGCCGTTATGTAATGTTGCTTGCCCCTGGGCAAACTGTCATCGCCTGCTTTCGAGCTTGTAAAACTTCCGTCCTTTGCTCACTAACAGTCCCTTTGAGGCGTGCCGTCCGCCCAGGTTGAACGTCTTGTCGCCAGTCGCTGCGCTGCCAGTCTGGTAGGGTAGGGCTATGCCGCTTGCCTCTCCGTCCATCGCTCGGCTTATGTCATCGGCCGAAAGGGCGTGGTTGTATATGCGCAAGTCGCTGACATAACCCTGGAAAAGCGGGTCGGAGTTGAATTGGCTGCGGCCTATGTAGTTGAGTATCGTGCCTATCTCCGACGGCTTGATTGTCATGCTGCTTGTCGAGGCCGCTTCCTCTCCGTTGACATATATTGCCACCTTGTCCTTGCCAAACGTTACCGCCACATGGGTCCATTTGGCTATAGGCAACCGTGACGGGCAGTCGAGGGTCTGTTCGCTGCCACCATTCTTCATGGCAAGGCGCATCACGTTGCTGTCGGCCTTTGGCGTGAGGAACATATAGTGGTCGGAGTCTGTCCCGAAGTCAAACAGACGGGTCCAAGTCTTGCTGGAGTTTGTCCACTTCGCCCACATGGCTATTGTCAGTTCGTCGCTTCCGGCCACTTCGTAGGGCAGTTGCATCCACGTGTCGCTTCCATTCAGCAGCAGCGACTTCGTTTCCGCCTTGTGGCCGTCGGTGTAATTGGCCGTGCCGTAAAGGGCTGCATCCATCATGTTGGGCGTCTCGTCATTGAGATTGCCGTTGAAACACCATCGCGCTATCATCGTCGGACTGCCTGTGGCTGTGGCTTCCACTTCGTCGGAGGCCGCCGTGCGGTTGTCCGACAGGTCTGTGGCCACCACCTTATATATATAAGTGCAGCCCTGGCGGCAGGTGTTGTCGGTAAACCGGTTGCCCTGGATGTCGCGGGCTATCGTGTTCCAGTCGTCCTTGCCCTTTTCCGCGCGCAACACCATGTAGCCGGCCAGGTCTTTCTCCGTGCCCGCCATCCATTGCAGAGCCACCGACGCCGCGTTTGCCGTGGCCGTCAGTCCGCCGGGGCGTGCAGGGGCGGTCGTGTCGTATGTGGTCGTCGGGGCAATGATGCGCCATCGCTGGCGGTCGCGTGCGTCTTCGCCAAGCAGTGTGTTCTGGTTTACGCCCACATGGTTGATGGCATACTTCGACTTGGCGGTCAGATAGAGCGCGCTCTCGCGGTTGCGGATGTAGTAGCAACCGTTGCCGGCATACTCCAGATACCACTGTTGGTTGGATGTGGGCACGTCGTTGGCATATGCAATCACCGACGCTTCGGGCAGACAGGAGTAGTTTTCCACGTCGATGTGGCGGCTGTCGTCGGCCGACGTGATTGAGTAGAAACTGTAGTCGCCGCCTATCCTGCTGTCTATCGGACTCACGCTCCACGTCTGCTTGGCGGTTGCGGCACCCGACTGCTTGGTCAGGTCTATCGCGTCGCCCGACTGCGAGAGCAGAGTGCCCGTGGCCTTGTTGGCAATGGCATAACTGCCGTTTATAGCCTTGCTTGGCACGTCCTCACCCCATGTTATGTCTATCACCCTTTCGGCATTGGTCTGCCCCTTCTGATAGCCCGTTCCGCCAGGCATCTCCATGCGCCACTCGCGCGTGGGGCCTTGTCCGTCGTAATACACGGCGCGCTCCTTGTTGACAAACATGAAGGTGGAGGTGCTGGCCTGCCTTTCCGACGAACCGACGAACGCCTTTACCCGTCCGTCGTCGTGGCGATACACTCCGGCTGACGTCCATTTGTCGCGCAGTTCCCCGTAGGCTATGCGGCTGCCGTTGTTGCTTATGTCGCAAAACTCGCCGCGCGCCCGGCTGTCAAAGCCCCACCACACGGCTGTCTTCATGCCATACTCGGCACCCACCATGGCCTCTCCCACGTTGTGCAACTCGTCGGCGTAGGGGTGAAGTCCGTCCTTGGCCACCTCGGCGAAGAAGTTGGCGTAGTTGTCGAAACTGCCGGCAAGCTGGTGGGTGTTGCCCCAGTCCACGTAGGGCTTTAGTCCGTTGTACCACTGTGACGCATAGTCGTCGTTGAGCGTGTTGCCGCCAGTCACGGCTATGTTCTTCAGCCTCGGATAGTCTTCCTTTATCTTTCTGGCAATCTCCTTCATGTCGCTCAGCGATCCCTGCCCCCAACCGTAGTCAGGCTCGTTGAACGGCGAGAGGGCGATTACTTTGTGCTTGGAGTTGGCCTCAATCCAAGCCACGCTTGCGTCGATGAGCTGCGCCCAGTGGTCGGTGTTGGCTTTGCCGTCCTTCACGTAGTAGTCCACGATTCCTGCCTCCTGATCCTCGTTGAGCACGAGGTCAACGTTGCTTCCTATCAGGTCGGCCACGGCGTTGCGCTTGCTCAGCATCTCTATCTGCGCCGCAGTCAGCGAACCGTCAGCGTTTAGCGGTTCGGTGGTCTGGAAGGAGCTGCGCACAAGCGACAGGTTGGCCAGTCCGATGTGGTTGATGCCCTTGCGCATGTTCTGCTCACTGAGCCACGCCACGTCCATCCCCCAGCGCACGGGCAGCCTGATGCCATCGTCGGAAGGGGCGAACGGCACCACGATGTCGCTTGTAGGTTGCGGCGTGAGCCACATGCTTGCCGACGGTCTGTCTTGGTCTTGGGCGTATAGAGGTGCGGCAAAGGCAATCAGAGCCAATGCTGTGGCGGATTTAAGACTATGTTTCATGCTTGTAATGATGTTGATATGGTTAGTTGTCGGTTGCTTATAAGCTGTTGTCGGCTACAAATTTAGGTAAAAAAGCCGAAACGGGCATTGCCTTGTGCCTTCTTTATATTAGGGTGTCCAATTTGTTGTACCCCAAAGTGGAAGAGTGTCTCTGACTGATTGGCGCAAGCCTATTGAGGGTAAATTCGGCGCATGCTGCGCCCTG
>CAVKUV010000043.1:0-26585 GCA_963659505.1 Lachnospiraceae bacterium
AGGGTGGTTCTATAAATTAGCTTTGCCGGATTGCGAGGCTATTTTCGCGGACAATGTGTTTGTGAGTGAAAGAGTATAGCGGGCTATACGACTGAACGAACAGACAGATTGTACCGAAAAGAGACCGCAAGATGGCAAAACGAAAGCCACTCGAAACATAAAAAAACACGGTGGTAATTTATAGAACCACCCTAAAAGTATTTCATCACAAATCATGGATATCAAACAGGCCGAATTTACACTCAGTGCCCCCAATGTGGCCATGTGTCCTAAGGACAACAAACCAGAATACGCTTTCATCGGTCGGTCGAACGTCGGCAAGTCGAGCCTAATCAATATGTTGTGCAACAACAAGAAGTTGGCCAAGACATCGGCTTTGCCGGGCAAGACGCTGCTCATCAACCATTTCATAGTAAACCGCGAGTGGTATATCGTTGACCTCCCAGGCTATGGATTCGCCAAGCGCTCGAAGAAGGAAATCAAGAAACTTGAGCAGATGATTGACGGCTACATATTGCAGCGCGAGCAGCTCGTAAATCTCTTTGTCCTTGTTGACATACGCCATGAGGCGCAGAAGATAGACCTCGAATTCATAACATGGCTTGGCGAGAGCGGCATACCGTTCACCATAGTGTTCACCAAGGCCGACAAGCTGAGTGCGGCTAAGAGTCATGCCGCCGTCGAGGCTTATAAGAAGGTGCTGTCGGCAGAGTGGGAGGAGATGCCACCGATGTTTGTCACTTCGTCAGAGAAGAAAACAGGGCGCGACGAACTGCTCGACTATATCGAAGGCATAAACAAAACTTTGACGGAGAACAATGGCTAAGGATACTCCTTTTCTTGATGTGCAGGGACTCAGCAAGTCGTTTGGGGCGTTGAGGCTGTTCGAAGGCATCAACCTTAGCGTTTCCGAAGGACAAAAGGTGGGTCTCATAGCGCGCAACGGCACTGGCAAATCGACCTTGCTGTCAATCATTGCAGGCCGAGAGAGTGCCGACACCGGCGAGATTGTGTTCCGCCGCGACTTGAAGGTGGGCTTTCTTGAGCAGTCGCCAGTGTTCGACGACAATGAGTCGGTGCTCGATGCTTGCTTCAACCACAAGGGCGAGGACGACAAGGTGCTTAAGGCTAAGCAGATACTGACCAAATTGAAGATAACCGACCTAAGCCAGCCCATGGGACAGCTCAGCGGAGGGCAGCGCAAACGCGTGGCCTTGGCCAATGTGCTGATAACCGAACCCGACCTTCTCATTCTCGACGAGCCAACCAACCACCTCGACCTTGAGATGATTGAGTGGCTTGAGGGCTTTCTTGCCCGTGGCAACCGCACGTTGCTCATGGTGACTCACGACCGATTCTTCCTCGACCGCGTGTGCAGTGTTATAATGGAGCTTGACGACCGCACCATCTACACCTATCGCGGCAACTACAGCTACTATCTTGAAAAACGACAGGAACGCATCGACGCGCGCCGTGCCGAGATAGCCCGTGCCAACAATCTCTACCGCACCGAGCTTGAGTGGATGCGCCGCATGCCACAGGCACGCGGCCACAAGGCCAAGTATCGTGAAGACGCATTCTATGAATTGGAACGTGTGGCCAAACAGCGTGTCGAGGAGCGCCAGGTGAGGCTCAAGGCCAGCAACGTATATATTGGCAGCAAGATTTTCGAGTGTCAGTACATATCGAAGGCTTTCGGGACAGACCATGTCATAATGAAGGACTTCTACTACAACTTTGCGCGCTTCGAGAAGATGGGCATTGTGGGCAACAACGGCACAGGCAAGTCTACGTTTGTGAAGATGCTGCTCGGACAGGTGCAGCCCGACGAGGGGCGCATCGTGATTGGCGACACTGTGCGTTTCGGCTATTTCTCGCAAGAGGGATTGAAGTTTGACGACAGTCAGAAGGTAATCGACGTGATAACGGCCATAGCCGACTACATCGACCTTGGGTCTGGCCGTCATATGACGGCGTCGCAGTTTTTGCAATACTTCATGTTCACGCCCGAGCAGCAGCACAACTACGTCTACAAGCTGAGCGGAGGCGAGCGGCGCAAGCTTTACCTGTGCACCGTGCTGATGAAGAACCCCAATTTCCTTGTGCTCGATGAGCCAACCAACGACCTCGACATCGTTACGCTGCAGGTGCTTGAGGAGTATCTTGCCGATTTCCCGGGCTGCGTAATCATTGTGAGCCACGACCGCTACTTCATGGACAAGGTGGTTGACCACTTGCTCGTGTTCAAGGGACAAGGCGAGATAAAGGACTTCCCTGGCAACTACACTCAGTATCGGGCGTGGAGTGCGCTGGAGTCGAGCAAGGAGGCGAAGGAAACGCTGAAGGCTGCCGCGCCCAAGACTGAGAAGAAGAACTACCGCAACGACACGCGCCGCCGCATGACATTCAAGGAAAAGACCGAATATGCACGGCTTGAGACCGAGATTGCCGCTCTTGAGGCTGAACAGCAGCAACTGGAGGAGGCCTTGTGCAGCGGCACGCTTGGTGTCGACGAGCTTACGGAGAAGAGCCGCCGGTTGCCGAAGCTCAAGGAGGAGCTTGACGAGAAGAGCATGCGCTGGCTCGAACTAAGCGAAATCGAAGCGTGATTTTACACTGATTCATAAATGGAACACCAATACCCATCGCATTTGCTGGAGAAGGCCGTGGGCGAGTTTTCGCGCTTGCCTGGCATCGGCCGCAAGACGGCCTTGCGCCTTGTGTTGCATCTGCTGCGTCAGGACAAGGCCGACGTTGAGCGTTTTGCCGAGACCGTGGCCGACATGCGGCGCAATGTAAAGTTCTGCACCGTGTGCCACAACGTGAGCGACACCGACGTTTGTCCTATATGCTCCAACCCACGGCGCGACAAGACCACGGTTTGTGTGGTGGAAAATGTGCAGGACGTGATGGCTGTAGAGAACACACAGCAGTTCAACGGACTGTATCATGTGCTTGGCGGTGTCATTTCGCCCATGGACGGCATGGGTCCTGGCGACATCGAGATTGACTCTCTTGTCAATAGGGTGGCTGCAGGCGGGGTGGGCGAGGTGATCCTCGCATTAAGTCCCACCATGGAGGGCGACACCACAAACTTCTACATATCGCGCAAACTCGCTCCCTATGATGTGCGCCTTAGCGTGATTGCGCGGGGGATAGCCGTGGGCGACGAGCTAGAGTATGCCGACGAGGTGACGCTGGGTCGCTCGCTGATTAACCGCACACCGTTTGACGGAGGTAAGATATGAACATGAAAGGCAGAATAGGAAGAAAACCGCGCATTGTTTATTTTTGTGCCATTGGCGCGTCGCTTTTGGTCATGCTCTTGTTTGAGTGTGGGGCCATCGATGAGGGCTGGCTCGCCGTTGAGCGTCAGCTGGAGTTTGTCGTGGCCACGCTCATGGTGCTTGTCACCATGGGTTGCATACCTCTGTCGCTGCGGTTTATGCACCTTCGGCGCGTGGAGGCCGCCGTCAAGGTTGGCGGCGCTGGTGTCTACGGGCGCATATTCATGACACGCGTGTTGCTGTTGGGCGTCCCGATGTTTGCCAACACATTATTATATTATGCGTTCATGTCGCCGCGCTTCGGCTACATGGCCATCATTCTTTTGCTTTGCATGCTGTGCATATATCCATCTATTGACAACGACAAGGAGGACTGCCAATGAAAACGGCCAAACTTACGGTGGTCATCGTAAACTACAATGTGAAGCACTATGCCGAACAGTGCCTCAACAGTCTTGAGAAGGCCCTCAAGGGCATCGACAGTCATGTGGTGGTGGTAGACAACAATTCGAAGGACGGCTCTGCCGCATATCTGTCTCACCGTTTCCGTAGCCGTGGCGTTGAGGTCATCGACAGCAACCGCAACCTTGGCTTTGCCCGTGCCAACAATCTTGCCATACGGCAGACCGCCGGCGAGTATGTGCTCCTGCTCAATCCCGACACCATAGTGGGCGAGGACACTGTACGCAATGTGCTCGCCTTCATGGATAGCCATCCAAGGTCGGGGGGCGTTGGCGTGCGCATGCAAAACTGCAATGGGTCTTATGCCCCGGAGTCGCGGCGCGGCATGCCCACGCCATTTGTGGCATTTTGCAAAATGGCCGGGCTGTGTGCGTGTTTCCCCCACAGCCGCACATTCGGGCGTTACTATATGAGCTATCTCGGATGGGACGAGCCATGCCGCATCGATGTGGTGAGTGGGGCTTTCTTCATGCTTCGCCGCGAGGCTCTCGACCGTGTGGGACTGCTCGACGAGGACTTCTTCATGTATGGCGAGGACATCGACTTGTCGTATCGACTGCTGAAGGGGGGCTACGAAAACTGGTATCTTCCGCAGCCTATACTGCACTACAAGGGCGAGAGCACTCACAAGAGTTCGTTCCGCTATGTGCATGTGTTCTATCGTGCCATGCTCATCTTCTTCCGCAAACACTATGGCCATCTCAGTTTTTGCATATCGTTGCCCATCAAGTTGGCCATATATTTCAAGGCTCTGCTCGCACTGGTTAAGATGCAGTGCGACGGCATGCGGCAGTTTCTCGCATTGTCGCACCGCACGCCCGACCCTCTGTTTGTCTTTGTCGGCGAACAGCCCATGCTCGATGCTTGTGCGTCTATCGCCCGACGCAAGGGACTCACGGCACGCTACTGCTTGGGGCGTGCCAAGGCTGCCGACGCGATAGCCTCGCTCATGGCCGAAACCGACGATAAGGCCCTTGCCTATGTGGTGTTCGACACGGCTGCGTTCAGCTACAAGTTGATGCTCGCCATGATGGAGGGCAACCGTCGCCGCAACGTGCAGATAGGTACATACAACAGTCGCAACAGAATTATAATAACACCCAACGAGACCATCAAATGACAACCGAAGCCAGGCAATCCTGTGGTGTCAGCCTGCGCGCCATGGAGCCAGAAGACCTCGACATGCTCTATCGCATTGAGAACGACCGCAAGTTGTGGAACGTTGGCGTCACCAATGTGCCTTATTCGCGCTACACCTTGCACAACTACATAGCCTCGTCGGAGGGCGACATATATAAGGATGGGCAGGTTCGCCTTATGGTGGAGAATGGCGATGGTGCGGTTGTGGGCGTTGTCGACGTGGTGAACTTTAGCCCTGCCCACCGCCGTGCAGAAGTTGGCATCGTGGTGGCCGACGGCTTCCGTGGCCATGGCTATGCCTGTGGGGCGTTGGACCGTGTGGCCGACTATTCGCTTCGTGTGCTCCATCTGCACCAACTCTATGCCGTAGTCGATGCCGGCAACACGGCCTCGGTGGCTCTTTTCACCAAGATGGGCTACAAGTCTACGGCTTGCTTGACCGACTGGCTATACGATGGACAGGCTTATCGCGATGCTGTGGTCATGCAGAAAACCCTTTGAGGAGTGCCTTTACATGGGGCGAACAATTGACGAAATCAACAAAAATCATAGTCTTTTCGGTTTAAGTGTCATTTTGCCCCTTGTCGTTTATTTGGCGTTTTTGTTTCTCCTTATTCAGAACCTTACTTGTTTGCTTTGTCGCTTTTGGTGTTCTAAATGTATTATAAGTCCACTTTTATTGAAAATATATATGAAAATCCTTTGACGGTATTGGGAAAAGGCATACCTTTGCACCGTCATTAAAATTCATATTAATCAAAAAAACAGAATTATGAAAAAATTAATGTTGGCAGTAGCCATGATGGTGGCTACAATCAGTGCAAGCGCACAGGTTTACATCGGTGGTGGCATCAACTTCGGTTCACACGATCCTGGTGAAGGCGAAACAACAACTTCCATAGGTCTCCGTCCTGAGATTGGCTACAAGCTTGACGACAAGCTGTCTATCGGTATTGGTTTGGGCTACAACCACTCTAAGACTGGAGATTTTAAGACAGACAATTGGAGAATTGCTCCTTACGCACGTTATACCTTCGCAAAATGGAACAACGTTGCATTCTTCGGTGAGGCTGAGTTCGCTTATGAGCACTCAGAGGATGTAACTGAAACAAGGCTTGGCAATGCTACATTAACGACAACAAAGAACAAGTATAACACTTGGTCGCTTGGTGTTCGTCCTGGAGTTTCTATCGATGTTACCAAGAACTTGACATTCCTCACGAAGATTGGCTGGTTGGGCTACAGCAGCAGCAAGGAAGACGTAGATGGTGCAAAGGCTTCGTCTGACTTTGACTTCGACTTCGGAGGTGAGAACATTCAGTTCTCTTTGATTTACAACTTCTAATAAGGCAACGCTTAACAAGTAAGCATAATGCGTCCGCGCTCTTTTTGGGGAGTGCGGACGTTTTTGTGTATAGGTGTGGTAAGATTGTGTGTGGTTTCCTTAGGGCTTTTCTCAAAAAAAAACTGCTGAAAAGAATTGCGCTTTCAGACAAAAAGCATTACCTTTGCAGCCGCAAATGCGCCCGTGGCGAAATTGGTAGACGCGCTAGACTTAGGATCTAGTGTTTCGCGACGTGTAGGTTCGAGTCCTATCGGGCGCACATTTTTCATCTCGCTCAAGCGATGATTGGTCGTTGCGAGAACATCAAAGTCAACTAATCCAGCAGGTTGCATCTTCAGTCATAAATAGGCGTGAATGTGAGCTTGCTGGATTTCTATTTCCACAAGGCTTAGCCTTTGTCGCCGTTTGTGAGGTCAACGGGTTAAAGCCAAATTTCATCATTACTTAACTTAGTTGTCGATTTAATTGCGTAACTTTGCAGTCTGAATTTTACGACGACATTCATGGACAACAAACAGAGTAGCAAAGCATTCTCTATGATAGCCGATATAGAAGGCGATTTCGGCGAACTTACCAACATCGAAACGCCCGACTCCTTGCCAATCTTAGCCGTAAGAAACCTTGTGCTCTTCCCTGGCGTTGTGTCGCCAATACTGATAGGAAGGGAGACAAGCCTCGCCCTTGTGAAGAAGGCTGAGAAGACGGGGGGCATAATAGCGATAGTATGCCAGCGCGATCCCGACGTTGACGAGCCTGTAAAGAAGGACTTGTACACCTATGGGGTGTTTGCCCGCATAGTGAAGATACTGTCGCTGCCCAATGGTAATGTTACGGCGATAGCCCAGGGGCTTGGTCGCCTGGAGCTGCTTGGCATCACGCGGAAGAAGCCTTATCTTATAGGTTCGGTGCGCAATGCCGGAGAGACGCTGCCCGACAAGGACGACAAGGAGTTCGCCGCCGCTGCCGAGGCACTGCGCCAGGTGACGTCTGAGTATATAAAGGTGAACGACGAGATACCCGAAGAGGCAACATTCGCCTTGCACAACGTTCATAATGACGTTATGGCATTGAACTTCGTGTGCTCTAACATGCCATTCTCCATAAAGGAAAAGATGGGGCTGCTTGGAAAGGACTCTGTGAAGAAGAGGCTTTTCAGTGCCATGCGCATCATAAACAGGGAGTTGTCGTTGCAACACCTGAAGCAGGACATACGCAACAAAACGCGCGACGACATCGACGAGCAGCAGCGCAACTATTTCCTTCAGCAGCAGATAAAGAACATGCAGGCTGAGATAGGCGACGGTGAGAATGCTCCGGAGAAGAGCGAACTGCTCGAAAAGGCCAAAAAGAAGAAATGGGGCGAAGAGACGGCCAAGGTGTTCCAAAAGGAACTGGCCAAGCTTGAGCAGCTTAACACACAGAGTCCCGACTACAATGTGCAGCTTACTTATCTGCAAACGTTCGTGTCGCTTCCCTGGGGCGAATACACCAAGGACGACATGAATTTGGCACGTGCCCAAAAGGTGCTCGACAAAGACCACTATGGCATGGAAAAGGTGAAGGAGCGCATTCTCGAATATATCGCCGTGCTGAGTCTTCGTGGCGACTTGAAGTCGCCGATACTGTGCCTATACGGTCCTCCGGGTGTGGGCAAGACGAGTCTCGGCAAGAGCATCGCCGCCGCAATGAAGCGTAAGTATGTGCGCGTGTCGCTTGGCGGACTGCATGACGAGTCGGAAATACGTGGTCACAGACGCACATACATAGGGGCCATGCCTGGGCGGATAATAAAGAATATACAAAAGGCGGGTTCGTCTAATCCTGTGTTCATATTGGACGAGATAGACAAGGTGACGCAAAACACTGTGAACGGCGACCCTGCGTCAGCCCTGCTTGAGGTGCTTGATCCCGAGCAGAACACTGCTTTCCACGACAATTACCTCGATGTGGACTACGACCTGTCGAAAGTGTTGTTCATCGCTACGGCAAATGACCTCAACACTATACCACGCCCTCTGCTCGACCGAATGGAACTGATAGAAGTGAGCGGATACATAACAGAGGAAAAGACGGAGATAGCCAAGCGCCACCTCATACCTAAGGAAAAGGACAACACTGGTCTTGGCGATGAAACGAAGCTGAACTTCACCAAACAGGCGGTGGAGAAGATAATCGAGCAGTACACACGTGAAAGCGGTGTGCGCCAGTTGGAGAAGCAGATAAACAAGGCGTTGCGCAAACTTGCGCTGGCGAAGGCCAAGGATGGCGAACTGCCGTACACGAAGATTGCTCCAGAAGAGATTGAGGACTTGCTGGGCAAACCGCCGTTCTATCGCGACATATACCAAGGCAACGACTATGCCGGTGTCGTCACTGGATTGGCGTGGACAAGTGTTGGCGGCGAGATTTTGTTTATCGAGACGAGCCTTAGCAAGGGCAAGGGCTCTAAACTAACTCTGACTGGTAATCTTGGCGACGTGATGAAGGAGTCGGCTGTGCTGGCGCTTGAGTATGTCAAGGCTCACGCCGATACGCTCAACATCGACTATCGCATATTTGACAATTGGAATATCCACATACACGTTCCTGAAGGAGCGACCCCAAAAGATGGTCCGTCGGCCGGCATAACCATAGCCACGTCGATAGCGTCGGCACTGACACAGCGCAAGGTGCGCAAGAACACGGCCATGACTGGCGAGATAACTCTTCGTGGCAAGGTGCTTCCCGTGGGTGGAATAAAGGAGAAGATACTTGCCGCCAAGCGCGCAGGCATCACCGACATTATAATGTGTCGCGACAACAAGAAAGACATCGACGAAATACCTGACGTGTATCTGAGCGGAGTAAATTTTCACTATGTGGAGAATGTACAGGACGTGTGGAACTTTGCGCTGACCGACGAGTTGGTCAGCAATCCAGTGGTGTTTGAGATAAACGACAGCGACGACAAAAAGTCTGATCAACAATAGAAAAGGTGGAGCAACAACATAGATGACGTTTGAACTACAACATACCGATCCTTATTCGGATGCGAGGACAGGCTTGCTGACAACAGCCCATGGACAGATAAAGACTCCAATATTCATGCCCGTGGGTACTTGTGGCAGTGTGAAAGGGGTGCATTTCTCTGAACTGAAGGATCAGGTGAAGGCGCAGATAATACTTGGAAATACATATCATCTTTATCTAAGGCCGGGCCTCGACATATTGAGGTCGGCTGGTGGACTGCACGGTTTCAACGGCTGGGACAGACCGTTGCTCACAGACTCAGGTGGGTTTCAGGTGTTTTCGCTCACTGGCATCAGAAAATTGCGTGAGGAGGGGTGTGAGTTCCGCTCGCATATTGACGGGTCGAAGCATATCTTCACGCCGGAAAATGTGATGGACACCGAGCGTGTAATCGGTGCAGACATAATGATGGCTCTTGATGAGTGTCCGCCAGGACAGAGCGATTACCAATATGCCAAGAAGAGTTTAGGCATGACGCAACGGTGGCTCGACCGCTGTTTCAAGCGTTTCAACGAGACGGAGCCTCTATACGGCTATGAGCAAAGCCTTTTCCCCATTGTGCAGGGATGCACTTTCAAGGACTTGCGCAGTGAAGCGGCCAAATACGTGGCCGACAAGGGCGCAGACGGCAACGCCATCGGTGGTTTGGCCGTTGGCGAGCCTACCGAGGTGATGTATGAAATGGTGGAGGTGGTCAACGCCATACTGCCAAAGGACAAACCGAGATACCTGATGGGTGTTGGCACTCCGCAAAACATCCTTGAGGCAATCGAGCGAGGTGTCGATATGTTCGACTGCGTGATGCCTACCCGAAATGGGCGCAACGCCATGCTGTTCACTTATCATGGCACGATGAACCTTCGCAATAAGAAGTGGGAGAAGGACTTTACGCCTATCGACCCTGATGGCTGTGATGTGGATAGGCGATACACAAAGGCCTATTTGCACCATTTGTTCAAGGCTGGCGAATTGCTGGCCATGCAGATAGCAAGCATACACAACCTTGCATTCTACCTTAGGCTTGTAACCGATGCGCGTATGCATATCGAGAAAGGTGACTTTGTGGCTTGGAAGCGCAGCGTTGTCGAGGAGCTTGGCAGAAGAATATAAAAAAGTACGGAACACGGTTTGCATGAAGTACAGTAAGATAAGAAAGAGGCTAAAGACATTGCGGCGTTTGCGCACAGCACGGCAGGGGATGGCAAAGACACTCACTGCCATGGCCTCTATCTGTAGTGTGTTGAAGTGGATAAATCCTTTTGCCTATCTGAAGCGTATAGACCGCTATATCATAGGCAAGTTTGTTGGTACTTATATCTACTCCATTGCGCTCATCATCTCCATTTCCATAGTTTTCGACATAAACGAGAACTTGGCTAAATTCACGACAAACCATGCTCCGTTGCGCGCCATTGTTTTCGACTACTACGCTAACTTCGTGCCGTATTTCGCCAATTTGTTTAGTCCGTTGTTCGTATTCATTGCCGTCATCTTCTTCACTTCAAAGTTGGCTGGAAACTCAGAGATAATAGCAATGTTGGCTTGCGGAATGAGTTTCAAGCGGCTCTTGCGCCCGTATATGGTGTCAGCTGCGCTCATAGCCGCACTTAATTTGTATCTTGGAGCGTATGTGATACCGCGCGGAACAGTGATTAGGCACAATTTCGAGTCGCTGTACAAAAACAACAAGAAGAACACGTCGGCCAGCAACGTGCAGTTGCAAGTTGGAAAGGGGGTTATTGCATACATTGCGCAATATGACGACTTGCGCAAGACTGGCTATGGCTTCTCGCTCGACAAGTTTGAAAACAAGAAACTGGTGAGCCACATGACCGCATCGACTATTCAGTATGACACAATATCCGACTCGAAATACCATTGGAAAGCCATCAACTATAAGATACGTTCTTTGAAAGGCATGCGCGAGCACATAACCACGGGCTTTGAGTGTGACACTACGGTAATGATGGAGCCAATGGATCTCGTGTTCAGCAAGGGACAACAGGAGACATTCACCAGTCCTGAATTGCTTAGCTACATCTCGAAGCAGAAGGACAGGGGCTCGAGTAATGTGGTGCAGTATGAGGTGGAGTTCCACAAGCGCATCGCCATGTGCTTTGCGTCGTTCATCCTCACCATAATTGGCGCAAGCTTAAGTTCGCGCAAGCGCAAAGGCGGCATGGGACTCTATCTTGGCATAGGCATGGCATTGAGTTTTTCTTATATACTCTTGCAGACGATAAGCTCTACGTTTGCAATCAACGCCAACACGCCACCAATGCTGGCTGCGTGGATACCAAACATAATATATTTCTTCATAGCATATTTCTGTTACAAAAAAGCACCAAATTAAATGAAATTCGACGAGACATATTTGAACGACAACATTCTTGACGCACTATACGACATGCACTTTGAGGATTGCACGCCAATTCAAGAGAAGTGTATCCCGGAAATTCTTGACGGCAACGACATAATCGGTGTTGCACAGACAGGCACTGGCAAGACGGCTGCCTATCTATTGCCAATACTTAGTTTGCTTGACGATGGTGGCTTTCCGAAAGACGCCATCAATTGCATCGTGATGTCGCCGACACGCGAACTTGCCCAACAGATAGACCAAGCCATGCAAGGTTTTGGCTACTATCTTGACGGTATCGGCAGCGTGGCCGTTTACGGCGGAAACGACGGAGCGCGCTACGATCAAGAGATGAAGAGCTTGCGCATGGGGGCCGATATCGTGATTGCCACTCCTGGACGTTTGCTCAGCCATATCCGCATGGGAAATGTAGACCTTAGCCGCGTGAGTTTCTTTGTGCTTGACGAGGCCGACAGGATGCTCGACATGGGTTTCAGCGACGACATAATGCAGATAGCAAAGGGATTGCCTTCCACGGTGCAAACCATAATGTTCTCGGCCACAATGCCCGACAAGATACAACAACTTGCACGCACTCTGCTCCACAATCCTGTGGAAGTTAAGATTGCCGTGAGTAAACCAGCTGAGAAGATACAACAGTCTGCCTATGTGTGCTACGACAGCCAGAAGATAGGCATAATAAAGCACCTTTTCCGTAACGGCGACTTGAAGCGTGTGATTATCTTTTCCGGCAAGAAAGACAAGGTGAAAGAGATAAACCGCGAGCTTCTTAAAAACAAGATAAACTGTTGCCAGATGCACAGTGACCTCACACAGCAGGAGCGCGACGAGGTTATGTATGAGTTCAAGTCGGGACAAAAGGATGTGCTTGTTGCCACCGACATTGTTGCCAGGGGAATAGACATCGACGACATCGCCATGGTAATCAACTATGATGTGCCATACGATGTTGAGGATTATGTACATAGGATAGGGCGTACGGCGCGTGCCGACCGTGATGGCGTGGCCATCACATTTGTGAGCGACAAGGATATGTATCTGTTTAATGCGATAGAGAAGTTCCTTGGCAAGCAGATTGAGAAGCGCACAAACCCCGACAGTGTGGGCAAAGGTCCGGAATACAATGCTGCGGCAAAGCGTGTTGCGCAAGGAAGAGGCGGCAATGGCCGTGGACGTGCCAGCAACGGCCGTGGAAATGGAGACAAAGGGCATGAAGGCAAAGACCGTGGACGTTCAGACAAGGGAGCTGAGCGGTGTGGCGAAAAAGGCAATGTTGGCAATGCTGAAGGTCAGCGTCCGAGAGGCAAAGGCCATCGTGGAGGAAATCGAAATAGGCGTAAAAAGCGCCCCGAGGAATAAAGTGGCGCATTGGCTACTTTGTTCTGGCAATTCAATGACAAATGGTGCTCCCTCTTAGTGGGGATGCTTTATTTGCCGAAAAGGAAACGAGTTGTTGCAACATACTATAGTGTTGGAATAGCGGTTGCCTTTTCGGCATTGTATTTCAATAACACCCAAGAGCGTTGTTCCCAATAATAAGAGAGGAGAGAGCTGTTGATGTATGCTGCGTTTGCGTATGGGCATAAAAAAAGGAGTACCGCTGTACTCCAACCTTTGTTAACCTTAAATCTAATACTATGAAAAACACGATGCAAAGTTACAAACATAATTGCATTGTGCAAGTCATTGCTATGTAAAAGTGATTGCATTTAACGTCTTTTATGTTAAATCACCAATTCCTGGCCGTCAAAAGCCATTTCGAAGCCCTGTGGCAGACGGTCTTGTATCTTTGCGTGCAGTCCAATGTCGTGGCTTGCGTGGATGAAAAGAGTGCGCTTTGCGCCAACTTCGCGAGCAAATTCGATGGCATCAGGCACCAATTGGTGCGAATGGTGTGGCTTGTCGAAGCGCAAGGCATTGACGGCAAGCACTTCGACACCCTTGAGATACGGCATCTCGTCGGTGGCAATCGATTTCATGTCTGTTATGTAAGCGAAACGTCCGAAGCGGTAGCCCAATATTGGAAGTTTGCCGTGCATGACTCTGATTGGCATGACTCTGATGTCACCGATGACTATTTCCTTGTGCGGCTCAATGGTGTGCAGTCTTATTTCTGGCACTCCTGGGTACTTTATCTCAGCGAAGCAGTATGGAATGTTGTGGCGCAGTGAGATGGATGTCTGCTTGTCGGCATAGATGTCGATGTCGCCAAAGTGGCAAAAAGGGCGCACATCGTCGATGCCAGCCACATGGTCGTAATGCGAATGAGTGAGCAATATGCCGTCAATCTTCCTGAAAGGCATAGGCATTATTTGCTGTCTGAAGTCAGGACCGCAGTCTATCAGTATGCGTGTGCTTTCCGTTTCCAAAAGAGCCGATGCGCGCAGTCGCTTGTCCTTAGGGTCGCTGCTTGTGCAGACCTCGCAATCGCAGCCTATCGTTGGCACGCCACAGCTAGTTCCAGTGCCGAGAAAAGTGACCTTCATCTTATGTTCACCTCGGGTTTTATTTCTATTCCAAACTTCGACTTCACATCATTCTGTATGGTCTTGCACAGGTTGAGCACATCCAAGCCAGTGGCTCCGCCCTTGTTCACGAGTACGAGAGCTTGGCTTTTGCACACGCCGGCACGTCCTAGCGAGCGCCCTTTCCACCCGCACTGTTCAATCATCCACCCTGCCGGAATCTTCTCGTTGCCATTGTCAAGAGGGTAGTGGGGCATTGACGGGTAGATCTTGGCCAGAGTCTCATATTTCTCCTTACTGACAATAGGGTTCATGAAGAAGCTTCCTGCATTGCCCTCTTCCGCAGGGTCGGGCAACTTTGTCTTTCTGATGTCTATGATTGTGCTGCGCAGCTGTGCTGCCGTAGGATTTTCAATGCCTTGCCTTGACAGTTCCGAGCGGATGTTTCCATAGTCTATGTTGGGTGAGAATGTTGTGGAGAGCTTGTAGGTGACGTGCGTTATGACAAAACGGTTGAGCCATTCGCCCTTGAAGCGGCTTTGTCGGTAGGCGTATCCACATTCCCCATTGTCGAAAACCACGGTTTTGCCCGTTTTGATGTCAACGGCTTCCACCTTATATATAATGTCTTTCGCCTCTACGCCATAAGCGCCTATGTTCTGCACTGCGCTTGCCCCAACCTCTCCGGGTATCAGCGAGAGGTTTTCAGCCCCGTACCAGCCGTGTTCAACGCAAAGGGCCACGATGTCGTCCCAAGTTTCCCCACTGCCCACGCGGAGCAGCACGCTGCCTTCCGCCGTCTGCGCATCCCATCCCTTGATGGCCGAGTGCAGCACAGTTCCGGGATAGTCTTGCGTCAGGAGCAGGTTGCTGCCTCCACCCAGGATGAGCAGTGGCTGGTCGCTTTCGCATAGCATGGCGAGTGTGGAGCGCAGTTCGTCAATACTCTCGAACTCTAAAAAGCGGTGGCACTTTGCTTTTATGCCGAATGTGTTGTGGTTGGTGAGGTCGTAGTTTGCAAAGTCTTTCATGGCTATACCTTCCGTGTTGTGCCTATTGGTTAAACTCCGTGAGCAGCCATTTGCCGCGCACCTTCTTGAACGACAATTCCATTTCAAGGCCGTTTGATATGCCGCGCAGCACGAAAATCCGGCTCTGGCTCTCGCGGTATGGCTGTCCGTAGATGATGTTGTAAATAGCCTTGCGCGGCAGTTCGGGGGCAAAGGCCGGCCATGTTTCAGGCGTAAGAACTCCCGTCATCTCGCTGAAGTCGTCGTCGGGGTCGGGTCCTACGAATTTCACTGGGTCGCTGACATGATGCACTTGGAATGCGGAGTCGCAGGCAAACCTGTGGTAGAATTGCAGGAACGAGGCGTTGTCGTTCTCGGCCAGAGGCGTGTCGTTAATGGCTTGCATCATCCAGAGTCCGTTTATCCGGTCGAAGACATACTGCCTTACAGTCTTTTTGCCCAAGATAATCTTCTCCACGACGGCATGGTTCACGCTTGTGTCCTTGACCACAGCCATTTGCCTTCTGTCGTTGAAGATTAGCGTGTAGTAGTCTTGCCGCATGAAGAAGTGCTCGGTTTTCCACGCGTTTTTCTCGATGGTCTGCGTCTTCCCGTTGGCCGACACGGGCAAGGGAAACTTGATTCTCTTCATCTGCAGCTTCCTGTTGGCCGCAAAGTTGAAGAAGAAGTCGTCAAACAGTTCGTCGGCCGCCTTTGGCATGGGCGTTTCCGATATCAGCTGCTCTAAAGTGTCGATTGGGGTTTGTTCGGTTGCGGTGCTGTCCGTGTCGTTTTCAACTTTGTCGCTTGCCGTTTTGTTCCCGTTGCACGAGAATGTAAGCAAAATAAATGCGATGGCCGCAAATAAAGACTTGTTCATCTGTAAAATCGGAATGTTGAAATCCGTTTGTCAAATTTCCGCAAAAGTACAACTTTATTTTGATATCTTGCACTCTTTCAGTACAAAAATGTTACCTTTGCAGCGTTTTAACAATGCAAAACGAGATGATACTTGATAAAATAGACCAGCTATTAAAGGAGGTACAGGGGCTTAGCGCCAAGAACGCCGACGAGATAGAGGCACTGCGCCTGAAGTATCTCAGCAAGAAAGGCGAGATAACAGCCCTTATGGCCGACTTCCGCAATGTTGCCGCCGACCAAAAGAAAGTGGTGGGAATGAAGATCAACGAGTTGAAGCAGACCGCCATCGACCGCATAAACGCCCTTAAGGAGCAGTATGACAACGCCGAGACCGAGGGCGAAGCCATCGACCTTACGCGCACGCCTTACCCCGTGAAGCTTGGCACGCGCCATCCGCTGACGATTGTGACCAATGAGATAATCGACATATTCTCGCGCATGGGCTTCGTCCTTGCCGACGGACCCGAGGCAGAGGACGACCTGCACGTGTTCACCAAGATGAACTTTGCCGCCGACCATCCCGCCCGCGACATGCAAGACACCTTCTTCATTGAGCAGAACCCCAACGACGTAACCAAGAACATACTGCTGCGCAGCCATACAAGCTCTGTGCAGGCACGCGTGATGGAGACCACCCAGCCCCCAATCCGTGTGATATGCCCAGGCCGCGTCTACCGCAACGAAGCCATAACGGCGCGCGCCCACTGCTTTTTCCATCAGGTAGAGGGACTTTATATCGACAAGAACGTCTCGTTCACCGACCTCAAGCAGGTGCTTTTGTCGTTTGCCAAGGAGATGTTTGGCCCCGAAACGAAGATACGTTTGCGCCCCAGCTACTTCCCCTTCACCGAGCCGAGCGCCGAGATGGACATCTCGTGCCACATCTGCGGCGGCGTGGGTTGCGGCTTCTGCAAGCACACAGGTTGGGTAGAGATACTTGGCTGTGGCATGGTCGATCCCAATGTGCTTGAGGCTTGCGGCATCGACAGCAGCGTCTACACAGGCTACGCCTTTGGCTTGGGCGTGGAGCGCATTACCAACCTGAAGTATCAGGTGAGCGACTTGCGCATGTTCTCCGAGAACGACACACGCTTCCTCAAGGAGTTTGAGGCGGCATATTAATAATTTTCATTATGCGCACGACCCGCAAGGTGCGTGGCTGCGGAGAGCCTATATAATAGGTATGTGCTTTGCAGACATGGCGCTTGCGGGTCGTGTCTGCTTTTTGCGAACGATGAAAGACAAACTTTTCACACCGAGTTTCATCTGCATACTTGCGGCCAACTTTCTTCTCTTCTTCGGCTTTTGGCTGCTTGTGCCAGTCTTGCCTTTCTATTTGAGGGAGAGCTACGGCTGTCCCGAGGCCATGCTTGGCGCAGTGTTGTGCTGCTACACAGTCAGCGGCTTGTGCGTGCGCCCCTTTTCGGGTTTTCTTATGGACAAGTTTCCGCGCAAGCCAATCTACATATTCTGCTACACCGTGTGCGTGCTGATGCTGGCAGGCTATATGGTGGCGGCCACTCTATTGTGGTTTGTGGTGCTCCGGGCCTTGCACGGCGTGGCCTTCGGCAGCGTCACCGTTGGCGGCAACACGCTGTGCGTTGACATCATGCCGAGCAGTAGGCGAGGCGAGGGACTGGGCTACTACGGGCTAACCAACAACATAGCCATGGCCTTGGGTCCGATGACGGGACTCTTCATGCACGACCACGTTGGCTACATGGTGATTTTCGCCACGGGCATGTCGGTGAGCGTTGTCGGTCTTGTGTGCGCCCTGTCGGTAAAGGCGCGCGTGCCAGAGTCAATCCGCCTGCGCAAGAGCGGCGCGGCCAGTGGCCAAGGTGCGGCGCAGTGCCGCAAGAAGCTGTCGCTCGACCGCTTCCTGCTGCTCAAGGGCATTCCCGTGAGCATATCCCTGTTTCTGCTGTCGATACCCTACGGTTCGACCACCAACTTCGTGGCCATGTATGCCCGCGAGATACACCTCGACGCCCCGTCGGGCTTCTTCTTCACGCTGATGGCCGTGGGCATGGGAGCCTCGCGCATTGTGGCCGGCAAGAAGGTTGACCGTGGCTACATCACCCAGTGCATACACGTGGGCTACTATCCCGTAATCTTGGCCTTCCTCCTGCTTGGCCTCTGCCGCTTCGCCGTGCCATACGGCATGGGGCTTACCACCGCCATGTTCTATCTTGTGCCGCTACTGCTCGGCACGGGCTTCGGCGTGATGTTTCCGGCGATGAACTCGCTCTACATCAACCTCGCCCCCAACAACCAGCGCGCCACTGCCACCAGCACCTACCTTACTGCGTGGGACGTCGGCATAGGCATAGGCATATTCACCAGCGGCATTATCGCGCAATGCTTCACGTTCTACATGGTCTACCTCGTTGGCTCGCTGCTCTGCGCCGTCTCGCTCGTGTTCTTCGTCAAGAAGGTTACTCCCCACTACAACCGCAACAAACTGCGATGACGTATGAAAAAACTAAGACTGCTAACCATTGGCTTGCTGTGCGCCGTGGCGTTGGCCTTGCGCGCGCAGACATCAAGCCCGTCGCTGCTGCTTGGCGGCGACTATCCCGACCCTACGATACTGCGCGAGGGCGGCGACTACTACATGACCCACTCGGCGTTCGACTACGTGCCGGGGCTGACCATCATGCACTCAACCGACCTCGTCAACTGGACTCCTATAAGCTATGCCCTTAGCGAGTACATCGGTTCGATATGGGCGCCCGACCTGTGCAGGTGTGGCGACAGATACTACATATACTTCACCGTGTCGGTCAAGGGAAAGCCATTCAAGAACTATGTGGTGTGGGCCAACGACCTGCGCGGTCCATGGAGCAAGCCCATCGACCTGCACGTTGACGGCAAGATAGACCCCGGCCACGTGGTTGACGCTGCCACGGGCGAGCGGTGGATATTCCTTGCCGGCGGCAACCGCGTAAAGCTCACCTCCGACGGACTGGCCGCCGCCAGCAAGATGGAAAACGTGTATGGCGGCTGGCCCATACCCTCGGCGTGGGACATTGGCAGCGTGTCGCTCGAAGGGCCAAAGCTGAAGCGCATGGGCGACTACTACTATTACATTAGCGCGCAGGGCGGCACATCCGACGCGCCCACGAGCCACATGGTCGTCATTGCCCGCTCAAAGTCGCTCGGCGGCCCTTGGGAGAACATGCCCTCCAATCCGCTCATACACACGTGGAGCGGCGACGAGCGGTGGTGGGCGAAGGGTCACGGCTCGCTGATAGACACGCCCGACGGGCGTATGTATATGGTATACCACGCCTACGAGAAGAATTTCCTGAGCCTTGGGCGCAACACTCTGGTTGAGCCAGTGGCGCTGACGGCCGACAAGTGGCTGGAGTGCTCCGGCGCGCCGCTGCTGCAAGCCGACGGCAAGGGCATCGACAAGAGCCGTCTCGGCGACTTCCGCATAGGGCTGGAGTGGCGCTACTACAAAGACTACGACCCCAGCCGCACGAGCCTTAATGGAGGCACGCTCACCATGAAGGCCAAGGGCAACGACCCCACAAGCTCGTCGCCGCTGCTATTCATAGCCGGCGACCACCGCTATGAGTTGACCGTGCGTGTAAACCTCAAGGGCAAGGCCACGGCCGGCCTGCTGCTCTACTACAACAGCAGCATGTTTGCCGGCATAGGGTGCGACAGCACGTTGAAGTACCGCTACCGCCGTGGCGAGACCAAGCGTTGCGGCAGCCGCCACGGCGACCGCCCGATGTGGCTGCGCGTGCGCAACATCGACAACATACTTACCGCCTACACGAGCTACGACGGCGTGAAGTGGCGCAAGGAGCAGTGGGCCATCGACCTTTCGGGCTGCAACCACAACACGCTTGGCGACTTCCAGAGCGTCTTGCCCGGACTGTTTGCCCAGGGCGAGGGCAGCGTGGAGTTCAGCGACTTCAACTACCGCAAGCTTCCCGACACCAACGAGAGCCTAATCGTAAGCTACGACAGTGCTGTTGGCAACGCCGCTCTGCTGAAGGCGGCCATGGAGCTTGGCTCGCGCGTAATCTACAAGTATGACAACATCAATGCCATTGCCGTGGCTCTTCCGGCAGGAATGTCGGCCTACGAGGGCAAGGCTTATTACTCTGTCGTAAAAGGAGTGCTGGCCGTAAGCCGCGACGAGAAGCTTGAGCTGCACTAAGCGGTGCTTATGGAGGTGGTTTATTAATCACCCCGTAGGCTGATGTGGGTGCGTCAAAACCAATGACAATGCTTGGTTTTGACGCACCCACACTTCGTTTTCCGCATCTTTTCACTCGCCACCGTGGCGTTCAGCCTCTTTGTCGGCCATCGTGGCTTTTCCAGTGATGGCGCAAAGTCAGTCTGTATGCCATTGAAAGTCATGCCGTACACCATGGTAAGTCATGCCAAATGCCATGTTAAGTTGGCTCACATCGAACGATGCGCGTGCTCATATCGAACGATGTGAGTGTTCGTATCGAACGATATGAGCACGCGCATCGTTCGATGTGAGGTGACTTAGTGCCATGTTTGGCATGACTTTCCACCATGTTTGGCATGACTTTCCACCATGTTTGGCATGACTTACCGCCATCTTTGGCACAACAAAAGGCCATCCTCGCACCGTTCGCGGCAATCGGCACGGAGGCAAAACAGTAATCATGGTAGCATAAAATGTGATATTGATAATGTGCGGCAAGGCGTTTGTCGCTATCTTTGCACACAGATTTACAACTGGCGTTGGCACGAACCACAGTCGGCAACGGCCATACATACTTTTACACGATGAACATAACACGAAACAATAGAAGAAAAACAGTGGCTCGCCCATGCGTGGCGTGCCTGTTGTCGATGTTTGCGCTGCAGAGTGCCGCACAGATGCAGCCCGACACCACCTACACCCGTGGCGGACAGGCCGTTGGCGAGGTGGTGGTGACAGGCGTGCGCAGCGAGACTGACGCGCGCCACTTGTCGCAAACGGTGACCACAGTGGGGCGCAAGGCCATTGAACAGTCGATGCAGCCGTCGCTGCTGCCTGTGCTCACCGAGCACGTGCCTGGACTGTTTGCCACCTCGCGCGGCATATTGGGCTACGGCGTGTCGGGCGGAGCTGCCGGCAACATCTCGCTGCGCGGCCTCGGCGGCGGTTCGGGGCGCATGCTGGTGCTCATCGACGGCACACCGCAATACATGGGGCTGATGGGGCATCCCATAGCCGACGCCTACCAGTCGATGCTGGCCGAGCGCGTCGAGGTGTTGCGCGGCCCTGCCTCGGCCATCTATGGGTCAAACGCCATGGGCGGCGTGGTGAACATCGTGACGCGCAAGGCTCTGCGCGACGGAGTACGCACCACTCTGCGTGCCGGCTACGGGTCGTACAACACGCTTGAGGCCGAGGTGGCCAACCACGTGCGCAAGGGACGCTTCTCGTCGGTGGTGTCAGCCTCCTACAACCGCACCGACGGCCACCGCAGCGACATGGGCTTCAGCAAGTTTGACGGCTACGCAAAGCTGGGCTACGCCCTGTCGCCAGCATGGAGCGTAAGTGCCGACGTTGACGTCAGCCACTTCGACGCCTCGCAGCCGGGCAGCGTGAGCACGCCGCTCGCCGACGCCGACCAGGAGGTGACGCGCGGCATGGCTTCAGTGGCCATCAGAGACAACTACGCGCGCACGTCGGGCGGACTCAACATATTCTACAACTGGGGCAACCACTGGATAAACGATGGCTACACGCCCAACCCCGACGACAACAACAACCGCAAAGCCTACCGCTACGACTCGCACGACGACATGGCCGGCGCATCGCTCTACCAGACCATGCGGCTCTTCCGTGGCAATGCGCTCACCGTGGGCACCGACTGGTTTGTGTTTGGCGGCACGGCATACAACCGCTATGTGGAGGGCGAGCGCAGCGGCCAGAGCGACCAACTTGTTGACAAGGGCGAAAACGAGATTGCCGCCTATGTCAGCGTCCGCCAGGACATAGGCCGCTGGCTTACCATCGACGCCGCTATGCGCGCCGACCACCACTCGCAGGTGGGCACCGAGTGGATACCACAGGCAGGACTCTCGTTCCGCTTGCCGCGCCAAGCCACGCTGAAGCTGTCGGCAAGCAAGGGCTTCCGCTATCCCACGCTGCGCGAGATGTACATGTTCACGCCCCACAACCCCGACCTCAAGCCCGAGAGCATGTGGAACTATGAGCTTGCCTATTCGCAGCGCACGCTTGGCGGACGGCTGGGCTATGGCCTGAACGTGTTCTACATCGACGGCAAAAACCTGATAACGACAGTGCCGCGCGCCGGCGCCACGCCGCTCAACATGAACACCGGGCGTATATACAACACTGGCGTTGAGGCCCAGGCCGACTATGCCGTGGATGCCAACTGGGCGGTTGAGGCCAACTACAGTTGGCTGCACATGGCCAATCCCGTGGTGGGCGCGCCCGAGAGCAAGCTGTATGTGGGCGGCAACTACAGCCATGGCCGCTTGACGGTGGCTTCGGGCGTGCAGTGGGTGGCCGGCCTCTACACCTCGGTGTCGCCCGAGACGAAGGAGAGTTTCGCCCTGTGGAACGTGAGGGCCACACTCCGCCTGTCGCCGACGGTCAGTCTGTGGGTGCGCGGCGAGAACCTGCTCGCCCAGCGCTACGAGATAAACCAGGGCTACCCCATGCCGCGCGCCACGGTGTTTGGCGGATTCAACGTCGTTTTGTAAGTGACGGAGAACATTACTAATCGTACCAAGTTATTTTTACTGTCACTAATGAAGCGAGAGACAGTGCGAACCATCTAGGGACAAATAAATAAACAACAAACATTATGCTTAGAAAAATCAGAATAACGCTGACCGTCATCTTCTTTGGGCTTGTCACGCTGTTGTTTCTCGACTTCACGGGAACGCTCCACGGCTGGCTCTCATGGATGGCCACGGTCCAGCTGCTGCCAGCCGTGTTGGCGCTCAACCTCGCCGTGGTCGCCGTTTGGGTGGTAGCCACCCTTGTGCTTGGCCGCGTCTACTGCTCTGTGGTATGCCCTTTGGGGGTGATGCAGGATGTGGTGTCGTGGTTGAGCGGACTGAGAAACAAGCGGCGCAAACGTCTCCGCTTCTCCTACTCGCCAGCCCGCAGGTGGCTGCGCTATGCCATGCTTGCGGTGTTTGTTGTGGCCATGGCGGCGGGCGTTGGCTCACTGGCGGCACTGCTTGCCCCGTATAGCAGCTACGGGCGCATTGCGCAGAACATATTCCAGCCCATCTACATCCTTGGCAACAACGTCTTGGCCAATCTTGCTGCGCGAACGGACAGCTATGCCTTCTATGGCCGCGAGGTGTGGCTGCGCAGTCTGCCCACGTTTGCCGTGGCCGTGGCCACCTTTATTATATTGGCGGTCTTGGCCTGGCGCAACGGGCGCACCTACTGCAACACCATCTGCCCCGTTGGCACGGTGCTGGGCTTTCTTGCGCGCTTCTCGTGGGCCAAGGTGCGCATCGACGAGGGCAAGTGCGTGGGTTGCGGACTATGCGCCAAGGGGTGCAAGGCGGCCTGCATCGACGTGAAGAACCACCGGATAGACCATTCGCGCTGCGTCGTCTGCGGCGACTGCCTCGACAACTGCCACAAGGGCGCGCTGCGCTTTGGAGCAAAAGGCAAAGAGCGGCGCGCACCAACCGACGGCAAGTCGCCGACGGTTGATGCCGCCCGCCGTAGTTTCATCCTCGCCGCCGCCACGGCCACTGCGTCGGCCGCCATCGCGCAAGAGCGGAAAAAGGTTGACGGCGGCTTGGCCGCCGTGACCAACAAGGAGCCGGCCGACCGCAGCACGCCGCTCACTCCCCCTGGCTCGCTCTCTGCCCAAAACATGGCGCAACGCTGCACTGCCTGCCAGTTGTGCGTGTCGAAATGCCCCAACGATGTGCTGCGCCCATCAACAAGCCTGATGAACTTGATGCAGCCAACCATGTCGTATGAGCGCGGCTACTGCCGCCCGGAGTGCAGCCGTTGCGGCGAGGTTTGCCCCACGGGCGCCATCAAGCCCATAGGCAGGGCTGACAAGTCGAGCATACAGATAGGCCACGCCGTGTGGACGAAGAGCAACTGCATCGTGCATACCGACGGGGTGGAGTGCGGCAACTGTGCGCGCCACTGTCCAACGGGCGCCATCGTCATGGTGGCCGCCAATCCAGGCGACGACAGTGCGCCCAAGTTTCCAGCCGTCAACATGAGCCGCTGCATAGGCTGCGGAGCATGCGAGCATCTCTGTCCGGCCAAGCCTTTCAGCGCCATCCACGTGGAGGGCCACGAAGTTCACAGGTACATATAGGATGGCTTCAGAAGCCACCACACCTAACAAATATACGCAAGCGACAATGAAACACGAACTCAACAGACGCGACTTCATCAAGGTGCTCGGCCTTGGCGCAGCGGCCAGTTCCACACTGCTCTCCGCCTGCAAGGGCAAAGGCGGCGGCAACAGTGCCGCCGGCAACTATGGTGAGCCGCCGGTGGGCAAGATGACCTACCGCACCAACCCCAACACGAAAGACCGCGTGAGCATACTGGGCTATGGCATGATGAGGCTGCCGGCAATGGGCGGCGGCACGGGGCGCGAGAACCCCGACGCCGAACTCGACCAAGACATGATAAACAAGCAGGTGGACTATGCCCTGGAGCATGGGGTCAACTATTTCGACACGTCTCCGGCATACTGCAAAGGCAAGTCGGAGGCTGCCACGGGCACCGCCCTGCACCGCCACAACCGCAAGGACTACTACATTGCCACAAAACTCTCCAACTTCAGCCCCGACACATGGCCGGCCGCCGCATCGAAGGAAATGTTTGAGAACTCGCTGCGCTATCTGCAGACCGACTATGTTGACTATCTGCTGCTCCACGCCATCGGCATGGGCGAGAACGGCATGGCCGACTTCTACAGCCGCTACATCGACAATGGCATACTCGACTGGCTCGTGGAGCAGAAGCGCAAGGGGCGCATACGCAACCTCGGCTTCTCATACCACGGCGACATAAAGGTGTTCGACCTCGCTCTGAAATGGCACGACGAGGGCAGATACCACTGGGACTTCGCGCAGATAGAGCTGAACTATCTCGACTGGAACTATGCCGACGAGATAAACCAGCGCAACACCGACGCCGTGTATCTCTACGGCGAACTGCAGAAGCGCGGCATCCCTGCCGTCATCATGGAGCCGCTGTTGGGTGGCCGTCTGGCCAATGTGCCAGATGCCATAATAGCCAAGATGAAGGCGCGCGAGCCGGAGAAGAGCGTGGCCAGCTGGGCCTTCCGCTTTGCCGGAACGCCCACGGGGGTGCTCTGCGTGCTGAGTGGCATGAGCTACATGGAGAACCTGAAGGAGAACATCTGCACCTACGCTCCGCTAAAGCCGCTCACCAAAGACGAGAACGACTTCCTGATGGAGATTGCCAACGACATATACAACCTCAACACCATTCCCTGCAATGAGTGCAACTACTGCATGCCTTGCCCCTATGGATTGGACATCCCATCAATCTTCTCGCACTACAACAAGTGCATCAAGGAGAGCAACATGCCCAACAAGGGCGAGCAGGACCCCGACTACCGCCGCGCGCGCCGCGCCTTTCTCATTGGCTACGACAGACGGGTGCCAAAGCTGCGCCAGGCCAACCGCTGCGTGAAGTGCGGCGAGTGTGTGGCCCACTGTCCGCAGCGCATACAGATACCTGAGGAGTTGGAGAAGATAGACCAGTTTGTGGAACAGCTGAAGCTGAACGGCGACAAGCTGTAAGCTTCATTGTGTTGGAACAGACATTGAAATGACTAGCATGGAAGAACTAATGAAGACGCTGCGCGCGGAAGGGCATTCGCTGGTGGTAAGGACTGCCGCAGGTGAAACTTTTGCTTGCAATGGCAGGGGCATAGGCGACTTGCTGAGGCTGCTCAGTAGGCAGACTGGCGTGCTCGCAGGAGCCGAGCTGGCCGATAAGGTGGTGGGCAAGGCTGCCGCCTCGCTCATGATAATGGGCCGCATAAAGGCTGTATATGCCGATGTCATAAGCAGCCATGCCTTGCAGCTCTTTGCATCGGCTGCACCCGGCATCAATGTGGCCTATGCCAATAGGGTGGAGCACATAGCCAACAGGTCAAATACTGGCTGGTGTCCGATGGAGCTGGCTTGCAAGGATGCGGCCACTCCCAGCGAATGCGTGGCGCGGATAAAAGCGAAGCTTGCCGAATTGGAAAGAAGAAAAAATGAACCTTGAGAAATAAACGGCAGGAAAAACCGTTAAGTTATTGTGGAAGGCGGGTTCTATAAATTGCCTTTGATGGATTTTTGAATTTTAGCCGAGCAGATTTTACTTTCTTCTTGAAGGAGTATAGCGGGCTATACGACTGAAAGAGAAAGGAAAAGATGCCGGATAAAATCAAAAAGACACAAAGAGCAAACAGTCTAAAATGAATTTTAACAATGCGTGGAATTTATAGAACACGCCGTAAGATAAACATTCCTTAGAGAGGAAAAACCGTATTAGAAAGGAACAACCGTATGAACGAATCGACAGTT
>CAVKUV010000044.1:0-26230 GCA_963659505.1 Lachnospiraceae bacterium
GGGCAATCTTCTCCATGGTGCCGAAGTCGGCGTCGTTGTCCATCTCCATCTCGGCATCCTTGGTGAACTTGAACGAGTATGCCTTGTAGCTGCTCTCCTTGAAGCCAATGAACACCAGCGGCAGACAGAAGCGCACCACGTCGTCGAGATACATGATGTTGTCGAAGCCATCGCTCGACGGCATCTTCACCCATCGGCCATATTGCCGTTCTGGCACGTTTACTACGGCGTATTTGCGCTTTCCGTTCTCAACTTCGCGCTTTTCCACCATCAGGTATATGCGGTTGTCTGCCAGTTTCGACAAGTCGTCGATTTCCGAAAGCCAAATGGGGTTTATGCTTCCGTTGAGCTTGTCGTAGAATAGGTTGGTGAGAAAATTCTTCTGCTCTTCATTGAGCTGTGTCTCGGTGAGCAACCGTATGTTGTGGGTCTCCAGCTCGCGGAACACCGCATCTACAGCTTCTGTATATTCCTTTGAGTAGGTCTCGTTGAGCTTGTTTATTGTCTTGAGCGACTTCTTCAGCAACTGTTCGGCTTCGTGTCCGTTGTTGTTGTCAATCATGCGGGTCAGCGACGCCATGCGCACGCGGAAGAACTCGTCGAGGTTGTTGGAGTATATGCCCAAAAACGACAACCTCTCCAGCAGCGGCACATATTCCTTTTCCGCTTCCTGCAAGATGCGGTGGTTGAAGTACATCCAACTTATGTCGCGCTCCACATAGGCTTTCTTAAGCATTTCGTCTTTGTTCATGGCTTGTGGTTTTTAGTGTTCTACTTTTCTTTGGTTGGAGCGTCACCGGTTGCAGTGTCGCCCTTTTTGTCGTTGACAGTCTTTGGCTTTTTCTTGTCTTTCGTTTTTCCCTTTTCCTGCTCTGTGCCTTTCTCCGCCTTCACTTTATCTGTCGGCTTCTCTGCCACATCCTTTTTCGCCGGTTTTTCGGCCTGATCTTTCTTTGTTGGCTTTTCAGCCTTGATGCCACTGTTTTCAACCACGCTGAATTCTGTATCGCCATCAATGTAGTGCAGGGCTTTTTTGAAAGCCTTTCCACATCCTTCCGGCACAATCACGTAGTGCAGCTTGTCGCAGTCATCGAGTGCATGGCGGCTCAGGTGTTTTGGCGCACCGAAGAACGTTATGCTCTTGAGGTTGTCGCAGTCGGAGAAGGCTTGGCTTTTTATTTCTTCAACTCCAGCCGGAATAATGACATCCTCAAGCAGGTCGCAATCATAGAACGCCTTTTTCTCGATGTCCTTCACGCTTGCGGCAATGACAACGCTTTTTAGCTCTTTCTTGCCCAGAAAGGCCATTTCCCCGACTACCTCAACGCCTTCTGGAATGGTGAAGTTGTCGTTGTCTGTCATGCAGTACACCAGTCTTTTGCGGTCGGCTGTGTACACAGCATCGTTGTCGGTGTCGAAACTGTCGCTGTCTATTTTCTGCAATGCAAGGTTGATGACAAGCGATTCGAACTTTTCGTCCTTTTTCGCCGCCTTCTTTGAAAGGAAGTCTACAATGGCCTTCTTGTTTTGTTTCATACGTCTTTTTTTGTGATATGTTTGCTTTGCAAAGTTAGCCATTGCCGTTGTAAACTGCGTTGTATAACTATTACAATGATGTTACAATGGTGTTACTTGCGTTTGGCGGCATCCTTTTCAAATCCATTGCAGGCGGGCTGTGTAGAAGTGCGGAACGATGGAATGTTTGCTTCCTTCGATGTCTTAGGTCAGATAGGTTTTCGTTTTAATCCCCAGATGCCTACAAGCACAGAGGTGGATACTGTAAAGAGTGAGTCTCGCAGAGTTGTTACTGGCGAGAGAAATGCATGTGGTATTTTGTGGCTCGGCTTGTTTGGCAAGAATATCCGTTGCCAATCAGTTGCTTGGCTGTGGCTTGTTGTCCAGCGTCACCTTTATTTTAGAGATGCGGCGTTCGTCAACGTTTATGATTTCAAACGTGTATATTCCGAACGCCAGCTTCTCGTGCAGTTTGGGGAAGTCGCCCTTTATCTCTAGTATCAGGCCCGCCAATGTATCGGCCTCGCCCTCCACCTCGCTGAATGTGTCTGGCGCGGCCTCTACAATCTTGCAGAAGTCGCTTATTAGTGTTTTCCCCTCGAATATAAATGTGTTGTCGTTGACGCGCACGTAGCTCTTCTCGTCGTCGTCATACTCGTCGTTGATTTCCCCAACGATTTCCTCAAGAATGTCTTCGAGCGTCACTATGCCGCACGTTCCGCCAAATTCGTCCACAACGATGGCTATATGCACCTTGTTTTGCTGGAACTCGCGCAGCAGGTCGTCAATCTTTTTAGTTTCGGGAACGAAGTAGGGTGGGCGTATCAGTGATTGCCAACGGAAGCTTGAAGGCTTGCCCAAATGTGGAAGCAGGTCCTTTATGTATAGTATGCCACGGATGTTGTCCAATGTGTTTTGGCATACGGGTATTCTAGAGTATTTGTTGTCAACTATGCTCTTGATAACATCGGGAAACTGGGAGTTGAAGTCGATGTCAACCACGTCCTGTCGGCTTGTCATTATCTCCCTCACCGTTTCGTTGCCGAAATGCACGATGCCCTCAAGCATGTTCTGCTCTTCCTTTATGGCCTCCTTGTCGGTGAGTTCCAATGCCTGTTCCAAGTCGTTGGCGCTTAGCACATGGTTTTCCTTTTTTGTCACCTTCTCCACAAGCACCCCGGTGCGCAGAAGTATTGAGCTAAGAGGATAGAACAGTTTGCGGCAGAAGAGTATGCTTCCAACAACCCTGCGGCAAAATGGCAGTTGCCGTTGAGCGCAATACAGCTTTGGCATAATCTCGCCAAACAGAAGCAGAAGGAATGTGAGCAATACGGTGAGGCAGACGAACCTGAGCCATACGACATCGCCGAAATCGATGGTGTGCGCGAAGAAGTAGTTGCACAGCATGATAATCGTCACGTTGACCAAATTGTTGGTAATCAATATTGTGGCCAACGTGCGCTCTGAGTCGTCACGCAGTCGTTTTATTTGCCTGTCGCTTTCTGTCTTGCCTTCCTCCAGCTCGTTCAAGTCGCTTGGCGACAAGGAGAATATGGCCATTTCAGAACCCGACGCAAACCCTGACACTGCAAGCAAGAGACATGCAAGTATTCCCGTTATGGCGACGCCCAGGGTGGGCATCATGAAATGCACTTCAGAGAAGATGCTTTGTAAATCAATCGGTGACAACTTCGTGTGTTCCTTTGTCTTTCTTCTTTTTTTGAGACTTGCCGTTTAAAGGCTAAGTCTCCGTCTTGTATTCACCCAGTATACAAAGATGCCACCTAAAACGGAAGTCCGTCGGTTTCGGTATCTTGTTTTGGGGAGGCGTTTGTGGTTGGAGCCTTTGCCGTGTCCGCATCATTGTTCTTGCCGGAAGATGCGTTTTTGGGAGTCAGCATCTCCATATTGTCGGCCCAAATCTCGGTCACGTTGTGCTTTACCCCATGTTTGTCGTTGAACGACGTGTAGCGGATGCGTCCTTCGATATATAGTTTGTCGCCCTTGTGGACGTATTTCTCTACCACTTCAGCCAGTTTCCGCCATAGAATTACGTAGTGCCAATCGGTGCGGTCTGGCACTTGAGTGCCGTTTTGCAGCGTGTAGCCGCGCTCGGTAGTGGCCAGAGACAGCCGTGCCACAGCCATGCCATGGTCAACATAGCGCACTTCAGGCTCTTTTCCAACATTTCCTATAAGCATCACTTTGTTCATGGCGTTGTCATTATGTGTTAGCCGAAAAGCAGAAAACTCGCATCATGCAATGGCCTTATTTGTAGAGGCCGAGAAACTTGAACCTGAAGTTCTTGCCCTTTGCCGACGGAAATTGGCTGCGTGTGTCAACCCTTTGGCGCAGGTGGTCAACAATTCTATTGTAGCAGTCCAGTCCCGACGTTGCCTTGCAGCGTGCCACAAAGTGGGTGTCGCGATACTGGAACTTGCCGGTGCCAGGCACCATGAGCACTCGCTTGAAGTCGATGACACCCTCATACCAGCCAGGTTGGTCTTCGTTCAAGTGTGCCATCACGGGCGACACGAGCTTGTCTCTGTCGTTCGAGGAATTGTTGCTGTGTACCGCGCGCTTCTCCTTGAAGTCGAGCATGGTGGGCGCTTCGGTCTTTATTATGATGAAGTATACCCTTGGGCGTATTTTGTAGCGTTTGGGATAGTACACGTTGCTTGCCGCATACTCCCTTATGTCAGACTCGAGCATAGGGTTCATTCCAATCTCGTCGATGCCGGCCAAAAACGATATGGCATCGTCAACATTGGTTACTAATGTCTCTTTGTCGAAATATCTTAAATATAAATTCATTGAAGTGTTGTTTTTCCTGAGCGTATAGATGATAAAAAAAAGAGCGGAAAACGGGACTCGAACCCGCGACCCCGACCTTGGCAAGGTCGTGCTCTACCAACTGAGCTATTTCCGCTTACAAAATAATAATGTGAAGAGGAGGAGACTCGAACTCCCACGAAACAATTTTCACTACCCCCTCAAAGTAGCGCGTCTACCAATTCCGCCACCTCTCCAACATTAAAGGCTTGAATAAAAAGAGTGCCCAGAACAGGACTCGAACCTGCACGCCTCGCGGCACACGCACCTGAAACGTGCGCGTCTACCAATTCCGCCACCTGGGCATTACTAAAAGCCATTCTTTTAGTCTCTTTTTGTTCAATAAGCTGAGCGGAAAACGGGACTCGAACCCGCGACCCCGACCTTGGCAAGGTCGTGCTCTACCAACTGAGCTATTTCCGCTTAATCCTTATTTGTAAGGAGCATTTCTCTTAATGCGGTGCAAAGGTACGGCTTTTTTTTGAACCTGCAAATATTTCCCCGACTTTTTTCAAAAAAAACTTTCAGTCCATCCGTTTTTTGTAGTCTTCAAAGGTGTATTCCCGCAGGATTTCGAGTTCTCCGTCGGTGCGTAGCATGGCTATACGGGGGTGGCTTATGCCGTTGAACATATTGGTTTTCACGGTTGTATAGTGTATCATGTCCTCAAAGACAATTGTGTCACCGATGCTGAGTGGGGCTTTGAAGCGCCAAGTCCCCATGAAATCGCCCGACAGACAGCTATTGCCGCCTATTCTATAGGTGCATGGCATTGTGGCTTCCTCCATGGGGCGTTGCTCAGCTCCGCGCACTTCTGGCAGGTATGGCATTTCAAGGCAGTCGGGCATATGGCATGTGAAGCTGGCGTTGATTATGGCCGTCTTTATGCCTTTGTCCTCCACGATGTCTTCCACTCTTGCCACGAGCGGCCCCGTTTGCCATGCAAAGGCGCTGCCCGGTTCGAGTATTATCTTCAGGTTGGGGTGCCTTTTGTGTACTCCCCTTAATATATGTATGAGCAAGTCGGTGTCGTAGTCGCTTCTTGTCATGAGGTGTCCGCCGCCAAAGTTTATCCACTTCAGCTGGTCAAACCATCTGCCAAACTTGTCTTCAATGTGTGTCAGCGTGCGCTCAAACACGTCGGCTCCGCTTTCGCAGTGGCAGTGGCAGTGAAAACCTTCGATGTCTGCAGGCAGTTTGTCGGGCAGTTTGTCGGCTGTAACCCCAAAGCGCGTGCCAGGGGCGCACGGGTTGTAGAGCATTGTGCCCACTTCGGAGTATTCTGGGTTTACCCTCAGTCCGAGCGACAACTGCGCGTTGGCCTCTTTGGCCTTGGTGTGCAACCGCTCATACTGCGAGAGCGAGTTGAATGTGAGGTGGCTTGAGCATAGCGCAATGTCGGCAATCTCCTCTTCTGCGTAGGCTGGCGAGAATGTGTGCGCAGGCGAGCCAAACTCCCTCGCCGCCAGTAATGCCTCGTTGAGTGAGCTTGCCGTTGTCGAATTTATGTATTCCCTGAATATGGGGAATGTCTTCCATAGCGCGAATGCCTTGAATGCGAGTATGATTTCAACGTCGGCCTTGTGTGCCACGTCGCTTATCAGTTTGAGGTTGCGTCGCAATAGGCTTTCCTCTATAATATATATAGGTGTTGGTACGCCAGTAAATGTCGTTGCGTTGGTTTTCATTGTTGTCCTTATGATTGTGATTTTGCGCAAAGTTACGCATAATCCGTGTAACTTCGCCCCCAAGCGTGTGGGTTTTGAATGAAGAGCCATGTCGAATAGGTGGCGTTGCGCATTACCACCTACGGAAAAGCTCAAGTGTGAATTTGCCGCCAAGCTCATGCAGACTGCCGTTGAGGAAGCTTCCGAACAGGCCGAATGAGAAGTAGCGGGTGGAGAAGCCGTAGCCCACCTCGAAGTATGGGCGTGTGTGTTGTATTTGCAGCGTGTTGAAGTATATGCGCTCCGTTTCCACATAGCTGCCGAGCAACGGCACCCACGACAGCAAGAGCAGTGGCGACTCGTATGATGCGTTTGTGCGCAGATAGTAGCGCGAGGCGTTGTACCACTGGCTGTTGAGCAGCTGGAAGTCGCCGGCCCAGTCGTCGTTCCATCCGCCTGGGAGGTAGTCTTCGTGGAAATTGTCGAAGTCAACGAAGAACACGCTCTCCTTGTTGGTGTAGAAACCGCCGCCAACTCGCAGCAGGTAGCGGCGCATGCACAGTAGCCGCTTGCCAAACGACATGTCGAACTCCCAACGCTCATACTCTGTGTTCGACTTCATGATGTGGCGAAGTCCGCGCTCGTAGTTGCCCGTGAAGACTGGCCCTTGTGGATATGGCGTGTATGTGGCTGTGACAAAGGGGGCGAAACTGTAGTATGCCGACGGCTTGTCGTGAAGTTGCTTTGGAGGCGGATTTACTGCCTTGCGCCTGTGGTAGACGGCTCCCATCTTCAGCGTGAGCCATTTGCCGAGTGTTGTGTTCCATGCGGCCTTGAGCATCTCGTCCTTGAAGTAGTCGAGGTTGAGCGCGGCGAAGTTGATGGTGTCGATGTGCTCCGACTTTATCATGTCGAGCATGTTGGAGTTGGTTATTCTGTTGCCGTTGGCCCATTGCAGTTCTATCCATCTGTCCTTTCCTGAATTGTAGGTGTAGCGCAGTGATGAGTTGAAGAAGAACTGCTTGACCTTGAAGTTGTATCCAAGGTCGGGCGTAAGCGAGAGATAACTGTCGGTTGAGAACATATAGCGTGCTCCCATCTTCAGCTTGTAGGCAATGCCACGGCTTTTGCTGTAGCTTAGATACAGGGGGTTGAGTATTGGCGACATGCTTATGGACATGTTGGAAGTCTCGACGCCGGTGCTGTTGAGCAGATAGTCGCCAAACAAGTCGAACGCCTTTTTGCCCACTTTGCTTATGCCCGTGGCAGTTTCCGTTGTTGTGGTGTCGGTGTCCGCAGTCTGCTCTTCGATATATTGCCTATAGGCGTCTTTCTCGATTGCGCTAAGTGGGCGTGGGCGCACGCTGTCCATCAGCTCTGGCGAGTTTGCGTTGCTTATGGAGTCGGGCAGGGTGGTGGGGCAGTTGTACACGGCGATGACGTTGGCTTTTATCTTGTTGCCTGCAAACTTGAACTGTGCGGCCACGCTGCTCGATGCCGGCAGCAGTCCGTCGCATATGGGAGTTTCGCCCATGTCAACGTCGACGTCGAAGCCCACCATGTCGTTCTCACCCTGAAAACGACAGCTGACGATGCGTCCCGTGGCGTTGTCAACGATGGCGTATCCATAAACAAGCTGGGTGTTCTTCTTGCGCGGCGTGAAGGCCACGTAGGAACGGTTGCCGCTTGTTTGGCTGATGCGGTAGCGATAGAATGGGGCGTTGCTGCGGTGGAATGGCGAAAGAATTACATCCTTGTACATTGACGCGTCATACAAGTTGGGCGATATGTACTGTATCACCGTTGGCATCGTCTTGCTGTTGTGGGGAATGGTGCTCAGTGCCACCTGTCTTTTCATTCCGTAGTCGCCACCGTTGTTGTAGGTTATCTTGCCATACACCTCGCCAACATAGTTGCGTCGGCCGCGGGCGATGTAGTACATGGTTGGAATTAACAGTAGGGTGGGGTTGCGCTTGGTCGTGCGGAAGTTGTATTTGATGTAGGCGTTGGCGGTGTTTCCGTTTGCGCTCGACGTGAAGTTGCGTTTGTAGGAGAACATGCGCTCGATGGCCAAGGTGTCTTGCTGTCCCCTTGAAAAGCCAAATTCGGGAAAAAGCAAGAACACTCCCAGTAGAAGTGTCGTTCTCAGAAGTGTGGTATGCCTTGGTTTCACGCCCCAAAATTATCAATAATTATCGGAGAAGGCAAACAAAGTGGCCGATTGTTCCACAATTCATTGCCAAGTGACAGTGAAAAACGACACACGTGGCGATAATATAATAAGGTGGCAAACCAATCCGTTGGTTTGCCACCTTATTATATTATCGCCACGTCTATATGCAGACTTTAGCCCAAATACTTCATCAGTATCTTTGCGTTGCCGCTGTCGCGCAGCTTTGCGATGCTCTTCTCGCGAATCTGGCGCACGCGCTCGCGGGTAAGACCCAGTTGGTCGCCAATCTCCTCAAGTCCCTTCTCGTGGCATCCTATGCCAAAGCACTCGCGTATGATGGTTATCTCGCGCTCCTTGAGCACCTTGGAGAGCACCGAATTGAGTTCCTGCGCCATCGACTCGTGGTCTACATGACGGTCGGTGCGGCTGTCGTCGCCGCTGGCCATGACGTCGAGCATACAGTTGTCCTCGCCGTCCTGAAACGGAGCGTCGATTGACACGTGGTGACCGTCGGCCATGAGGCTTTGTCCTATCTTGTCCTCGTCGAGGTTTGTCGCTGCGCTAAGCTCCGACACCGAGGGATGCCTTTGGTTCTCTTGCTCAAACTTGTTTATCTCATGGTTTATCTTGTTGAGCGATCCAACCTGGTTGAGTGGCAGCCTGACGATGCGGCTTTGCTCTGCGATAGCCTGAAGGATGCTTTGGCGAATCCACCATACTGCGTATGAGATAAACTTGAAGCCGCGTGTCTCGTCGAACTTCTGTGCGGCTTTGATGAGTCCGATGTTGCCTTCGTCAATCAAGTCAGTGAGAGTAAGACCCTGGTGCTGATACTGTTTAGCCACGGAGACTACAAAGCGCAGGTTGGCCGTAACCAATTTGTTCTTGGCGCGCTCTCCCTCGGGGCCTCCCTTGCGTATCTTCTGTGCCAGCTCAATCTCCTCGTCGATGGAAATGAGCGGGGCGCGTCCGATTTCAACAAGGTATTTGTCCAGTGCTTCACTTGAGCGGTTCGTAATACTCTTCTGAATCTTTAATTGTCTCATCTTTGCAGTTAATGTATTTTGTTTGTTATAACTCTCTAATATTCAATTGAATGTATAAATTATCCTCTAAGCGGCTGCAAAATTACAAAAAATATGGTTACGTTGTTACTCATTATTCTTGTTAAAATGTTAAATAATCACAAATTGGTAATATTTTGCATTGCATTAGGACTGCACTTGCGCATTAATTGTTATATTTGCTGCATATTATAATAATGTTATGCGTCGAATAATAACTCTTTTCACCCTTCTTCTGTGCTTTTCGGCGGTGAGCCGTGCGCAAATAGCCTCGGGCATGAGCAAGTCGCTCTATGCATTTCCCGACTTCGCCAAAGCTATAGTGACAACCAAAGACGGGAAGCTGCTGACCCTGCCGCAGGCCAACATATTCCTGAAGGACGGCAGTCTGCTCTACAAGAAGGCGAAGACGACAATGACGGCAGGCATGGACAACATCGTGTCGGTGGACTTTGACAGTGTGCGGTATGTGCGCGTCAACGGCATGCTTGCGGCTGTGGTCGACTCGATAGGCAAAGACCTGCTGCTCTGCACCACCACCATCGACATGGATGCCTACAAGACCATGCTCACAAACAGTAGGGAGATAAGCAACTTGGAGATAGGGGACATGGTAAGCGTGACGACCATCGACCTTGTGAACGAGGAAGACCGCAGCTACCCACTGATAAAGCATTACTATTATGTTGTGGATGGCAAGACGATAGAGGCCACCGAGCGTTCCGTTCTGCCGATAGTGGCCAAGGACAAGCGTCGCATCTTCAAGGCGTTGGTTGACAGCGGCAACTTCAATTGGGGCAATCCTAAAAGTCTTGTGCGGCTTTTGAAGAGTGTGAAATGACGTGTTCTTCGATGGAGCGGAGATGAAAGTCCATTGCCGTAAACTGCCATTTCGCGTATGGTGGAGCGTGGGTTTGTGGCAAAAGAAAAGCCATGGTCGCAGTGCTGCGGGCCATGGCTTTTTTCGATTGCCAACACTCCGCGTTTCGTAACTATGCCGTTTACGATAGCTAAGTATGCCACTTAGCCCTCGTAAACGGCATAGTTACGGGTCGTAAATGGCATAGTTACGATGCCTAAACGGCATAGTTGCGGAACGGATTGGTGGACGGGAGGTTACGGAGGTCGCAAATAGGCGCAGTTTGAACAGTGGAGCGGTGCGTGTTGTTGTGGCTTCATCATCCGTCCGCATTGTCGTTTTTGCATCTCTTCTTGCCCACATGGTCCACTGCGTTTTATTCCCCACGCAGCGAAAAACATTTCAAAAATTTGGACTTCAAGTCATACCAAGGCGTTTTTCACAATCACTTATCATCTTTTTTTCTTATCTTTGCAGCAAAAATTTGGACGCGTCGAGTGTCATGGAAATTCCTTTGATGGGGCGCGCCGAACTAAAGGGGAACAAAATAAACTAAAACAAAGGCAATTGGTGCCTGGCTCTACACGCCCTCGGAGCACCCGTTGCGCACTATACGAACACAAACTAACAATGAACAACATACGCAACTTCTGCATTATAGCCCACATCGACCACGGCAAATCCACGTTGGCCGACCGTCTGCTTGAGTACACAAAGACAATACAAGTGACCGAGGGGCAGATGCTCGACGACATGGACTTGGAGCGCGAGCGCGGCATAACCATAAAGAGCCACGCCATACAGATGGAATACACCTATGGCGGCGAGCGTTATGTGCTCAATCTGATTGACACTCCGGGCCACGTTGACTTCTCTTATGAGGTGTCGCGCAGCATCGCCGCCTGCGAGGGCGCGCTGCTTGTGGTTGACGCAACTCAGGGTGTGCAGGCGCAGACCATATCAAACCTGTATATGGCCATCGACCAAAATCTTGAGATTATCCCCGTGATAAACAAGATTGACATGCCCAGTGCCATGCCCGACGAGGTTGAGGACGAGATTGTAGACCTGCTCGGCTGCGACCCCGGCGACATAATACGCGCCAGCGGCAAGACGGGCGAGGGTGTCGAGGACATACTGAAGGCCGTGGTGGAGCGCGTGCCTCACCCCACGGGCGACGAGAAGGCTCCGCTTCAGGCTCTTATTTTCGACTCTGTGTTCAACTCGTTCCGTGGCATCATAGCCTACTTCAAGATAGAGAATGGCAGCATTGCCAAGGGCGACAAGGTGAAGTTCTTCAACACAGGCATGGAGTACACCGCCGACGAGGTGGGCGTGCTGCGCATGGACATGATACCCCGCGACCGACTGACGACTGGCGATGTCGGCTATATCATAAGCGGCATAAAGGACAGCACCGAGGTGAAGGTGGGCGACACCATCACCCATACGGCATGCCCGTGTGCCAAAGCCATCGACGGATTTCAAGAGGTTAAGCCAATGGTCTTTGCCGGAGTTTATCCCATCGACCCCTCGGAATATGAAAACCTGCGCGCCTCGCTGGAGAAGCTGCGGCTCAACGACGCGGCACTCACGTTCATGCCAGAGTCTTCGGTGGCCTTGGGCTTCGGCTTCAGGTGTGGTTTTCTCGGACTTCTGCACATGGAGATTGTGCAGGAGCGGCTCGACCGCGAGTTCAACATGGACGTGATAACCACTGTGCCCAACGTGTCGTATATGTGCTACGACAAGCAGGGCGGCGTGAAGGAGGTGCACAATCCGTCGGGACTGCCGGAGCTGACCCTCATCGACCATATCGAGGAGCCTTATATCCGAGCAAGCATAATAACCGCCGCCGACTACATAGGTCCCATAATGACACTGTGCCTTGACAAGCGCGGTGAGCTTATCGACCAGCAATACGTGAGCGGCAACCGCGTGGAGCTGCACTTCATGCTGCCCTTGGGCGAGATTGTAATCGACTTCTACGACAAGCTGAAGAGCATATCGAAGGGCTACGCCTCGTTCGACTACCACATCGACTGTTTCCGTCCGTCGCGCCTTGTCAAGCTTGACATCCTGCTCAACGGCGAGTCGGTTGACGCCCTCTCCACGCTTACGCACCAGGACAATGCCGTCACCTTTGGCCGGCGGATGTGCGAAAAGCTGAAGGAGCTGATACCGCGCCAGCAGTTTGACATTGCCATACAGGCGGCCATAGGCGCGAAGATTGTGGCAAGGGAAACAATCAAGTGCGTGAGAAAGGACGTCACGGCAAAGTGCTATGGCGGCGACGTGAGCCGCAAGCGCAAGTTGCTTGAGAAGCAGAAGAAGGGAAAGAAGCGCATGAAGCAGATAGGCAACGTGGAAGTGCCGCAAAAGGCGTTCCTCGCGGTGCTGAAGCTTGACTAAGGTAGGCGCGATAAAACATAAGGGAAAGGAGTGTTATGATGGGCAACGTTTCAGGATTGGCCACGCGCGACGTGGCTCGTGAGTTGGCTCGCAGGTACAGTACAATGACCCACGACGAGCTTGACGAGCTTGAGAGTGTGCTTGTGCCAATGAAGTTCCAGCGTGGCGAACTGATATTGGCTGAGGGCGAGGTGGCTAAGTACATCTATTGGATAGCCAAGGGCTTGGTGCGCCTGTTCTACGAGAAGAACGGCAAGGAACTGACGGAGCACATGGCCGTTGAGAACCATATCGTGATGAGCATCGAAAGCCTGTTTCGCGAAAAGCCCACCCACTTGCAGATAATGGCTGTGGAGCCAACTCTCGTGTATGCCATGCCGCGCCTGCAGCTGGAGCGCAAGGCCATACGCAGTGTCAACATACAGATGCTGTACAGAAAGATACTTGAGGAGTCGCTCATCAACAGCCAGATCCATGCCGACATGATGCGCTTCGAGACGGCGCGCAACCGCTACGCCCGTTTCGTCAAGCTGCATCCGCAACTTGTGTTGCGTGCGCCGCTGGTCTATGTGGCCAGCTTCTTGCAGATGACTCCTGAGACATTGAGCCGCGTGCGCGCCACCGCCCTCTCTGACGAGGAGTGACTTGGGCGTGGCCGCCGTTGTGCTTGTGCATTGTGCCATGGGGCCATTGCTGTGGCTCAAGGCTGCTCTTTGACGAGACTTTGCCAATGAGGCTTCGCCTATATAAATATGTTCGCGTACATTTAATTTTATATTGCACAGATTCGTGTGCTTGTGCCCGTGGGCTGCATGGCGGTGCTGTCAGAGGCTATGCCAACTTGTGGAAAATCACTTTTCCGTTGGTTCGCAGAACGTTTCTCAATTAATAATGTTATCTTTGCAAAGATTTATACACACGAAACGATTATGCCAGAGATATCTGTCCGTGGCCTTGAAATGCCAGAGTCGCCGATAAGGAAACTCGCACCACTGGCCGCAGACGCTAAAAAGCGTGGAATAAAGGTTTATCACCTCAACATCGGACAACCCGACTTGCCAACGCCGCAGGTGGGGCTTGAGGCGTTGAAGCACATCGACCGCACCATATTGGAGTATTCGCCGTCGCAGGGATACCTGAGCTACCGCGAAAAACTCACCAACTATTACAAGAAGTACGACATCAATGTTGATGCCGACGATATAATAATAACTTCTGGCGGAAGCGAAGCGGTGCTCTTCGCATTCATGTCGTGCCTAAATCCGGGCGACGAGATTATCGTTCCCGAACCGGCCTATGCCAATTATATGGCGTTTGCCATATCTGCCGGGGCAAAGATACGCACGATTGCCACCACAATCGACGAGGGGTTCTCGTTGCCAAAGGTCGAGAAGTTTGAGGAGCTTATCAACGACCGCACAAGGGCGATAATGATTTGCAACCCCAACAACCCCACTGGCTATCTGTACACGCGCAGGGAGATGAACCAGATACGCGACCTTGTGAAGAAGTACGACTTGTACCTCTTCTCCGACGAGGTGTATCGCGAGTACATTTACACAGGCTCGCCATATATCAGCGCGTGCCATCTGGAGGGCATCGAGCAGAATGTTATACTTATTGACTCGGTGTCGAAGCGCTATTCGGAGTGTGGAATAAGGATAGGGGCGCTCATCACGAAGAACAAGGAAGTGCGCAAGGCGGTCATGAAGTTCTGTCAGGCGCGTCTGTCGCCTCCGCTTATAGGCCAGATTGTGGCCGAAGCGTCGCTCGATGCGCCCGAAGAGTATTACCGCGACGTTTACGACGAGTATGTGGAGCGCAGGAAATGTCTCATCGACGGTCTCAACCGCATACCTGGTGTGTATTCGCCCATACCAATGGGAGCTTTCTACACGGTGGCCAAGTTGCCTGTCGACGACAGCGAGAAGTTCTGCCGCTGGTGCTTGTCGGAGTTCAATTATGAGGGCGAGACGGTGATGATGGCTCCCGCAACGGGTTTCTACACCACTCCAGGGGCTGGCGTTGACCAAGTGCGCATCGCCTATGTGCTGAAAAAGGAAGACCTTGTGCGTGCGCTGCTTGTGCTGCGCAAGGCTTTGGAGGCTTACCCTGGGCGCACCGACAGTAAGGATTGAACTTTGTGGGCGTGAACCGTAAGAGCAGAAAATGAACTTTCCACTATTCATAGCCAAACGCATATACAGTGACAAAGGCGGTCGCCAGAAGGTGAGCCGCCCTGCCATACGCATAGCCACGGCAGGTGTCGCCATTGGGCTTGCGGTGATGATTGTCACCGTTTCGGTAGTCATTGGCTTCAAGCACACCATACGCGACAAGGTGGTGGGCTTCGGTAGCCACATTCAGGTGGAGAACTTCCTGACCATGCAGAGCACCGACCCATATCCAATATGTGTCAACGACAGCTTGATGCGCACGTTGAAGGGCATCGATGGAGTGGCTCATGTGGAGCGTTTCGCCATAGCGCAAGGCATATTGAAGACCGATGCCGACTTCCTTGGCATCGCTTTCAAGGGAATAGGACCTGAATACAATCTCGATTTTCTTCGCTCCAATCTGGTGGATGGCGACATTCCTAAGTTTAGTGACACCGCTTCAGGACAGAAATTGGTGCTGTCGAAGATGATGGCCGACAGGTTGAGGTTGAAGGTTGGCGACAAGGTGTATGCCTACTTCATAATTGGCGACGATGTGCGCGCCCGCAGGTTCACGGTGAGCGGCGTTTATAGCACCAACATGACGCAGTTCGACCAAAACTTGTGTTTCACTGATTTATATACCGCAGTAAAACTGAACGGTTGGCAGCCCGACCAGTGCTCCGGGGCAGAACTTCTCGTGAGTGACTTCGGAAGGTTGAACGAAACCGCCGAGCGTGTAGTGGCTAAGGTAAACCGCACTGCCGACAAGTATGGCGACACTTACACCTCGCAAACCATATACGAGGCTTACCCACAGATATTCTCGTGGCTTGGACTACTCGACATCAATGTGTGGATAATACTTGTGCTGATGATTTGCGTGGCTGGGTTTACCATGATATCAGGTCTGCTTATAATAATTCTTGAGCGCACACAGATGATAGGTGTGCTCAAGGCCATTGGCGCAAGCAACACGACTGTGCGCCACACTTTCCTTTGGTTTGCCGTGTTCATCATAGGCCGTGGCATGGTGCTGGGCAACTTGATTGGCCTGGGGCTTGTCGTGTTGCAGCGTAGTACTGGTTTTGTTAAGCTCGACCCCACAAACTACTATGTCAGCACTGCGCCAATGGAGTTGGATGTTCCGTTGGTTGTGCTGCTCAATGTGGCCACTATGCTAATAAGCGTGTTTGTGCTGGTGGCTCCAAGCTATCTCATCACTCACATCCATCCCGCCAAGTCGATGCGCTACGAATAGGGTCTTTGCTGACTGAATTTCCTGGGGTGGGGGTGTTTGATGGGCGTTTTGATGGTCTTCACTCGTTACTTAGTGCACATTTTATTTTGTTTTGTGCATTAAAAGACGTAACTTTGCACACTGTTACTAATTTTGTGCAATGAACACGTTTATCAGCTTTAATTCCTACATTGAAAAGAGCATTGTAGAGAACTGGGATAAGGATGCCTTGACAGACTATCAGGGCATAACGCTACAATTCCATGATGTCGCAAGGAAAATAGAAAAACTACACATCCTGTTTGAAAACAGCGGTGTCAATCGTGGCGACAGAATTGCCATTTGTGGGCGCAACAGTTCGAATTGGGCAGTGGTGTTCTTTGCCACGTTGGCCTATGGGGCGGTGGTGGTGCCAGTGTTGCATGAATTCAACGCTGAACAGATACACAACATCGTCAACCATAGCGAGTCGAAGCTCCTCTTTGTGGGCGATGTGGTGGTGAAGTCGGTAAATCCCGACGCGATGCCGTCGCTCGAAGGCATCGTCAACATTCCAGATTTCTCGCTTCTTGTTTCTCGCTCCGAGAAGTTGACCTATGCCCGTGAGCACCTTAATGAACTTTTTGGGCGCAAGTATCCCATGGCATTCCGTGCCAAAGATGTGCATTATCATAGAGAGGAGAGTGGCGACGAGTTGGCCTTGATCAACTACACAAGCGGCACGACAGGCTTTTCCAAGGGCGTGATGCTGCCTTACCGCGCAATATGGGGTAATGTTGACTTTTGCCTTAACAAGCTTGGATGCCACATAAAGAAAGGCAGCAAGATACTCAGCATACTGCCCATGGCGCATATGTATGGCATGGCAGTGGAGTTTCTCTTCCCGTTTTGCCACGGTTGCCACATCCATTTCCTCACGCGCTTGCCGTCGCCGGCAGTCATAGTCAAGGCTTTTGCCGAAGTGAAGCCGTCTATTGTCATTTCCGTACCGCTTGTTGTCGACAAGATAATCCGGAAGGGCGTGTTCCCGAAGATACAGAACAACCGAATGAAACTGCTGCTCAACATGCCGGTGATAAGCAAGAAGGTGAAGCAGAAGATTTGCGAGCAGGTGGAAGGCATATTCGGAGGGCAAGCCTATGAGGTGGTCGTTGGTGGCGCACCGCTGAACCAGGAGATAGAGGCATTCCTTAAATACATCGACTTCCCAATTACTGTGGGCTATGGCGCAACCGAATGTGCTCCGCTCATAACCTACAGCGACTGCCACGACTTTGTTCCGGGCAGCTGTGGGACGCCTGTTGACTACATGGAGGTGAAGATATTGAGCGACGACCCGGAGCGGATACCAGGAGAGATTGTGGCGCGCGGAACCAACGTCATGCTTGGATACTACAAGAACGAGGCCGCCACACGCGAGGTGATTGACGAGGGCGGATGGTACCACACGGGCGACCTCGGCACAATGAGCGCCGACGGACATGTGTTCATCAAGGGACGCATAAAGAACATGCTTCTGGGAGCCAACGGACAGAATGTTTATCCCGAGGAGATTGAGGACAAGCTCAACTCGATGACGCTTGTTGGCGAGAGCATAGTGCTGCAGGATGGCGAGCGTTTGGTGGCCCTTGTGCATCCCGACTACGACGAGGCTACCGCAATGGGCTTCACGACGGCCGACCTTGAGAGCATAATGGAGCAGAACCGAAAGGAACTTAACGCACTGTTGCCTGCCTATTGCCGATTGTCGGCCATTCGCCTGCATGAGAAGGAATTCGAGAAGACTCCAAAGAAGAGCATAAAGAGATATTTGTACAGTGGCACTGTGAAGTAATGACCATTTTATTCTGACCTATGGATATACCAAGCCTTAACGCGCTTATTGAGAAAAGCGTAATCGAAAACTGGGACATGGACGCGCTAACCGACTACAAGGGGGCGACGCTCCAATACCACGATGTGGCACGCAAGATAGAGAAACTTCACATACTGTTTGAGCATGGTGGCGTGAAGCGTGGCGACAAGATTGCCTTGTGCGGTCGCAACTGTGCCAACTGGGCGGTGGCGTTCCTCGCCACGCTCACTTATGGGGCCATTGCCGTACCAATACTGCATGAGTTCACCGCTGAGCAGATACACAACATTGTCAACCACAGTGAGGCACGCTTTCTTTTCGTGGGCGATGTTGTGGCCACTGTAATCGATCCAACACGTATGCCAACGCTTGAGGGCATAATAAACATACCCGACTATTCGCTCATGGTGTCGCGTACAGACAGGCTTACATATGCTCGCGAGCACCTCAACGAGATGTTTGGACTGAAGTATCCAAAGTATTTCCGCAGGGAGCACGTGGCGTACTACCGTGAGCATGACGGTGAAGAGCTTGCCATGATAAACTACACCAGCGGCACCACGGGCTTTTCCAAGGGTGTCATGGTGCCTTACCGCGCCTTGTGGAGCAACTACGACTTTGCCGAGGGTGTGCTGGGCAGCATCATCAAGCGTGGCGGCAATGTGATAAGCATATTGCCAATGGCCCACATGTATGGCATGGCGTTTGAGTTCATGTTTGAGTTCCTTCATGGTTGCCATGTGTTCTACCTCACCCGCGTGCCTTCGCCGGCCATCATTGCCCAGGCTTTTGCCGAGGTCAAGCCGGCCATCATCATTGCGGTGCCTTTGGTCATCGAGAAAATCATCCGCAAGCGCGTGTTCCCCAAGATACAGAACGGGCGTGTGCGTCTGCTTATGAATATGCCTGTTATTAGCCGTAAGGTGCAGCAGAAGATACGCGAGCAGGTTGTCAATGCCTTTGGTGGGGCTTTCTACGAGATAATAGTTGGAGGTGCGGCGTTCAACCGCGAGGTGGAGCGTTTCCTCCACAAGATAGACTTCCCCTATACTGTGGGCTACGGAGCTACGGAGTGCGCCCCGATTATATGCTACTCCGACTGGCACAGCTTCGCTCCGGGCAGTTGTGGCCGTGCCGTCGCCCATATGGAAGTGCGCATCGACAGTCACGACCCGGCCAATGTTCCCGGCGAGATACTCGCGCGTGGACTCAATGTGATGTTGGGCTACTACAAGAACGAGGAGGAGACGAAGCGCACAATCGATGCCGATGGATGGTATCACACCGGCGACCTTGGCACTATCGACTCTAAGGGCAATGTCTACATAAAGGGGCGTTCCAAGAATATGCTCCTTGGCTCGAATGGGCAGAACATCTATCCTGAGGAGATAGAAGACCGTCTCAATTCAATGCCGCTTGTGACTGAGAGTGTTGTCGTGCAGCGTGGCGGCAAACTTGTTGGACTTGTGTTCCCCGACATCGACGAGGCAAAGTCGCTTGGCATGAACACCGCCGACATTGCTGCGGCGATGGAGCGCAACCGCCAGGAACTCAATCAGCAGATGCCAGCCTACTCGAAGGTTTCGGCCATCGAACTGCATGATGAGGAGTTTGAGAAGACACCAAAGAAGAGCATCAAGCGCTTCCTTTACACATAGCGCATAGGCGTGTCTTGGCATGCCTATGCCATGTTGACAGTTGTGGAATGCTATTCCGCAACTGTGTCACCAATTAGTTCTGCAGGTTTTTTCCAATGTTAAGGTGGGTTCCGAAAAGCCGTGTGGCTTTTTAGAACCCACCTTAACATAAATTTTAACCCTACCGTTCGTAGGTTTCGATTAAAAGGGCTACTTTTGCGGTTTGAAAACTAACGAACAAATAATTATAGAAAATGAGAAGTAGAACAGCCGAGTGGTTTGAGTGTAAAATACGCTACGAGAAAACCATGGACGATGGAATGCAGAAGAAAGTCACCGAGTCATACACAGTTGATGCCCTTAGTTTCTCTGAGGCCGAGCAGCGCATCACCGAGGAGATGTCGGCTTACATAAGTGGAGAATTTGAGGTTGCCGATATTAAGAAAGCGGCTTATAAGGAAATCTTCTTTAGCGACAGCGACGAAGCCGACCGCTGGTATAAGGCAAAGCTACAGTTCATAACCATCGACGAGAAGACCGACAAGGAGAAGCGTTCCAACGTGAACTACCTTGTGAATGCCGGCACGCTTGAGGGTGCGGTGAAGAACATTGGCGATGTAATGGGCGGCACCATGATTGACTATTCAATAGCATCCGTTGCCGAGACGCAGCTGATGGATGTGTTTGAGTATAAGAAGAAGGAAGCCAACGACAAGCCAGAGTACGAGCAGCAGTAGGCAAATAAGGAAAGCGAGGAGAAGGCTATGGATTATGATGTGAAGGGCAATCTTGAACGGGTGCTTGCCGACTTGCCGTCGGGAGTTCGCCTTGTTGCTGTCAGCAAGTTTCATCCCAACGAATACCTTGAGGCGGCCTATGCCTGTGGACAGCGCCTGTTTGGCGAGAGCCACGAGCAGGAGTTGGCCAAGAAGCAAGCCACATTGCCAGCCGACATAGAGTGGCATTTCATAGGGCATCTGCAAACGAACAAGGTGAAGTACATAGCCCCGTACATATCGATGATTGAGGCGGTTGACTCAATGAAGCTTCTGCGCGAGATTAACAAGCAGGCCGCCAAGTGTGGGCGCATCATCGACGTCCTTCTTGAGCTGCACATAGCGCAGGAGGCCACCAAGTATGGGCTTACTCCAGACGCTTGCCGCCAGCTGCTTGCCGACGGCGAGTGGCGCGACCTGCACAATGTGCGGATATGCGGGCTTATGATGATGGCCTCGTTTGTTGACGACGAGGACCAAATCCGTTCGGAGTTTACTACGGCCAAGCGTTTCTTCGACGAGGTGAAGCGCGACTATTTTGCCGACGACGACGCGTTTTGCGAGCGTTCGTGGGGCATGAGCCACGACTACCGCATAGCCATAGAGTGTGGAAGCACCATCGTTAGGGTGGGCACCACCATATTCGGCCCTCGCGTTTACTGACATGGCTGTTGGCGTGTGGCCACTGTTGTGTCAAACGCCATTGGCTCTCGAACATGAAAAACGGGGAAGTTGCGATTGCCGCCCATTTGGGTTGAGCAGCGCAACTTCCCCGTTTTTTCATGTGCAAGCCCGTTTGCCTTATTTGCAAGCCCGTTTCCGAGGCTGACAATGAGTGGCGTGTGTTTTCAGTGGCCGTTGTAATTGCCACTTAGAGCTTCACTGTTTTCTTGCCGTCGATTATGTATATGCCTTTTGGCAGATGGTTCCAGTCAGTGCCTTTGTCAAGTCCAGTGATGGTGTAGATGCGGCCGTTGGTGTGGTTGTCCTTGTTGGCTGTGGCGATGCCAGACAATGAACCTCCGCAGAATTTGAATTTCACCGTTCCGCTTTCTGTGTCTTCCGTTATTTCGGTAATCGGTTTGCCCATTGCGCCGCCAGTGTATGTCCATGCCGATGCCGGTGCAGACGTGTCGGTGAGCGACGTTACTCCCATGGTGCCTGGATAGGTGTCGCCGGCTGCCTCTTTCTTATAGGTATTGGTGTCGAACGTCTGTCCGTTGTATTTCTCCACGAGTGCGGCGTTGATTTTGCGCAAAGTCTCGTTTGTGCTTTCCTTTATTGTGCTTCCCTTGTAGTATTCAGGCACGAAGAGTCCGTCGGCGGCGATGGGGGTCATGCGCGGATGGCCTGGTGTGGAGTTCACCTTGCAGCCGCCAAGGCTGAAGTTGTAGTCGGAGTAGTCAACGTGGCTCACGAGCATGCCGTGTCCCATTATGTTCTTGTTCCATCCCGTTTGCTGCACGTTCTCCACAATGTAGTATTCATGCCCTGTCGAGTCGTTGTCGTTCAGTATGCGGTAGGCGCGTCCGCCAGCCGATAGCGGAGCCAGCTCGATGTCTGCTGGGGCACTCAGGGTGTCAATCTTCAGCCACCCCAGTCGCTCGCGCTCCCATGCGGTGTATTCTGTTGGGCGATAGCCGTTGTATGTGTATTCGCCGGCATCCATCACGTCCCAATAGTCCATGTTTTGGTTGATGCACTGTTCGGCCACGCTTCCTGCCTGTGGATATACGTCGGGCAGCCCCAAGCAGTGGGAGAACTCGTGGCAAAACAGTCCGATGCCGTTTATCAGCAAACCGTTTTTCTGGTCGGCTGGCGTGCCGTTAAGCTCGTTGTTCACCCCATAGCGCAGCAGCTTCTTGCCGCCAAACTCAGGTTGCGAGTTTAGCGTGCCAGACTTTGGAAATATGCAGTCGGTGGAGTTGCCAACGATGCTCTGCGAATATCCGGCGAATATTATATATATAAGGTCAACAAAGCCGTCGTCGTTGGCGTCGTATTGCGCAAACACGCTGTCGTTGCCAAGTGCCGTGCAGGCGTCGGTGAAGAGCGCGTCCATGTTCTCCTGCGACGAAGCCCCAGCTCCGTAGTACTTCAGCGGCTTGCTCAGTTTGATAGGTCCATACACGTCAAACTTCGGGACGAACTGTCCAAAGCTCATGTCCTTGAAGTATCGTGCCACGCTGCCGTAGTTGCGCCCTGTCGATGGGTCGGCGTTGCGGTCGAAAAGCTCCTCGGCGTTCAGATATTTGTTGAACGTCTCGGCAGGGTTGTCCACCTTGAAAGTCGAGTCGCTGAACTCAACGAGCAGCACTGGAATGGCCGGCGTGCCGGTGTGTTGCAGCAGACTTGAATTGTATGGCAATGGCTCGCGCAGCAGTTTGTTTGCCTGTGCCTGTCGCCCAATGGCCAAGTTGAACGCCTGTCTGTCCTGTCGGCTTATGGCCAAAGTCTCTTGCTGTGTGCGCGCCTTCGGGCTGTGTGCGAGCAGCAGTGTTGGGCGCAGAGTGCCTTCGGGCGTTGTCTCGGCCACGTAGAAGTCGGTGCCCTCCTGGCAGAGCAACGCTCCGTCTTCGGTGGTGAAGTAGTAGAAGTCCTCGTCGCCGTGGCCTTGCACGAGCAGTGTTGTCCCGTCGCTCTGCACGACAGTGGCAAGTCCTGGCTTCATCTTTACCGCTCCTGCCGTGACGCTGGCCAAGAGCATGGCTGTGATTAGTAGTTTTCTCATGTGTTTGTATGGCTTTTGTTGTTGTTCCTATTTGGTCTTGCTGTGTTTGTTTCTTCCGTAGTAGTATTGCCCGCGTCGTTTTGTCAGCGGTCCGTAGCTTATGGCGTGGCAGGGGCAATGGTGGTAGCAGGCCAGACAGGCTGTGCATGTCCCGTTGTGCGCCCATTGTGGTGCGTCGCCCAAGCCGCCTTTTATGTTGCCTGTGGGGCACGCCTTTGCGCAGATGCCGCATTTTGCACACGCTCGCTCGTCCACCTTGAAGTGCTTGTCGGTGATCAGCACGCTGTTGAACACCGCCCCTATCACGTGCGACAGCACCCACGGCAGTGGCCCGTACTTTATTTCGTCGAGTCCCTGGCGGCGCCCCTTCACTTCTTGCGCCACTCGCTCCATCGCGACCTTGGCCTCTTCGAGCTTCCTTTGCTCGCGCTGTGGCGGGTCGGTGTACATGAACGGCAACGTCACATAGCTTTCAGGCATCACGAGCGAGAAGTGGCTGGCTGTCTTCAGTCCCAGTCGTGCCAGACTGTTGCCGAGCATGTCCATGGCAAGTCCCACGCTGTCGCCGCATGTGCATAGTGCATAGCAGTAGTGGCCTTGCACGTTTTCCATGCTTATCTTTGCAATGAAGCGGCGCACGGCCTTGGGTGGTTGCCATCCATGCACGGGAAAGCAGAAGCCGATGCGTTCGCCCTCGTCCAGCGTGTAGGCCGTGGCTGCTTGCTTGTCGGTCATGCAAATCAGTCGTTCGCCAGTGGCTTCGGCCAGTTGTCGGGCGGCCCACAGGGTGTTGCCAGTGCCGGAAAAGTAGAAAATCATGCGTTGTAGTGGTGTTAAAGTTGGTGTAAAATTATAGTTTTTCCGCCGTATGGGCAAATCTGCGTGCTACATTCTTTGTAAACCATGCTGTTTACGAGTCGTAACTAGGCTATTTACGGGTCTTAACTAGGCTATTTACGGGTCATATCTAGGCTATTTGCACTCCGTAGGTGCGTCTGTTGCGCAGTAGTGTGGCGTTGCCATGGCAAAAACCATGCGCCTTTGCGTCGTCGGCAATGTCAAAAGTTGCTCTGCGGATGGTTGTTTGTCGTCTTGGCAACGATAATCGGTCATGCCAAACTTAGCGTCTTGTCGGTCTTACTTCGACCGATATAAGCTCTTACTTCAGTTGGTGTAAGCGTTTACTTCGGTTGATGTAAGCTCTTACACCAACTGAAGTAAGCACACTTCATGTGGCTTCTGTACTGGTGAATATGGCACAAAAAAACGACTATCTTGCATCATTTCGACAATCAAGCATGATGGTATTTGCGGCATTCGTGCTATTTTTGCATCCAAAATGGGCTTGTGCCTTGACCGCTGATGCAAGTGGCCTTGCCATTGGGTTGACCAAGGTGTCGCAGCCGACAACAAAACACAACAAAACACAATAAAACCATGAACATAGGAGACAGAATACCAGAGGCGCTTGGCACAGACCAAGACGGACGTGAAATCAAGTCGAGCGACTATCGCGGTCGCAAGATAGTGCTTTACAGTTATCCCAAGGCCAACACAAGCGGATGCTCCGCCGAGGCGTGTTCGCTACAGACGCACAAGGACGAACTGTCTGCTGCCGGCTACGAAATTATTGGCATCAGCAAAGACAAACAGGCACTTCAGAAGAAATTTGCCGAGGCCAAGGGTCTGCAGTTTCCTCTCATTGCCGACACCGAGACAACAGTCTTGCAGGAGCTTGGATGCTGGGGCGAGAAGGTGGCTTGCGGCCGCAAGACCGTAGGCATACTACGCACCACATACCTCGTCAACGAGGATGGTGTCATTGAGAAAATCTTCACTCCCAAGGAAATAAAGACAAAGATTCATGCGGAGCAGATATTGGAGTACATCAATAATAAATGAAGACAACGATGAAAAGTTTTGGAAAGAAATCGTGGCTCTTGCCACAACCGGTGCTGATTATCGGCACATACAACGAGAACGGCACGGCCAATGCCATGAACGCGGCGTGGGCAGGTCAGTGGGACGCCGACGAGATTATGATTTCCATGGGCAACCACGCCACAACGCAGAACCTCAACCGCTTGGGCGAGTTCACTGTTGCCTTTGCCACTAAGGAGACGATGGTGGCGGCTGACTATGTGGGCGTTGTCAGCGGCAAGAACGAGCCAGACAAGGTGCTGAAGACCGGTTGGACGGCTGTGAAGGCGGAGAGCGTCAACGCCCCCGTGTTCACCGACTTCCCAATGACGATGGAGTGCCGCATCAAGGAGAAGGTTGACGAGAGCGAGACGGGCTACTACATAGTGGCCGAAATAGTTAACGTCGTTTGCCGTGAGGAATATCTCGCCGAGGATGGCAAGCCCGACATGGAGAAGATGAACCTCATCGCATTCGACCCTATGCACCATGGCTATATCCAGCTGGGCGAGCGCATAGGCAACGCCTTTGCTGACGGAAAGGAACTGAAGTGATGGAGACATTCGAAAGCGCAATCATGGGCGACACGCCTGTGCTGGTCGATTTCTTCGCCACTTGGTGTCAGCCTTGCAAGATGATGCACCCTGTGCTTGAAGAGGTGAAGCGCGTGGTGGGCGACAAGATACGTATTATAAAGGTTGATGTTGACAAGCACAACGACACGGCTGCGCAATATCAAGTGCAGGCGGTGCCTACGCTGATGCTTTTCCGGGGTGGCGAGGTGCTCTTCCGCCAAAGTGGAGCGATGTCGAGGAATGATCTGTTGGCATTGCTCGACCCAATCGTTGACGGCTAAGTGACGGTAAGCGACTGTGAAAAAATAACTTGCTACGATTTGAACATTACTAATGCACACGTACATGACCATGAGACATTCTCTATTTGCATTGCTGTTTGCCGTTTCGTTGTCGCTTCAAGCACAAAACGCATATATGGACAATTCCAATTCCATGCAAAGGCAAGATGGCGCAGAAACGGCAGGGCTAAACGAACTGCGCCAGCAGATTGACTCTTTAGACAACCAACTCATCAATATCTTGGCAGAGCGCATGAGGGTTTGCCTTGCCGTTGGTGAATACAAGAAACGGCATGGCGTGGCGGTGGTGCAAAGCAACCGCTACAACGATTTGCTAACCCGACTGTGCAAGCAAGGGGCAGAGACCGGACTCACCGAACAGTTCGTGAAGGAAATAATGGACGTTATACATAAGGAGTCGGTTAGGCAACAGAAAGAACTCATTGCGAAATGATACCATCTTTGTTCGGTGACGATTTCGTTAAAATGGCAACCTGGCAACCTGGCAACCATTTTCTATAAGTATTATATATGATA
>CAVKUV010000045.1:0-25600 GCA_963659505.1 Lachnospiraceae bacterium
TTCTATAAATTACCACCGTAACAAACAACAAGACAATATGGGTTACGTTTTGCCGCCCTTTGGACTCCTTTCGGTCCATATCGCCACCTCGCTCGGTCGTAATGCCCGCATTACTCCCTTGCTCGCTGACGATATGCGCTCGAAAATAGTCGCAAAATCCAGCAAAGCTAATTTATATAACCCACATAACAATGAACGAACATGAAGATGCGAATGAAGACAAGGCGGCTGGCCGTGGGCTTGGCTGTGGCCTGCTCGCTGCCGATGGCGGCACAGGAGAAGAAGACATGGGCACTGACCGACACTGAGAGCGGGCAGACGGTGGAACTTGACAAGGTGGCCTTTCTGCTTGCCGCCGACGATGCCGATGCCTTCTCGGTAGTGTGCAGCAACGGCGTGGTGATGAGCGGCGTGCGCACGGCCACATTCAAGCAACAGTCGCAGTCGGGCATTGCCACAGTAGCCGCAAAGGACGGCGAACCAACTCTGACCATGAGCGTGGCCGGAAGCCTGCGCCTGTCGGGCTGCGCCAACGGCATGGACATTAATGTATATTCCGCCGACGGACGGCTTGAACTGTCGGCCAAGGCCACAGGCACCGACATGAGCATCGACGTGGCGCGACTGCCACACGGGGTGCATGTGCTGAAAGCAGGCGGAGCAGCCATAAAATTCAACAAGAAATAGAACCCTCCCATAACAAAAATACATGAACGCAAGATTATTTTTTTCTGCGGCACTCATGGCCACGGCCATCTGCGCCAACGCACAATTCATAGTGGAGCACACCGACGGGCAGAACGACAGCATCAAGGGCAACAACATGGACTTTAAGCGTATTGGCACCACATGGAGCATAGGCGGCACCGACGTGAGCAAGGTGAAGAGCCTGCGCATGGCTCCTCTGGCCGACAGGCTCGGCAGCTACACCGCCCCCACCTACCCCGAATACTACCGCAGCATATCGGGCTGGACCCAGCGCGCCCAATGGAACCTCGCCAACGTACACGACCCCTCGGTGATGCGCGCCGACGACGGCTACTATTATATGTACACCACCGACGCCAGCTTCGGCAACGCCCACTCTGGCCACGGCCACTTCATGTGCCGCAGGTCGCGCAACCTCGTTGACTGGGAGTTCATGGGCACCACCATGCCCTCGCTGCCCTCGTGGGTGAAGACCAAGCTCAACGAGATACGCACAGCCATGGGACTGGACGAGAGCACCGCCGACTTCAGCGACGACACACAGTTTGGCTACTGGGCGCCGTGCGTGAGGAAGGTGGGCAGCGGACTGTACCGCATGTACTACGCCATAACCTGTCCCGGCACCATCGACGGCGACGGCACATGGGGCGAGCGAGCCTTCATTGGACTGATGGAGACGAGCAACCCGGCCGACGTGAAAAGTTGGGTGGACAAGGGCTTCGTGATAACCAACGCGTCGGACAAGGGTCTGAACTACAAGGTGAAGTCGGACGACTGGGCCAACTGCTACTACAAGTGGAACGCCATCGATCCGTCGTTCATCATAACGCCCGAAGGCGAGCACTGGCTGATATACGGCTCGTGGCACTCCGGCTTCGCCGCCGTGCAGCTCGACCCCGAAACGGGCAAGACGAAGCAGGAGCTGGGCAACCCATGGGGCGACATCTCGGCCTATGGCAAGCTGGTGAACACACGCAAGATGGGCAACCGCTGGCAAGCGTCGGAGGCACCGGAGGTGGTGTGGCACGACGGCTACTACTATCTGTTCATGGCCTACGACGAACTGGCCGTGGCCTACAACACGCGTGTGGCGCGGTCGAAGAACATCGACGGTCCATACGTGGGCATCGACGGCACCAACATATCGACCAATGGCGGCGACGCACTGCCCATCGTCACCCATCCCTACAAATTCTCCGACGGCTACGGCTGGGTGGGCGTGAGCCACTGCGCCGTGTTTGACGACGGACAGGGCAACTGGTTCTTCTCGTCGCAAGGCCGGCTGCCGGCCAACGCCTATGGCGACGCCTACAGCAATGCCATCATGCAGGGACAGGTGCGCCGCATAGTGTGGACTGCCGACGGCTGGCCTGTGGTTATGCCAGAGTGCTACGGAGCGGTGCCGCAAGCGCAGATAAGCGAGAGCGAGATAGCCGGCACGTGGGAAAACATAGCCCTGAGCTACACCTACCAGAAGCAGAACGCGTCGTCGTGGCTGAAGCTTTCGGCCGACCACAAGGTGCAGGGCTATCCGTTTGGCAACGCCACATGGGCGTTCGACCAGGCGACAAACACACTGACCATTGGCAGCACCAAGCTGCAAGTGAGCCGCGAGACCGACTGGGAGGCGTCGCCACGCCGCGCCACCCTGGTGTATGCCGGCATCAATGGCAAGCAGACTTACTGGGGAAAGAAGTCGGCCGAGACCACCGTGGTGGGACCGACTGACAACTCGGCGGCATTCTGGACGGCCTTCACACCGTATATGTACTCAAGCGGCGACTGCGAGTTCAAGATGCACTTCACCAACTACACCGACAAGGCCGAGAACTGGGACAACTGGGTGCTCGCCATCACCAACGGCAAGGAGCGCGACGCTTCTGGCTACACTGAATATGCAGTGCTGCGCGCCGACAGCTACGGCTGGGGAACCTACTGCACCGAGGCTCAGCGCACGGCTGGCATGAAGAGCGACTACAACTGGGACACGTTCAAGAGCGACATGTACGGCGCCGAGGTTAGCTTGAGCGCAAGCATAAAGAGCAGAACGCTATCGGTGAAGGCCACAACGACCACCACATCGGGCAAGACCTACAACTACACCTACACCGTGAGCGGACTGCCGCAAGGCGCAAAGGGAGCTTTCCTCTCGATGGAAAAGGCACACCTCGTGGTTGACAACGCTCAATGCGAGGTGGTGGAATAGAAGCACGACATGTGAAGCCTACACCGCAACAGCGTGTAGGCCAACCATATAATGAAAGCGTGGATATGGCCAATGTCATATCCACGCTTTTGTTATGATATGCAAATTGCAAAATCTGGAATAGCAAAAGTTTCTTTATTTCTCTGCATGTATTATACCCCAAAAGGTATAATAAGTTAAATCGCACAAGAAATTATACCTTTTCGGGTGTATTTCCATTTATTCTTTGTACATTTACCACCGAAAGGGTATAAAAACTTTAGCATTACCATAAAAGTCGCCTTAAAAGGATTTTCAACCCGTCACATTAGGAATAAGACAAAGAACATGAGCAACGTATTATCATCATATATCAAGGAAATGCGAAAGCAATTCGGCCTTACCCAAGTGGATTTGGCCGCTAAATCAGGAGTTGGACTGAGATTTGTGAGAGAAATGGAGCAAGGCAAAGAGACGCTCCGCCTTGACAAAGTGAACCAGGTTCTCTTGCTCTTCGGTCAAGAAGTGGGGCCTGTTCCAATTAGGAGAGAGTAAAACTTCACCTTATTAATAGACTGTCCAATTTGATGTACCTATTGTGGAAGGTGGACAAGTAGTGGGCGACGTGTCTCACGTCGCAACTGCCGCATTGCCGCTTGGTGTGCGGTGGAACACCGCACCCACTACCAAAGGAGACAACAAATTGGACGCCCCACATTATTAAATTATACACTCATAGTTTACCAACATGAAACAAGGCAAGGTCTTTCTATACGACCAATACGCAGGACTGTTGACGGAAGACGAAACAGGCTTTACCTTCGCCTATGATGCAGACTATCTTGCATCGCCAAAGGCGGAGGCTATCAGTCTGACACTTCCATTGACCAACGCACCATACCATGCCTCGGTGTTATTTCCGTTCTTCGACGGATTGATACCCGAAGGATGGCTGCTGAACATCGCAGAGAACAGCTGGAAGATAAACCAACGGGACCGAATGTCGCTGCTCTTGGCTTGCTGCAAGGACTGCATTGGCGCAGTAAGCGTAATACCAACAGAAGAAAACAAATTATCAACATAAAAAAAAGGTCAGAGAGCTTAGGAAGATTATGGAAAAAACAGGAAAATGTTTATGCTGTTATAAACCGCTCAAGCCGGGACAGGTAGACTATCATCCCGCATGCGCCCGAAAGTTCTTCGGCTCGAAAGAAGCGCCAGCACTCCCCTATGTGAGAAACGAGATAGGCGACTTGGCCAAACAAGTGGTGCGCAGCCAAACCACATTGACTGGAGTACAAGCGAAATTGTCGCTCGACGTGAACCCTGGCGGCAAAAACGAGCCGTCGCGATTCACCATCGTTGGCTTGTGGGGAAAATATATCCTAAAACCACAGACCGACCGCTATCGTTGCCTGCCAGAAATCGAAGATTTGACAATGCACCTTGCCGAAGCTGCAAAAATAGCCGTAGTGCCCCATGCCTTGATTCGCTTTGCAGATGGCGAGCTATGCTATATAACCCGCCGTATCGACCGACTTGACAATGGCGAAAAAGTGCCGATGGAAGATATGTGTCAGCTGTCAGAGCGCCTTACAGAATACAAGTATAAAGGGTCGCATGAGCAGATAGCCAAGCTAATAAAAAAGTATTCCGCCTTCTCTCAACTCGACTTGGTAAACTATTGGGAGGTTGTCGTCTTCTCATGGATTACCGGCAATGCAGACATGCACCTCAAAAACTTCTCACTCTACAACCTTCGCAAGTTGGGCTATGCCCTAACGCCCGCCTACGACTTGCTATCAACAAAGCTCGTAATGCCCGAAGACACCGAAGAGCTGGCCTTGACACTCAATGGAAAAAAGCGAAAATTACAGAAAGCTGATTTCATGAAAGCAATGACAGCATCTGGACTTAACGAAAAGGTAATCAACAATATCGCCAAGAAATTCCGTCGCTCCATCGTGAAATGGCTTGACTTGATAGACTCCTCATTCTTGCCTGACTGCATGAAAACGGAATACAAGAAACTTATTCTCAGTAGGGTATTGGCATTGAGATAAGGACGGTTTTGCAAATCACCTCCGTACAAAGTGACAGTGATTATTTATAGAACCCACCTTACTCCCTCCTCCTGAATTTGGCGAACATATCCTCGAACATCAGGTAGGTGTCGATGCGGTCGAACACTTTCACCATGCGCCCCTTGTCACCGAAGTGGTAGTGTCCACGGTCGTCAACCGTGGGGCATGGCCTCATCGTGTAAGCCGAAGAACAGGCATCGCGCTCCCAATTGCTCTGCAACGCCGTGGCAAGCACCAGTGGACTGTCGCCCAGCACATAACATTCGCTACGCTTGTCGGGACCTATGTATGCGTCGAGCATATCGGCAAGCCACGCAGCCACAGGCGAAGCTCCCTCAATGCGACTTCGGAGCATGGCGCGCGACACGAGGCACTGGCGGTAGGCGTTGCGCGGTATCTGCCACAGCCTCAGGTTGGAACGGTTGAACACCACCTGCGCCGCCTTGATGTCGATGGTGGTGTTGTACTCGCCGCCCCTCACGCCTGGCGGAGGAGTGAAACCGGGATACTCAGCACCGCCAATCCACACCACAACCACGCGGTCGGCTATTTCGGGCCGCTCCATCCATGCCGAGGCAATCTCAGTCAGTCCGCCGCCGCAGAGCACATACAGTGGAGCCTTGGCGGAGCATTGCATGGCTTCGGCTATTATCCTTTCGGTGGCAACGGTGTGTATTGGGTGAATGGTGTCGGCCAAAGACTCGTTTGAACCTTCCACAATAATGCCCTTGTCGGTGCGCCCCATTGCGTCAAACAAGCGTCGGGCATTGTCTGCTGCCGTGGTGGCCGATGGTTTGCCCTTTGCAGTCCAGTTTTCTCCGGCGTGCAGATGCGACCCCACGACCGCCCTGACATCAACCGAGTGCGACTCCATCAGTTGCGCCAGAGCAAACAGCCCGTCGGGGTCGCCGGCGAAGTCGTTGTCGATAACCACACGCATACGATTTTGGGCATTGGCCATACACAGAATTAACAGCATTGAGGCAAGAATAGCCAGTCTCTTGATTTTCATTCGATTTGTTTTAGAATACATGTTTACGATGGCATATTGCTTTTGGATAGTCCTTTGGCACTTGCCACGGCACAAAGGTAAGCAAAATATCCATAAACCATAACTTTTTGCAGTCGGAAACGTCTGAAAGCCCAAATCTTGCGCAACATGGCAACGCCCGAAAAAAAACACTTGCGTACAATATGGTACCGATTATTTTTCTTACTTTTGCAAAGTAGAACTTACAAAAACCTATATAACCAAAATTTATGGATTTAGTACAACAGATTATCGAACGCGCTAAGAGCAACAAACAGCGCATTGTGCTTCCCGAAGCAACAGAGGAGCGCACTCTGAAAGCTGCCGACCGTGTGCTGGCCGACGGCGTGGCCGACCTCATTCTCATTGGCAACAACGCCGAAATAGCCGCCCTGGCAGAGAAGTGGGGACTGAAAAACATCGACAAGGCTACAATCATCGACCCCGAGAACAACCCCAAGGCCGAGGAGTATGCCACACTTCTGGCCGAGCTGCGCAAGAAGAAGGGCATGACAATCGAACAGGCACGCGAGTTGGTGAAGAACCCTCTCTACCTTGGTTGCATGATCATCAAGACCGAAGGCGCCGACGGACAGATAAGCGGTGCGCTCAGCACCACGGGCGACACACTGCGTCCCGCACTGCAAATCATCAAGTGCGCCCCTGGCATAAGCTGTGTCAGCGGTGCCATGCTGCTCATAACCAAGCAGCCCCAGTATGGCGAGAACGGTGTTCTCGTGGTGGGCGACGTGGCCGTTACGCCTATGCCCGACGCACAGCAGCTGGCACAGATTGCCGTTTGCACGGCACAAACAGCCAAGAGCGTGGCTGGCTTTGCCGACCCACGCGTGGCCATGCTTAGCTTCTCTACCAAGGGTAGCGCAAAGCACGAGGTGGTTGACAAGGTTGTCGAGGCGACAAAGCTGGCCAAGGAACTTGACCCCAACCTGAAGGTTGACGGCGAACTGCAGGCCGACGCGGCCCTCGTGCCTTCGGTGGGCGAGAAGAAGGCTCCAGGAAGCGACATCGCCGGACATGCCAACGTGCTGGTGTTCCCCTGCCTCGAAGTGGGCAACATTGGCTACAAGCTCGTTCAGCGACTGGGCGACGCCGAGGCTCTCGGCCCCATCCTGCAAGGAATTGCACGCCCCGTGAACGACCTTAGCCGTGGATGCTCGGTTGACGACATCTATAAGATGGTGGCCATCACCGCTTGCCAGGCAATGGACGCAAAGAAGTAAATGAAGAATGAAGAATGAAGAGTGAAGAATGAATATTACCTTTGCGGATGATAAATTATAAGAGGGAAGGTTCTGTCTTGCATATCAAGAGCTATGCTTTTGCTGTAAGAATCGTGAAACTGTTCAGGCATCTGTCGAACAAAGACAACAGAATGTGTGACATATTCAGACAGTTGTTACGGTCGGAAACCTCCATTTCCGCAAATGTCCATGAATCAGAATTTGCTCAGAGTTCTTCTGACTTCACTTCCAAATTGCACATATCACTCAAAGAAGCAAACGAAACGATGAATTGGCTCAATCTGCTATGGGATACAGAATATCTTTCAGAGCAAGAATTCGACAGTATGGCAAAAGATTGCAGTGAGCTGATTGCTTTGTTGGTAGCTTCCATAAAAACAGTAAAGCGAAACAGTCAAATAATAGTAAAATGAATGAAGTCGTGTAGAACAGAATGAGTAACTTTCATTCTTCATTCTTCATTCTTCATTCTTCATTTATAATTATGAAAATATTGGTATTGAACTGCGGTTCATCGTCAATCAAGTATGCCTTGTATGACATGGACAGCAAGACCGTGATGACATCGGGCGGCGCAGAGCGCGTGGGACTCGACGGAGCTTTCGTCAAGGTGAAACTGCCCAATGGCGAGAAGAAACAGATAATGCACGACATCCCAGAGCACACCGAGGGCGTGAAGTTCATATTCAGTCTGCTCACCGACCCTGAGATTGGCGTGATAAAAGACCTGAAGGAGATTGACGCCGTTGGCCACCGCATGGTGCATGGAGGCGAGAAGTTCAACAAGAGCGTGGTGCTCAACGACGAGGTAATCAAGGCTTTCGAGGCATGCAGTGACCTTGCGCCTCTGCACAACCCGGCCAACCTCAAGGGCGTGAAGGCCGTTACGGAGCTTATGCCCGGACTGCCCCAGGTGGGTGTGTTCGACACCGCCTTCCACCAGACTATGCCCAAGCACGCCTATATGTATGCCGTGCCTTACGAGCTGTATGAGAAGTATGGCGTGCGCCGCTATGGCTTCCACGGCACAAGCCACCGCTATGTGTCGCAGCGTGTATGCGACTACCTCGGCATAAAGCCCGAAGGACAGAAGATTATCACCTGCCACATAGGCAACGGAGGTTCCATAGCAGCCGTAAAAGACGGCAAGTGCGTTGACACATCAATGGGTCTTACACCGCTCGAAGGCTTGATGATGGGCACCCGCAGCGGCGACATCGACGGCGGAGCAATAGCATACATAGAGAAAAAGCTCGGACTTGACGCCGACGGAATATCCAACCTGCTCAACAAGAAGAGCGGTCTGCTCGGCGTATCTGGCATTTCTTCAGACATGCGAGAGGTGTTCTCTGCCAACGAAGCAGGCAACGAGCGTGCAAAACTTGCGTTCGAAATGTACTGCTACCGCATACGCAAGTATGTAGGTTCGTACGCCGCAGCCATGAACGGATGCGACATCATCGTGTTCACTGCCGGAGTTGGCGAGAACCAAGCCAATGTTCGTGAGAGCGTTTGCCAGGGACTTAGCTTCATGGGCGTGGACATCGATGTGGAGAAGAACCTGGGCATTCACGGCGAAGAGGCTGTGATATCCACCGCCGACTCTAAGGTCAAGGTGGTTGTCATACCTACCGACGAGGAACTTATGATTGCCACTGACACCATGAACCTGTTGTAATCAGCGTTCACCCACCCCAACGCACTTGGCTGCAATGGGACTGCAAACTTACAGAAAGCGGCTTCTGCATACGTGCGGAAGCCGCTTTTTTTAGTATTTTTGCACTGATATAGTGAAGGTAAGTAATGTTCAAAAAATAAGTTGTGCAAGTTTGCCCTGTATTTTTAGTCGGTTTTGCCGGCTTCTTTGAAGGAGCATAGCGGGCTATGTGACTGAAAAGAAGTCGCAAAAACGGCAAAAAGACAGGGATTGACAGACAAAAAAAACGGATATGGGAATACTCTACAAACTTGCTCAAGTTATTTTTTGAACATTACTAAGTGACGGTAAAAAGACAAGTCGGCATGCCCATGCTTCATTGTCTTTTCGCCACACACGACAACAAATATACGATGGAAAAACTGCACCCGATAATGTTTGCCGGCACAGGAAGCGACGTGGGCAAGAGCGTGATAGCCGCCGCCTTCTGCCGCATATTCCTGCAAGACGGCTACAAGCCAGCGCCATTCAAGGCACAGAACATGGCTCTAAACTCGTTTGCCACGCCCGACGGACTGGAGATAGGGCGCGCACAGGCCGTGCAAGCCGAGGCGGCAGGCATAGACTGCTGCACCGACATGAACCCCCTGCTGCTCAAGCCCAACAGCGACCACACGTCGCAGGTGGTGCTCAATGGGCGACCCGTGGGCAACAGTTCGGCCTACGACTACTTCCGCCGCAACGGGCGCGACCATCTGCGCAGCGAGGTGCAGGCGGCCTACGACAGACTCAGCAGCCGCTACAACCCAATAGTGATGGAGGGGGCTGGCAGCATATCGGAGATAAACCTGCGCGACACCGACATTGTGAACATGCCCATGGCAATGCACGCCGGAGCCGACGTGGTGTTGGTGGGCGACATCGACCGTGGCGGAGTGTTCGCCAGTGTGTATGGAAGCATCATGCTGCAACGCCCGGAGGAGCGCAAGAGGATAAAGGGCATACTGATAAACAAGTTCAGGGGCGACCTGCGACTGTTTGACGAAGGGCGGCGCATGCTCGAAGAGTTGTGCGGAGTGCCTGTGCTCGGTGTGATACCATACTTCAGCGACATACACATAGAGGAGGAAGACAGCGTGGCACTGGCCGAAAAGGCAAGGGAGCGCATGGCCGGACGGGTGAACGTGGCCGTGGTGCTGCTGCGCCACCTCAGCAACTTCACCGACTTCGACGCCCTGGAGCGCGACCCTCGCGTGCATCTGTTCTACACGGCCAACGCCAGCGACATGGCCAACGCCGACATAATAATTGTGCCGGGAAGCAAAAGCACGATTGACGACCTGTGCAACCTGCGACGCAACGGATTGGCCAAGGCCATAGTAGACTGCCGGCGGCGCGGAGCCACGGTGGTGGGCGTGTGCGGCGGCTACCAGATGATGGGGCTTGAGGTGTGCGACCCATGCCACATGGAGAGCGACACCGAGCGGTTGCCCGGACTGGCTCTGCTGCCAGTGAGCACCACGATGACCACCGAGAAGACCACACGGCAACGGCACTTCACGCTGTATGGCGAACATACAGGCGAAAAACAGCATGGCGAACAGCCAACGATGACCGGCTACGAGATACACATGGGCGAGACGCACATTGCAGAAGGCTCCGCCGCACGACCGCTGGCGGTGCTCGACGACGGCACGACCGACGGTTGTTGGGTTGACGACCACTGCTTCGGAACCTATCTGCACGGCATATTCGACAACGGAGAGTTTGTTGACCGCCTGCTCGCACCCTATGCCGACAAGCTGAACGCCGCCCCCACATTTGACTACGCCGCATACAAGAACACGCAGTATGACCTACTGGCCGACCACGTGCGCCGCCACGTGGACATGGACAAGCTATACAGCATACTAAAATCAGACGAAGCTTAGTTTTAGGCCACACCTTCATATAATATCAATAAAAAAAGGTATGACAACAGGACACGGCGACGACGCATACAAGTATGGCGGAAAGGTGAGGATGAACTTCAGTTCAAACATATTCACCCACGCCGACCTCGCCCCTCTGCACGGGTTTCTAACCTCACGGTTGGGCGACATCGCCACCTATCCCGAGCCGGAGCCGCACTCGTTGGAACGCATGATAGCCGAGCATGAGGGCATCGACCCCGACTGCGTGGCCGTGACAAGCGGAGCGACAGAGGCCATATACCTCATTGCACTCGCTTTCAGCCACCGCACACCAATAATATGCAAGCCCACGTTCAGCGAATATGAGTCGGCAAGCCGCATCCATTCTTTGCATGAGCCAATATTTGTTGACGTGCCGCAGCCCATGGCCATCGGCAATGCGATATATTGGCTGTGCAACCCCAACAACCCCACTGGCAAGGTGGCAAGAAAAGAGACATTGACAACACTGGCACAACAAGACGACACTATCATCGTGGCCGACCATGCCTATGAAGACTACACCACCGCAACGCTCACCAGCGACAAAGAGGCCATAGACATGGGCAATGTGCTGCTGCTGCACAGTCTCACCAAGCGATACTGCATACCAGGACTGCGACTGGGCTATGTCGTGGGGGCGCAACCGCTGATAAGCCTCATCAAGAGCATGCGCCAACCCTGGTCGGTCAATGCCTTGGCCGTGGCGGCTGGCGAGTTTCTTGTAGGTAAACGTCCATTTGCCGATGCAAAGGCGTTGTGCGCCGAGGCGCAATGGCTCAACAACCGACTGAACGGCATCGACGGTGTGGAGGCTTTGCCCACGCAAACCAACTTCATGCTGTGCCGATTGCATGGCGCACAGGCACACTTGCTGAAGGAATGGCTCGTTGACAAGTATGGCATACTGATAAGAGACGCGTCAAACTTCCGTGGTCTGGATGCGGCTTTCTTTCGTGTGGCGGCACAAACGCGCAGCGAGAACGAGGCTCTTGTGACCGCAATAAAGGAATTTATGAATTGTGGGTGGCACTGAAGAAATGCCATCCTCTATATGACACGCCCCACTTATGAACAATGACATAATTATGTTTCTGCTGCCTCTGGCACTCGGTTGGCTGCTCGATTTTGCCTTTGGCGACCCCATAAAGCTGCCACACTTGGTGGTGATGTTCGGACGGATGATAGGTAAAGGCGAACATTGGCTGAACAAGGGAAAGCACCGCCGACTGAAAGGAGGCGCAATGGCTGTGGCATTGATATGTTTGGCATGGCTCGCCACTGCGGTTTTGATGTATGCAATGTTCTCAATCTGCAAGGCATGGCCATTGTTGGCATACTGGCCGTGGGTGGCCGTCGGCGGAATTTTGGTGTTCTACTGCTTGGCCGGAACAACACTCATACGCGAGGTGAGGGCGGTGTTTGCCGCTCTCGACCGTTCGCTCGACGAAGGAAGAAAGCAGGTGGCGCGCATCGTGGGGCGCGACACTTCGGAACTTACCGCCCACGAAGTGCGCACGGCGGCACTTGAGACCTTGGCCGAAAACCTAAGCGACGGTGTCATTGCACCGCTATTCTGGTATGCCATGGGTGGTGTGCCGTGCATGGTGGCATATAAAATGGTGAACACTCTCGACTCTATGATAGGCTACCACACCGCACGCTACATCGACTTCGGGTGTGTGGCGGCGCGCATCGACGACGTTGCCAACTTCATTCCGGCGCGCATCACGGCACTGTTGATGGTGGTGGCCAATGCCATACTCTATCGCCGACAGTGGAAACGAGTGCCAACTCTGCTGCGCTTCGTGGCGCAATACGGGCCTCAGCACGCAAGTCCGAACAGCGGATGGCCAGAGGCTGCGCTCGCCGGAGCACTAAACTGCCGCTTCGGAGGCCCACACTATTACTTCGGAGAGTATTTCCCCAAACCATACATTGGCGACAACGACCGCCCCTTGTGTACCGCCGACGCACGCAAGGCACTGCGCATAAACCGCTGCGCCGAGCTACTGATGCTTGCAGCAGTGGCTGCGACGGGCGCAATTGTTTGGATGTGAGGAATGACATACACGACAAAAAAGCTCTAAACATATATAATAAAAGGTATGAAGACTATAACGACAAGGCGGTCAATCCGCAAGTATTCCAGCCGTGAGGTCAGCGACGAACTACTGAACAGGCTGCTCACCGAGGCTGCACGCACACAGACCATGGGCAACATGCAACTGTATAGCGTGGTGACGACACGATCGAAGGAGGGCAAGGAGGCTCTTGCCCCTGCACACTTCAACCAACCCATGGTGACAGGTGCGCCGGTGGTACTCACCATCTGCGCCGACTTCAACCGCGCCACAACATGGTGCGAACAGCGCAAGGCACAACCGGGCTACGACAATCTGCTGTCGTTCATCAACGCAATGACCGATGCCCTACTCTACACACAGACCTTCTGCAACCTCGCAGAGGAGGAGGGACTGGGACTTTGCTTCCTTGGCACAACGGTATATATGCCAAAGATGATAATAGAGGCCCTCCACTTGCCACGGCTCGTGATGCCTGTGGCCACGATAACACTGGGGTGGCCCGACGAGAATCCGTCGTTGAGCGACCGCATACCCACGGCTTCGTTTGTGCATCAAGAGTATTACCACGACTACACCCCACAAGACATCGACCGTGCATACGGTGAAAAGGAGAACCTTGCCGAGAACTTGGACTTCGTGAAACTGAACAACAAGGAGACTCTTGCACAGATATACACCGACATACGCTACACCAAGAAAGACAACGAGGCCATGTCGGCTGGCATGATGGAGGCCCTGAAGATGCAGGGGTTCTTGGATTAGCACACAACAAATAAAAAGACATAAAGACAGCCGGCGGTTAGCTCCTTGCCAACCGCCGGCTGTCTTTATGTTTGCGTGGTTCTACTAATCACTTAACCGTAGCATAGAACCGCTTTTTTGCATGTGCTTCGCAGCGTCAAACGCAATGCGCCATTATTCCACGATGATGGGCTTGTACTTAGGCACAAGAGCCTTCATGATTATCCAACCCACGAGATAGGCCACTGCACAGATGCAGAATATAATCATGTAGCCGGCTGGTTTGCCCTCAAAGCCCATGAAGGCGAAAGCGGCACCTTGGCCTTCGGCATAGGTGAACAGCTGGCCAGAACCGAAGTTAATCAAGTAAGAACCAATACCGCCTGCCATTGCGCCAATGCCGGTGATGGTGGCTATCGTAGACTTGGGGAACATGTCGCCGATGGTTGAATAGAGGTTGGCCGACCAAGCTTGGTGACCTGCGCCGAGCAAACCGATGATTATGGCTGGCCACCAGGGGCTGAATGCACCCATTGGCTGTGCTATAAGACCCAACAAGGGGAAGCATGCGAATATCAACATGGCACGCATGCGACCTATGTAGGGGTTCATGCCCTTCTTGTCGACAAAGTATGTGGGCAGGTATCCACCGCCGATGCTCAGCACCGTAACGATAGCATAGAGCGTGAAGATGAGCGCGATGGCCATAGGCGAGTCTGACGTGTAGCCATACTGGTCGGAGAAGTAGGCTGGAGCCCAGAAAAGGAAGAACCACCAAACACCGTCGGTCATGAACTTGCCAACGATGAACGACCAAGTCTGGCGGAAAGTGAAGCACTTCCAGAAGCCGATGGTCTTCTCCTCGGCAGTCTCCTCCTGTGCCTCGGCGGCCTCGGGAGTGTCAACGTCCTGCTCAATGTAGTTAAGCTCGGCAGGGTTGACGTGCTTGCTCTGGTGTGGTTTGTCGTAGAGCCACACCCAAAGGCCCATCCACACATATCCCAGCACACCGATGATGATGAAAGCCATCTCCCAGCCAAGCGCACGCGCCAGCAAAGGAATGGTAGCGGGAGCGGCAAGTGCGCCTATCGACGCGCCACTGTTGAATATCGATGTGGCGAACGCACGGTCTTTCTTGGGGAAGTATTCAGCCGTAACCTTGATGGCGGCGGGGAAGTTGCCAGCTTCGCCAGCGGCGAGTATCAAGCGGCACGACAGGAACAGCCAAACGCTTATCGTGGCGATGGCGATGGCGGCATCGCTGCCAGCCTGAACCATGCGCAAGGCTTCGATGGAGTCGTAGCCTTCAACCTGCATGGCCACCCAGCCGCATCCGGCATGGAGCACGGCTCCTGTAGACCACACGAATATGGCTATGAGGTAACCCTTCTTGGTGCCCATCCAGTCAACAAACTTGCCGGCAAACAGGTTGGCGATGGCGTAGAAGATGGAGAACCATCCCGTTATCAAACCGTAGTCGGCATCAGTCCAGTGGAACTCGGGGGCGATGAAGTCCTTCCATGTAAGCGACAAGACCTGCCGGTCCATATAATTCACCGTGGTTGCCAAGAACAGCAAACCACAAATAACCCAACGGAAGTTGGTCATCTTGATTGTTTTGATTGAATTCATCTTTCTGCTATGATTCGTTTTTAGGTTTTCGCTTTTGTTTTTGCTGGTAGAAAGTGTGGCTCAAAAAGGTGGTGAGACAAACGCATTTGCCCCCACGGTTTGACACTTGTATTTTGCAAAGTTAACGTTTTCTATCGAAATAAGTAAAGATAAGCGTGGTTTTTATGCCGCAACTTGACATAAAATGGTGTTCAAATGGCATTTTAGATGACGTTCAAATGGCATTTAGATGACGTTCAAATGGCATTTAAACGATGTAGGAATGCACGCAAAAGTACATCAAATCAGCATAAACGCAAATGGGACACCCTTTGCGAGTGTCCCATTTGTTGTGTTTATCGTGGTGTGTCAGTCTTGGTAATACACCTTCTTCACCCTGCTGCTAATGCTTGTAAGCACCTCGTAGGGTATGGTGTCGAGAGCGTCGGACAGCACTGTCACGGGCAAGTTCTTGCCGAATATCTCCACCGCGTCGCCCTCCTTGCAGCTGATGCCGGTAACGTCAATCAGCGCAACGTCCATGCAGATGTTGCCTATGTAGGGAGCCTTCTTGCCGTTGACGAGACAGTAGCAGTGGCCGTTGCCCAAGTGGCGGTTCAGTCCGTCGGCATATCCTATTGGTATCGCGCCTATCACGCTGTCGCGAGTAAGCTTGCCCTTGCGACTATAGCCCACGGTCTCGTCCTTGGGAACGTTGCGCAGCTGTAGTATAGTGGTCTTCAGCGTGCTCACCGTGTTGAGAATGCGGTTGTCGCGGCTGTCTATTCCATACAGTCCAAGCCCCAGTCGGCACATGTCGAGTTGCCTTTCGGGGAAGTGCTCAATGCCGGCACTGTTGTCGATGTGGCGCAGTATCTTGTGGCTGAAGGCCGCCTGAAGCCTCTTGGAACTCTCGTCGAACAGAGCAAACTGGCGGGCAGAGAAGTTGTCGAAGTCATCGCTGTCAGACCCCACAAAGTGCGAGAACACCGAGCGCGGTATGATGGCGTTCTGGTGCTTCAGCCGTTCGATAAGCTCGTCGATGTCGTTCTTGGGGTCGAAACCAAGGCGGTGCATGCCCGTGTCTATCTTTATGTGTACGGGATAGCCCGTTATGCCCTCCTTCTCGGCAGCCTTAATGAGTGCGTCCATAAGTCGGAAGCTATACACCTCAGGTTCAAGGTCGTAGTCGAACATGGTCTTGAAGGCCGTCATTTCGGGGTTCATTATCATTATGTTGCCCGTTATGCCGTTCTTGCGCAGCGTTACGCCCTCGTCGGCCACAGCCACGGCGAGATAGTCAACACGGTGCTCCTGCAGTGTCTTGGCCACTTCCACCGCCCCAGCGCCGTAAGCGTCGGCCTTCACCATGGCCACCATCTTCGTCGTTGGCTTCATAAACGAGCGGTAGTAGTTCAGATTGTCCACCAAGGCAGTGAGGTTAACCTCCAATATCGTCTCGTGAACCTTCTGCTCAAGCAGTTCCGTTATGTGGTCGAAGCCAAACGAGCGTGCGCCCTTTATCAGTATCACCTCGTCGTGAAGCGACTTGAACACCTCGCTCTTCACGAATTGCTTCACACTGGTGAAGAAGTATTTGTCGGCCACCTGTATCTCCTCGGCCTGCGACATGATGTCGGGACCTATGCCGATGAACTTCTGCACGCCACGGTTCACGGCCAATTCCGACACCGTCTGGTACAGTTTGCCTGGCTGTTCGCCGCTTTGGCAGATGTCGCTCAATATCAGCGTGTACCTAAGTCCCTTGTTGTCGGGGCGGCGGCACATGAAGTCGAGGGCGATGTCGAGCGAGTTCACGTCGGAGTTGTACGAGTCGTTGATGATGGTGCAGCCGTGCTGCCCCTCCTTCACCTCAAGACGCATGGCCACAGGCTCAAGTTGCGCCATGCGCTTGGCCAGGTCGTCGGGGGCGACGCCAAGAAGCAGAGCCACACAAGCACAGGCAAACGAGCACTTCACCGACGCATCGTCGATGAACGGCACGGTGTACTTACCGCTTACACCTTTATATATATAACTGATGTCGGTGGTTTGCCCGTTGTTTTTTATCTGGCTGAAGTACATTGCCGCACTCTGATCGGCGGTGCTCCACCCTATCTTCTCGCCATGGAAGCCCGACTTGCGCACGCAGCGGCTCACCGTGTCGTCGTCGGAGTCGTACACCACCACGTGGGCGTCGTGGAACAGCTGCATCTTCTCCATGCACTTCTCCTCCAGCGACCGGAAGTTCTCCTGGTGGGCTGCGCCAAGCGACGTGAGCACACCCACGGTTGGCTGTATTATGTCGCTCAGAGCCTGCATCTCGTCGGGCTTGCTTATGCCCGCCTCAAACAGTCCCACCTGCGTGTTCTCGTTGAGAAGCCACACCGACAGCGGCACACCAATCTGCGAGTTGTAGCTCTTGGGCGACCGCGTCACCACCATCTGCGGCGACAACAGTTGGTAGAGCCACTCCTTAACCATCGTCTTGCCGTTGGAGCCTGTTATGCCCACCACGGGTATGTCGAATGCGTCGCGGTGGCGTTCGGCCAACCGTTGCAGGGCTTCGAGCGAACTTGTCACCTTGAGGAAGTTGGATTGGGGGTAGTCGGCCGCCGCATTGTCGGGCACCGACTCCACGACAAAGTTGCGCACGCCTCGCCTATATAGGTCGTTGATGTACCTGTGGCCATCGTTGCGTTCCGACTTCAGGGCGAAGAAGAGTGTCTCTTCGGGAAAACAAAGCGAACGGCTGTCGGTGAGTATCCATCCGATGTTGGCGTCGGTGTCACCTATGCGCCGCGCTCCGATGAGCGTGGTGACTTTCTCTATCGTGTATTTCATTGTGCAGAAACATTACATTTACAATGCAAAGTTAGGGTATTTTTCCGACAAGAGAGCTACCCTGCGCATTGTTTTGGCCATGAACTCCTTGTAGGCTTCACTGTCGGGATTGAACGGCTTGTGTCCAAGAGCCTCCTTTATTGGCCTCCACTCCTCCAAGAACCGCTTTGCCGCCTTACTGAAATACGCCTCGGAAAACTTCTGCCAGATATACTCAACGGCCTGGTCTGACGGGTGCAGCATGTCGGGACGGTAGAAGCGGTAGTCGCGAAGCTCGTCGTCAACTATCTCGTATGCCGGGAAATACGTACACCGGGGATTGCCTTCAACCAGTCTGTCAGCCGCAAGCAGCAGCGTGGCCTTCGACAAGCGGCTGCCGTGGTAGCCGTATTTGGCGTAGCGTATGGGACTAACCGTCACCACGACGCGCACATCAGGGTTGCGCCCGGCCAATATCTCCACCGCCCGTTGCAGGTATTCGTGACACTGCTCCACTGTGAGCCGCTCCTCCTGAAACAGGCTTTGCGGTCTTTTCTGGCAGTTATCCACAATCTCGCCCGTGGCCTTCAACCGATAAACGTGGTTGGTGCCGAGCGTGAACAACGCCACTCGCGGAGCCTCGCCACACCGCTCAACGGTGTGGAGTATGCTCGCCGGGTTGTACATCACTCCGAAGGGGTTGACCGTGGCGAGAAACTTATCCTCGACAAACCGCCTTCCTATGTTGTCGGCGAAGCACGAACCCACGAAGAGCATCCGCTCCTGCGGCTCTATCTCGAAGTCGGGCTTCGCTATGTCTACCTTTGTTGTGAACTCCATTTTGTCTGTATGCATATATAATGCCATCAGCTGCGGCTCACTTGCTGTCCCGTGCGGCTCAGCGACATATCGACGAAGCGGGCGTTGGCGTTGGGATGATGGGCGTTGATGGTCTGCTTTATGCGCGCTGCCGCCTCGGCATCCTTGGCCACCATGTAGAGATAGCCTCCCCCACCCGCTCCCGGCAGTTTGTAGCCAAGGCAAAGGTCATCGACGAGCCGCGTCACCGCCCTCACCGCGTCGGGGTTGGTGCCACTGTCGAGGGCTTGGTTTTGCAGCCAGTTCTCGCGCAGAAGCAGTCCCATGCGGTCGAAGTCGAGCCGCTGGATAGACTCATACATGTCGATGGCGTGCGCCTTCATCTGGCGCAACAGGTGCAGTTGTTCGTTGTTGTTTAGGAACATGCGGCGCACAATGTCGGCCAATATGCTCTTTGCCGTGCGCGTTATGCCAGTGTAATACAGCAAATGGCAGGCGGCAAACTCCGGTTGCGTGTATAGGTTGTCGGGCAACCAGCGCACCGACGGCTGCTGGCTGAAGCCCCTTTGCGTCTGCAGCAGCTTCACTCCGCCAAGCACTCCGCCAAACTGGTCCTGCCATCCGCCGCCCGTGGTGAGCAGTTGCTCAAGCACAAGGGTGCGCTTGCAAATCTCGTTCTTGTCCCATGCAAGCGAGCAGAAGTCGCTCACTGCGCCGAGCACAGTGGCCGCCAGGATGCTGCTCGTGCCAAGTCCGCTGCCCGCAGGCACGGCTGATAGCAGCGTCAACTCGATGCCGCCGCCGAAGTCGGCCAGTTGGTCGCGCAGTGTGGCGTGCCGCTCCGCACAGAAGTCGGGGTGGAAACCGGCAAGCACAAGAGCCGCCTTGGGTATGGAGAACGGACTGCCCACGTGGGAGAAGTCGGCCAACTGTTCATAAGTGTCAACCGTCTCCACCGCTCCGAGGTCGATGCTGCGCAACACGATGTGGGCATCGCGGCACGGCTTAACATAGGCTTGCAGCGGCGGCTGCCCGTTCAGTTCGATGGCGAGGTTCACCACGTTGCCCCCTTCCATGAGGCAGAAGGGCGGCGTGTCGGTCCATCCGCCCGATATGTCGATGCGCACAGGACTGCGCCCCCACACTATCTGGTCGGGATGCACCGCCATTCTTGGACTCTGCCTTTGGCCAAGCACCGTCGTTGTGAGTCCCTCGCGCAGCAGGGCGAACGCCTTGCGGTCGTCGGCCTCGAAGGGGAGACCGCGCAGCCGCTCCATCTCCGAACGGAACATGGCGTCGCGCATGCGGCGCATCAGCGGAGCGTCGTCGGCAATTGGCTGCGGCGCAGGTATGCCATGGCCGACAAACTCATGGGCAGCGTTGTCGAGGTCGAGCTGATAGAACACACTGTGCTCGTGGTTGGCCGCCAGCTGTGGCCAGTTCTGCCTGCGAAACCCCTCGCGCTGTGCGGTGAGCCGCCTCAGGTTGGCCTTGTCGTTCAGTTCCTCGGCACTCACGAGGTCGTAGCCCCGCAAGTCTGCCGTGCCGCCGAGCAGCGACGGCAGCAACTGGCCGATGGCTTCCACATCGCCAACCACGGGAAACTGGCGGCGTTGCTGTTCGCTTCCGGCAAACTTGTCACCTATATTATATGTACGTATGGCAAACCCACGCTCGCCCATCGGCACAATGTCGATGCACTGTCCGGCGGCGAGGCTCACCGTCCAGTCGTTTTGCGGCACGCCCGTTATTATGTTGTCGTGGCTGATGGTCCAGTTCTTGCCCACGCAACTGTTTTCTATCCACAGGTTGGTGTTGGCCTCGGTTATGGCAATGTGCGTGGCGGCGTTCTGAATGAATATCGAGGGATGGGGCTTGCGCCCGTGGTGCATTATCTCGCGCTGGTCGTTTACGAGGTTTTGTATGGCCACCGACGACGTTATCATCTCGCGGCTTGTGCCATAGTGGTAGAACTCGCCGCTCGGCAGCGGCACGATGGCCACCTTCAGCGAGCGCAGTTCGTCGTCGACGATGGTGGGTTCGGTGCCGAGCGTGCAGCCAAACTCGCCATACAGGTCGTACTCCTTCAGTTCGCCACCGGGGCGCGAACGATTCATGAGCAGCCTCACGGCGCGGTCGCTGAGCATCCACACGCCGATGTCGGTCAGGTAGAAGCCCGTCTGAAGCAGGTCGTTAAGCGTGGCCACGCTCGGCTTTTGCAGCATCTGCTTGAGCACCGACGGTGTGCGGCGGTCGGAGACGAACACGCCATGGTCCTTGGCTATCGACGAGTCGAGCCACAGTCCGTAGCACACCACGTCGGCATCGGGCACCGGCGGCAACTGCTCGGCGGCGCGTATGTACACGTCGCCGCTCACTATCATGGTGTTTATGCCTCGTGGGGCGAGCCTCATCAGCCGTTCGTAGAGCGGCAGTTGCAGGTCGAGCAGCGTCTGCGACAACTTCTGTCCGCGCTCCCAGCGGAACACGGGTATTGGCGTAAGTATCTTTCCCGACGGCGCATACGAAGGCAGCCGTCGGCTCTGGCCTCCGGCATGCACTATGATGCGGCGTTCGGAGGCGAGCCACGCGTCGAAGTCGGCGCCGCCGGCGCACTCCTTGTGGCACTGTTCAAGCAGCCATGTGGTGCCTCCGCCACTGCCCACGCGGTGGCCTATGGGGTCGCAACCGCAGAAATACTCGTCGCGCGGCAGTCCCGTTACGTCGTGGAAGCAGCCCACGAGGTTTGGGGGCAGCGACAATAGTTTCTTTATCTTTTGCATATTCTCTATTGCTGTGTTGTATGGTTAGCATTGCCAAACAAAGGTTCTGCCCTTGCTTTGCAGTGGCAAAGTTAATGCAATAAGCATGAAAAACGACACCTGCGGCGGCACTTTCTTTTCGAGGAAGTGCCACCGCAGGAGACATTCTTTTGTAGTGGGTGCTATGTCTCACCGCACACCAAGCGGCAATGCGGCTGTCGCGACGTGAGACACGTAGCCCACTACTTGCAGGTGCAAACTATTGGGGCCTCACTTCTTCGGCACCTTGGTGAACTTGTATGCCAGCGAGAACATAAGGTAGCGCGGAATGCTGTTGGTCCACGTCTCGGTACGGCCCTGCGCATCAACCGAGTATTGCTTGTTCGACAGGTTGCGCAGAATGTCGTAGGCGGCGAGCTTTGCCGTCAGCTTGCCCTTGAGGAACGAGCGCGTCAGCTGGGCGTTCCATATCAGGTCGTCGGTGTTCATCACCTCGCTCTGGTAGCCACGGCGCGAGAACATGTTGATGTCGGTTGACACGTTGAGCTTCAGCAGCGGAACGGTGTACTGCAAGGTTGCGCCATACTTGTAGTCGAACATGTCGAGGTTGGTGAAGTCCTCGCGCTTGCTGCGGCTGTGGCGCGTTGACAGTTGGCCCACGACGCTTGCCGACAGCTGCCCCTGCTTGTACGACAGGTTGGCCTCGACACCAGTCTCTATGGTGTTCACCTTGCTCAGCAGGTCTTGCTGCGCATCCCTAACAACGGCGAAATCGACGCTGTGGGTGTAGTCGGCGCTCAGCGAACAGTCGTAACGGAAGCGTTTGGCCTTGTCGATGCTGCCGTTGAAACTGGCATTGAACGAGCCTTCCCAGTTGCCCTTCACGTTGTCGTCGGCGTAAGTGTAGACACCAGTTGCCGAGTTGTAGGTGGAGCGTGTGCCCCAGGCATTGTCTACATAGGAATAGCCGAGCCATAAAGACAACGTGCGGTCGGTGGAGTCGGCCTTTATCGTATAGTGGCCGTAGAGCGTGTGGGTTACGCGCTTCTTCAGGTCGGGGTTGGCAATGTACACGGCCAGTGGGTTGGCGGTGTTGCTTGTGGGCATCAGCCGCGTAAACTCCGGCACGTCAACCTTCATTTCGTATGATATGTGGCGCGTTGCGCCCTCAGTCTTCATCCATTGTATTGTGGGCGAGAACGACGTGTAGCTGCGCCGCGCCACGGTGTCGAGTCCGCAACCGGCATATCTCATGCGCTCCACGACACGCCTCAACGGCAGCTCCAGGCGGTGGTAGATGCCGTTGTTGAACTTGTAAAGGCGCACCACGCCCTCGTAAGTGCGGCTCAGCGTTGTGTGGGTGTGGCTGTTAGGCACATCGGTGGCCAGAAGGAGCGAGTCGCGCGTTGAGGGCAACACTCCAAAATCGCCATTAAAACCGGCAAGGCGGTCGAGGCGGAACAGCTCGTTGTGGGCACTGTTGAATGCCTGCTTGTAGCTGAAGACAAACATCGTGCGCCACTTCTTGGGCAACACGAGCGAGTAGCCCACCGTTGGCGCAAAGTTGTAGCCCCGGTAGTGGTTGTCGCCATAGGTGCTGCGCAGGTCGGAACTGTCGGCGGCCACATAGCTGGTGGCCAGCAGACTGAAACTGTCCGATGGCTTCGTCTGGTTGTAGTTGGCGTTCATGCTAAGGCTGATGGCGTCGCCCCACGGCAGGTTGATGGCCTTGAAGAGCGACAGTCCCATGCTTGTAGTCTCGCCCGCCGACCGGCTCATCGTCGAACTGCGCGTGGTTGTGCCGCTGGCGGTGTATGAGGAGTCGACCGACAGCGAGTTTTTGTCGCTCCGCGAGTGGCGCACATTGGCCGACACATACAAGTCCCAGGCGTTGATGTCGAGGTCTTCGTTAAGCGAGAACGAGAAGTTGTCGGACATTGTGGTGCTAAGCGAACCGCCGTAGATGTTGCCTCCCGTGGCGAAACGCTCAGTCGAGGTGCGCGTCTCGCCGCTGGTGTCGTTCCACTTGAGCGTGGCATCGAGGTTCGACTGCACCTTCTGGTCCTTGTCTTCCGTCTGCACGTTCAGTCCTGCCTGCCGCGTCTTCAGCAGTCCACGCTGCCGCTTGGAGGGGTTCCAGTCGCCCTTCTCGCCCGGGCGTCGCTCCTCGTTTACGTTGTTGGCGTTGCCAAACACGGCCACGCGGTTGTGGTCGTCGTAGTACAGACCGAACAGCTTGGCGAGCCACCGCTGCTCCGTGCCGCCTCCAGCCTCGGCGTTGGCTATGTAGCCACGGGCATACTGCCGCTTCAACACCACGTCCATCACATAGTCTTTCTTCTCCACCTCGTGGCCCATCTGTCGGCTCTGCTTCGACGACTTATGGTAAACCTGCACGTTTTTCACCGTGAAGTAAGGCAGGTTGTCGAGCATCACCTTGTTCTCGCCCTTGAAGAAATCCTTGCCGTTGAGCGTCAGGTAGTCTATCTTCTTACCATTAATATATATGTCGCCGCCGTCCTTTATCTCGGCTCCGGGCAGTTGGCGCACCAGAGCGTCGAGCATCGAACCCTCAGGCACGTTGAATGCCGCCGCGTCATACACAATGGTGTCGCCCTTGTAGACCACCTGCACGCGCGTACCTTTTATCTCTACGCCATCAAGGTCAACGCTCTTGTAAACGTCGTTGGCCTTTTTGCGCATGGCGATCCCGGGCAATTCGTAGTACGCCTTGCGCCCTTTGTGGCGGAAGGCATAGTTGGCGAAGGTGGTCTCATAGCCGTCGGCCTCGGCTTTCAGTATGTAGTCTTTGTCTTCCTTGGGCACGTCGAAGGCAAACGACGACGAGGTGCGCCATATCCAGCACGTTGTCGTGTCGACCACGGTGGAGTCTGTGAGCATCAGAGTGACGTGGGCTTTCAGTCGGGCTTTGGTGAAGCTGTCCATCGCTTCGCCATAAATTGTGATTTCACCCTGCTTCTTTTTCTTCTTTTCGGTCTTGGCTTTGTCGGCGGCGTGGCCAAGCGCAGGAGCGGCTGTGGTGGTTTCTATGGCGAGGCTTAGCGATAAAAAGGCAACGATTACGTATTTTGCGATATTTTTCATTGGCTGGTTTGTGTAGCGCCGCGAGTCATCATGCGCGCAGCTTGTCTTTTGCAAAAATACATATAAAATGTGGAAATTCGTCGGGATGCGCTCCGTTTTTTTTTACAACAAAACAGTCCTTCAACGGCTCTTTAAGCATAGGCAAAAAGTGATGCCGTAAAAATCGAAAGCAAAATACTTGGTTTTGACTACACAATAGAGATATATTTCATCCGTATTTCTGATGTGTAAGCATTACTATCCATATTGCTTTCGAAGTGAAACCGATATGTTTACGACTCGTAAATGGCATACTTACGATGGCTAAACGGCATACTTACGATGGCCAAGTGGCATGTTTACGATGGCTAAGTGGCATGTTTGTCGGGAGCAATTCAGCCTGCAAGGCAAATTGAGTAGTAGACTGCCCTATTTGTTGTTGCCATTGTGGTGGGTGTGCATGTAGTGGGCGACGTGTCTCACGTCGCAATTTTCGCATTGCCAATTGGTGTGCGGTGGGACACCGCACCCACTACACTGCCCATGCTCTTCACACTGTATAGCCCATATTAATTCCTCTTTCATGCACCATTCGAAGCACAAGCACAAAAAAAATGGTTCTTCCGTTAAATGCGTGGACAATGTCTGCTCATATGAGCTATGGTGCCTTGACATAGCCTCGAAGAGGCTGAATCTCAGTAACCCCACGTAAAGCGTAGCGAAACGTGGGGACAATAATATCTGTGCCATATATCGGCTTCGAAGATGCCGCACAGTCGGAGATGGGCATACGCC
>CAVKUV010000046.1:0-25333 GCA_963659505.1 Lachnospiraceae bacterium
CAACCCGTTAAAAAGTGAAGTTTAACAATGCGTGGAATTTATAGAACACGCCATATATTATATAATGTGGGGTCGGACGGACACAAAACGTAAGCACGGGCTTTGCCGTTTGCAAAGCGTCGATGCGTGGGTTTGTTTCCGTCCGGCCTCATGTTTTCTATGGACAAACTGACACCCCAACAGCGCAGCCGCACCATGGCCGCCATACACAGCCGCGACACCAAGCCCGAGCTGATAGTGCGCCGCTATCTCTTCGCCCATGGCTTCCGCTACAGGCTCAACCATCCGCGCCTGCCAGGCCATCCCGACATCGTGCTGCGCAAATACCGCACGGTGATATTCGTAAACGGGTGCTTTTGGCACGGCCACGACTGCGGAGTGTTTCGCCTGCCCAAGTCGAACACCGACTTCTGGAGCCGCAAGATAACACGCAACAAGGAGCGCGACCGCGAGGAGCAACGGCGACTGGCGCAGATGGGGTGGCACTGCATCACCGTGTGGGAGTGCGAACTGAAGAAACCCGTGCGCGAGCAGACGCTACAATCGCTCGCCTTCACGCTCAACCGCATTTTCCTGCACGACCACGAGGTGCGCTATGCCCAGCCCGAGGAGGAGTCGTCGCTGGCCGCCGAGCCGTCGCCCGAGGTATAATCACATTGCCTCCTACATGCTTCCAGCCGTGCTATGCCCGTAGTAAGTCGTGCCATATACCGTGGTAAGTCATGCCAAACGCCGTGGTAAGTCATGCCAAACACCACTCAAAGTCACCTCATATCGAACGATACGCGTGCTCATATCGTTCGAAATGAGCACGCGTATCGTTCGAAATGAGCACGCGTATCGTTCGATGTGAGCTAACTTACCATGCCATCCGGCATGACTTTCAGCCACAGTTGGCACGACTTTCAGCCTTTGCTGCGGCGAGTACGCTCATGATTTGGGTGGGCGCAGCGAGGACGCGGCACCTACTACGCACTTCTCTTTCCCAAGCGCATTATCCACGCCACCGATTGGATATGTGCGCATGCACCTCAAACAATCCACCACTAATTTTGCCATATGACAAAAAAAAGGTATTTTTGCCAATGAAGTCCGTCAGAAAGGTTTGTACGGCTTCGGTGCCGGGCGGTTCTTAGAATTCCGCCATGAATAGCGGCACCTTGTAACAGACACATCAAAAACAATCTAATAATAATATGAGTTTGAAAATCGTTGTGCTTGCAAAGCAAGTACCTGACACACGAAATGTGGGTAAGGACGCGATGACAGCCGAAGGCACGGTGAACCGCGCCGCACTGCCCGCAATCTTCAACCCCGAAGACCTTAACGCCCTGGAGCAGGCTCTGCGCCTGAAGGAGCAGAACCCCGGCTCGACCGTTGGCATACTGACCATGGGGCCTCCGCGCGCAGCCGAAGTGATAAGACAGGGACTATACCGTGGAGCCGACACCGGATGGCTGCTCACCGACCGCCTGTTTGCCGGAGCCGACACACTGGCCACATCCTACGCCCTGGCTACGGCCATAAAGAAGATAGGTGGCGTTGACGTGGTGATTGGCGGCCGCCAGGCCATCGACGGCGACACCGCACAGGTGGGTCCGCAGGTGGCGCAGAAGCTCGGTCTGTCGCAGGTGACATATGCCGAGGAGATAGTGAAGTGCGAGAATGGCCGCCTCACCATACGCCGCCACATCGACGGAGGCGTGGAGACGGTGGAGGCACCCATGCCCATCGTGGTGACGGTGAACGGCAGCGCCGCCCCGTGCCGCCCGGCCAACGCCAAACTGGTGATGAAATACAAGCGCGCCACGGCTCCCATGGAGCGCACAGCCGACATGCCATACAAGGAGCTGTATGACGAGCGCCCCTACCTGACGCTCACGCAGTGGTCGGTGGCCGACGCTGACGGCGACCCGACGCAGTGCGGACTCAGCGGTTCGCCCACAAAGGTGAAGGCCGTGCAGAACATTGTGTTTCAGGCCAAGGAGAGCCAGACGCTCACCTCAAGCGACGCCGACATCGAGGGCTTGGTTAAGGAGTTGTTGAACGAGAAGATTATTGGATAAGCAAGGATGAACAACGTATTCGTATATTGTGAGATAGAGAGCACCACTGTGGCCGAGGTGTCGCAGGAGCTGCTCACCAAGGGCCGCAAACTGGCCACACAACTTGGCGTGGAACTGCACGCCGTGGTTGCCGGAACGGGAATAAAGGGAAAGGTGGAGCAGCAGATACTGCCCTATGGCGTCGACAAGCTGTTCGTGTTCGACGGCGAGGGACTGTTCCCCTACACGTCGGCTCCCCACACCGACATTCTCGTCAACCTGTTTAAGGAGGAGAAGCCGCAGATATGCCTCATGGGCGCAACCGTGATAGGGCGCGACCTCGGCCCACGCGTGTCGTCGTCGCTCACGAGCGGACTCACTGCCGACTGCACCCAGCTGGAGATTGGCGACTACGACGACAAGAAGGCAGGCAAGCACTACGACAACCTGCTCTACCAGATACGCCCGGCGTTTGGCGGCAACATCGTGGCCACCATCGTCAACCCCGACCATCGTCCGCAGATGGCCACCGTGCGCAGCGGCGTGATGCAGAAGGCCGAGTTTGAGGGCAAGGCCAAGGGCGAGGTTGTTTATCCCGAGGTTGGCAAGTACGTGTCGGCAGAGGCTTATGTGGTGAAGGTGATCGACCGCCACGTGGAGGCTGCCAAGCACAACCTGAAGGGAGCCGCCATCGTTGTGGCCGGAGGCTATGGCGTGGGCAGCAAAGAGGGCTTCGACCAGCTGTTCCAGTTGGCCAAGGAGCTGCACGGCGAGGTGGGAGCAAGCCGCGCAGCAGTGGATGCCGGATGGGTTGACCACGACAGGCAGATAGGCCAGACGGGCGTCACGGTACACCCCAAGGTGTATATCGCCTGCGGCATAAGCGGACAGATACAGCACATCGCCGGCATGCAGGACTCCGGCATCATCATCTCGGTGAACAGCGACCCCAACGCTCCCATCAACGCCATCGCCGACTATGTGATAAACGGCACCGTCGAGGAGGTTGTGCCAAAACTCATCAAGTATTATAAGCAGAACAGTAAATAAAGGAAAAGACATGGCAAACTATTATAGCGACCATCCCGAGTTCGACTTCTACCTGAGCCACCCGGAGATGAAGCGGATCGTTGAGCTGAAAGAGCGCAACTTCGCCGACAAAGACACTTACGACGACGCGCCCGTTGACTTCGACGACGCCATCGAAAACTACAAGCGCGTGCTCGACATCACTGGCGACATTGCCGCCAACGTGCTCGAACCCAACGCCGAGGACGTTGACCTTGAGGGGCCGCACCTCGTTGACGGACGCATGCACTACGCCGCAAAGACATACGACAACATCGACGCCACGCGCAAGGCCGGACTGTGGGGCATATCGATGCCGCGCCGCTACGGCGGACTCAACATGCCCATCACGCCCTACTCCATGGCTTCGGAGATTGTGGCCGCTGCCGACGCCGGATTTCAGAACATCTGGTCGCTGCAAGACTGCATAGAGACGCTCTATGAGTTTGGCGACGAGGAGCAGCGCAAGAAGTACATACCGCGCGTGTGCGCCGGTGAAACGATGTCGATGGACCTCACCGAGCCTGACGCCGGCAGCGACTTGCAGCGCGTGATGCTCAAGGCCACATACGACGAGGAGGGCAAGTGCTGGAGACTCAACGGCGTGAAGCGCTTCATCACCAACGGCGACAGCGACATCCACCTCGTGCTCGCACGCTCGGAGGAAGGCACGCGCGACGGCCGCGGACTGTCGATGTTCATCTACGACAAGCGCGACGGAGGCGTCACCGTGCGCCACATTGAGCACAAGCTGGGCATACACGGCTCGCCCACATGCGAGCTGGTGTACAAGAACGCCAAGGCCGAACTCTGCGGCAGCACACGCATGGGACTCATCAAGTATGTGATGGCGCTGATGAACGGCGCACGCCTCGGCATAGCCGCACAGAGCGTTGGCGTGAGCCAGGCCGCCTACGACGAGGCCATAGCCTACGCCCGCGAGCGCAAGCAGTTTGACACGCCCATCATCAAGTTCCCGGCTGTGTTCGACATGCTGGCACGCATGAAGGCAAAGCTCGACGCCGGACGCAGCATCCTCTACCAGACGGCACGCTACGTTGACATATACAAAGCCCTCGACGACATCGCCCGTGAGCGCAAGCTTACGCCCGAAGAGCGCGCGGAGCAGAAGAAGTACAGCCGCCTGGCCGACGCATTCACGCCGCTGGCCAAGGGCATGAACTCGGAGTATGCCAACCAAAACGCCTACGACGCAATACAGATACACGGCGGCTCGGGCTTCATCATGGAGTACAAGAGCCAAAGGCTATACCGCGACGCGCGCATATTCTCAATCTACGAGGGCACGACACAGCTTCAGGTGGTGGCCGCAGTGCGCTACATAAGCAACGGCACGTATCTCGGCATCATCAAGGAGATGCTTGAGAAGGAGGTTGCCGAAGAGCTGAAGCCGCTGAAGGTGCGCGTGGGCAAGATGGTGGAACTGTATGAGAAGGCCGTGGCCTACGTCAAGGAGGCCGACAACCAGGAGATGCACGACTTCCTCGCACGCCGCCTCTACAACATGACGTGCGACATCATCATGTCGCTGCTCATTCTTGAGGACGCCACACGCGCTCCCGAACTGTTCCAGAAGAGCGCCAACGTGTTTGTGCGCCTCGCCGAGGCCGAGGTGATAGGCGACGCTGCCTACGTAACGTCGTTCATTGCCGAGGACTTGCCAAGCTTCCGCGCCGAGTAATACCGCACGCTGACGCAACGCCAACAGGTGTGCCAGGCATGGCGCACTGCTGAGTGAAGCATATGTATGACAAAGCCCCACAACCGACAGTTTGCGGTTGTGGGGCTTCGTATTAGAATATACAGTGCCCTCGACATACCATTAGCTTCTTAGATAGAAAAGGGTTATTCCCGTCACGGAATTGCCTATGGTAGTGAAAGTTAGGTTTGAACAGAAAATGTATCTATTACTAACTGATTATCAGTACTCAATACTTTAAATGGTCGGAAATGCGATAGCCTTGATTTTGGATAGATACGAAAGAAAGCCCTTTAACGTATTTAACCTTCGCTTACATTAAAACTGCGCTTGATTACAATTTGACAGTAATTCGGCGCAAACGTCTCTTAGTATAGATTATAGTTTGATACAAAGATGAGGGCTTCTCGCATTGAGTTAACCTGAAGCTTGTTGAACAGGCGGCTGCGATGAGTCTTTATTGTATTCACAGACTTGTATAGTTCTTGGGCTATTTGTTCCAGGGTAAGTCCTTTTGAGGCACGTAGGAGTATGGCTTTTTCCATTAATGTCAGCTGGATATCACGTCCGAGTGGCTGAAAAGATTTATTCTTTTGGTTATAAACATAGCGGAATCCTTCACCGAAAACAGCCATGTGTTTGCTTTCAACATTCTTATTTGAAGATGTAGTCATACAGAAAAGGCCGAGCCATAGTTTGCCGTCAGGGCGCAGTTTCAGAGGTGTAAATTTCTGTGTTATGACATAAGCGCGACGATGAAGAATAATACGAGTATCTATCACGAATGTGTGTTTCTGTCGTTGTCCTATGGACAATTTGTCAAAAAGCTTCAGGTAGGCATCACGAGCTTCGAGCATAAGATCAAGGTCTTCATCATGAATCAGCGCCCAATACGGATTGGTACTCTCACGTTGTATGTCACGTGTGGTTGCTTCATCGACGAACAACAGATTATCAGTGCGGTACACCATCTTGCGCTTCGAGAAATCAACAACAAACATGCTTGCATTGGTAATTCTCGCCATAGCATCTAGTAACACAAACTGCAGGTCCATGCTATCGTATTCCTCTACGGGTATTGTCTCCGCGATGTTGCTGCAGAACAACAGATGGTCATTTTTCATTGTCTAAAAGCATTTGTTATGTTGTAGAATATATCTGTAAAGGTACTGAAAATCCATGAATAGTGTCACGAAAAAGGATGAAATATTGATACAATATCACGAAATCACCCATAAAGGTTACAGTCGATTTATGGTTTTAGCGTTATTGGCACATAACTTTGCGACATCAAATCGTACATAGGCCATTGACCTATAATGAGTCTAATATCAAATTAGCGTATCATTGTTTGTCATGAATATAGTTCAAAAAATCAAAAATTTCACGGTTCAGGAAATGGACACCTCACATGTGGAGAAGCAATACATTCTGTCTTACAATGGCAGAATGTTTGTGATAAACCACAACACCAAGCATTTGATTGACATCGTGCAAAGTTCGGATGGGCAGTGCGAGATGGTAGAGAAATTCCGTGAGATTCTTCATTGTGACTTGTCTTTTGACGAGCTTGAACTTAAGCTATCCAAGAAGTTTGAGCCCATTCTTTCTGACAGCAAAAAGGTACCAAAGATACGACCTTTCCTTTTCAAGAAGGAGATTATTGGCAAGACAATGGTCGCAGAGATAGGACATATGTTAAAGTCATTGTTCGCATACAAGTTATATTACCTTGTTCTGGCAATCAATTTCGTTCTATTCATGGTTTTCTTCTTCTCCTCGGGTAAAGAATTTCTAACGCTTGAAAATGTGAACCTCATGACGATAGTCGTAGTATATGTTGTGATTCTGCTTACCACGCTCTTTCATGAGTTTGGACACGCCTCCGCTTGTTGTTATTACGACCTCCCTCCAGGAGCCATTGGAGTCTGTGTGTACTTGAACATGCTGGTGTTCTATGCGGATGTGTCCAACGTCTGGCATTTGTCCCGAGACAAGCGTATTGTCGTCAACATTGGTGGTGTCTATTTCCAGACGATTATTCTTATACCTATATACATAGTCTATTACATCACCCATAGCGATCTCCTTGCATATCTATTGCTATCGTTCAACTTGAATTTTATATTGGTACTTAACCCGTTTTTCAAGTTCGATGGCTACTGGATTCTTTCTGACATATTGGGTGTTCCTAACCTGCGAAAGAAAGGCATCGAGTACCTCCTGTATTTTATTAAGCGCATCTTTGGGAAGTGCGGTGACGAGAAGCCCTCCTTCATGTATTATTCCAAGACTACCCGATACGTATCTATAGTGTATTCATTCGTCTCTATAGTGTTTATCGGATTCGTGTTACTTTACTGGATGCCAATGTTCACTTGGCACTTCGCACAGAACATACCTTACTGGTACCGGCAGGCACTCCTTGATATTTCCTCAGGTGAAGTCAAATGGAATTTCGTTTCATATCTCATCCCGCAATTACTTTTCATGGCATGTATTGCTATCACCTATTTTTCCATTTTTAGAATGTTCACGATGCAACTTATGGCAAATGTCAGATATATCAAATCCAAGAAGATTATGGCGGCCGCAGTCATGCTCCTTGCAATGGTTCCTGATGCTGGTGCACAGCAACAAGGTGATTCTTTGAAATTAGCCATGGAGGACAGCACATTCACCCTCAGAACCGTCGAGGTTAAGGCGGACAAAGTCATAAAGAAGAGCGATGGCATAACGATAATCCCCCATAAAGGACAGTTGAGGTTGTCTACTGATGGCTTTGACGTAATCTATGGCATTATGATACCGGGTCTCAGCGTCGACCGTCAAAAAGGAAGTGTCACTAGGCTCGGCCAAGAAGTGGCTGTCTATATTAATGGTGAGAAGGCCAACAATGCTGAGATTAGAAACGTCAAGCCTAGTTCCATCGTTCGCATCGACTATATCGACATACCTTCGGGAAAGTTTATCAACGACCCCATCTCCTTGAACATCATCACCCGTTCAAGTACTAGCGGCGCTTACTATGCCTTTGACGATACACAATACATCGGCTATATGAGGAACACCTTTAATGCCACCGCGCAATGGAACTTCGGGCATTCGAAAGTAAGCCTATTTGCTGGCAACGACTTCTCAAACTACGGCAATGCTGGTTCACATGAAAGTGAGGAGTATGATTTCCCCAGACGTAACGTTCTGCGTTCCACTGATATTCTTGGCAACCGTTACAAGAATGACAACCAGTATCTACAACTCAACGTCACAAAGTCCGCAAGTACCTATAACATGGGCATCAAGGTATCGGCAGTGCGCGACGAGAATCCCTTCCAAGTAGTTTCTGGCAAGCTCACCGTTGATGACTCATGGGATAAGGCGTCGCGACTCTCGAGCGAGGGCAGTTTCTCACGTAGTTTCTATCCCGAAGTCAATGCTTTTGGCAATTTCGTTCTTGGCAAAGGCCAAATGCTGTCGGCCAACGTGGATTTCTCTTATGGCAACAACTGTTATAACGATGACATTCAGGAAGAAGACTACCATTTCATTTCCCATGTCGATGAGGACATCTGGCAGTTGAAGAGCTTCGTCAGTTATAGCAAGATGGTCAAATCTCAGAAGTTCAGTCTGCTGATGAAAGACAACTATACAAGGAGCACCGACCAATATACGGGAAGCGTCGATCTTGCCCAACGCCTCTACTCGAACGAAGGAATATTTCTGGTTGGTTACATGAATAATTTCAGCAAACGTCTCATGCTTAACCTCCAAGCAGGATCATCATTGCTTCTGTATCGCTTGGAGGGGGCTACAAAAAACAGCAAAGTGCTCCCAAGGGCAAGTGTCACCTTCCGATACACTCCTTTAGAGTGCCACTCTTTCACCATTAACGCCAACGTTGGCAACAGTTTTCCGACATTAAGCACCTTCAACCAGGTCAGCCTAGGTAAGAATCCGTTTCTCCAGCATCGGGGAAACGCCGAGCAGGACATCACACGCATCTACAATATCGGCCTCGCATATAATGCGTTCTTGAAAAATCTTAATTTCCAGTTGATGCTCATCAACAATACCTATATACATTTGGCAGTTCCAAAATTCGTTGTTGAGGACGATGTCATGGTCTCTACGTACACTGCTGACACCGACCTCCACCAGCATCTCGCTGTATTCTTCGGCACCTGGAACATCACCGGTGCGCTCGCACTGAAAACGGAACTTGCCTATATCCATAACGACTTCAACGGCTATCTTGACAAGCAAAAGGACACATGGAGGATGAGATTAGATGTCACTTACACCTATAAGGACTGGATGGTCAATATCTTTGGAAAGATTAAGGAGAGTCGTATCGAGAATACAGGAATCGAGGAGAACGATTTCTTCAGATGGGGAGCCAACGCTAGATATAATCTGGGGCGATGGATCTTGGAGGTTGGAGCAAACAACCTCTTTACACCACGTAATTATCTGAAGTCAACCTATTCCGACACCTATTATAGTTACGCTCGCTACACATTCAACAAGATGGAACAAGCCAACGCTTACTTGAAGGTAGCATGGCGGCTGAATGTCGGGAAAAAGATGAATATAGAAAGCAACAACTCCAGCAGAATTTATCCAAGTTCCATAATGAAATAACGGCTCAGGGGAGATGATGGTTGAAAATTAAAATTATAAAATCAATAAGCTATGGCAAGATTATCAAATTATGTAATTGATACTGAGATTACGGATGAGGACCAAAATATGTTGGTTCATGGATATACAGGGGCAATCGACGTTGTTGACCGTAAGCTAGCCACCTATCTTGAAAACAATCAGGGCTCTTTAGATCGCGGAACCTTCCCTTTTGGCGAAGAGAATTACGACCTTCTGAACAAGCGTGGCTACATCACGGACAAGACTCCAAAAGAGGAAGTCCAGCATGTCAAGGACCTAGCTAATCTGCTCCACAAGAAGAACCTCAATGGCATCAAGTGCTTCGGGTTTATCATCACATATAATTGCAACTTCAGATGTCCATACTGTTATGAATCAAAAATATCCAACTTCGGAAAGGACTGGTCACAGAAAACTTTCACCAAGGAGATTGTGGACGAAGCTTACGAGGCTTTGGCAACCATTGAGCCAGTCAAGGAGAAACGTTACCGGGGATTGCTTCTATATGGAGGAGAACCTCTGCTGAAGAAGAACCAGGAGGTAGTCAAGTATATCGTAAACAAAGGTGTCAGTCTGGGATACAGATTCGCTGCTATCTCGAATGGCTTCGAACTTGAGAGCTATGAGGATATCCTGGGGCCGGACAAACTGGGTGCCTTGCAGATTACCATCGACGGTCCTCGTGACCAACATAACACTACCCGTGTTCATCAAGACGGTATCCCAACATTCGAGAAAATACTATCTAATGTAGAGATGGCACTGAACAAGGGATGCAAAATAGCCATCCGGATGAACACGAATATCGAGAACATCGGCAAAATCAGTGTCCTCCATGAGCTTTTCGAGAAGAAAGGTTTCTTCAAGAATCCATTGTTCCAACTCAACAGTGCATTGATTTATGATTATCTTGATAACCTGAAGGAAAATGACGACAAGGCCAAGAAGGTCAACTATATGACCCACAAAGACTATATTGACGTTTACGAGAAGCATCCGGATTTCAATTTCGAGGACGAAGGCTTCTACAAGCGTATCTCTGATTCCATCACCAAAGGCCAACGACTGATGCTGCAACCTACATATTGCGGTGCACCTTCTAATTCTTACTTGCTCGACCCATATCACAACATCTACGCTTGTTGGGAACGAATAGGCGATGGAAATCAGGTGGTCGGGAAATACAGTAAAGACGGAGTCAAGTTCTTTTCTAACCTCGAGGAGATACATTCCCACAATGTTTCAGAGAAGGAGACATGCTCAAAGTGCAACTTCGTTTTCCTATGCCGTGGTGGTTGCCCATTGAAAGCTAAAACGCATAATTGTAAGCTTGTGAGGGAGTTGTTCAAGACTTCAGTCAACAAGGTCTACCACAACAATAAGAAGCATTTCGAATAAAACCTTACAGTATATTCATGAACACACAAAGAAATTCACTATGTACGTTGACCAAATAAATATGTATTGGTCAACCTTATTATTTATCAATTAACAAATAAATTATTACGATTATGGCAAAGAATGTAATCAAATCAGTGAACAACGATCTTTTCGATCAGGCCTACATGGAGGACCTTGAGGAGCGTATCGAGACTGCTCCTGTAACTAATGGTCCAAACAATCATCAGCCACAGGACTTATGCAGTCCTATCTGCAATTTTACTTGCCTTCTTTACTAATCAGACAGTAGCAAGGTAACTCTTGGGTGTGAGGGTGCGTCATAGACTTATGACACACCCTCCTCTACTTTTACATTGCAAGGCTTCCCTGTTTTGCAAAAGCACATGAAAGCCAACATAAGAATTGTCATCAACAACAAAACGCTATGGCAACAAGTGTTCGGATAGGTCGTTGTGACAAGAGAAAGAATTATAAGAAGGAAGCATCCGAATAACAATGGTTGTCTATTCTCTTCGAATGCTTCATACTTTGCTTGCTCACTTATTTTGTCAAGCCTTTGGCTCTTCCTCGGTACAGCGCCTAGCCCTACCCTCTGCGCTCCGTCCCAGTTTAACACCACTCCCAACCGTACAGACCGAAGAAACCCGCATAAACAAAAACAGGAGATGAACATCCATGGTGGCGTTCATCTCCTATTAGAGTCTTCTTAAACGGATTAGCCTCGTCAAAACAGGCTTTTACTTTCCGTGATGCTCGTCGGAAACGGTAAGTTTCTTGCGGCCCTTAGCGCGGCGGGCAGCCAAAACGCGGCGTCCGTCCTTTGTGGCCATTCTCTCGCGGAAACCGTGCTTGTTCACTCTTTTCCTGTTGTGAGGCTGGAATGTTCTTTTCATCGTTCTTGTTATTTATGTTTTTATTCTTACATACTTTGGGCTGCAAAAGTACTCATTTTTTTCGTAACGGCAAAGGAACAAGCGTTTTTTAGCCCGATGTTTTATGCTTTTTTCGGGAAAATAAGTACCTTTGCAACCAAAACGAGCCGATTATAAATACATATATTATAATAAAGACATGATCAACTCACAAGACATCAAGAAGGGAACTTGCATCCGTCTGGACAACCAGATCTGGGTTTGCATTGACTTCCAGCACAGAAAGCCGGGCAAGGGCAACACCGTCATGAACACAAAGCTGAAGAACGTCACCGACGGACGCGTGCTTGACCGCACATTCCAGGTGGGCTTCAAGCTCGAAGACGTGCGCATCGAGCGCCGCCCCTACCAGTATCTCTACGAGGATCCCACTGGCCGCATATTCATGAACCAGGAGACCTTCGAGCAGATACCTATCGCCAACGACCTCGTTATCGGACATGAGTACATGAAGGAGAGCGACATCGTGGAGGTGGTGACCGACACAACCGACGGCACAATTCTCTATGCTGAAATGCCTGTGAAGACCAACTTGCGCGTTACGCACAGCGAGCCGGGCATCAAGGGCGACACCGCCACCAACGCCACCAAGCCCGCAACGCTTGAGTCGGGTGTGGAAATCCGCGTTCCGCTGTTCATCAACGAGGGCGACCTCATCCAGGTTGACACCCGCGACGGCAGCTACTTGAGCCGCGTGAAGGAATAATAGCCGCACTCATACAGTGTGGTTCTTGCGCGCCACACATCGCCCACAAGGCGGCGTGAACAACCATGGCGGCAAGCGAAAGTGCATGATGCGCAGTGGGGGCGTAAGGCTCTACGCAGTGCCTCATGCACTTTTTTCTTTTATGAACACACCTTTTCCATCTGTGTGGTTGAAATATGCCTTCATGCTTGGCATAGCTTGCAAGATGGTGGCTGCGGTGGCTCACCGCACAATCGAGGAAGGGAACCATTGAGGGCGAATGCCAAAGAAACCATTGAGGGTGAATGCCAGAAAACCTAAACCAAGAAAAACAACGAGCCTGTGAGATATTCCATAATAGTGCCAGTGTATAACCGTCCCGACGAAGTGGACGAGCTGCTCGACAGCCTGACACGCCAAACAGAGAGCGACTTCGAGGTTGTAATAGTGGAGGACGGGTCGCAACGCGACTGCCGCGCGGTGGTTGACCGCTACAAGCAGAAGCTCAACGTGAGCTACTACATGAAGCCAAACAGCGGCCCTGGACAAAGCCGCAACTATGGAGCCGAGCGCGCCAAGGGCGAATACCTGCTCATATTGGACTCCGACGTGGTGCTGCCCGACGGCTATCTGGCCGCCATAAGCGCAGAACTCGACCGCGACCCCGCCGACGCCTTCGGCGGTCCCGACCGGTCGCACCCCTCGTTCACCGACACGCAGAAGGCCATAAGCTACTCTATGACAAGCTTCTTCACCACTGGAGGCATACGCGGAGGCAAGAAGAAGCTCGACAAGTTCTATCCTCGCTCGTTCAACATGGGCATCCGCCGCGATGTCTACATGAGGCTTGGGGGCTTTTCGCGCATGCGCTTCGGCGAGGACATCGACTTCAGCATACGCATATTCAAGGCCGGATGCCGCTGCCGACTGTTTCCCGAGGCTTGGGTGTGGCACAAGCGGCGCACCGACCTGCGCAAGTTTTTCCGCCAGGTGTACAACAGTGGCATAGCGCGCATCAACCTCTACAAGAAATATCCCGACTCGCTGAAGATAGTACACCTCTTGCCAATGGTGTTCACCGTGGGCGTGGTGGCCTTGGTGCTGCTGTCGGCTGTGGGGCGCGTGCTCATGAGCTACTGCGACACCCACCGCTGGTATTGGCTGTGCGCCGCTCCGTGGTTGCCGATTATAGCCTATGCCTTGCTGATATTCGCCGACTCGGCGTGCAAGAACCGCAGTGCGAAGATTGGTGCGGTGTCGGTGGCCGCCGCCTTTGTGCAGCTCATGGGCTATGGGTTTGGCTTTATTAACGCTTGGTGGCGGCGTTGCGTGATGAAGCGCGACGAGTTTCACGCCTTTGACAAGACATTCTACAAGTAGCGGCCTGGCTGCCTCTTATGCTTGGTGCAAAGGCAGGGCGCAATACTGCTTGCCCTACTACCATCTGCCACCATGGCGCCTCACAAGACTAACCTAACGACACAAATGGAGAAACTGAACATAAACCAATGGGCCGCCGAAGACCGCCCACGCGAAAAACTGGAGCGGCTTGGCGCGGCTTCACTGAGCAACGCCGAACTGCTGGCCATACTCATCGGGTCGGGATCTACAAAGGAGAGTGCTGTGGAACTGATGAAGCGCGTGATGGCCGACTGTGGCAACAACCTGAACACGCTGGGCAAGCTCACCGTGCGCGAGCTTACAAAATACAATGGCGTGGGTCCTGCCAAGGCCATAACCATACTGGCGGCGTGCGAACTGGGCAAGCGCCGACAGGCTGAGCGGGCTGCCGACCGCGCCGACTTGGGCTCGGCAACGGCCATATACAACTATATGCACCCCATAATGCAGGACCTGGACACCGAGGAGGCGTGGGTCTTGCTGATGAACCAAAACTTCAAACTGATAAAAAGCGAGCGGATATCGCACGGCGGAATAAGCGAGACTGCCGTCGACGTGCGCATAATAATGCGCGAGGCCCTGCTCAACAACGCAACCATTGTGGCTCTGTGCCACAACCACCCGTCGGGCAACGCCACACCGAGTCACGACGACGACCGGCTAACAAAGGTTGTAAAGGCCGCTTCGGAGACGATGCGCATATTCTTCGCCGACCATGTAGTAGTGACCGACGGCAACTACTACTCCTACCGCGAGCACGGCAGGCTCTGACAAGTCTGCCCCCTTCAAGCCTCACTTCGGCTTATGCCACCACACGACAACGCAATGCTAAGCCTTGCGGTTTAGCATTTTCTTGAACAATGGCCGCGCCACAATGGCCGTGACAGCCACAAATATCATCAACGCGCCGATGGCAATGCGCGCCGTCAGGGCTTCGCCAAACACGGCCACACCTATTATCAGGGCGGTGACAGGCTCCAGCGCGCCAACGATGGCACTATATGTGGGACCGATAATCTTTATGGCCACATTGATGAACAGTATCGGTATCACCGTAGGCACGATGGCTATGCCAATGATGTTGCCCCATATCTCGGGCGATGTGCCTGGCGTGTGCAGGTGGATGCCGCAGCCAGTGAAGCAGAAGAACATTAACGACCCGGCCAACAGCACCCAAAATGTCATGCGCGCCGACGGCACTTGGCTGAGCACAGAGTGGTCAACGCCCACGATGTAGAGCGCATAGCACAGCGACGACATTATCACAAGCAGCAGACCCGTGGTGCTCAGGGCATTGCTGCCGTCGCCCTTGTAGAGCATGGCTATGCCGCCGAGTGCCAACGCGATGCAGCCATAGGTGAGCAGCGACGCGCGCTCGTGGAAAAAGATTGCCATGATGACCGCCACAAGTATGGGGTATACAAACAATATGGAGCACGCTATGCCGGCATCCATGTAGCGGAAACTCTCGTAGAGCGTGTGCGACGACATGGCGAACACTATGCCGGCCACAAACAGTGGCACTGCCGCACGGCGTATTACGGCGAGACTCTTGCCGCGCGCCACGATGAACGCCCCCAAAAGCAGCGTGGCGAACGCGAATCGATAGAATAGTATTGACTTGACGTCGAACCCTGCGGCCATCAGTTTCAGCGAGAACAAGGGGTTCGTTCCATAGGCCATGGCGGCGATTATGCCGCACGCCCATCCTTTTGCGGTGCTTCCCATATCTGTAATGTATAGTGTTGTGGCCACTGTTTACGATGGCTGCGCGTCGTCTGCCATGGCCATGCCACAGCACTTCACGCCATGTGTTTCCCCAATCCGCTTGCAGTGGTGTGCCTTGTCTGTTTCCTTTTGGAGTGCAAAGGTAGCAAAAAAGCGATGGAAAAGCATTGGCGGTCAGGTATAAAAACACGCATTGCATAGCATGAATGTACTTCCAATGCGTTTCTCACAACACCATGCAAGCCTTGTTTCCTCAGTGCCAAGCCATCAATGCGCATGAAAACGACACAGGCTGGCAATTCCCAAATTGGAGGGAACTGCCAGCCTGCTATGCTTTTTCCCGTCACTTAGTTCAGGGCGTCGGCCAACTCTGCGCCAGCCTTGAACTTGGCCACCTTCTTTGCCTCAATCTGTATCTTCTCCTTTGTAGCGGGGTTGATGCCAGTGCGTGCGGGACGCTCGTTGACGCTGAATGTGCCGAAACCAACGAGGGCAATCTTGTCGCCTGCGATGAGGGCATCCTTGATGGTTGCAACCGTGGCGTCGAGAGCCTTCTTTGCGTCAGACTTTGGAAGTCCTGAAGCCTCTGCAATCTTGTCTATCAATTCTGTTTTGTTCATGATCTGAAAGTTTTTTAGTTATATTTCTTCTTGGTGTATTATCTTGTTTTAGTGTTCCGCGCAAGCGCATACCTCACGGCAATGGCGGCTGTATGCGTGCCTCATGTGCGCTGTGCCCCGCTTGCCAAACATCGCCCTGAAAGCGCAAAAAGCCGCAAGCCATTGGCACAGTGTGCTGTTTTCATTCTGCAAATATAGGGTAAAGAAATAAGAAACCAAACAAAATGCTTGGAAAAATGGCTGTTTTACCGTCATTTAACCCCTTTGGCAGTGCGTTTTTGTTCGCTGACGGACTTTTTTTAGTAATTTTGCGCCGTTAAAGTCGTCTAGACTTTTATGAATTTCAAGATTTGCCTTCATTTTTGAGGCGACTTTTTTTGCTTTGAAGAGGGAGTGTAGCGGGCTACACGACCGATGAAAGGTCAAAAAAAACGGCCAAAAAGAAAGGTGAAGATTGAGAATGGAAGAGATAAAAGACAAAATAGATCTTCGCAAGAAAAGTCTATATGGCTTCGTCATCAATAAAGGACGGTAAATCATAGAACCACCATAAACATACGTCACACCGAAAGCAAGACACAATGCGCAACATTCCAGCCATAACAAAAAATCTGCTGATTGTCAATCTGCTGGCTTTCCTGGCCACCTTGGCGTTGGAGGGATACGGCATCGACCTCACCGGCATCGGCGGTCTGCACTTCTTCCTCGCACCCGACTTCCATTTGTTCCAGCTCGTCACCTACATGTTCCTGCATGGGGGCTTCACCCACATACTCTTCAACATGTTCGCCCTGTGGATGTTCGGCTGCGTGCTGGAGCGCGTATGGGGGCCGAGGAAGTTCCTCTTCTTCTATTTCGTGTGCGGAATTGGCGCCGGACTCACCCAGGAGCTGGCGCAGTTCATACACTTCTGCACCATCGCCGGCGGCAACGACCTGCTCATGGTGGCGAGCTACAACGCCGCATACCTCAACCTGTGGACCACCGTGGGCGCGTCGGGTGCCATCTATGGCATACTGCTCGCCTTCGGAATGACGTTTCCCGAGGAGCGCATATTCATATTCCCGTTGCCAGTGCCCATCAAGGCCAAGTGGTTTGTCATGTTCTACGTGGCCATCGAATTGTTCTCGGCCATCTCCGCGTCGAGCGACGGCGTGGCGCATACGGCACACTTGGGCGGAATGCTGTTTGGCTACCTGATGATAAGATACTGGAACCGCCACCCCGGCATGGGCTATAACCGCAACGGCGGACGGCAGTTTTTCGACAACCTGAAGCGCAACTTCGACCGCCACCGCAGCAGCGGCAACAAGAGTTGGTCGGCGCGCCCCGACTCCGGCACTAAGCAGAGCGACTGGGAATACAACGCCCGCAAGAAGGCACGCCAGGAGGAGACCGACCGCATTCTCGACAAGATACGCAAGAGCGGATACGACAGCTTGACCAAGGAAGAGAAGCAGAAGCTATTCGACAACAGCAACGATGATTAGGCAGCTGAAGACATTCACGCTGAACGTGGTGGCCGGGGCCAATGTGGTCACGGCCATTCTGATGTGGATGGTGGGGTTCTCCGACCGCATCAACCCTGCCGACCACCCCATCATGGCCTGCGCCGGACTGTCGTTCCCCATTTTCCTGGCCATCAACGTGGCCTTTCTCGTGTTTTGGATTGTGGTGAAGTGGCGCATGGCAGTGGTGCCCGTTGGCGCACTGCTGGTGGCCTACATGCCCATACGCACGTATATGCCGCTCAACAAGTGCGACGACACGCCACAAGGAGCTATAAAGGTGCTCAGCTACAACGTGGAGGGCTTCAACAACACCGCCGACGACACCGACCTCAAGGCCATCATCGCCTACATCAAAGACAGCGGAGCCGACATAGTGTGCCTGCAAGAGGCCAGGTCGGGAAAGTATGACGTGGCCGATTCCCTGCGCTCCACCTACCCCCACTCCGACACAACCCACATCGGCACGCGGCGAGACAACGCCGTGGCATTGTTCACCCGCTACCCCATAATACGCAAGGAGACAATCGAATACACGTCTGAAGGCAATGGCAGCGTGGCCTATTTCCTGAAGATTGGCGGCGACACCGTGCTCGTGGTGAACAACCACTTCGAGAGCAACCGACTGTCGCCCGGCGAGAAAGCACGCTACAAGGAGATGCTGAAGGGCGAAATGAAGCAGGACACCGCACGCGAGGAGTCGCGCCAGCTGCTCCACAAAATTGCCGACGCCGGCAAGCGGCGCGCCCCGCAAGCCGACTCCGTACACGCCTTCATTGCCGCCCACAGCAGCTATCCAACCATCGTGTGCGGCGACTTCAACGACACCCCCATATCCTACACCCACCACACCGTTGCCAACGGACTTACCGACTGCTACATAACCACCGGCAACGGCATAGGAATGTCATATAATCAGAAAGGCTTTTTCGTGAGAATCGACAACATAATGTGCTCGGAACACTTTACGCCCTATAACTGTAAGGTTGACAACAAAATAGAATCGTCCGACCATTATCCGATATTCTGCTGGCTTAAAATGTCAAGATAATACGGTGAAACAAGCGAAAAAGAATACCAAACCCCACGTATCTGTAAAAAATTCGCTATATTTGCAAGCTAAAAAATATCAACAAGCACACGAATAATAATTAAAACAACAATAACAACAATGCAAAACAAAGGAATTGTAAAGTTTATCGCACTCATGCTCATGCTTGTGTGCATATTCTATCTCTCCTTCTCGTTTGTGACGCGCCACTATGAAAACAAGGCCGCAGCAATGTCGGAGGAGGCCGGGAAAGAATATCTCGACTCCATCATGAACGAGAAAGTTTATCTCGGAGCATACTCCCTGAAGCAGTGCCGCGAGATGCAAATCGGCTTGGGACTCGACCTCAAGGGTGGTATGAACGTGATACTCGAAGTGTCGGTGCCCGACGTCATCGCCGTGCTGGCCGACCACAAGACCGACCACGCCTTCGTAAAGTCGATGGAAGAGGCCAAGAAGGAGGAGGAGACAAGCCAGAGCGACTTCATCTCACTCTTCATCAAGCACTACAAACAGAACGCCCCCGGCCACCGCTTGGCCGAAATCTTCGCCACACAGCAGATGAAGGGCAAGGTGAGCACGCAGAGCAGCGACTCGCAAGTGGAGTCGGCACTGCGCGCCGAAGTGCAGTCGGCCGTTGACAACTCGTTCCTTGTGGTGCGCAACCGTATCGACAAGTTCGGCGTTGTGCAGCCCAACATACAGAAGCTTGAAGGACAGTCGGGCCGCATTATGGTGGAGATGCCCGGCATCCGCGAGCCGGAGCGCGTGCGCAAGTTGTTGCAGGGAAGTGCCAACCTTGAGTTCTGGGAGACCTACAACAGCCAAGAAATAGTGCCAATACTGTCGCAGCTCAACCAGCGCTATGCCGCCGCACAGAGCGGAAGCGCCGACACCGTGGCCGTAAAGACCGACTCTGTGGCCGCCGACACCGCCACCGCAGCAGTGAAGGGCGACCTTGCAGCCGCACTAAGCTCAAAGAACAAGAAGGCCAGCGCAGCCGACAAGAAGGGTGCGCAAGACAAGCAGGCAGAGCAGATGAAGAAGAGCAACCCCCTCTTCGCCGTGCTCCAGCCCTCGCAGGGCCAGTCGCTCAGCGTGGTGGGCTATGCCATGGCGCGCGACACTGCCGAGGTTGACAAGATAATCAACTCTGACATCGCACACCAGATACTGCCTTCCGACCTCAAGCTCATGTGGAGCGCCAAGGCAGCCGACTTCGACACCAAGGGCCAGATATATGAGTTGCACGCAATAAAGGTGACAGAGCCGTCGGGCCGCGCACCGCTTGAGGGCAACGTGATAACATCGGCAAAGGACGACTTCGACCAGCAGGGCCGCCCCTGCGTGTCGATGCAGATGAACTCCGACGGCGCACGCCGCTGGGCACAAATCACCAAGCAGAACATTGGCCGCGCCGTGGCTATCGTGCTCGACAACTCAGTGTATAGCGCACCGCGCGTGAACGGCGAGATTGCCGGCGGCAACTCGCAGATTTCGGGTAACTTCTCAATCGAAGACACCAAGGACTTGGCCAACACCCTCAACTCGGGTAAGATGCCCGCCCCCACCCGCATCGTCCAGGAAGACGTCGTAGGACCTACGCTTGGTGCCCAGTCAATCCAGCAGGGCATCACTTCGTTTGCCATCGCCTTTGTCATCCTGATGCTCTACATGGTGCTGCTCTACGGTTTCATCCCTGGCATGCTCGCCAACTGCGCCCTTCTGTTCAACCTGTTCTTCACCCTGGGAATACTAACGTCGTTCCAGGCGGCGCTCACCATGCCCGGTATCGCCGGTATTGTGCTCGCCTTGGGTATGGCCGTCGATGCCAACGTGCTTATATATGAACGTACGAAGGAGGAGCTGCGCAAGGGTCTCCATGCCCGTGATGCCATGAAGCTGGGTTACTCCAACGCCTTCTCGGCCATCTTCGACTCCAACATCACATCAATTCTTACGGGTATCATCCTCTATGTGTTCGGCACAGGTCCCATCCGTGGCTTCGCCACCACACAGATCATTGGTATAGCATGCTCGTTCTTCACCGCAGTCTACATGACACGTCTTGTGTTCGACTACAAGATGAGCCATGACAAGTGGCTCAACCTGTCGTTCACGACAAAGATTTCGCGCAACTTCCTCCAGAATGTCAACATCAACTTCATGACGAAGTACAAGAAGACGTTCACCATCTGGGGCGTTGCCGCCATTGTGTTCATCGTTTGCTTCTGCGTGCGTGGCCTTAGCCGCAGCATCGACTTCACCGGTGGCCGCAACTATGTGGTCAAGCTGGAGAAGAGCGTTGAGCCTGAGCAGGTGCGCACGGCACTTGAGGGTGCGTTTGGCGAGAGCAACGTGAGTGCGCTTGCCCTTGGCACCGACGGCAAGACCATACGTATATCCACCAACTACAAGATTGAGTCGAACGCTCCCGGCATCGACGATGAGTGCGAGACCATCCTGTTCAAGAGCCTCTCCAATGCCGGACTGGTCACCCAGAAGGACGTTGAGACATTCAAGAACCCCGACATCCGCGAGGGCGGCTCTATCATAAGCAGCACGAAGGTGGGTCCGGCAGTGGCCAAGGACATAACCTATGGCGCCATCATCAGTGTGATATTCGCTCTGATAGCCATATTCCTCTATATCCTCCTGCGCTTCCGCAACGTGGCCTTCTCGGTGGGTTCCATTGTGGCCCTGGCGTTCGACACGCTCATCGTCATCGGCTTCTACTCACTGCTGTGGGGCATCGTTCCCATGTCGCTTGAGGTTGACCAGACGTTCATCGGAGCCATCCTCACCGTTATCGGATACTCCATCAACGACAAGGTGATCGTGTTCGACCGTATCCGCGAGAACATCCACCTCTACCCCACACGCAACCGTTGGGACTTGTTCAACGAGTCGCTCAACGAGACGCTTGCCCGTACGGTGAACACCTCTTCTACTACGTTCCTCGTGCTGCTCTGCATCTTCCTCTTCGGTGGCGACAGCATCCGCAGCTTCTCGTTTGCAATGTTGCTTGGCGTGGTGTTCGGAACACTCTCGTCAATATTCATCGCTGCCCCTGTGGCCTACTTCACTCTGAGCAAGACCGCACGCAAGGAGACCGCTGCCGTAGCCAAGGCTGAAACGGCAGAATAAGACATTCCGATTTAGGGATATACATATTATTATAAAGGGGCTGACTCAATAGTTTGGGTCAGCCCCTTTTGTATTGTGCCACTGCTTATGCTTGGCAAAAAAATCGGGCAGTGTGGCAGGCCGTGGTGAAACATCGTATTGTGGGCGACGTGTCTCACGTCGCAGCACATTCTGTACTCGATTATGCGGTGAGACACCGCCCCACTACCCTGCAAGCATCAACGCCATACAAGAAGACGTATTTCAACCACCCATACAGCGAAAATCTGCGGTGTTTTTACCGCAGATTTCCATGGATTTTGCGGTATTTTTACCGCAAAATTCGTATGTTTGCAGCAGCAAATTATCAACAGAGCGAGAAATATGGACTTATTGAAGCAACTTTCCGACAATCTCATCAAGCGCACGGACACCCGATACTTGCGCTACATGTACCATCAGATACCTTGGACCAATCGCATGACAGCCATTGTCGGGCCTCGTGGCGTGGGCAAGACCACCCTTCTGTTGCAGTACATCAAGTTGAACCTTCAGATGAAAGACACGCTCTATGTCAGTGCGGAGTCCATATATTTTGCCAACCACACCATATTCGGCACAGCCTTGAAGTTCAGCCAACTTGGAGGCAAACATCTTTTCATCGACGAGATACACAAGTACAAGGGATGGGCCACCGAGCTGAAGATGACATACGACAACCTACCCGACCTGCAAGTGGTGTTCACGGGTTCGTCGGTGCTCGACATATACAAAGGCACGGCCGACTTGAGCCGTCGCGCTTTGGTCTTCACGATGCAGGGATTGTCGTTTCGCGAATACATCGGCATGGTGAAAGGCATCGACATCCCAGCCTACACATTAGACCAAATCATTGCCAACGAGGTTGTTTTGCCCGAGGAGATTGACCATCCTTTGGCCTTGTTCAACGACTATCTGCGCCATGGCTACTACCCCTTCTCCAAGGATGAGGGCTACAGTATGCGACTGAACCAGGTGGTGAGCATGACCCTGGAGACGGATATTCCGCAATATGCCAATTATTCGGTGATGGTGTCACGAAAACTGAAGGAACTGATGCAGGTGATTGCCGACAGTGTGCCTTTCAAGCCCAACATGAGCACCATCTCCACAACCATCAAGGTTGACCGCAACAACCTGCCCGACTACTTTGACCTCATGGAGCACGCCGGTCTGATAGCCCTACTCCACGAAGCCACACAAGGCATCCGTGGTTTGGGAAAGGTGGAGAAGGTTTATCTTGACAACACTAATCTATCCTTTGCACTTTCAACCCAGACTCCCGACATAGGCAATCTGCGCGAGACTTTCTTCTTCAATCAGATGCGCGTACGCCACACTGTATTCAACTCCCCCATCTCCGACTTCCTGATAGACGGCAAGACCTTTGAGATTGGCGGCAGGAAGAAGGGACAGAAACAGATAGCCGAGGCAAAGGAGGGCTATGTGGTTAAGGATGACATCGAGACGGGCATGGGCAACGTCATCCCACTTTGGAATTTCGGCATGAACTACTAAGTCATGAAGTTCATGGCCATGATTTAGACAAATGCTGCGATTTACTCGCCATTACTACACATGAAAGCCGTGGCCGACACAGTGGAAAGTCGCTGCGCGAGGCCACTCTTGCCTGCTTACACCAACTGAAGTAAGAGCTTACTTCAGTCGAGGTAAACGCTTACTTCAGTTGGAGTAAGAGCTTATACCAGTCGAAGTAAGCCAACATTGCGACCTATTTACAGACGTTGAAGCCTCCCTCCATCCGAAATTTGCTGCAAATTTACAGTAAATTTCGGATGGAGAAAATCAGGCAATGCCAAACAAACAACTTGCACAAGTTTGAACATGTACATTCGGCATGCTCCACATTCTGTTCTTTTAGGGATCATCCGTTAAAGCACGGACGCGTCTTATTCTATCACTCTCTCGTTTTTCAAAAACTGGAACAGACCCATGAAGATGTAGCCATTCTCGTCCATATAGGTGGCAATGTCATCGCCAACGATAATGATTTTTCGGAAGGAGTCGTCTATCTTCCTCAGCGAGGCAAGCTCTTGCTCACGCTTCTCGTCGGTAGGCAAGGCGTATGCCGACTGGATATAATACTTGTCGAGTCCATTTGTGGCTATGAAGTCTACCTCCAACTGCTGATAGGTGCTTTTGCCCTCCTTCATAACCCGGCTCTCCACAACCCCCACATCCACGACATAGCCACGAATTCGCAACTCGTTGTATATGACATTCTCCATGATATGGGTAACTTCTTGTTGGCGGAAATTAAGACGGGCATTGCGCAAACCGACATCAACGACATAATATTTCTTGATGCTCTCATAATATTTTCTGCCTTTCACATTGTAGCGGCGCGCGCCCTCAAAAAGAAATGCGTTCTCCAGGCATTGCATATACGACATCACTGTCTCCACATCCACCTTTACACGCTGAACACTCTCCAGCGTATTGCGAATCTTATTGGGATTGGTAAGCGAACCTATGGTTGAGCACAAGGCATCCACTATACTCTCCAAGGCCATACGGTTCTTGATGCCATTTCTGTCCACCACGTCATCGAGATAGGTCTTCTGCCAAAGACGTTGCAGATAGCCAATCTTTTGCTCCGGTGTAGGTTGGTTTCTAAGAGCAGGCATTCCGCCATACGTGTAGTACTCCTTCCAAAGCTCACTTACTGGTTCGGTTCTGTCCGTACAGAATTCCTTGAACGAAAAAGGATAAACCCTCACCTCGTCGCCACGCCCACGGAATATGGTATTAATGTCGCTCGACAGAAACTTAGAGTTGCTTCCCGTGATATATACATCCACATTGTCACGGGCATTCAAGCCATTCACGATGCGCTCAAAGCCCGCCACCATTTGTATCTCGTCCAAGAATACATAGTAGTTCTCCTCTTCTGCGGTAATCCTTGAATAAAGATACTTCTTCAGCACCATCGGATCCGTCAGGTCTTGCCCGTCAACGTCCTCGTCCAAATCAAACGAGACGGAAATGATATTGTCTTTTGGCACACCTTGACCCACCAAATAGTCAAAATACACCTTTTTCAAGAGCCACGACTTCCCACACCGACGAGTGCCGGTAATGATTTTCACCTCACCATTGTCACGCCTATTTATCAGCTTTTGCAGATAAACTGCCCTATTTACATACGTTGCCATTGCTCTCCATCCGAAATTTACTGCAAATTTACAGTAAATTTCGGATGGGCATTGCTTAGGGGCACTAAATTATGGCGTGTTCTATAAATTCCACGCATTGTTAAACTTCATTTTTAGACGGGTTGCTCTTTGTGTCTTTTTGATTTTATCCGGCATATTTTACTTTCTTCT
>CAVKUV010000047.1:0-25106 GCA_963659505.1 Lachnospiraceae bacterium
ATGCAAAGATACTAAAATTTGGAGGATTTTCCCAAACCAATTCCTTTTGACTATAGGTTTACCGCCAGCTCTACTTTTTTGCCATTAGTGGCATTAAAGGTTTTATTGAAAAGGTCTTGGTCAAAGACAACTACTCCTTGGATATTTCCTATTCGTCCTCCATTCTTGATATAATCGTATTCTTGTAGCAATTTTCCTTTTTCATCATAGAACTCAGAACTTTCATCAGGAATTTCTACTTGCGTCTCTCCTTCTACAACGGTAATTGTAGGCTTATGACGCATAGCGGCAAGCCAATTTGTAAACAATTCGAAATCCAGGCCGATGTCGCTCATTCTGACAGTAAGCCCCTTGATATGATAAGAATCCGCATTGGAGAATTCTCCGTATAAGTTTTGGAACAAATGACGGAAACGATATTGTACAGGAATCTCTGCCTCTTGTTGACCTTTTGCATTAGCCACTATGTTTTCCCAAGATTCGCCAAAAGTATACAATTCTGCCCGATACCCTTGGAACATGTGGAAACTATTGTCGTCACCATTTTCAACGGATCCAGTTACGATATCCTCGCCATTTTCGTCATGGTATGTACCGCCTACACATGGACCTGCATATGCACCACTTGTACCTCCTGGCATGGGCTGGATTTTGTAATTGTGCATGGAGAGTGTGAAACGTTTATAGTTTTCTGGTTTTCCTTTTAATGCGTCTTCAATTTCTTTAAGCAACAAATGCCGTTCGTCGTCAAAGACTGTATAATATAGATGTTTGTCAAGATTTCCCTCTTTGTAGTCTGTAACAAAAAAGGTAATGTCTTTGCCACGCTTGAGCCACTCCTCAAAATATTGCGTCGCATAAGCCTGTTGGTATATGCTATGGCCAGGAGTGTATTCTTCATAGTCAGTAACAAGCAATGCGCTGCAATTGTCCTTGACGATTTTCTGCAAAGTCTTCTCGATAGGAGCATACAGTTGTCCTTGTGCTTCGGGATTATGAAGTTGTGCGAAAATGTTTGCGGCCGAATGAAGATCTTGTCCGTTTAGTTTCTCTATTCTTTCATTCGCCAAGGAATAAAGGTCGTAATTGTCGATAGATCCTGTCACTTTCTGTGTGATTCCGGCAAATGTTTGGGCAGTCTGTGGGTCTTCGTATGCAAGATAAACTCCAGAAAAATCAAAGTAAGCAGAAAATTTATGTATCGTGTCTATATTCTGAATATCTTTGACGTAATATGACAAGATATTCTCTGGGTTAGAAACATAATTGTTCCCTCCGCAGCTTTGCGATAATGCGGAAAAAGACGCTATTGCACAAAATAGCGACAAAGAAATAAATCTACTTGAACGAGGAATGAGTCTATATCGCATACTCAACATTTTTTAATTGCCATGTACGCTCCCCTAGTACAAGCTAATTTAATAGATTTAAGTACGGGCACAAAAAAGCGTGGAGAACCTACCTGTTGTCCATTCCACCCATCGAGGCTCTCGCATTGCCTATCACAGTTGAACAGACAACGTCAGAGCCCACGCCGATATGAAAATACAAACCGTGGGATTCTTGCGAACAGGAAACACTGCACCCACTGGGGTACAATGATAGCTTACAGAGAACCACACAGGAATGATATAATCACACCCGGGGCATCTACCGTTGCTGTGTTCAAGACTGTGAAAACGAATTTGCGAGATTCGATGGGTCTCAAACAGAGCGTCAAGTAAACGCCTTTATTATGTCGTGCCTCTTTTTACCCACCCTCACCTCCTTTGCATGCGGGCGTTATGCCCACAAAGGCTCGGCGTGAGCTGAGGCATGGACGCATCGGCTTAATGCATATGTGTGCAATCCACCGAATTATCCAAATGCAAAGATATATTTATTTCTTCAAACAAAAAGAAAAAGAACGGGAAAAGACAAAATAAATCTTCGTCAGAAAAGTCTGGACAAATTTTGTTGTGTTCTTGGGTATTGGCGAGAAAGGGGGCACTGGTGCGGATGTAATAGCAAAAGGATGGAAGGACAATGGGTGGAGTACACCTACAGTTGAGGAAAAAAGCAACCCTGATAGAATTGAGACATATCTAAAACTGGGAAACAATGCAAATGTCGCTACGGAAACTACTACGGTTACTACGGAAACAACTACGGAAACTCCTTCTATAGCTACGGAAACATCAACCGATACTACGGAAACTATTTTCAAAATAATAAGCAAAAAACCTAAGGTTACGGCCAAGGAGATAGCATCCGTATGTGGCATAACTGAAGATGGCGTTGCTTACCATATCAGAAAGTTGAAGCAACGTGGTCGGATAATTCGCGTTGGAGGCTCACGTAATGGAGGCGAATGGAAGGTTGTTGAATAAATCTTTCCTACAGCTATTGTGCTGGGGCAGATTGGCTGGTCGTTAGTGATGGTTAGCACCACGTATTCAGATTGAGTGCCTATTCGGAACTTGCCGCCCCAGATGCCCATGCCCGAACTTACGTAATAGAGTGTCTCGCCTTTCTGCAAACTTCCGAACGCATCTTCGTAGAGAGCATCTGTAATCCAGGATATGGGCCATACTTGTCCGTGGTGGGTATGTCCGCTGAATTGGAAATCAATGCCGTTTTGCTCAGCCTCTTCAAGATGGTAAGGCTGGTGGTCGAGTAGAATGGTGAATGGCCTTTCCATAGGGTTCTCTATAGATTCTACAGAGGCGAGGATTTCCTTTAATGACTTGCGGTGAATGTTAGTGCGGTCGTCTCGGCCAACGACGCGCAAGTTGCCCATCGTTGCGACGCTGTCTCGGAGCAGGGTGATGCCCGCTTCCCGGTAGAACTGTTGCGCCTTAGGTTGGCCACTGTAATACTCATGGTTGCCGAGGCAAGCCAAAACGGGAGCGTTGAGCCTATGGAATTCCTCGGCCATATTCTCTTCTATCAATGGGCGCACACTGATGTCGATGATGTCGCCTCCTATCAAAACCAGATCGGGATGCTCCTTGTTTATTTTGTCCACCCACCTTCTGAATTCCTGACGGCGGTTGTGGTAGCCCAAGTGAAGGTCGCTCAGAAGCACTATCTTCACAGCCTTCTTTCCGGAGAAAAGTTCCAACGAATCAGTGCTTAGACTTATGTCCTTGGTCGTCTTGATTTCCAATGGCACCCTCTGCTTGTCCAGATAGTGCATGTAGCCATAGCCAAAGATGAAAAGCATGAGGGCGAGCATGCCTATGGTGGAGTATCCGTTGTTGTACACCCATTCCTTCGGGATGAGGTGGGTCCATCTGGCGATGTCGAGCACAAGAAAGAGCATCGCCAAGTAGAGAAGCACAAAGATGACACTGTTGCCCACTTCGTACGTCAGCGTCGCCAGGCATAGCGGCATCTTCTCGATGAAGCCTGCGAACACCAGGAACATCGTGAGGAAGAGGGCTATGCAGATTGCTACTACAGCCCATCGCCAACTGTGCGAGAGCGGTAGCATCTGCCATATGTGCCAAAGCGTGTACCATAGCCCTGCCATAGGCAACGCCAAGAATATCATTCTCATCTCTGTAATGTGTTTTGGGTTCAAGGTGCAAAATTATGGTTTTTCCACCAAAACGACCATAAACGGATTACGGATAGAATGACACAAATTACGGGAAATCAAAAGAAAATGCCGTGTTACTCCCACACCCTCGCTATGACCCGGCAAGGCAGTCCGGTCTGCCCCTCAAACTTGACGGGACAGGTGGCAATCTTGCAGGCGGCTTGCTTCTTGCCGTCCAGCACCTCCGATAGATTGCATAGATTCTCCACGATGAATGTTCCATGGTCTGCGCATACTTGGTCGGTGGGCGTATGCTCCTTGCCACGGCGCACGCCGGCGAAGTCCACCCCGATGATGCTGACGTGCCTGTCGAGCAGGGCATGGATCAGGTCGATGGAAAGTTGGGGATGAATGGAAAAATACCTCTTTGTGGCATAACCCTCTTGCTCGATGAAACCAGTGTGAAAGGCTACAAACATGCCCTCCTTCACCATGCCCAAGTCTATGTCGTCCTTGCCGATTTCCTCTTTTTCAGCCCATTCGGCCACTTCGAACACAACGGCGTCCAGGTCCATATACTCCAAGGGAAACTCCTTGTTCATCACATCGAAGTGAGTGCCGACATGTCCGTTGAAAGCCAACTTTAAATTCTTCTGCGCCCGTTGTAAAAGTTCGGCGGAAACACTCGTCGTAATGTCAATCGTTCTCATAAATCCATATTGTTTTTGATGGATGCAAAAGTACGGCATTGACGAATTAAATAGTTTGCGTATCTTTGCAAAGACACTACAGATATTTGCAATGCCACAACTTATGCATAGGGAAATCGTATACGACGGGAAATCGTCCATCCGCACTGCCTACAACAGTCTTGGCACGCGGATGGATGACTTTACCCAGCACGGCTACGAACGATATCATAGCCATGAAGACTACCAATTGATGTATCTGCAAGAAGGAAAGGCCGCCATAACAGTAGATGACGTGCCGCATGTATATGTCCCCGGCGACACTCTGCTGCTGGGACCGAACTTACCCCACAAGATTGAGGCTTTTGGTGAAACACCTTGCAATGGTGTCTTGATACAGTTCCGACAGAGCATTTTTCCGAAGGAAATGCATGATGTAGGCGACTACTGCTTCATAGCCTCCTTGCTTCGGAAATCATTGGGCGGCTTAATATTCCATGCCCGCGAGCGTGAAGAAATCTCCAGCGAGCCTAGTCAAGGCTACCTGTCATTGAACGAGCGGTTTCTTGCCGTCCATCAGGCAAGGGGCATTGAGCGGCTATGCCTCTTGCTCCACCTTCTCGACAGGTTAGGCAGAGGGTTGGAGCGAGGCGCAGCCATCAGCCATCTGAGCGAGTCGCCCGAAAGGGAAAGTCTTGGGGCTGTCGTGAAGAGATGCAAACAGTTTCTCAAGACGCATTACCGCAATGACATCAGCCTTACCGACCTTTCCGCCATGCTTGGTGCCAACGAGACCGCCCTCTGCCGCAAGTTCAAGGAGGAGACTGGCGAGACCATCTTCCAGTATCTCACCCATCTGAGGATTGAGGCGGCGTGCAAGATGCTCCGCAACACAAAATGTTCCGTGTCGGAAACAGCTTTTCGATGCGGGTTCAACACCATAACACACTTCAACCGCAAGTTTAAGGAAACCATGGGAATGTCGCCCAAGGAATTCCGGGTGAAGAATATGGAAAGAACCTATGACTAACCGCCTCGTTTCCTTGTTGTCTCAATACGCCAAAGACGTAAGCCATTCACGCGTGGCATTCTCTGTTTTCCTGCGGTCATTCTGAGCCGTGTGGCCATAGATGGCAAGACCTTGCAGAACCTTGGAACCCTTGCATGCAGACTGCAACATGCTTGCCGTGCTGCCAAGTCCGCTGCCCTCGTGGGTGCAGAATGGGGCTATGGTCTTGCCTTGCCAGTCGTGCATTTCGAGGAACGTGTATACGGGCATCGGCATGTCGCCCCACCAGTTGGGATAACCGATGAAAATCACATCATAGTCCTCGGTCTTCACATCACTTTTCACTGCGGGGCGAGCCTTGTCGCTGAGTTCCTGCTTGGCAAGATTCACGCAATCGTCGTATTTGTCGGGATAGGCCACGACCGGTTCTATCTGGAAGAGGTCGCCGCCAGTTTCCCCAGCTATCATCTCGGCAACTATCTGTGTGTTGCCCTTCGTGATGTTTCCCACACTGTAGTTCTCACCCGTCCGCGAGAAATACGCCACCAATACTTTCTTGTTCTCTGTCATTCCGTTTTGTCCTTTTGAAGCCTTGTCCTGCGCACAAGCGATGATGCTCATCGATGACACTACCAACAAGACAAAGGCGTAAATAATCTTTCTCATTATTATAGATGCTGAAGTTACACTTTATATCTCATCCAAACCGTTTCGCCCATGCGCTCCACACTTTGTAGTTTGAGCAATGTGGCTGGACGGTCAGGCTCGTCGATGCCGTCGAATACGGCAGCCATGCCCTTGCGCCCATCAATGCCGGGACCTATCATCAGACTCACTTCATCAAGAAGTCCAGCAGCAAGGAACGATCCGTTGATGTGACCTCCGCCAACGAGGGCGATGCGCTCCACACCAAACTCCGTATTCAGCAATTCCATGGCTTTGGCTAAGTCAATGTGATTCTTTCCGACTGCTATCCAAGAGATGCCTTGACGATTAAGCGTGTCGAAGTATTCCTTCGGGCAATCTTCACAAGCGATGACGAGCAAGGGCTGACCGTGTTGTTCGTTTGCTGGCCAACGGAGTTTTCCGTGCGTGTCGATAGCCACATCATAGCCTGGTCTGCCGTCTGCAGCTTTGTGGAAAGCGGTGCGTCCGATAGGCTCGTTTGATGCGGCAACGAACGGTTCGGGCAGAGCAAAGTGCATCTGCATGGTTACTCGTCCCTCAATGGTCGTAGGACAATCAAGTTGTTCCAACGCCTCGTAGTAAGCATTGGACGAATCAATCTGTTCGGTCATGGCGCAGTCGATGCGACCGTCCACCGATGCCATCATGTGGCAGATAATGTATGGTTTCATGTACTTGTATTTGTTTCTTAGTGACGGTGGTGAACATTACTTATTTCTTCTCGCTGCAAAATTACGGTCATTCCGCCAATGTCATCGTAGATGAATTACGGATAGAATTAAACAAATTACGGCAAAGTTACTTGGCAGACAGAAATGTTGCTCAAATGCATTTGGAAAAGCACGTACGTGAGATGCCCGATGCATGTACGAACAGACAGATTGTCTGCGAAAAGAGACCGCAAGATGGCAAAAAGTAACTCTTAATTTAGTACGGCGGTAATTCATAGAACCGCCCTATAGGTGGAGCATCACCTTGGGCTGTCGGTAGGCTTCCGTTGGGTATAGATGTCGAAGCCGCCAAGCTATTGCGGTAGCCGCCTTACCCTGTCGCGCATGATGGCTGCCATGTTGTCGGCAGCCCAACTTATGAGGGTGTCGATTATGGGTATCAGGCTTTGGGCGCGCGGCGTGAGCGAATACTCCACTCGCGGCGGCACCTCGGCGTGTACCTTGCGTGTCACGTAGCCGTCGGCCTCGAGCGTGCGCAGGGTGCTGGTGAGCATCTTCTGCGAAATGTCGGGAATGAGCTTGCGCAGGGCGTTGAAGCGCAATGGCCCACCGCCGTGGCTGTTGAGGGTGTATACGACGAGCAGCGACCACTTGTCGCATATCCTTGCCAGCACACCCCGTATGGGGCAGTCTTGAAACACCGTTTCCTTAATCTTTGTTGTCATTGTGTCTCTTGCTTTTATTTGTGGTGATAAGTAATGCTCAAAAAGGACGACTTGCGCAACTTGTTTTTTTTTGAACATTGCTGAACTGCAAAAGTAGCCTACTTCCCGCCTATCGCCAAACCTTGCTGTATTAATATAGGTTAATCCCTGACGACCCAATCTGCGGCAGCGTCGCAAAGGTTTCCTTTGGGTGACCATCCCACCATGTGGTGCCTTATTGTGGTAATGGCCGCTGGTACATATCTTTGCAGCCGAAACACTAACAAAACAACAATGAAAAAGATGAAAGAGACAAAGATTATTGCAAAGGCCGCCAACTTCGCGGCAGTGGATTTCGGCAGATTGGATGGCATTGGCGACTATGTGCTTGAGTTGATGCCAGAGGTGAAGATACCAGGCAAGGTGTTTGGTGGGCAGAGTGTAGGTGCGACGGGCGGTGAGTTCTCGTTACAGTGCTTCGTCCCTGGCCAGGAGACGGGCTTCCTGCACACCCACAAATGCCACGAGGAGCTTTACTTCTTCCTTTCGGGCAGGGGTGAGTTTCAGGTAGACGGCGAGGTGTTTTCCGTGGGCGAGGGCAGTGTGGTTAGGGTTGCGCCACAGGGCAGGCGCAGCGTGCGCAACAACGGAGTAGAGCCGTTGCTCATGCTCTGTGTGCAGTATCGTGGCGACACCTTCACCGCCGACGATGCCACCGACGGGGTGCTGTTGGGCGACAAGGTGGAGTGGTAGCAGGATTGCGTCAAAGAAGTTTCAGTTGAATGTGTGGGCAATATCCGTCCATGCATTCAACTGAAGACAAAAATAGCCGCAAAATCCACCAAGGCTAATTTGCGAGGTCACCCCAACAAGTCTTTAATTTCCTCGACGTTCTTTCCCATCGCTTGCGCAATGACCTCTATTGGCATGCCGCCAGCCAACATTGCTTGAGCCATGGATTTCAGTTGGTTGTCCTTTTCGGCCAACTTCCTGCCCATCTCCTCCAGTCTTTGCGTCTTAGCCATAAGTTCCGTGTCGCGGTGCTCGATGGCCGAGAAGTATTCGTCCTCCACGTTCATGTCCATCCTAAGCTCCGCATTGGCCGTAGCAGCGGTGAGGCGGCGCAGAAGGTACATCATGTCGTCGTCGCCCTCGTATTTCGTCTCGTCGAGCACCATCACCTGTCGGTTGCTCTTGTCGCGGTTGCTTTGGTCGAACACGCTCAGCACCTTGTCGAGCCGGTTGTTTATTTGTCCGTGCAGCAATGGTATCTGCACGATGATACTGTCGTGCGTCAGGCTACCGATGAATGGGTCCTGCATGGCGTTCTCCACCACTTCGCCCTCATAGTCGTAGGCGTTGTGCTTGACATACACCACCGGCTTGCCGACGTTGCCCACGCGGTGGCCCAGAAGGTATATGGCCACCATTGGGGCGGCATAGCCCTCGTTGTCTCCCTCCTTGGCTATGTTCTCAGCCGTGAGGTATTGCGCGCCCAGATACTGGCGGAAGCGGAGTGTCTCCGTCTCCAGCCATGTCTTCTGCAGCTCTATGAGCGTCAGCTTCTCATTGCCGTCAGCGTCCCTCACCGTGGCGGCGAAGTCTATGCGGAACATCGACAGGGTGTCGCGCGTAGTGTTGGTGTGCTCATGGCGGCGTATTTCCACACTCAGCACCTCCTCCTTGAGCAGTGCCGAGAGTATGGTCTTGGCTATGCGCTCGTCTTCCATCATGAATTTGAACACCGAGTCGTATATGGGGTTGGCCACACTGATTATCATGATTTTGTGTCTCCTATCTTTTTTACTTCTGTGTGTAAAAGTACGGCTTTATTTTCTCACATCCAAATCTTTCATGCTTTTTTGGAAATGCTCAAGCACCTTGCGCAAGGTTGTGGCGCACTCGATGCACATGGTGCCCGAAAGTCGAACTTTCCAGTTGCCACAAGTGCAAGCCTTGCGTGGGCAAAAACCGGGCGTGGCAGAGCCGGATTGTGGCGAAAAACGCTAACTTTGCAATTATAAAAGGAGGAAACATGACAAACTACGCAGAAATTAGCCCCATCTTCTTGCTTGTGATGCTGGCGATAACAGGCTTGATAGTGTGGCGATGGATAAAAGATGACGACGACGACGAGCCTGACTACAGTGTGAGGATGCCGGCTGCGGCCAGTTGCGACACGGAAAACGACAATGCCACAAAAAACAGCTGCGACACGGAAAATGACAATGACAACGGAAAGGAGAACGATATGAGCGAGGAATACACTGAACGAAGCCATCCGCTGTTTTACAGCAAGATGAGTGCGAAGGAATGTTTCAAGGCGACGCTCAATAGGCTGGGATGCCAGTGCCAAGAGCAGGAGGACGACGCCAACATAATTTGGTTTGGCTTTCAGGGTGAGCGGTTCAGGGCATTTACCGACGATAGCTCCATGATTGTTGTGCAGGACTTTTTCTTGTACTCGGTGCCGCTTGACAATCTTGAGGAGTTGTCGATGCTTTACAAGGCCGTCAACGAGGCCAACAGCAATGCGTGGGTCATCGTGTACTACGTCACCAACACTAAGGAGCAGACCGTTGACGTGCATTCAATGATGCCGATGCCCATGTCGTGGCAGATGGCGCAAGACGAGGGCTACGTTAACCACATGCTCGGGCGCTTCTTCATGGCAAAGAGAATAGTGTATATGGAGCTTGACCGGATGCGGGCGGCCGCCAAATGACAAAGGCGAAGATTGGTTGTATGAATTAGCCTCGCCAGATATTTGCTAGGCTATTTTCGTGGACAATACCCACCTGAAACAAAATGTTTTTTTTGAAGACAATATGATAACATTTCCTAAAGCGAAGATAAACCTTGGGTTGAACGTGGTGGAGCGCAGACAAGACGGCTACCACAACCTGGAGACGGTGTTCTATCCCGTGCCGCTCACCGACGCACTGGAGCTGCATCCCATGGACGACGGTTTCCCGTCGGACGTGGCGTGCGACCTTAAAGTGACCAACATCGACATTGCCGGACAGGAGCAGGACAACCTCGTGGTGAGGGCCTACAAGCTGCTTGCCGCCGACTACAAGCTGCCGCGCATACACGCACATCTGCACAAGGGCATACCCACACAGGCCGGAATGGGCGGAGGGTCGAGCGACTGCGCCGCCATGATAAGGCTGCTCAACGACGGCTTCGGCCTCGGCATGGACACCGCTACCATGGAGCGTTATGCCGTGAGGCTTGGCGCCGACTGCCCATTCTTCATATCCGAGCGTCCGGCCTATGCCGAGGGTATAGGCGAGAGGCTGCACCCGATAGACTTGCGGCTCGACGGCTGGTGGCTTGGCATAGTGCGCCCCGACATACCCGTGCCCACCAGAGAGGCTTTCGCGCTGGTGAAGCCAACGCCCACCACGCGGAAGTGCCGCGACATAGTGGCGCAGCCCGTGGAGACATGGCGCGGCGAGCTTGTCAACGACTTCGAGGCGAGCGTGTTTGCCGCCCATCCCGAGATAGGCGCTATAAAGCAGCGGCTCTACTCGCTCGGCGCGGTGTATGCCTCGATGAGCGGCAGTGGCAGCAGCGTGTTTGGCCTCTTCCGCAGCGAGGTCGGCTTGAGCCGCCACTTCGAAGGCATGTTCACCGCCGAGATGGCCCTGCATTGAAGATGGTGTGTAAAGGCATGAATGTCGTTGGCGATGCGGTGGAAAGTCGTGGCGCGAGCGGCATAAAGTTGGCTTACTTCGGCTGTTGTAAGCTCTTACTTCAGTTGGAGTAAGCTCTTACTACGGTCGAAGTAAGCTCTTACTTCAGTTGGAGTAAGCGGATTTTGCCGTACATTCGGCTTGATTTATACCATTGGTCCTGGCTTCTTTGCACGGCTTTTCCCACGTTCAACTACGCTACACGTGTGGTCGATGCGCGTTTTCTCGATATTTATGCCTAACTTTGCGTCACGAAACACGAAAGATAGTTGATGTAAAGAGGATGACGGTGAATAAGGAAATGGATAAAAAGGATATAGCCGAACAGATAGCCTTGTTGTGGGAGCCGTTGTCGGAAGAGCAGCGCGAGTATCTCTTGGACAGCGTCAGCATCCGCAAGTTTGAGAAAAACGAGGTGATATACCGCGAGAACGAGTCGCCCAGCCACTTCATGTGCCTTATGGAAGGCAAGGTGAAGGTGTATAAGGAGGGCAACAGCGGACGACAGATATTGCGGATAGTAAGCGAGATGGGATTTTTTGGCTATCGCCCGGCCATAGTGGGCGACTGCTACCACACGTGGGCGTCGGCATTCGAGCCGTCGCTGGTGTGCATGATACCTGTTGAAGTGGCGCACAGGCTCATGCACGAGAACAACACATTGGTAATGTTTTTCCTCAAGCAGTTGGCCGCCGGGCTTGGCGAGGCCGACACCCTGGTGGTGAACCTCACGCAGAAGCACATACGCGGGCGGCTTGCCGAGTCGCTCATGAAGCTGCGCGACCGCTATGGGCTGGAGGACGACGGCTCGACGCTGGCCATATCGCTGAGCCGCGAAGACCTAGCCAACATGTCGAACATGACCACAGGCAACGCCATACGCACCCTTTCGGCCTTTGCCGCCGAGGGCATCGTGGCCGTTGACGGGCGCAAGATAAGGATAATGTCGGAGAGCGGCTTGCGCGAAGTGGCCGAGCAGGGCTGACCCGAGTGGGTGGGTCAGTCGGGTATGAGGAAGTTTATCACCTCTTGCTCTACCGAGACGTTGTATTCGCCCACGGGCGTGCTCATCAGTCGGCCATCGACGCTCACGAGGGCGTGGCCGGTGTTGATGGCGCTCACCTCGCGCGTGCGGAACGGATGCACGCTGCGGTGGTTGAGGAAGCGCCCGGTGAGCAGCAGCCACACGCCGGCAAACAGCTGGAGCATCTCGGGGTGGTACACCACCGACACGTCGAGCAGTCCGTTGTAGGGCACCGCGCTTGGCGTCTGTCCGTAGCCACGGGCGTTGCCTATGCACACTGTCATCACCTTGCGGCATATCTCGTCGGAGTTTATCTTCATGTGCATCTTGTATTCCATGCGGTGGAACACCATGAGCAGCGTTGACACCACGAAGGCCAGTGTGCGCGAGCCAAACAGCCGCCGCGCCTGGCGGCGCAGGTACATGATGTCGGCTATGAGGCCGATGTTGACGCAGTTGAGGAAGTAGCGGCGGCACTTCTCGCCCTTCCTGTTGGTGTAGCGTATGCAGCCAAGGTCTATCTTGCGCGTGCGGCGCCGCTTCAGCCAGTCGATGGTCTGGCCAATCTCGCTTTCGCGGAAGTCCCAGAAGCGCGCGAAGTCGTTGAGCACGCCGTTGGGTATCACCCCAAGCACTATCCCGTCGCGCACCTGCTTCTCAACGGCCATCAGGCTGTTGGCCGCGTCGTTGAGCGCGGAGTCGCCCCCGACGACGACAATTGTCTTGTAGCCGTTGTTTATGAGCATGTGCATGAGCCGCTCCACGCTGTCGGCGTTTTCGCTCTGCACGAAGTCATACTCTATCTGCTTCTCGTTGAGCGCACGCTGTATGCGCTCGCGCTGCCGCGCGTTGCGCCCCAGGCTTCTTTTGGGGCAATAAAGTATGCCCCACCGTGTGTTGTCTACTGCCATAGTTGCTTTATTATCCTTGTCTTTTCCTCCGTGTCCAGTCGCGCGTCGATCCAGTTTATCTTGAAGCCGCGCCGCTCCATGCCCCTGAACCACGTCATTTGCCGTTTGGCAAACTGGTGGATGGCTATCTCCAGCCGGCTGAACATCTCGTCGTAGGTGAGAGTGCCTACCACATATTCCGTAACGAACTTGTATTCCAGTCCGTAGTATATCAGGTCGTCGGGTGCCACACCGCCCTTTATCAGCGAGCGTATCTCGTCGACCATGCCGCCGTCGAGCCGTTGCCTTAGCCGCTGGCTTATTCTGCGGCGGCGCTCGTCGCGGTCGATGTCAACACCTATTATTATATTGTCGATGGGCGGAATTTCGGCTGCCGCCTGTGGGTGCTCGCCGTTGAATGTCTCTATCTCTATGGCGCGGATGGCTCTTTTGGCCGTGTCTACGTCGGTCGTGTTGTGCATGGCCGAGCCGTTTCTGCTCTTCAGTTCCGCGAGTATGCCGGTCAGCTCAGCCAGGGTCTTGCCCTCAAGCCGCGCCCTCAGCTCCTTGTTCTCGGGCACTGGCGCAAGGCGGTAGCCCTTCAGCACGGCCTCGATGTAGAGTCCGGTGCCGCCGCAGAGCAGTGGCACGGCGCCACGGGCGGTTATGTCGCCATAGGCGCGCATGAAGTCGTGCTGGTATTGAAACAGGTTGTACTTTGTGCCTGGGTCGGCGATGTCTATCAGGTGGTAGGGTATCTTGTGGCCGCCTACGTTGTAGTCGTCCAGGTCCTTGCCCGTGCCGATGTCCATGTGGCGGTACACCTGCCTTGAGTCGGCGCTGATTATCTCTGCCCCAATGTCGTTAGCGAGTGCGGCGGCAAGGCTTGTCTTGCCGCTTGCGGTGGGTCCCAATATGGTAATCATCCGTGTCATGGTCGTAGCTTGCCCTGTTTTAGGGTGGTGTCATGAAGTCGCCTGATCTTTAAATCCATGAAAGTTTGGACGACTTCTATAAAACGCCACCATTTAGGCTATTGCAAAGATAGCGTTTCTTTTCGAAAATTGCGGTAATGGGCGGTTGCATAAATATGTTCTGCGGAAAAATGGCGGTCGCAAGCCTTGCGGAGGATATGTTTTCATACTGAAAACTACATATAAAAAGTGTTTGAGAGAAGAATGAGGAAAGTTTACTGGTTATCAGCTACTTTCCTCATTTTGATTATAAGTGGTGAGGACAGATGAAGACGGAGATATGACAAGATGAGACAGAGGAACGTTACCAATCCGTAACCTATACCTAAAATGAGGGTTGCCGACATTAGGAAGAATAAAGAAGGTTACGGATAAAGATAGAATACGTTGAATATTAGTGAGTTACTAATGAGTAACGTAAGAATCTTGGTTACAAACCAAAATTGCGGTGTTCTGCCGTGAAATGCGTAGCAAGAAAAGACTCTTCATGTATTAATTTTGAACGCAAAAAATAATGACGTTATGAAGAGTACATTTTCAATTATCTTCTACCTCAAAAGACAGGTAGTAAAGAAAGATGGTACAGTCCCTGTTATGGGACGTATCACTGTGGACGGAACACAGGCGCAGTTCAGTTGCAAGATGACTGCAAATCCAAATTTATGGGACACCAAGGGCGGATGCATGACTGGTAAGAGTATGCAGGCATTGGAGGTGAACCGCAAGCTGGACAAGATGCGTGTGAGTATCAGCAAGCATTATCAGGAGATTATGGACAGGGACAACTTTGTATCTGCCGACAAGGTGAAGAACGCCTTTCTTGGCTTGGAGTATCGCTGTCATACGCTGATGAAAATCTATACACAAAGCCGTGATGAGATGGAAAAGCAGTACAAGGCTGGCATGAAATCTTTGAGTACATACACGAAGTATAGAATTGGGTGTGCCTATGTGGGCGAGTTCTTGCAGACGCATTACCATGTGAAGGATATTGCTCTGAAAGAGTTATCGCTGCCTTTTATCACAGACTACGAGATTTTTCTCAGAACCGACAAGCATTTGAAGATAAACTCTGCTATGGTGTTTGTCCGCAATCTCCGTGCGATGGTATTCCGTGCCATAGATAACGAGTGGCTCGTAAAAGACCCGTTCAGACGATATGAGTACAAAGAAGAAGAGACCACAAGAGAGTTTCTGAGCAAAGAGGAGATTCACTTGTTGATGGAGACGCCTATCACCCGAAAGAAGATGAGCATGGTGCGTGACTTGTTCCTGTTCTGCTGTTTCACTGGTCTTGCATTCATTGACCTATACAACTTGAAGGAAGAGAACATCAAGGAATTTTTCGATGAAGGCGAATGGATTGTTATCCACCGACAGAAGACCGGAACGGAAGCCAACATCAAGTTGCTTGACTATCCCAAGCAGATTATGGAAAAATATCGTGGATTGTGTGAGGACGGCAGAGTGTTTCCTGTACCACCTTATCATAGCAGTATGGATTCACTCAAAAGATTGGGCAAGAAATGCGGTATCACCAAGCCGCTTTCCTGGCACATGAGCCGGCACTCGTTTGCAACCTCGGTTTGCCTCTCCAACGGAGTTCCCATAGAAACCGTGAGTTCTATGCTTGGTCACAAGGACATAAAGACAACCCAAGTGTATGCCAAGATTACCAAGGAAAAGTTGAGCAAAGACGTTGAAAAACTGTCTCAGCAGATTAACAACATTGAGGAATTTACGTTTGGGAATATTTGCAACGATAATACTAACACAATAAATGGCAGAGTATGAAACGACAGGTGATAACAATACAGGAAGATATGGTCATCTACGCCCCACATCATGGTGAGGTGTGGATGACAGCTTGGGAGATTGCAGAGCTGTTGAATGTAACTGGGAATGCTGTAAAGAATGCCATCAAGCGTATTTGGAAACAGGGCGTGTTGAAAGATTTCAAGCACTCACAATACATCAAACTTGAAAATGGATATTCTGCGGATGTATATGATATGGAAGAGGTTATTGTCATATCCTTTCAAGTGGATACATTCCAAGCTTTGCTTTTCAGAAAGTGGTTCATTGATAAGGTGGAGAATCGCAAGGATTGCCAAAAGTACCAAACAAGAACAGAGCAACCAATGATTATAGTGATGAATGGAACGATACCGAGAGGTGTCAGTTAAACATTCTACACCTCATAATATAATAGCGTACAGAGGAAGCCAACTTATAGAGCTACACCCTGTACGCTTTTTTGTTTTTCTACTACTACGTGGTAACACTCTCCCCTTGCGGAATATTGCCATCAATTATCGGCTTGCGGTAATTACCTATGAGAAGTGCCTGTAGCTCGGATTCTGGATAGAGTGTCTTGCCACATAATATAATGTATGGCAAAATGCCTTGCTTGCGGTATTCCTGCAAGGTGCGGCGACTGAGTTTCAGATGCTCGGAAAGTTCCTTGTCGGTGAGGTATCGCTCACCGTCCAAAGGTGGACTGTAGGACTCTATGAATGAGGACAGCCAGTTGTTGGCTTTCTTCAAGGATTGCATGGCGGTGTCTATTGACTCACTCTCATGCGTCAAAAGTTGGTTCATGTTCATTGCTTACAAATTGGATTAAGTGGTGAATATAAAATGTGTAGGCTCGCCCAAGGTAAAGTTTTTCGGCTTTGCCCTGGGCGGTTTTCTTTCTATACAGACTTGATTTGAGCTATCAGTGGAACAAGTCCTTTTACCTCTTCTGGATTGTAATAGAATTGGCGACCTATCTGGGTATGCCCCAAGAAACGGCGGTCACGAAGTTTTTGTAGAGTGCGTTGGCTAATACGAAGTTGCTGGCAGACCTCATGTCCTGTCAGCCATTTATCCAAACGCTTGCCGTTCGCCTTGTGTTTCAACAACTCCACTTTCTTTACCAAGGCATCGAATCTTGCCATCATCAAGTCGAATGCCTTCTTTTCCATTGTTACTACTTCCATATTCTCTGATTTTATTGGTTCAACAAATTCGACGTCAAAGGTAATATGCGAATATGGAAAAACAATGAAAATGCAAGTCTGTGGCAGTGCTTTTCTGGGGTTTGCCGACCGCTCGGCAAGAAAAATCAAGAAAATTATACGTGGGTCATTAATGAGTTGTTAAACGGGTATTTCTCAATTGCTTAATTTTGCCGCCGAGAAATCAAAACAATAAATTTTATAACATTTCAAACGGAATTAATATGGAAGTAATAACAATGGAAAGTTCTGCCTTCAAAAAGCTGACAGAACAGTTAACTGAAATCATCCAATACGTGCGATTGGCAAATCTCTCATTACAAGAAAAGTTGACAGGTAAGGGCTTCAAGCCGATGTTGACCAACGATGATGCTGCCAAGATGCTGGGTGTAAGCAAGCGAACCTTGCAGCGAATGCGTTCAGAGAACCGCATCGAGTTTATTAAAATCGGCAATCAATGTCGATACCAAGTTGAAGCCATTGAAAGAATGGTTGAGGAACGAACCATAGCAAAGGAGACATAAGTATGGAAGATGGAACAACGTTGAGAAGATTGGAGTTACACCTCCAAAACTTGCACAATAAGGTTGACGGCATCTATGACATGCTGATGTTGAGACACGAGCGAGAGAAGGAGAACAAAGGGTGTACGGTCATCAACGAGAAGTTGCTTGACAACCAAGACCTCTGCCTCTTATTTCAAATCTCCCCTCGCTCGCTGCAACGCTACCGCAGTTTGGGAGTACTCCCCTACAAACGTCTTGGACAGAAGACATACTACACGGAGGAAGACGTGATGCAGTTTGTAGAGAACAATGTCAAGGAATTCAAAAAAGAGAATGTGGAACACTACCTGACCCGCATTCATCAGAAATTCAAATAACAAAAGTATTCACCATTAAACATTAATGATTATGGCACAAAAGAAAAAGAGTGATGAACAGGACGTGCTGGTGGTCCGTGACGAGAAGACGGGCGAGATCAGCGTCATCGCCGGACTCGGCAGAGACGGAACACCGAAACGAGCCCCTGCCAAGATGGAGAATTCGCCCGACTTCCTGCGCTTCGACCGCAACAGTGACATGATGGACAGTTTCTTCCGAAACTTCTTCCGCCAATGCAAGGAGCCAAGTCGATTCGGATTCTACCGAATTGCGGCTGACCAAGCGGAGAACCTTCTCGGAGTTATGAAGGAGTTACTGAAAGACCCAGACGCAAACAAGGAGATTCTTTCCGCCCACAAGGTTGACACCTCTAATTATGAGAAAGAGGCAAAGCAATCGGAAGGACAGGCGAACGACAACGAGACAAAAGAACAAACAGACAAAAAAGAGAACAACATGGAACAGAAATCAGAACAGACCGCAACCGAGCAGCAGGCACAGACCGCTCCGGGAGCAAAGCAGAACCTCATCAGTGGTAACGATGTGAACCTGCAGGAACTTGGCGCCAAGTATGGCATCGACTTCAACAGCATGAGCGAGAAGGACATGAAAGCCTTGCTCAACTACGGCAAGACAGGACTTGTCACCGTGAAGCCGACCTTTGGCGGTGAGCAGATTGAGATACAGGCACGCCTGTCATTCCGCAAGGACGATAACGACAATTTCCAGTTGGTGCCGCATTTCGTGCGCAACGAGCCGAAACTCGATGTTGCTTACAAGGGATATACCTTTACCCCAGAGGACAAGAAGAACCTGTTGCAGAACGGCAACCTTGGCAAGGTCGTGGATTTTCCCGACAAGAGCACAGGCGAGTTGCGCCCCCACTTCATCAGCATCGACCGACTTACCAACGAGATTGTTGACATCCCGACCAACAAGGTGCGCATTCCTGACACTATCGGCAAGACTCCCATCACCAAGGACGACAAGCGAGTGCTCTACTCAGGACTTCCGCTCCGCAAGGAGATAGAGCTTACCAACGGTCGCAAGTTCACTCCATTGTTGCAGGTGAACGTGGAACAGCGAGGCGTGGAGTTTGTGCCTGGCAGTACCCGACAAGCGCAAGGTCAGAAACAAAATGGCGGCAACAAGCAGTCTGCCGACAAGCAGGAGCAGAAGGCGGAAGGTGATGCGAGCGGTCAGAAAAGACAGCAAGCCCCGAACCACTGGCTCAACGAGGACGGCACTATCCGCCGACTCAACACCTATTTCAAGAAGGAGCTGACAGAACAGCAGAAGAACGACTATGTGGCTGGCAAGACCATCGAGATCAAGGAAGTGCCGAACAAGAATGGAAGCGGAACATATACCGCCTATGTGAAGTTCGACTTCAACAAGATGCAGCCTCGTTCCTACCGCACCAACCCTGACCTCAAGCAGGCAAAGGAGCAGATTCCTACCAACGAGAACAAGGTGCAGGTAGCCGTCAACGAGCAAGGCAAGACCAACGAGGCGACCAAGCACACCAAGGAGCCGCTGAAGCCGGGGCAATCCGCTCCGAAGAACGAAAAGCAACAGAAGGAGCAGACTGCCGAGGCTCAGAAGCCAAAGCGAAAGGCAAGAAGCGTGAAGATGTAGTTGCCGCCACTTAATCCATAGAGTTAATCATTCATAGAAAAAGATAATGCAAACGAGAGCAATCAAAGCTTGCTTTAAGATTGCCGAGTGCAGCTTATCTTATGTAATTTATAACCGACATCTGCGACCGAATATCCCACGGTTGCGGATGTCACAAAAACATCAAAAGAATGAAGACAATCATCGCAGAGAAACCAAGTGTAGCCAAGGAAATCGCCCACATCGTGGGAGCTACAAAACGTGAGGATGGCTATATGCAGGGAAACGGCTATTATGTGACATGGGCGTTCGGGCATCTTGTTCAGCCTGCCATGCCAGAGGCTTACGGCATGAAAGGATTCCATGCCGAGAACCTTCCTGTTATTCCCAATCCGTTCATCCTCGTTCCCCGACAGGTCAAGTCAGAGAATGGCTACAAGCCCGATGCAGGTGTACTTGCCCAAATCAGAATCATCGGCAAGCTGTTCGACAATAGCGACCGTATCATTGTCGCTACCGATGCAGGGCGTGAGGGAGAGTTGATATTCCGCTACCTCTATGAGTACCTTGGTTGTAAGAAACCTTTCGACCGTCTGTGGATCAGTTCGCTCACGGATGCCGCCATCCGTGAGGGCTTGAACAATCTCAAAGACGGCAAGGAGTATGACACCCTATATCATGCAGCCAAGGCAAGAAGTGAGGCGGACTGGCTTGTCGGCATCAACGGCACACAAGCCTTGACGATAGCCGCAGGACGTGGCACCTATTCCGTGGGGCGTGTTCAGACACCAACCCTCGGAATGGTTTGCGAACGCTATTGGGAAAACAAGCGTTTCGAGTCGAAACCGTTTTGGCAGGTACACTTCGGTGTGGTTGACGCAGACAATGGCAACATCTTGAAGTTCACATCAGTCAACAGATGGGCAGACAAAGCCATTGCAACCGACATATATAATAAGGTAAAAGATGCTGGCACAGCCATCATCACAAAGGTTGCCACCAAGCGCAAGGTTGAGAAAGCACCGCTCCTTTACGACCTCACCACCTTGCAGAAGGAAGCCAACTCACAGAATGGTTTCACGGCGGAGCATACCCTCTCCATCGCCCAGAAACTCTACGAGGCAAAGTTCATCACCTATCCAAGAACATCAAGCCGCTATATCTCGGATGATGTGTTCGCCACTATTTCAAGTTTGTTCAAGAACTTGGAGAACCATTCGGAGTATGGCGAAAAGATAAAGTTGTTGCCCAACAGCGATGACTATAGCAAGAATAGCGTGAATGCAAGTAAAGTGACTGACCACCACGCCCTACTCATCACAGAGAATCCAGCCATCGGGCTTTACAAGGACGAAAAGATTGTCTATGACATGATATTGCGCCGTATGATAGAGGCATTCTCTGCAGACTGCATCAAGGACATCACATCCGTAACCGCCCAAGTTGAGAATGATATGGAGTTTGCTATCAGTGGCTCTATCATTCGACAGGCTGGTTGGCGTGAGTTATCTCTCAAAGAACAGAACAACAAGCAGGGCTATGATTCAGACACTACTGACAACGAGGTGAAGGAGCAAGTTCTTCCTAATTGGCAGGAAGGACAATGTATCAATGTAACAGGCTGTACCATTACGGAGGGCAAGACCAAGCCGAAACCGCTTCACACGGAATCGACATTGCTTGCAGCAATGGAGACCGCAGGCAAGGACATCGAGGATGAGACCATGCGTCAGGCAATGAAAGATTGCGGCATTGGTACACCAGCCACACGCGCCGCCATCATCGAGACCTTGCTTAGACGTGAGTATATGGTGCGCCAACAGAAGAAACTCGTGCCTACGGAAAAGGGACTCGCCCTCCATTCCGTTGTGAAGAACATGGCAATCGCCAATGTGGAGATGACAGGCAGATGGGAAGCCGAGCTTGCCAAGATAGAGCGAGGCGAAGCCAGTGCCGACGAGTTCACTCACGACATTGAAGCATACACCCGTGAAATCACGGCGGAACTGTTGGGCTGCGACAAGCTTTTCAGTCATAAGGAGTTTGGTTGTCTGTGTCCGAAGTGCAAGCAAGGCACGATGCAGTTCTTCGGAAAGGTTGTCAGATGCAGCAACAAGGAGTGCGGTATGCCTGTGTTCAAGCAGGTGACAGGAAAGCTGCTGTCCGATGCCGACATCACGGACTTGCTCACCAAGGGCAAGACCAAGACGCTCAACGGTTTCACCAGCAAACAAGGCAAGCCGTTCTCCGCCACCATCGTCTTTGACGAGGATTTCAACACGAAATTCGTCTTTGCGGAGCGCAAAACCGCAGAAAAGCGAGGAAACATGAAGAAATACAAGAAATAATTTGTACCTTCGCCACCGAAACATGGTTCATAAATGGTTGTCTTATTTTAAGATGCTTTTATTTACTATGGATTAAGTGGCGGCACTCGGAGGGATACCGAGTGCCTTTTTTCATGCTTTCCAGCAAAAACAGCCGCCATCCACGGCTTTTCACATTCACCACTTAATCCAAAGTAACAAACAATGAACAGAAAGAAACAAGCACAGACAGAATTGTCCTATTACGGACTTTACCTGTTGAACCACCTCAGAGAGAACCGTTTTCCACAAGCCAACGATGCGGACTTCATCCGTGAGCGTGCCGACCATGCAGCTGAAGTCTATGAGCAGGCAAGACGCAGTGACCTTTTTGCGGATGCCGCACAAGAGTTTGCCATGTCAGCATTGCTGAAAGGATTCCATCTTTCCAAGTACAATATCCTGCACGATGTCGTTGACAACGAGTTTCCCTTGGAGGTTGCCGTGGAGGACCAGGAGGTGTTTGTGACAAACCTCCTGCCTTTGGTTGACAATGTGTATTCCATCTACGACCTCACCGACGACAGCTTTGCCCAGTCGTCGGATTACGATCAGCTCTATACAGAGTTGACGGGAGCCGTTGCCCTTTTCATAGAGGCTCATGGCGTACAATAGAAAGCAACGGTTGAATGACAACATCAAGGCGATAGAGACGGCATTCGTCCTTGACAGGGAACAGCGACCGCCGACCGCACGTGAGCGTCTCCTCTTGGAACGCTACTGCGGATTCGGAGGCTTGAAGTGCATACTGAACCCTGCCAAGGAACTGACGGATGCCGTCCATTGGGCAAAGTCAGACCTTGAGTTGTTCGCTCCGACTGTGGAGTTGCACCGACTTATCAGAGAGAACAGCAATAGTGAAAGCGAGTACAAGCAGTTGCTGGACAGTCTGAAGCAGTCTGTCCTCACGGCTTTCTATACCCCACCGTCCGTAACAGAGGCATTGACGGATGTCCTGAAAGAGCATAAGATTGTCCCCGAAAAGGTGCTTGAACCATCGGCAGGCATTGGCGCATTCGTCGATTCCGTATTGGAGAACAACCCAAAGGCGGAAGTCATGGCGTTTGAGAAGGACTTGCTCACAGGGAAGATACTTCACCATTTGCACCCGGAGCAAAAAGTACGCATTGAAGGCTTCGAGAAAATAGAGAAACCTTTCAACGACTATTTCGACCTTGCCATATCAAACATACCATTTGGCGACGTGGCTGTATTCGATCCGTCATACAACGCACAGAAAGGGATGAAGGCAATCTGTACCAAGCGCATACACAACTACTTCTTCGTCAAGGCTCTCGACACGGTAAGGGATGGCGGACTGGTGGCGTTCATCACCTCGCAAGGCGTGCTGAATGCCAAGAACAACAGTGCGGCACGTTTCATGATGCTTATCCACGCTGATTTGGTGTCGGCAATCCGCTTGCCGAACAACCTCTTTACGGAGAATGCCAATACGGAAGTGGGCAGCGACCTCATCATCTTGCAGAAGAACAACCAAAAGGAAACGCTCCAAGGTGAAGACAATCTGCTTGACATGGTGACGAATGACAAAAATCGCATACCGACCAACAATTATTTCCAAGAGCATACTGAGCGTATCATCCACACCATGGCAAAGTTGGATACCGACCCATTCGGCAAACCTGCCATGATATACACACATGAAGGTGGCGTGGAGGGTATTGCAGAGGACTTGCGAAAAATGCTGCATGAGGATTTCAAGAAGAATCTCAACTTGAACCGATACTTGGGAATTGAGGAAACAAAAACTGAGGAGGTGAAAGTTGAGGAAGTCAAAGAGGTCGCTGATGAAAAGAAGGACATTGATGTTACTCCTATACAGGAAAAAGAACAGGCAACTGATAATGTAGAACAGCCACAACAAACCACCATATATAATAAGGTGGAAAGTGAGCAGGACAAATCAGTGCCACCTACTGAGCAATCCAATCATCAGCCTCCTGTTCAAACAACATTGTTTGACCTTTGGGGAATGGAGGAAGAATATCGCTTGGCTGTCAAGCCAACGAAAAAGAAGCCAACAATTACCGCTAAGGTTGCTCCCAAGAAAGTGTCAAGGAAGAAAGCAAGTCCATTGGTTAAAACCACCAACCCGACTTTTGAGGTTGAGACAAAGCCTTTGGAAAAAGAAGAGATTGCATCAACTGAGCCAAAAGAGAATATTGTGGAACAACTTGCAAAGCCTGTTTTCCCAGGCGATGAGCCATACGCAAATATCTCTTGGGAAGAGAATCCGCCAATCAATGGCTTTTACGAGTTGATGATGACCATGACTCCAGAGGATAGGGTTATGTTGCGCCAAAAAGCGGAGTTGCACCGACAAGAACAGCTTAAAGACTTGGGAATTGCCGACACATTCGATTCAAAATACAAGCCTCCGATGGAACCGATAGAAGTTCTCAAGGCTCAAATCAACCAAAGTCAGCCAAGAGAATCCAAGGAAGAGCCCACAACTGAGGTAAAGACTGAATTTGAGAAAGAGAAGGAGAAACAAGAACAAGAAAGAAAACGCCAAGAGGAACAAGCACGAAAGCAAGAAGAGTTGGCAAAGCAAAAGGAAGAAGCCATGAAGCCACGTCCATTTGATGGGAAGATAGAGAACTTCCATCGCAATGGCTCTATGGTCTTTGACATCAACCGCAATATCGGCGTGTTGAAAGACCTCACCAAGTATGGCGCTACCTTTATGCCGTTGGACTTGAACAACGAGCAAAGGGAAAAGGCTGCTTCGTATATAGCCCTGCGTGATGTATATCAGCGGCTCTACACTTACGAGGCGGAGGCGCAAAAGGAAGACAGGCTAATGCGTAGCAAGCTGAACACCTATTACGATGCCTTCTTCATGCGTTTTGGCAATCTCAACACCAAGCAGAACGTGAAGTTCATCCTCATGGATGCCTCTGGGCGTGACATGCTTTCCTTGGAGCGAGTGGAAGACGGACAGTTTGTGAAAGCGGACATCTTCGACCATCCAGTATCGTTCGCCTTGGACGAGGTCAGTCATGTGGATTCACCAGAGGATGCCCTTACTGCATCGCTCAACAAGTACGGTCGTATAGCCCTGCCTTATATGACGGAAATCTCGGATATGCCGGAGCAAGGACTGACGGAAGCACTCAAAGGGCGTATCTATTACAATCCGCTTATAGGCGGTTATGAGATAGCCGACCGATTCATCGCTGGCAATGTCATTGAGAAAGCGGAGCGCATTGAGGAATGGATGAAAGACAATTCAGACGATGCAAGGGTTGCGGAGTCCTTGGAGACTTTGAAGGAAAGCTATCCCGAACCGATTGCCTTTGAGGACTTGGACTTCAATTTTGGTGAGCGTTGGATTCCGACAGGCG
>CAVKUV010000048.1:0-24456 GCA_963659505.1 Lachnospiraceae bacterium
TCTTGCGGTCTCTTTTCGGTACAATCTGTCTGTTCGTTCAGTCGTATAGCCCGCGCTTTCCTTCACTCGCAAACACATTGTCCGCGAAAATAGCCTCGCAATCTGACAAAGCTAATTTATAGAACCACCCTTTATTGAATTGCAAAATTACGCCAAAACGGTTAAAAATCAAAACAAAGTGACAGTGAAAAAGAACATTTGCGCCCTACATAATGAAGAAAACCGCCACGCCACACAACCAAGAAACGGGCGCATCATCAATTGCGATGGTGCGCCCGTTGTCGTCTATCGTTTTCTTCTTTCGTGCCACATCACAAGTGGCATGAAATGAAATCGCTGCTTAGTTCTCGCCGTTCTCCATCTTGGCCTTCAACTGTGCGAGCACGTCGATGTCGCCAAGAGTGGTTGCTGCAGGCTGGTTCTCAATCTTCACAGTGTCCTCTTTCTTTGCACGTGCCTTCTTTGCGGCCTTCTTCTCGTCACGCTGAGCGTCTTCGAATGTGCGGCTGTGAGAAAGAATGATGCGCTTGCTGTCCTTGTTGAACTCGATAACCTTGAAGGGCAGAGTCTCTCCGAGGGCAGCTTGTGTGCCGTCCTGCTTAACAAGGTGCTTAGGTGTGGCGAAGCCCTCAACGTCCTTCTCCAGCGATACCACTGCGCCCTTGTCGAGAAGCTCGACAATCTTGCCGTCGTGTATGCTGCCAACGGTGTACTTGTCCTCGAATGCGTTCCAAGGATTCTCCTCCAGCTGCTTGTGGCCGAGGCTCAAGCGACGGTTCTCCTTGTCGATGTCGAGCACAATGACGTCGATGTTTGTGCCAACCTGTGTGAACTCAGACGGGTGCTTAACCTTCTTTGTCCAAGAAAGGTCGCTGATGTGGATGAGGCCGTCAACGCCCTCTTCCAGTTCAACGAATACACCGAAGTTGGTGAAGTTGCGCACCTTAGCTGTGTGCTTGCTGCCAACGGGATACTTAACCTCGATGGTTTCCCATGGGTCTTCCTTCAGCTGCTTGATACCGAGGCTCATCTTGCGCTCGTTGCGGTCGAGAGTAAGAATAACTGCCTCAACCTCGTCGCCTACCTTGAGGAATTCCTGTGCAGAACGCAGGTGCTGGCTCCAAGACATCTCTGAAACGTGGATCAGACCCTCTACACCAGGCTGTATCTCCACGAAAGCACCGTAGTCGGCGATAACGACAACCTTGCCCTTCACGTGGTCGCCCACCTTCAGGTTCTCGTCGAGAGCATCCCATGGGTGCGGAGTGAGCTGCTTCAAGCCGAGAGCAATGCGCTTCTTCTCGTCGTCGAAGTCGAGGATAACGACATTAATCTTCTGGTCAAGCTCAACAACCTTGTGGGGATCGTCAACACGGCCCCAAGAGAGGTCGGTGATGTGAACGAGTCCGTCAACACCGCCGAGGTCAACAAACACACCGTAAGAGGTGATGTTCTTGACAGTACCCTCAAGGATTTGACCCTTTTCGAGCTTGCTGATGATTTCCTTCTTCTGTGCTTCCAGTTCAGCCTCGATGAGAGCCTTGTGAGAAACGACAACGTTGCGGAACTCCTGATTGATCTTGACAACCTTGAACTCCATGGTCTTGCCCACGAACTGGTCGTAGTCGCGTATGGGGTGAACGTCAATCTGGCTGCCAGGAAGGAATGCCTCGATGCCGAAGATATCGACAATCATGCCACCCTTTGTGCGGCACTTGATGTAGCCCTGAATAACTTCTTGATTATCAAGAGCTGAGTTAACTTGGCTCCAGCTCTTGCTCAAGCGTGCCTTCTTGTGAGAGAGGATGAGCTGACCCTTGCGGTCTTCCTGGTTCTCAACATATACTTCCACCTTGTCGCCAACCTTAAGGTCGGGGTTGTAGCGGAACTCGCTTGCGGGGATGATACCATCGCTCTTGTAGCCGATGTTAACCACCACCTCTTTCTTGTCTGCTGAGATTACAGTTCCCTCTACCACCTGATGCTCACTGATCTTGTTGAGGGTTTCATCGTAGGCTTTGTCAAGCTCTTCCTTGCTGACATCTACCTTTGCGCCATTCTCGAACTCGTCCCAATTGAAGTCGTCCAATGGCTTGACGTTGTTTGTTAATTCTGACATAATTTAAAAAATTGATTACCTTTAATAAAGTTAGACTTTATGTTAATTGTGCAAAATCGGCTGCAAAGGTACGATTTTTCTACTTACCATACATGTATCACGATGCTCCGCACATCCTGTTTTATTGTTTTTTAACTGTAAAGATAGTGTTCTCATGCGAACGCGAAGCCATTCATACATGAACACGCCACCGACTACATTCGCCTTCCAATGGCCATCATGCGCAATGCTTTTCGTAAGTGTGCCGTTTACGATGCGTAACTATGCCGTTTACGGCCCGTAAGTATGCCATTTAGCCATCGTAAACGGCATACTTACGAAAGCCAAGTGGAAATGCCTTTGCAGGCAAACCTTTTTTGTATGGTTTTGCCTTGTCGAAACAGCATCTCGGAATCTGGCACAATCGATTTCCACAGCAGTTCCTTGAAGAAAACCGAGAGAAGGGTTGCCCTTTCGGCAATTAATCGTAACTTCGCAGCTACTATATGGCGAGCGTGTCGCACCCAGCCACATGGCATACTATATAATAAGGTATATGGAGCACCATGGCGGAACACGCATGGAGAGACGCATCCATAGGCAGAGGCGCAAGACACAACCATAAGGAACGCTTCATCAAAGCACATCAACAAACAGGAAATCAAAGACATACCACATGAAAAGAAAAGCATTAATTATCGTAGCCATAATGCTGGCGTGCATCGAAATGGCAAGAGCCAACGATGGAGTGTACTTCACAAGTGGCAACTTCCTTGTGCCTATACGCGAGACCGACATCTCGGCTGCCAAGGAAATACTGACCATAACTATAGGGAAAGATAGCTTCGCCTATGTCGATGTATATTATGAGTTTGCCAACAACGGCAGTCCCAAGACAGTGACGATGGCCTTTGAAGCCGCCTCGCAATACAACGACAATGAGCCACTAAACCGCAAGGGCATACACCCGAGCATAAAAGACTTTACTGTAAGCATGAACGGCGAACGGCTAAAGTGCCACAACAGTGTGGTGGCATTCAATGGAAGCGCTATTCCACCCACAGACTTCAAGCCTCTCGACATGACAAGATGGAAGGGTTTTGGCGAGGTGCCCGACAGCATTCTCCCCTCGGACGACGCCATATACAATCCCGAGCTCGACAGTGTCGTGAGGTATGCCTACGCCTATTGCTTTGACGCACCTTTCAAGCAAGGAGTCAATGTGGTTCACCACACTTACAAATACCGCATGAGCTACAATGTGTATGAGAAATTCACCATACCGTATTGGCTCACCCCGGCAACAAGATGGGCAAATGGCAAGGTGGACGACTTCACACTAAGGATAACCGCAGAAGGCCCGATGGAGGAGTTTTGTCTTGAGGACTCGGTGTTCAAAGGCGCGCCATTTACATCAGTCAAGGGCAGCAGGATTTATCATCTGGAGTCAGACATGTTCAAGAGCTTTGTGTTTGCCGACATGATTGATGGCGACACTATCGTATGGCACAGCCGCGACTTCCGCCCCACAGGCGACATGAGCATAAACTCGCCTTGGTGGGAAAGAAGCCTGCAAATGTCAACATCGGGCAAAATCGTCGTCGAATCCGATGGCCATGAGTCGCGCTACATCGCCGACTGCGGCGACAGCTACTTTGTCATTGCTCAGGACTATTCTCTCGTGAAGAAGGCAGGAAGCCGCATTGCAGAATACGACGCGGCTAAAGGCAAAGGCTGGATATTCATAGCCGGCGACAGTGCCAAGCGGGTCAATGTACGTCGCGCCCCAACGACAGCCAGTCCCATAGTTTGCCGCATAAGCGACACTGGCGAGGGTATACCGGATGTGTATCCTTGCTATGGATTTATGTTGGGCAAGGATGGGTATTTCTGGTACAAGACCCGCATTAATGGCAAGACGGGATATATAAGGCAAGACCTAATGCAATGGGATGCCATCAACACGTTCTGACTTTGGAATGCACTTGCAAACAAGACAGCGATGGATATATCATAGCTGCTTCATTGCACAAAGAAAAGCATTGCGCCCGAAGAGACATGTCATGCGGCACGCTCTTCGGGCGCAACATATTATAATAGTTATATCCTATAGATTCTTCAAGAACTCTATTTCAAGTATCTTGATGGCGTTCTTGCTGCCAACCGCAATTTTGTCGTCGTTGCGCGAATCGAGTTCCTTCACTGCGCCAAAGGCATCTTTGGTAGTGCTTGCGCCAAGACTCTTTATCGTGTAGGTGCGGCTCTTTGGAGCGTTCTTCAATGGAATGTGTATGAAGCTAAGAGACTTTGGAGTCCACCCCTCCCACACCTTCACATCACCGGCATACACCGCAATGGGATAGGTGGTGGCACGGAAGCCTTTCATCTTGATGCAGACGTCGTCAATCTGCGTGTCTTCGGCCAACGTGTATGTTATCCATGCCTCGTCAAGTTTGTTGCCACTCTCCCAAGCCGTGTTCTCGTAGGTGTCGAAACTAAGCTTTGGGTCGTTGCCACTGCCGCATACTGCCGAGTCGATAGGCACCTCCCTGCGCCACTGCTTGAACGATGGCGTTGACGGAGTCTCGCCACGGTCGAGCACAGGCTTCAAACCGTCGGACGGCATATAGGTGGCCAGTCCGTCATTCACTTCTATCGGCTTTGTAGTCAGCGTGAGCTTGGCGTCGGGCAGTCCAGCGGCCTTGGCCGTGAGGGTCACTGAGCCTGCCTTGGCCAGCGAGCGCAGCATGACGCGGTTTACGCCACACTCCACGGGCAGAGTGTCGCACAGCACATGGTTGTCCTTGCCTTTGGCAACGCCGCCACGCCATTCGGCAGGACCGCTAAGGGCGAACTTCACAAGACGGTTGTCGAGCGGACAACGACGGCCTTGCGCATCCACAACCTCAACCTGCACCAAAGCCAAATCGTTGCCGTCGGCTTTCCAGCCAGTCGGGTTCTCTATGGCGGTGAGCTTCAATGTGGCAGGTTGACCTGCAGTGGCCAATTCGTAGCGCGACTCTTCCCTACCCTGTTTGTCAAGACCAATGGCCAAGAGTTTGCCGTCGGTGTACTTCACATTTTCATATATGCTGAGGAAGCGATATTTGTGGGCTGTCGGGGCAATGCGTTTGCCACCTTGTACAAGCACAGTGCTGTCGCTTGTGGACACCACGTAGACGGTAGGAATCACCTCACCCTGCTTATAGTTCCAGTGTCCTACGATGTAGGTGTGCGGCTTCAGGTCGTCAACCCATCCGTCCCACATAGTCTGATGGGCGTAGAAGGCATCCTTCGGCACGCGCATGGGATCAACCACACCGCTTACACGATAGTTGTCGGCCGAGCGCCCATGGGTCTGGGTGTCGCTAAACACAATCTTGGTGCCGCCGGAATTCACCTTTGTACCGCTACCCGGACGCTCAAGCCAATAGTCGTACCAACGCTCTACAAGCTCACGTACGAACTCGTCGTTGTTGTGGTTGTATGAAAGGGCGGGCGCATTTCTGTAAAGAGGACCGTCGCCTTCCTTGTGGAATGGATAGCTCCATGAGTTCCAGTACCAACGTAGAGCCTCGTCGCGGCAATATTCCATCATAAACATGGGCTTGTCCTGGCTCTTGTTTACATAAAGCATCTCGCCGCCATACTCGGCTTCTGGCCTGTCGAGCATCTCGCGCGAACCGATGGCACGCCATCCATTAGGGTCATACTTGTCGCGTATGGCTTTCATCTCGACCATGTGCTCGCCACTTATCTTTTGGTTGCCGCACTCATAAAACACCACACTTGGGTTGTTGCGGTTGTAGATGATGGCATCGCGCATAACCTCCGTGCGCTGTTCCCACCGGCGTCCGGTAACGTCGGCCTCGGCATCGCCGGCTGGCATGGCCTGTATGAGTCCCACACGGTCGCACGACTCCACGTCCTGCTTCCATGGAGCGACGTGCATCCACCTAACGATGTTGCCGCCGCTCTTCACAAACAAGTCATTGGAATAGTCGCTAAGCCACGCTGGCACCGACATGCCCACGCCAGGCCACTCGTTGCTTGTGCGTTGGGCATAGCCATGCATCATTATCACGCGGTCGTTGAGATATACCATGCCGTTTTTGAACTCCGTCTTGCGGAAACCAGTGGTGGTGTTTACAATGTCGTCGCCCACAGTTGTCTTCACATTGTAAAGGTATCCATAGCCCCAACTCCAAAAGTGCAGTCCATAGGCTCGGCCCTCCGCCTTGAGAATAGCGGTGCCATGGGCAGGAATGGTAACAGTCTGGCCACTGAAACCGCACAGTTGGCTACCGTCAAGCTCGTCAACTGACACCTGCAAACGGCGCGTAACGGGTTGGTCGGTCTCGTTCTTAACCTCGCTTTCCACACAGATGGTGGCCTGCCGGTTGGCTATGTCGAAGTCTTTGGGATAGATATAGACACCTGTTGTCTTTAGGTTGCTATAGAGCGGAAGCGTCTGGTAGACATCGCCCATGATGTGGAGCTTCACATTCTTTGGCAGTCCACCATAGTTGGCGTTGAAGTTTTTGTTGTTCCATTGGAACGCAGAACCGCTTTCTTTCTCATGATAGTTCCAAGAGTTGTCAGTGCGCACCTCGATAAGGTTGCTGCCCTTCTTTACATACGGCGTAAGGTCGAAGCCGAAGGCCATCACGCCATTTTCGCACAGTCCCACATTTTTGCCATTGACGATTACCTCGGCACTCTGGCGCGCGCCCTCAAACTCGATGAACACGCGCTTGCCCTCGGCATTCTTTGGCAAACGGAAAGTCTTGCGATACCAAATTACGGAGTCGCTCAACTCTGCTATTGGCACTTTGAAAGCCTCATCCTCGTTCCATGCGTGAGGCAAGGTAACGGTCTGCTTGTGCTTGTCGATGCGCCAATTGGAATTAAAATTGTAGGTGTCTCGTGCCGTCGCACTGGCCGCAGTGGCCAGTCCGCCGACGATTAGTAGCTGTCTAAAAAATATTCCCATATCTTATAGTGGTCTTTAAGTTTAGCGCAAAGTTACGCCTCACGACCACAAAAGATATGGGAATATCGTACGTAAAAGAGTAGAAAAATACGCTTTTACCGCTTAATTAGCTTCTGCGTGTATGTTCCCTCTGCCGATTTCACAGTCAGCAAATACACTCCATCGGCCAAATTGCCAAGTCCGGCGATGGTGTGACTGCCATTTTGTACGGTGTTGAAGCTACGCCCAGCCACCTGCATGCCAGCGGCGTTGAACAATGCCACGCTAACCTTGCCAGCATTCTTGGCGTTGAGACTTATCACGATGCGGTCGCTTATCACGTTGCTTGCCAACTTAACCCATTCGGCACCGTCACCCTTGACTTCGTCTATCGCAGCCTGGTCAACACAATTAACGTATATGGTGTCGGTACGCACAGTGCCGTCTATATTATTCTTTCCGCTCTGTATTATGAACTTGTAAGTTCCCACAACGGAAGGCTTGCCCTCAAGCGTAAACACAGGGTTGGTAGAGAAGCCCACGTGCCAACGGAAGCCATCCATCACGCCGCCTGTGGTTTCTGTTCCATCGGGGGCCATCGACTTCAACATCGACGGACGGGCGCAGTTCTTGTATCTGCACTGCACAGTCTGCATACTGTCGCCAAGCATGACATTCTGCACAAAGTCACCATCCAGTATCTTGACGTACTCAGTCTTGAACAAGTCGGGCAGATAGTAGCCAAGGTGAGGAGGCTGATTGTAGGCCGTGTTCTGCCAAGCCACACCCATGCGGTATACCGGGTCGTGCATGAGTGTAGGCACACGGTAACTGGATTCCACATTGGTGGTAAAGAGATTTAGATGGGCAGAGTCGCTGCTGTCCCACAGTATAAGCTCCTCGCGCCAATCTCCAAGAATGTCAGCCAACAAGTTAGGAGTCTTCTTGGTACTGTTGCAGGTAGAGGAGCTGTTAATCTCATAGAAGTTTTTGCCATTCACAGGATATACGCGGGTTGCGCCTGTCGAACTCCACTTGTCCATTGTGTTGCCGTCGAGTATCTCGTCAAACAAGTCTCCGTCCCAATAGGCACGGAAGTTCACCGATGTCTGCTTCGTGGACACCTGTTCGCCTGTGGCTGCACTGCGTATGCTGCGGTCGGCAGACGACCAGAACTCGAAGCCACGGTTGTCGGCTGACACGTCGGCAGACAATCCACGTCCATTGTCGCCCGAACTTGTGGCGCTATGCAGGATTTCGCCAGTCCTGGCATCATGCACATCCCACCCATAGGGACTTTCCTCGTGCACCTCAAACACCTCAAGTCCCGGGCGATCGGGTATCAGGTCGCTCATGTGCATGGCATCGCCATGGCCGTAGCCTGTGGCATAGAGCAACTTGCCATCATTGTCAACTGCCGAAGATCCATACACTATCTCATCGCATCCGTCGCCATCAACATCACCCACCGACAGGTTGTGGTTGCCGTTGGCATAGAGGGTGTTGCTGCCCGAGCCACGTGTCGCCTTGGCCGGAGTTATGGTCTGCGTGTTGCCATCGGCATCAGTCAGTGTGTATGAAGTCTTTGACTTTGCCGCATGGAACCACTTTGTCTTCAGTTCCTTGCCATCAAAGTCGACAGCCCACATGAAAGCATAAGTGTAATAACCGCGTGACATCACTGCACTTGGCCGCTTGTCATGGCCGTCGAGATAGGCCACACAAGCAAGATAGCGCTCGCCACGGTTGCCATATTCCGTGTCGGTCTTGCCGCTACGATCGTCCCAGTTGGCTGTCCAGCCCGGTGCGCCGCCATAGCCCATTGCACGGTTGGGATTGTAGAACACCGTATGAATGGCCTTGCCCGTCTCACCATTAAACACGGTGAGGTATTCCTGTCCGCCCTTTATCTTTCCACTTGAGTTGCGCCAGTCCTGAGTGTTCGACACACTCTTTATCGCATCGTCGGTGGCCGCGCTGCTCACATAGCTGCCCTGTCCGTCAACAGAGCCTGGAGCGGTCTTGCAAATAAGCTCTGCCTTGCCATCACCGTCAAAGTCGTAGACAAGGAACTGCGTGTAGTGTGCCCCGGCGCGGATGTTCTTGCCGAGGTCAATGCGCCACAGCTTTGTACCATCGAGTTTGTAACAATCCAGATACACATTGCCTGTATAGCCGCTTTGGGAGTTGTCCTTCGAATTTGACGGGTCCCACTTGAGAATTATCTCGTATTCGCCGTCGCCGTCAACATCACCCACGCTACAGTCGTTTGGTGTATAGTTGTATGCCTCATTAGCGGGAGTCGTACCCCCTGCAGGTTTGTCGAGCGGTATCTGCAAGCACAGACTGCCCCACCGCGCCACTGCAGCAGTGGTGTCAACGGCTATGCCATTCTGCTTGGTAACGATGCTGTACTTGCTTGTGGTCAACCCATAGTTGTCAACGAAGTTTGTCTTGTCAGACAAGTTTGACGCAATCCTCTCACCGTTGCGCAACACGTCGAACGTGGTGTTGCTGTCGTCGGTGCCGAAAAGCCTCCAACTGATGAAGTTGCTGTTGCCGCCCTTTTGCGAAGGCACAACCACGAGGCCACGATTCAGACGTTCAGGCCAAAACGCCGATGCGTCCTGCTGCGCTCTTGCTCCCATGGCCGACAAGGCCATGATGGCCGTCAAAGAGTAGATTTTTGATTTGTTCATATTATATGGTTAGTTGTTTGTATTTCCGACTTCAAGATTATGCTCACCGTTTTGCGGCCACCATTCATGCAAACACATGGTGGCCGCAAAACGGTTTGTATTTATATCAGAGTCGCATATTCGCTACTGTAGCGCAACATTTGGTGTACATAGCCTTCAGAATAGCTCACGCTGATGTCTGTTATTTCACCGTTGGCATCGCAAACAGGCGTCATCACAGGATTGACGAAGCCCTTATATGGCGCTATGTCCAACCGACGATAGCGCCTCAGCACCTCGTCGTGCAGGTCAGCGTCAACCCTTACGGCATATTCCTCAACCAAAGCGCGTGCCGCCTCGTAGTCGCCCTCGCTCTTTATGCGCTGTATCTCACCAAGCAATCTGCCGAAAAGCGTGCGCAGGCGGACATAGTCATGTACAACAACAAAAGTTTTGCCGTCGCGTTTAACTAACTCCACAGCCCCCTCGCCATTGCGCAATGTCCAATGGGCAATAAGCGCGCGGTTGCGCATATGGGCCTCCTCAATGTTGTTGCCGGGGGTTATGCGCACTAGCTGCGTCATGAGTCCATTCATCATATAGCAGTAATACTGCGCCTTGTAGGCTTCGCCGTCGGGAACAAGACCAAGCTCCACCATCTTCGCATCGGCCAGATAATACAATCCGAACAAGTCGGCGCGCGCCTCCTCAATGGTATTGCCATAGGCCTTGAGCGCATCGGGACTGACACCAGGCAGCAACTGTCCACTGCCATGGCCAAGACACTCGTGCAGGTCGGTGTGCAGGTCGTCGCAGATGTCGCCATACTTGTCGATAAGCGCAAGCGTCTCTTCGTCAGCGACAAACTCACTTCTGAAGCCATTGCCCTTGGCCGCCTTGTTGTAGGCCGCAGTCAGGTTGCCAATGGTCACGCTCTTGCTTCCGTGGCGCGCCCTTATCCAGTCGGCATTGGGCAAATTGATGCCAATGGCAGTTGACGGATACTCGTCGCCTCCGAGCATGGCCGCACACACGACATTAGCCGTGACACCCTTCACCACAGGTTTGCGGAAGCGTGGATCAACGGGTGAATGGTCTTCAAACCATTGGGCGTTGTCGCTGATGGTGCGCGTGCGCTTTGTGGCCTCCATGTCCTTATATTCGACAATACTTTCCCACGAACCCTTCAGTCCGAGAGGGTCACCATACACCTCGATAAATCCGTTGACAAAGTCAACATGGCCGTCCAAGGCATTGACCCATGCGATTGAGTAATCATCGAAGATGCGCAGGTCGCCAGTCTCATAATATTCCACGAGCAAACGAATCACCTCGCGCTGCCCGTCGTTCTCGGCCACCTCGGCCGCCTTTCGTAGCCAATGCACGATGTGGCGTATGGCGTTGGCATAGCGTCCGTTGGCACTCCATACGCGCTCAGTCAAGTTGCCGTTGGCATCCTTCACAAGTGTGGAGTTCAGTCCGAACGACGGGGCGCACTCGCCAGCCGCAGCCTTGAGACTTGCGTAGTATGCCTCGGCTTCGCTTTGGGACACGCCATCATAGAAGTTGCACGCCGAAGTGCGCACAAGATCATCACCCTCGGCCTTGTTGACACGCTTCGGAAGCACGTCGGCGTCGAAAATCACAGGAAACAATTCAGCGCACATTCCGTCAACCGTCTCGCCGTCTTTAAGCGGCAGACGACGCGCATCGACCTTTGCGATGGCTCCGCGCAGATAGTCGGCACTGAAACCAGGCTCAAACTTCTCACACCCATAATGATGGTATATGCCATTTGAAAACCACACGCGCTTCAGGTAGACCTCAAGGGCGTGGAAATCGTCGGCGTCGTGATCGACGGTCAAGTCGGTGTACACCGCCTCAAGCGTCTTCCGTATGCGCAAGTTATACCTGCCAAACTGGTCGAACGTTATGTCGCGCCCATAAAGGGCAGCCTCCGAAAGGCAATAGACAAACTTCTTGCTGTTCAGTGGCAACTCGTCGAAACCGTCAAGACGGTAGCGGAGCATCTGCACGTCGGCAAAACGCTCGCCTGTGTTGTAAGCGAAATTGTCCAATGCCCTATGCCTCCTCGCCTGTTTGGCCATCCACTTCGCTTGGGTCTTTCTTCACCACTGGCCTTAGCAATGACGAATGTTGCACCATGTGCCGTATGCGGTACTCACGTGGAGTCATGCGCATTATCCTGTAGAACGATGCGTAGAACGATTGGCGGTTTGAGAAGCCAACCATGTCGCTCACTTCCTCCATCTTCTTGTCCTGATAGCGCTTGTCCACGAGAATAGTCATGGCCTCTTCAATTCTGAACTTGTTGACGAACGAAGTGTAGTTCATGTGAAACCGCACATTGACAACGGCAGAGATGTAGCGAGTGTTGGTGCCAAGATCCTCGGCCAGCTTCTTTGCCGAATAATCTTTATCCTTATACTTCTTCTGCATTACAATGATGTTGAGAATCTTTTCCTTCATCTCATCCATCAACTTCGGGTTCACAAGACTTCTGTAAGCGGCCTCTTTCTCCTTCTTTTCTGTAATGTTGTACTTTGCCATAACCTATTGATTCCTTTCCTGTTTTTTATTATGATGCAAATATACATTATTTTTGTCATTGTAACATTGTTTACCGCACCTTTTTTATATAAAAAAACATAACTTTACCGACATTATTGCTTTTTGTCAAGTCGAACGGACAGTGAAGAATATATGGAAGCCTAAGGGTTGATGGCGAAGGGCGAAAGGCGAGAAACCAGACTTCATAACGTACACAGCAACAACGGTTTCAGAAAGTGGCCTATTTAGGCATCGTAAATGGCTTAGTTAGCACTCCTAAATGGCCTATTTAGGCATCGGAAACAGCATGGTTTGCACACCTAATCAGCATAGTCACGAACAGGAAATGACATTGATCGATTTTGCGCCATCGCAACACAAGCGATTTAGACAACAGGCCGCCATACTTGCCAAAGCAATGTTTCTTGCCATAAAGGACGCATCGCGAGAGCACAATGCACCAAAAGATACATGAAATTTACACACAAACCACAGCAGAATGTCTCGGTTGTATCCACCACTTGGCATGTTTTCCACCACTGTGCTCCCACACAATCATTTTTGCCAAAAATAACAAAGAAATGTTTTTGTTATTAAAGGAAAATGATTTACCTTTGTGACCGTTATCCTGAAAACAATCTTTTTACCTTAGAAAGGACTAATACCTATTGAAGATATGAAGCGATTGCCTGTGAGGGTAGTCGCTTTGTTTTTTTGCCACTACGGAAAAGCTCCGCTCCACATATTTTATATTACGACCCATACCCACGCTTAAGTTCCCCGTCGTCCGCATCACGCCTCTGTCCTTATGCGAAATCACGATTTTTAGGTATTGCGACATCTTGTGCATTGGCGTACCTTTGCAAAGGTTTATCAAACAATGATTTACAAACAACAATTATATCTTTTATTTTTATAGCCATGAACAAGATTTTCAAGAGTTTGGGTTTCATCATGATGATGCTCACAGTTTTCACAACCTTCTCATGTAGCAGCAGCGACGACGACAAGACTTCCACACTGGAAAGCCTTGCTGGAGAGTATACGGGCTGGACAAGCGGAGCGTTCAAATACTCGTCAACTCCATTAGCGACCGACAATGAGAAGCTCAAAATAGCCGTAGCCGACGGTAAGGTTAGCCTTCAGCTCACATCCAACCAATGGGGCACTGCCACTGTAAGCGACGTGACTGTCACGGAGCAGGGCGACGAATACAAGCTCACGGGCTCTGGTTCAGCCTCTCTCGGCATGCACGGCGGACAGGCACAGCAGTATGACTGCACCTTGGCCGGCACAATAAGCAAGGACAAGAAAACAGTGAACGTAGTTCTCACCTACCCCGCAGTAATGGGCGGCACCACCGTGACGTTCACCCTCGGCGATGCTCCCGCAGCCAACCTTGTGGCAGGATCATACAGCGGATGGACAAAGGGCGACTGCGCATACTTCAAGAACTACACTCAAAACGACGAGAAAGTAGCCATAAGCTGCAATGAAAAGGGAGACGGCACTGTGGACGTGAAGCTCACCTCACAAAAATGGGGCGAGACAACCATCTCGGGTGTAAAGGTTGAGAAGACCACCGACGGCTTCACTCTCAGCGGCAGCGGCAAGTTCGCAATGAGCATGGGCAGCACTGCCAGCGAGTATGACTGTACGCTCACGGGCACAATATCTGCCGACAAGGCCACTTACAGCATTGTGTTCAACCTGCCTAGCGTAATGGGTGGACTGACCATCACATTCGCACAGGGCGAAGCTCCAAGCGCAGAATAACCCACAAAAGCACAAAGTAGCGGAGTTTTTTAGCCTCCGCTACTTTTTTAGGTGGGTTCTAAAAATTCCCACCGTAACGATAATAGGAAATTATGAATTACGTTTTGCCAATTTTTAGAACCCACCTTTAGTCTCTTAATCTATGCTTCAAAAGAAATTTCAAAACGCCAGATTTACTGGACTTTTAGGGATGGCAGTATTTTCGCTACTATCCCTTTATTCTTGCAACAACATTTACGACGACCCATCGGAAATGCCTTCGGACAACGACAAGGAAAACTGCTACACCAACGTGGACGCTACGTCATACACCACTTGGGTGTACCTCAACCTCGCCGACGGTTCGCAGACCTCTCTCGCATACGACAACACCGCCGACATACCTGCCAACTGGACGATAGCACTCCACCGCTACGACATAAAGACCAATTCGGGCAGCGCATACCGCACAAGCTACACATCGCTCGACGAGGTGAAGACAGCGGTCAAGAAAGGCACGTTCCCCATGCCCGACGCTTCGGAATTCACACAAGACGAGCCGTCGAAGATAACCATCGACATGTCGCACATGATGGACGGATACATCGACTATGCCAATGCCAATGTAAACAAGGTTATTGGCAAGTGGCTCAATGTAGACACGTCGTCGATGCCGCCCATATACACAATGGACGGCAATGTATACCTCGTACGCACAAAGGACGGCGACGTGTATGCCGTGCAGTTCACGGGATACTCCAACCCTTACCAAAGCAACACCAAGGGCTACATTTCGTTTGAATATGACAAGATAAACTAATCCTCCATGAACAAGATATTCTTTTCCGCCATATTATTGGCTATGGCCTCTGCATCGGCCATAGCCTCACCCTACACCATACGTGGGCGAGTGACCACCGCCAACGGCGAGGCGTTGCCGTATGCCTATGTGCGCGTTGAGGGCAAGCAATATGCCACGCAAGCCGACAAGGACGGCTACTACTCACTGCAACTGCCCGACGGGCATTATGAACTGAAGGCCAATCTGCTTGGCTACCAGTCGGTGTCGAAACAGGTGAAGGCGACCGCCGACTCCAAAGTGGACTTCTCGCTCGCAGAGGACATGATAAACCTCCAGACAGTGACCGTGACGGGCACACGCACGCCAAAGCCGCTTGGCGACGCACCCATCGTGACACAGATAATCACCGCCGAAGACATAGCAAAGACCGACGCCACCAACATCAAGGACGTGCTTCTGACGGAGTTGCCCGGCCTGGAGTTCACGCTATCGATGAACCAGCAGGTGTCGCTCAACATGCAGGGGCTCGGCGGCATGGCCATACTCTTCCTCATCGACGGCGAGCGCATGGCTGGCGAGACGCTCGACAACATCGACTTCCAGCGCATATCCACCGACAACATCGAGCGCATAGAGATTGTGAAGGGTGCGGCGTCGGCACTCTATGGGTCAAACTCCGTGGGAGCCGTAATAAACATTATCACAAAGAAGGCCAGCGAGCCATGGTCGCTCAACCTCAACACCCACTTCGGTTCGAAATACAACGAGCAGCGCCACGGCGGAGCACTCGGCATAAAGTCGGGCAAGTGGAACTCTCTGACCAACGTGCAGACCGACGGCACCAGCACCTACACGCTCAACGGGAAAGACGACGGCAGCCAAATGACCGTGTACGGCACACGCCAATGGAACTTCAAGGAGAAGCTGACATACCAGTTCAACGACCACACCACGCTCACCGGGCGCGCCGGCTACTACTTCCATGAGCGCAACTCGTCGGCCATAGCCAACGACCGCGCACGCGACTTCAGCGGCGGACTGCGCTTCCTTACCACGCTCGCCGGCAAAAACCAGCTCGACATCGGCTACTCGTTCGACCGCTACGACAAGAGCGATTACTACAAGGAGATAAAGAAAGACTTCATCGACTACAAGAACGTGCAGAATTCGCTGCGCGCTCTCTACACCCACCACTTGCAGGACGGCCTTGCACTGACTGTCGGCGGCGACGCCATGATAGACTATCTCATGACATACCAGTTCACCGACGACGGCAACCGCAAGCAATACACCGCCGATGCCTTTGCACAGGCCGACTGGGAACTGTCGAAAAACTGGAACATCGTGGCAGGAGCGCGCGCCGACTATTTCTCAGAGACGGGCTGGAAAGTAACCCCAAAGATAGCTGCGATGTACCGCACTGGCAACCTCAACATTCGCGGGTCATACTCAGGCGGCTTCCGCGCCCCAACGCTGAAGGAGATGTACATGGACTTCAACATGGCCAGCATATTCAACATCTACGGCAATCCCGACCTTGGGGCAGAGAACTCCCATTCGTTCGCCCTATCAACCGAATATGCCAAAAGCCGCTACTCGTTTACCGCCACTGGCTACTACAACATAATAAACAACGAGATAACCACGATATGGGACAAGAGCCTTGAGAACGGCAAGGGCGCTATGGTATACCAAAACATCGAGGGGCGCAACCTTCTCGGCGTCGACGTGTCGCTCATGGCGCGCTATCCGTGCGGACTGGGCGGCAAGGTTAGCTACTCGTTCTTCCACGAGTACACACGCAACGACAAGCCCAACACGTCAGACACGCGCCCCCACTCCATCACGGCGCGCCTCGACTACCACAAGACTCTGCGCAACTATGAAATCGATGCCGCCCTGACGGGCCGCTATCTCTCCACCGCGCACTACCATGAGCTTCAGTCTGGCCAGTACGACACCTACGTTGAGGCATCGTCGCCAGCCTACTCCATTTGGAAATTCACGCTCACGCAACGTTTCTTCCAGGCATGGAGACTAATCTTGTCGGTTGACAACATATTCAACTACCGGCCGCAGACGTATGCCTACAACTCGCCGCTCAACGGAGGCACTTCGTTCTCCATAGGGGCTGCAGTCGACGTGGAGCAGATTTTCAAGAAGAAATGACGCAAAGGGCATGGCCAAACAAGCACAGATGGCAAATGCAATTGTGGCTTGCAAGACTATGCCCTTAACCCATCACCACACAGTGGCAGAGGCCAAAAGCCTCCGCCTTTTGTATGACAAAAGGTCACTAAAACCAAAACAAATACAAACGAATGAAAACAAACAACATTGTCAACAGACTAAAATCCGTGCGCTGGACACGCCGCCGCATCCTATCCGCCATAGGCTGCGCCGTGCTGATTTTGTGCCTCGCGGAGTTCTACTCCATCTGGCTCAGCCGCACCAAGATTGCATTTGTCAACTTCCAGCCAATTGCGTTGCAAGGGTTCTCGCAAGCCAACGACAACCCGATGATTTCGCTCAGCGACGTGGCGGCAAAGGACATAGAGAAGATTGGCGGCTACGACATCGTGTTCATCAACGGCATGGGACTAAACATAACCGCCGAGCAACGCGAGTATGTCAAAAAACTGGCCGAGGGCGGAAAGCCCATTTACACGACGATGGCCACCAATCCCGACAACAACATATCCAACCTCACCACCAACGAGCTTGTCATGGTGCAGGAGTTTATGATGTATGGAGGCAAGAAAAACTACCGATCGCTACTGTCGTTCATACGCCACAACATCGACGGAAAGATTATCTTCACCGGAAAAGCCGAGAAGCCACAGAGCAAGCCCAACGACTACCTATATTACCCTACAGAGAGTGGCAGCGACGACGAGCAAGAGTTTCTGTCGGTAGCCGACTATGAGCAGTTCATGCGCAAGAACGGGCTGTGGCACGACGGAGCGCAAAAGATAATGGTGACGGGACAGATAACCGACCCGTCAGACCTCATTCTGGCCATCGCCAAGACAGGCAAGTACAACGTATATCCCATAGCCTCAATGACCAAGTTGCAGGAATATGCCGAGAAGATACGCCCTGCCGCCATCATCAACCTTGCCCACGGACGCTTGGGCGACGACATGGTGGCATGGCTGAAGCAGACAAACACACTGCTATTCGACCCTCTCACCATAAACGACCTGAAAGAGAACTGGGAGGCCGACAAGCTCGGCATGGCCGGAGGCTTCATGTCGCAGAGCGTGGTGATGCCCGAGATTGACGGAGCGATACGCACGTCGGCACTCTTCGCCCAACGCAAAGACGACAACGGACTGCTCCAGCCCTACGCCATGCCCGAACGGTTGGCCACGTTCATGCAAACACTCGACCACTATATGTCACTGCGCACCAAGTCGAACGCCGAAAAGCGCGTGGCCGTGGTCTACTTCAAGGGTCCTGGCCAGGCTTCGCTCGTGGCCAGCGGCATGGATGTGGTTCCGTCGCTCTACAACATGCTCACACGCTTGAAGGCCGAGGGCTACAACGTGGACGGACTCCCTGCCACCGTTTCTGAGTTTGCAGCCCAGATAAAGCAGCGCGGAATGCTCTTCAACTCGTTTGCCGCCGGCGACGCCGAGAGGTTCATGAAGACGGGCCATCCACAACTCGTGAGCAAGAAAGAGTACGACGCATGGACGGCACAGTCGCTCCGCAAGGACAAGGCCGCCGAGGTTGACAAGGCGTTTGGGGCATTTCCCGGCGACGACAACCTTCTCAAGACCGCCGACGGACAGCTTGCCTTCGCCTGCATACAATACGGCAATGTGGCCCTGCTGCCCCAGCCCATGGCTGGCGAGGGCAAAGACGAGTTCAAGATTGTGCACGGCACCGACAAGTGCCCGCCCCACTCCTACATCGCCCCCTATCTTTGGATCCAGTATGGCTTCAAGGCCGACGCGCTCATACACTTCGGCACCCACGGCTCACTGGAGTTCACTCCGCGCAAGCAAGTGGCCCTGTCGAACGAAGACTGGCCCGACCGTCTCGTTGGCGCACTTCCACATTTATATATATACACCATCGACAACGTTGGCGAGGGCATGATTGCCAAGCGCCGCTCATATGCCAACATAATCAGCTACATCACTCCGCCGTTCCACGAGAGCGGACTGCGCGACACCTACCAGCAGCTCGCCAAGAAGATACGCGACTTCGACGCCGCCAAGGGCGACAAGCAACAGTTGCGCAACGACATCAAGGCTCTCGCCGTGAAGCTCGACCTCTGCAAGGATTTGCGCCTCGACGCAAACCTCTCGAAGCCACTCACCGACGACGAGGTGGCGCAGATTGAGAACTACGCAGAGGAGATAACCAACGAGAAGGTGACAGGCACTCCGTATACCATGGGCGTGCCATATGCCGACGAAGACATACGCACATCGGTATACGCCATGACCACCGACCCGATAGCCTACTGCCGCTACAACCTCGACCGCATGAGGGGGCGCGTGGGCAAGCTCGGCAAGGCGGCCTTCAACGACCGCTACCTCGCTGCGGCCAAGCAGACCGTGGCCAGTCTCTATGGCAACCCGTCGGGCATGAGCGACCAACTGATTTGCGGCATAGCCGGCATCAGCGAGGCCGAACTGCAAAAGTCGCGCGAGGTGATTGAGTGGAAGAACGCCCCCAAGGGCATGCTCACCATGATGATGGCCATGTCGAAGAAGGACAAGGAAGCCCAAAAAGGCGGCAAGAAAGCCGAAAAGGGCGGCATGGCCGAGATGATGGGCAAGATGGGCAAGGCGGCTAACGAGGTACCTGAGGCCAAGAACAACCCCATTGCCAAGTTTATGCGCCACCAGATGAGGAAGATGCTCGCCAAGGGCGACCCCTCACAGATGATTGAGGTGGCGCGCAAGATGGGCGCACCGGAAGAGGCTCTGAAGAAGATGGGCGCAGCAATGGCCAAGAACAAGAAGAAGACGGGCGGCATGATGGGCGCGGAGTCGAAGCCCAAGTACAGCCGCAAAGAGGTTGAGATGGCCGAGGCCATAAGCCAAGTGGAGACGGCACTGAAGAACGTTGGCGCATACCGCCAGATGCTGCGCGACTGTCCGCAGGCCGAGCTTGCCTCAATCAGCAACGCCCTGAACGGCGGCTACACTGCCCCATCGCCCGGCGGCGACCCGATAGTGAACCCCAACACCCTGCCCACAGGCCGCAACCTCTTCGCCATAAACGCCGAGGAGACTCCAACGGAAGACGCTTGGGAGAAGGGCGTGGCACTGGCCAAGGCCACCATAGCCGACTACCAAAAGGCGCACAAGGGCGAATGCCCGCGCAAGGTGAGCTACACTCTGTGGTCGGGCGAGTTCATTCAGACGGGCGGAGCCACCATCGCACAGGTGCTCTACATGCTCGGCGTTGAACCCGTGCGCGACCGCTACGGACGTGTGAACGACTTGAAGCTAATACCGTCGAAAGACCTTGGCCGTCCGCGCATCGACGTGGTGGTGCAGACATCGGGCCAGCTGCGCGACCTTGCAGCATCACGCCTGTTCCTCATCAACCGAGCCGTGCAGATGGCGGCAGCCGCCACCGACGACAAATATGGCAACATGGTGAAAGACGGCGTTGACGAGTCGGAGCGCTACCTCATAGACAAGGGGGTTCCGCCAGCACAGGCACGCGAGATTTCAAAGTACCGCGTGTTTGGCGGTGTTCAGGGCGGCTACGGCACAGGCATACAGACCATGGTGGAGAAAGGCGACGCATGGGACAGCGACAAGCAGATAGCCGACCAATACATAAAGAACATGGGGGCGTTCTATGGCGACCAGGAACACTGGGAGGCTTATGCCGACGATGCCTTCGGTGCCGCGCTCACCCGCACCGACGTTGTCATGCAGCCACGCCAAAACAACACGTGGGGCGCACTGAGCCTCGACCACGTGTATGAGTTCATGGGCGGCATGAACCTCGCCGTGCGCCAGGTTACGGGCAAAGACCCCGAGGCTTACTTCGCCGACTACCGCAACCGCAACGACTACCGCGTGCAAGACTCCAAGGAGGCCATAGCCGTGGAGGCACGCACAAAGCTGTTCAACGAGAAGTATGTGAAAGAGTCGCTCCGTGGCGGCACCACTTCAACCGACGCCCTGGCCGAGATGGTGCGCAACACCTACGGGTGGAACGTGATGAAGCCAAAGGCCATATCGAAGGACATGTGGGACGAGATATACGACGTGTATGTGAAGGACAAGTACGACCTCGGCGTACACGAGAAGATGGGGGCCACCAACCCTGCCGCGATGCAGGAGATAACCGCCACCATGATGGAGACTGCGCGCAAAGGCTACTGGAAGGCCACGCCCGAACAACTCCGGGAGATTGCCAAGGTACACACGGAGTTCACAAAGAAGTATGGCGCAAGCGGATCGTCGTTTGAAGGCGGCAACCGCAAGCTGCAGGACTTCATTGCAAGCAAGGCCGACGCTGCCGACGCAAAGGCTTACCAACAGAACTTGCGGCAGCAACAGCAGACCATTGCCGACCAAAGCCAAAAGGGAATGGTGATGAAGAAGCAGACCGTGCAGGGCGAGGAACAGATGGAGACGCCGGGCTTCAACGGAATGTATGTCGTTGCAATTGTGCTCGTGGTGTTCGTCGTGTTGGCCATCGTGATACGCAAGAAGCGCAAGAGACTGTAAACGCAAAGGGGCGTGGACAAGGGGACAATCCTCCATATCCACGCCCCAAACAACAACCGATATGGAAATACTAATATATACACTCATCGTGTTCGTCCTGCAGAGCTGCGCCTTCAAGCTAAGCCAGTGGGGGTGGACAGCGCGGATAGTCTTCGGTGCGCTGCTCGCCGCCTTTGTGGTGTGGAGCGAGCAGTATGCCGTGCAGCAGTCGAAAACACAGCTTGCCGACTATCTCGCCAACGTCACTGCCTTGCAGAACATGGCCGTGGTTGTCACCATCGACTCGGTGTTCTGCTTCGGCTATGCCTTCTGCCACTTTCAAGACATGTATGACACCGCGCAGCCGCAAGGCCGGTGGTGGCTCACCATCCTGAAGTGGTATCCCTCACTGCTGATGTTCCCCGTAACGTTCTACGCCTTCACCCAGACGCTGTTTGTAGCCGTGGGCGTCGACTTCTCAACCACCACATGGGCGTTCGCCATAGCCTGCCTCGTGGGACTGCCGCTGATAGCCGAGGGCTGCAAGTGGCTTGTGCCAGAGCGCGACGGCCGTGTGGAGATGCAGTTGCTCGCTGGATGCTTCGTGTGCGTGCTCGGACTTATCTCTACCGAGAGCGGCAAAATGGTGTACAAGGTGCAGGAGACATCCACCGACTGGCACATGATAGCCTTGGCCATAGGCGTGTTCGCAGTGCTGTTTGCCGTGGGAATAATCATCGACAGAATTAAATACAGACTAAAGAAGGGACCCATAAATCCCCACCTCAAAAGGAAATAATCAAAAAAACAATGGAAATAATATCTAAAGCCCTGTTCGGCATAGCCAACTCACTGCTCATACCGGACGTAGTACTACTCATCGTGTTCTTCTTCCGCGCCCTCATCCTTGTGGGCGGCACGTACAACAACTTCATGGTGCGACGCAAGAACTCGCGCGTGTTCGACGAGAAGATAAAGTCGCTCACGCCTGCCGGCATCGACGAACTGAAGTCGCTGCTGCCAGCGAAACACAACTCGCTGTTCACGCAATATCTTGCCGACATCATCGACAACAACGACTCGGAAGACTACTCCGACTACATCCTCACCCGCTATGAGACCGAGGTGCAGAAGGATGTAAACCTGTCGCGGCTGCTCACCAAGCTCGGCCCAGTGCTCGGTCTTGTGGGCACGCTCATCTCCATGTCGCCGGCTCTCGTCGGACTGTCCACTGGCGACATCTCCGGCATGGCCTACAATATGCAGGTGGTGTTTGCATCCACCGTGGTCGGCCTTGTCATCAGTGCCGTGGGCTTGGCCACTTGCCAGCTCAAGCAGCGTTGGTATGCCAAAGACGTGAACAATCTCGACCGCGTCTGCCGCATAGTGAACAACGCCGGCAACCGCAACGCCAACACCCAAAGCAAGGAGGCACAGGCATGAGCAGACGCAGACGTAGAGGCAACTTTCTCGGCGAGGACGACGGCGACCCGTTAAGCGTTGTGGTCAACCTGTTTGACGTGGCCATGGTGTTTGCCGTGTCGCTCATGGTGGCCATGGTGATGCACATGAACATGACCGAGGTGTTCGGCAAGGAAGACTACACCATAGTGAAGAACCCTGGCAAGGACAACATGGAGATAATCACCAAGGAAGGCAAGGAAATCAACACCTACAAGGCTTCGGGCGAGAGTGCCGACGGCAACGGCAAGCAAGGAAAACGCCTCGGCACAGCCTACCAGCTTGAAAACGGACAGATTATATACGTGCCTGAATAAGCCACTGGCATAACTCCCAGCGGGCGTTTGCCACCTGAAACCATGCGCATTTGCCGTGGCAAACATTGTGCTTGGCAATGCCCGACACCACATTTTCTTCGCTTACTTCAGCTGAAGTAAGAGCTTACTTCGGTTGGAGTAAGCGTTTATATCAGCTGAAGTAAGCGTTTACTTCGGTCGAAGTAAGCCAACCTTCACACCTCTTCGGCACAGCCTTCCACGTCGTTTGGCACGACTATGCGATGCCGCAAAGGCGCAAAACCAGCCTTGCCCAACAAAGCGAGAGTGCTTCACCCGCATCAGGCACGGGCAAGCTTCCGCCGTGGACTGACAAAAATTTGTTGGTCTCCTTATTTTTATATACTTTTGCAACACATTTAAGAAAGCATCAATTCATATATATAAAAATGTATAGGACTAAAACTTGCGGAGAGTTGCGCCTCTCCGATGCCGGCAGCAGCGTTACGCTGGCCGGATGGGTTCAGCGAAGCCGCAAAATGGGCGGAATGACGTTTGTAGACTTGCGCGACCGCTACGGAATAACACAGTTGGTGTTCAACGAGAGCACCGACAAGGCCCTGTGCGAGCGCGCCAACAAACTCGGACGCGAGTTTTGCATACAGGTGAAAGGCACGGTGAACGAAAGGGAAAGCAAGAACAGCCACATGGACACTGGCGACATAGAGATAATCGTGGCCAAGCTGAATGTGCTGAGCGAGAGCCTTACGCCACCGTTCACCATAGAGGACAACACCGACGGCGGCGACGACATCCGCATGAAATACCGCTACCTTGACCTGCGCCGCTCGGCAGTGCGCAAGAACATGGAGCTGCGCCACCGCATGACAATACTCATAAGGAACTTCCTCGACTCTAAAGACTTCATCGAGGTGGAGACCCCAATACTCATCGGCTCCACACCAGAGGGCGCACGCGACTTCGTGGTGCCTTCGCGCATGAACCCAGGACAGTTCTATGCCCTGCCACAGAGTCCGCAGACGCTGAAGCAGCTGCTCATGGTGAGCGGCTTCGACCGCTACTTCCAAATAGCCAAATGCTTCCGCGACGAGGACTTGCGTGCCGACCGCCAGCCGGAGTTCACGCAGATTG
>CAVKUV010000049.1:0-24072 GCA_963659505.1 Lachnospiraceae bacterium
ATTGTCCGCGAAAATAGCCTCGCAATCCGGCAAAGCTAATTTATAGAACCACCCTTATGTGTGCTAGAGGTTTTACTTCACCACAAACTTCTTGCCGTTCTTGATGTAAACGCCAGTTGTGGGAGCGAGCACGCGGCGGCCCATAAGGTCGTAGACGGGAGCGTTGGCATCGTCGGCCTTGCTTGCACTGATGGACTTCACGCCAGTGGATGCGTCCCAAACGAAGTTGAGCTTGCCTGTGGTGTAGTCGGAAGCTGTGCTTGTGACATAGTCGTAGCAGAGCAGTGTGAGGCTGCCGGCATCCTTTGTTCCCTTGAACGAAGTGCCTTCGACACCACCCTCAAGCCAGATGCAGTAGTCGCCGTCGTATGCGCTGTAGAAGTAGCCGCCGTTGTAGCCGGCAGTCTGCGTTCCGTTGGCCACGGCAACAGAGTCGCCGTCGTTATACACCTTGATCTTCAGGTCGGCGGGTGAAGCCTCTGCACCGTCGAACTTCAGCGAGTAGTCATACTTCGTGGATCCGGTGTATTTGGTGAGCGTTGTCGTGGCTGTGTGGTATGCAGCCCCATCCTTGCTGTCGTCGGTGTACGTGAGCGTGCCTGTCACGGTCCACTCCTCGGTGCCGGGCTGGTCTTTCACGAGCGTCACCTCGGCTCCGTTGTAGAAGTATGTACTTCCGCCATACCATGCGTTGAAGTTGGTGAACTTGATGTCGCCGTTGTCCTCGATGGTTCCTACGACGCTGTTGTCCACGCTGGTAGTGTCGGCGAAGGTGTACCACCAATAGTATTTCTGCGGAGCGATGGTCACGGTCTTTGCGTCTACGTCAACAGAAGCCTCAAGGGTCTGGCCAAGTCCCAGCAGGTTGTCGATGTTCACCGTACCAGACTCGTTCTTCGTGATTTTCACATCGTGGCCTGTGCTGAATTCAAGCCAAGAGTATTTTGTTATATACTCCCATCCGGACGCATCGGCTGTGTACGATCCCACAACGTCGTCGATGGACGTGACGGCTGCGTTTGAAACGAGGCAGCAAGCTGCTGCCAAAGCTGCTAAAGTAAATCTCCTTTTCATAAGCTGAATACTTTTAAAAACGTTAAACTTATTTTCTTGCACGGGAGCATGGCCAACTTGTAGTGCGGCCACGCTCCCATATGCGTATGGTATTATTTCTTGGGAGTCCAAGTGCCGTAGAAGTAGGCGTTTATGGCATTTCCATTGTCGAGGTCGCAGAAACCATAGAAGAAGAGATAGTTCCTGTTGCTCTCCGCCTCGTCCTGCTTGTCGAACACGATGTAGCTCCATGCCCCCATGTAGGCGGCAAAGGCATTGATGCCAACGCTACAGCCGTCGATGGTCCAACCGTAGTCGTAGTCGCCATTCTCGTCGGTGGCATAGATGTAGTCGTAGCCGTTGTCGTCGTGATACACTTGCTCGGTGTTCCATTTGAACTGGCCGGCGTAATTGTTTACGGTGCCGTCGAAGTTGCCAGAGAGCGAGAACTCAAGGTCGGTGCCCGACCCCATGAAGTTTTCGATGTAGAAGCGGTTCTCGTTCATGTACTGGTAGATGTTGGAGTACATCGTTGGCAGTGGCGATGCGTCATAGTCGAAGTAGAAAGCAGCATCCTCGGCTATAATATTCCAAGGATTGCCATAGAATACGGACCCCGAGAAAGAAGACGCGCCAGCGGCATATGGACTAACGTCGGCTGGGTCGATGGTGATGGTGAAACCGTAGCTAGTGAATTTGTGTAGCCCCTGGTCGATTTTGATGACGAGGTCGGTCTGCGACTTTCCCTTGGCAAACACCACAGAGTCGGGTAGGCTTATGGCCGATGTGTCGCACTCCACCGTGAGCTTCACGGTCTTGGCCTCGGTGCTGTCAACGCGGTTGACCTTTAGTATTATCGAGTCTGGCAAAACCCTATCATACGTAAAGTCGGTGGCGTTGCCCTTGTCGAAGAATGCGCCAACGACACCCTTGGCTACCGGTTCGCCAGGATGGTAGTCGTCGTCGCTGCCACAGGCTGTGAAGCCAAGCGTGGCCACAACGGCAAACAGGCAGCAGGCTATGCTGAATATTTTGTGTCTCATAATCTGTAACGTTTAAGTGAGTGTGTATGTTATAACGCTTTTGTCAATATGTAGTCTCGTCCTTGACCACGCCCGACGGGTCGGGGTTGAGTATGGCCGAGGGGTTGTAGGAATTCTCGTATTCCGACAGGTAGTAGTTGAGCCACGGGGCGACAAAGCCGGACATCGAATTAAGACGCGTGTTCTTGTAGAAGTTGGTGCCGGGATAGGCACGCGTGATGGCCAGTCCGAGCCGCTTGTAGTCGAAGTACACGAGACCCTCGCCCCACAGTTCGATGCGCTTCTGCACCATCAGCGAGTCGGTGAACGAACTGATGTCGCTTGCCGCGCAAGTGTATGGCTTCGCCTTGCCGCTTGCGTCGGTGGTATAGCGGTAGGTGTTGACGAAGTTCTCAAGCTCGGCGTTGCCGGCGGCCACACCCTGCGTGTGAGCCTTGGCCTCGGCGGTGATGAAGTACATCTCCTCCACACGTATCAGCGGAATGTCGCAGAGGTGGCTGGTGTAGTAGTCGTCGAGACTTCCGCCGCCCGTGTGGAACTTCAGACCGGCATAGGCCGGTATCGACGACCACCGGCTGTCGGATATCAGTGTGCTGTATTTCGATGGGACAGAATCCTTGCCTACGTCGTTGGGGTCAACCCATGAAGCCTTTCGCCAGTCGTTGTCGGGTATTTTGTCGAACAGAGCCTTGCTTATGCAGCGGTAGGTGCCGTAGTAGCCCAAGGTGTACTGGCCCTCATTGTTGAGCGTGCCCATCCACGAATAATAGTAATAGCCCGAGAGTTGCTCCTTGGTGCCAATCTTCGCATACCAAACCCATGCGTCGGTGGCGGTGTTGAAGCCAGTGGTCGTGTCGTACCACTGCTCCTTTGTGACGGGCGTATAGCCGCTGCCGATTACATTCTGTGCATAACGCAGAGCCTTGTTGTAGCAGTCTGTCGCCGAGGCGATGCCAAGGGCGGCGTAGCCATCCTCGTCGTTCTCGTGGTTGAGCTGTGTGGCCAAGTCGTCGGGCGACTTCTCGAAGCGCGTGGCGAGTTCGAGCCAGAAGCGCGCCTTCAATGCATTTATTGCATTTTGGTCGGGAGTTTCTCCTGCGCTGTTGTAGCCGCTGAGGTACTCCTCGGCCTTGTTCAGGTCGGAAAGGATGAAGCGGTACATCGTATAGAACGGAGCACGCGGGTTGTGTTTCGACTCTTCAAGTCCAGTCTTCTCCGTCACGATAGGCACGGTGAGTCCCCATACTTCAGTGGCCAAGCTGTCGAGATGGCTGTAGCCTGTCTTCTTGAACTCATACATGCGAGCCATGTCGAAGTAGGCCAATGCCCTGTATGCATAGCCGATGCCGGCGTAGACTTTTGACGTGGAGCTAGCGCCCTCTGTGTCACACGTCTTTATCAAGTTGCACGCATTCTTTATCAATTGGGCATAGTAGAAGTAGCCCTCGTTGTTGTATCTGAGAGTTGTACCCTCCTCGTATACGGTGAAGTAGTCGTAGTTGGCTCCCTTGAACGTCACGGGGAAGTCTTCGGTCATGACGTCGCGCATCACCATCTGGCAGGGGTAGCCCCAGTCGTTGGCTCCGCCGCTGGACCCATAGGTGTCGTAGGCCACCATAAACGAAATGAGTCCGCTAAGCAAAGCCTCTTGCGCATTTAGCGACTGCTCTATCTGGCTGTCGGAGGCGTAGCTTGTGGGCTGCACCTCGTCGATGCAACTCTGGTTTAGAAGCACTGCGGACGAAACCGACAGCAATATCATCGTCTTCCTAAAAATACTGTTCATAGTGTGTGTCCTCTTGTCTTTTAAAGTTAGAATTGCAGTGTCACCCCTCCCGATATGGTGCGCACAAACGAGTATTGCTCCGTGGCGGGGAAGCCGGTGTAGCTCGTGCGTGGGTCAAGCCCCTTGCGCTTCGTCCACAGATAGACGTTGTCGGCTGCGGCATACACACGCACCTTGGTCAAGCCGAGTGCCTTTATCCAAGCCTGTGGCATGGTGTAGCCTAGGTTGATGCTTTGCAGACTGAGATAGCTGCCGCTGATGAGGAAACGGTCGGAAGTGGCGTTGGCGTAGGTGTCGTTGTATTGCCAACGCGGAATGCCGCTGCCAGTGTTGGTCGCCGACCATGCGTCGAGCACGTCCTTATGGAAGCCTTGTCCCAGGGTGCTTGTCGATGGCGAGGCCATGAGCGTCTGGTAGTTGCTGTCGTAAACCTTGCCGCCGAGCGAGTAGGTGAAGTTGATGGCGAAGTCGAAGCCCTTGTACTGCACGCTTGTGCCAAAGCCGCCGTATAGGTCGGGCTGTGGCGAGCCGCAGTCGTAGTAGTCGCCCGAGTTGTAGTCGCTTGTCGCTTTCAGATTGCCGTCAGCCTCGGTCATATACCACATTGAATTACCCTCCTTGTCAACGCCGGCATACCTCTTTAGTCGCCATGTGTAGATGGGAAGTCCCTCTCCGTAGAACTGCGTGCTTGACACATAGCCAGGATGCCCATTGAGCATGTTGGTCTTGTTGTCCTCATACAAGTAAGTAATCTTGTTCTTGTAGTGGGTGGCGTTGAGGTTCACGCTCCATAGCAGGTCCTTGGTGTGTATGGCGTCGAACGTGAGGTCAAGCTCGATGCCCTTGTTCACCATGTCGCCCACATTGTCCCAATAGCCGGCGTAGCCGTCGGACAGCGGAACTCTGACGAAGTTGAGCATGTCGGTGGTCTTGCGGTAGAAGTATTCAAAGCTTCCGCGCAGGCGGCTCTTCAGCAACTCGAAGTCCACACCCACGTTGACGTTGGTGTTGGTTTCCCAAGTGATGTCCTTGTTGCCAATGTTGCTGATGGTGAGTCCGAGCTGGTCGTTGGAGTTCACCATGAGGTAGGTGTTCATGTATCGGTAGTCGCCGATGTCGTCGTTGCCCTGCTGTCCGAACGAAGCCTTCAGCTTGAGCATGTTGAGCCATTCCTTCGTGCCTTCCATCCATTTCTCCTTGGTGATTATCCATGCTCCGCCAAACGAGAAGAAGTTGCCCCAGCGGTGGGATGGGTCGAAGCGCGACGACGCGTCGCGGCGGAAGGAGAACTGGCCGAAGTAGATGCCGTCGTAGTCGTACATTCCGCGGAAGAAGTATCCCTCGGTGTTGTACTTGACCTGTGTGGAATATGAGTTCTCGTCCTCAACGGCACCGCTCAGTTCGTGGTTGCCAAAGTATGAGAACATGTTCTTGTGCGACGCATACAGCGTCTCGTCGGTCTGCCTGTAGTTCTCGTGTCCGAGCAGCAACGTCATGTTGTGGTTGCCAAATGAGCGCACGTAGTTGAGCAGTTGCTGGAAGTTTACCGTGTAGTAGCGGTAGTGCCCCTTGGTGATGCCACCAGTGGGATAGGTGTTCTGTCCCCAACCGTAGAAGGGTTGGGTGGTTTTCGTGTTGCGGTATTCCCAGTCGCTCACCGTACCGTTCACGGTCAGCTTCAGCCCCTTGACGAATTGCGGCGTTATGTCGGCAAACCCCGTCAGGTAGATTGAGTTGCTGATGTTGTTGTTCGTCTGCAGCTGGTCGTCCTTCAATGGGTTCTGGTCTGACAGCACGGGGCGCACAAGGTCGGCGATATCACAGTTGCCATAGTCATACATCTTGCCGTTTTGGTCGGTCATGATGTTGCCGTTGCCGTCACGCACATACACAGGGTATATGGGTGCTATCGTGTTGATGATGTAGAATGTGCTTGTCCCGCTTGAGGTGCCGGCATGGTCGGTGTCGGAGTGTACATAGTTGAGGTTGCCGCCAATCTTCAGCCAGTCCTTGGCCTGGTATGTCGACTTCAGTCGCGCTGTATATCGCTTGTAGGCCGAGCCGTAGGCTATGCCGGGGTCGTCAAGATAGCCGAGCGAGGCATATACCTGTGCAACGTCGTTGCCTCCGTTGATGTTTATGTTGTATTCCTGCCGCAGCGTGTTGCGGTAGGCCTCCTTCACCCAGTCGTCGGGCATCACGGTATATTCATACCCATTGAGGGTTACTTTCTTGCCGAGCGTGGCGTTGGGGTTCAGCTTGCCATTGGTGCCGATGAGATATTCGTTGTTGGGCACCTCGTAGCACAGATAGCCGAGTCCGCCATCGGAGACCGAGCTTATCATCTGCTCGTTGGCCGAGGCGTGGGCTTGGGCGGCCGACATGTTTAGGGTGTTGACGTTGTAGTTGTACAACGCCTTGTAGAACAGTTCGTAGTATTGTCCGGGGTTGCTTACCACGTCGTATGTCTGCGAAGCGCGGCTGTTGCTGCCCCACTTGGCATCGACGGTAATCGTCGTTTTGCCCTTCTGTGGGTTCTTTGTCGTTATCAGTATCACGCCGTTGGCGCCGCGTGCGCCATACATGGCGTTGCTTGCGGCATCCTTAAGCACGGTCATCGAGGCCACGTCGGTAGGGTTGATGTCGCTCCACGAACCGTAGTATGGCGATCCATCAACCACTATCAGCGGCTCGGTGCCGGCATTGATTGAGCTGATGCCTCGCACGAGGATTGTAGGCGTAGAGGTGGGGTCGCCCGAGGATTTCACCATCTGCACTCCTGCCACCTGCCCCTCAAGGGCATCGACCACGGTGGTCACTTGCCTGTTTGAGATTTTGTCGGTGTTTACCACTCCTGCCGAACCCGTGAACGACGACTTCTTCTGCTGTCCATAGGCCACCACGATGACCTCGTCGAGCTGATGGTCTTTCGACAGAAGCTTGACCTTCATGCCCTTTCCGGCCTTGACGGTCTGTGGCTCCATGCCGAGGTAATTGATTTCCAGTTCGGTGCCGTTCTTCACATTGGCAGGCATGGAGAAGTTTCCGTCAACGTCGGTCACGGTGCCTGTCTTTGCTCCTTTCACCTTCACTTGGGCGCCTATTATGGGCTCTCCGTTCTCGTCGATGACTTGCCCGCCAACAGAGCCGGCGTTCTGTGCCATCAATTGTCCTGATGCGGCAAGCAACAGTGACGCTAAAAACACCTTTTTTCTCATATTCCTCTTTATGTTGTCGTTTGTCTATATATAAATAATGTGGCCGTTGTTGTCCTCATTTGCTTTTAGCACATCAACTATCCTGAGAATTCGATTGAAATTGTTTAATCTGTTGCAATGGCAATGCAAACTTGCTTCGATGAAGTGTCGCTTTCGCCTGTCGATTGCCAATTATCCATTGCAAAGTTAAGACAAATGATGTTAACGCACAAACATTATGGAAACAAAGTGTAAATTTGAGTGTCAAAACGTCATTTTTAACGTTTACGGGCGTGCAAAGTGACATATGCACAGTTTTCTTGTGCCGTTTAGTGGTTATGCCGCCTACACATTGTCTTGACGGGTCTTATGTCCGCAGCTGTTGCCTTACATTTTGTGCGTGTCGGCAGTGTTGTGTGCAGAAGCTGTGTTAATGTGCCTTGCATACAGAGGAAAAGGCAAAGAAGTGGAAATCATCTGTGTCGCTTTCTTCTTCACGATGATTTGCCGCAAACGTGCAGCACTTGTTTTTCCATAAACATAAGTCTTTCCTCTATTGGCCTTTGGTGCGTTACAGCTCTTTCAGTTGCTCTTCGGTAAGTCCGGTGGATGCAATGATTTGGTCGGTGCTTAGCCCCAAGTTTCTTAGATTGCGCGCAATGGAGATGGCCTTGCTAAGTTCGCCCTCAGCTCTACCCTCAGCTCTACCCTCAGCTCTACCCTCAGCTCTACCCTCAGCTCTACCCTCAGCTCTACCCTCAGCTCTACCCTCAGCTCTACCCTCAGCTCTACCTTCAGCCATTCCCACAGCCATTCCTTCGGCCCTACCTTCTTCGTAGCCTTCGTCATGGCTGGTGTCGAAGAGGCTCCTCATGTGCCTTATCGCCTCCATATGGCGGAAGTAGGCTTGCTTGTCTTCCTTCGACAGGCTGTCAACGCGCAGGCACTCCCTCGCTTCGGCCAAGCCTGCGGCTTTTGCGGACGCGTCGATTTTGCCTGTCTTCAGAAACTCTATCCACTCGTCAAGCGGGTCGGTGGCAACCTTGTCGAAGTCGTTCACGCGCAGAACGTAGTACTCCGGGAATATGTCGCCGGCATCCTTGCGCTTCTCTACGCACTTCTCCTTCACGCCGAAGAACTTCTCGTTTTGACGCGCAGACAGCTTCAGAGTGTCGTGCGGCGCGTGCATGCCCTTGAACACCGTCTTGCCGTGGTACACGTAGTCGGAGCCTTGCCCCAGCTCAAAATATACGATGTTGACCGAATACACCTTTCTAACCTTCTCGTATGGGTTGTTGATGCCGATGTATTCGGTTATGGCCTTCGACACTCCATAGAGCATGCGGTGGAAATAGGCCTGCTCGCGGTTGTTCTGCACCTCGACGATGGTTAGTTCTCCGTCTTCGAATTCGGCCAGAATGTCAACCCTGTTGTATTTGTCGTCCTCGTCGTCCTGGTTGCCCTCGCTCTCAAGAAACTTCTGTATCTTTATGCTCTTGCCTATCAGCGTAGACAGGAATCCCTCCAGTACGGCGTGGTTGGCCTTGTTGCGCAACAGGCGCTTGATGGCCCAGTCAAACCTTATGTAGTTCTCGTCTGTCAGTGTCATGCGTATTCTCTCCTTTCGTGGCGGTTCTTGTTTTGCTTGGTACAAACATACAATTTATTTTTGATAACGCCAAGTCTTTCGCGCGGAAAGAACATATTTCGTAACTATGCCGTTTACGATGCCTAACTATGCCATTTACGACTCGTAACTATGCCACTTAGGCATCGTAAATGGCATAGTTAGCACCCGTAAATGGCATAGTTACGAGTCGTAAACGGCACAGTTACGAATCGGGGCGCAAATTTTCCGCCTTTGCCATACATCCATTGAAAATGATTTCATACTTTTGCAACGGATACATCCCCATTAAGCAGAGGCCACACAAACCTCATCCGTCATGGGGACATGCCATTGCTGTCGCTGTAGACAAGCCCCGACGCGAGGCAAGTCCAGCGCATATATATAATAGGTATAACATTATTAAATATAAAGGAGACAACGACAATGAAGAAGAATAAGCTTTTGGCAATAGCATTCGCGGCCATCATGCCACTGGCATTCACCGCCTGCGACAACAACGACCCCTTCGACCGCCACGACGGATGGAACGGCGGCGGCGGCGATGGCGGAAGCCAATACGTAGACCCATACCAACAGAGCCTGACGCAAACGGAGCGCAACCTCGTGGGCAGCTACGTTACCGACGACCCCAAGCAGCCGGTTTACCTCGTGCTAAACGAAAACCGCACCGGCAGCTACGACAACGGCACCAACGCGCAGTCGTTCAAGTGGTATGTGTATGAAGACATGATAATAACGCTCTACGACGACACCAAGAAGGAGGAGTCGCACACGTTCTACTACTCACACAACCACTTGTATGTTGACGGCGCGCCATACGTGCTGAACAGCCAGACCGACGACCTGAACCAGTATGAGAAGAAGCTCGTGGGCAGCTACGTGTCGGACGACAACGCCTCGTCGGTGTTCTACCTCACACTGTATAGCGACCGCACGGGCTACAGGAAGATTGTGGAGAACGGAACGACCGACGAGATGTCGTTCACATGGAGCGCCACGGCCAACACCGTTTGCATAAAGAGCAGCAAAGGGGAGGAGAATCTGGCATACTCGTTCACATCCGACCACTTGTATATCGACAACATATCGCTCGTGGCCAACAACGACCAGCAGAACACCAGCGTGCTCGTGTCGCAGTGGCAAGGCACACTGGCCAGCACATACTACAGCAATGTGTGGGGCGTAACGACGGGCAACCTCGCCACCGTGTTTGAGTTTGCTGCCGACGGCCAGGGCGCGCAGCTCGACTACGACACAAACAGCCCAAGGAAGAACTACGCCTTCAGCATGTTTACATGGACCGAGGCCAACGGCACCATCACAATCAACTATCAAGACAACACCACCATCACTACGGCCACCACGAGCAACTACGCACTGACGCGCGACAAGTTCTCTGGCCAACTGACCTACACTGGCTACGGGGCTTACAGCTTCTCGATGGCCAGCACCTCGGGCTTCAACTGGGCACCATACCTGAACCCGACCCAGACGCGCGCCGCCGCAACATTCTTGCGCCAGCTGCGCCAAGAGGGCGCCACGGCCAAGCAGAGCGGCACGTTCGCACGCAAATAACAGAGCCGCAAGGCTTTTTCCAATAGGCCATGTGGTGGGCTGAGCCTGCCGCATGGCCTTTTTTATGTTGTTCTGCACATGGTATATGCAGTAGGCGCTGCGTCCTCGCTGCGCCTGTAAGCCCCAAACTATATCCCTTAAACACCAAGCTCAGCGTCACTTAAAACGAAAAAAAAATGAAATGCTTGGATACAAGCAAAAACACTTTCTTTCCTTCTGAAAAGGAAACAAACCAGCAAACGTTTCCTTTTCAGAAGGAAACAACTTGGTAAATGTTTCCTTATTGGAAGGAAACAAACGGCAAGAACATGCGTCAGACACATCATCCCAAACAGACAATAATGCTTTTTGCCCCTTTCTCTGTTAATCATAACTAATAAAGCACCCGTTTTCATTCGTTTTGTTTGGTGTAACTAATAAAACCGCTACTTTTGCCAAAAGTTTTAATCGTAACTAACAAACAGAGACTTATGATGCAACTTATCAACCGACCAAGCTACACCGAGCGCATAGCGCCTTTCATCAACAAGAACATCATAAAGGTGCTTACAGGTCAACGCCGAGTGGGCAAGAGCTGTATTCTCCGACAGATACAACAGCACATAGAACAGACGCGCCCCGGCTGCAACACCATCTGCATCAACAAAGAGCTGGAGGAGTTCTTCTTCATCCGCACCCATGAAGACCTGTCGGAATATGTGGCGGCACACCTGAAGGAAGGCAAGGACAACTATCTGTTTATAGATGAGGTGCAAGACATACAAGGCTTTGAGAACACATTGCGGAGCTTGCAGGCACAGGACGCTTGCGACATCTTCATCACAGGAAGCAACGCCACCATGCTTTCCAGCGAACTGTCAACCTACCTTTCAGGCAGGTATGTGGAGTTTCACATACACAGTTTGGCATACGGGGAGTTTCTGGAGTTCCACCGTGTTGGCACTTCAACGCAGTCACTGCGCAACTACCTGACGTTCGGCGGATTGCCATACTTGGGAAACTTGCCTTTGGAGCAGGAGATAGTGTTTGAATATCTTCGCAATGTATATTCCACCATCATGCTCAAGGACGTGGTGAAGCGCGAGGGCATCAGAAACGTTGACTTCCTTGAGTCGTTGGCACTCTACACAGCCGACAACGTTGGCAACCTGTTCTCGGCCAACAACATAAGCCGCTATCTGAAGTCGCAGCACATCAACATATCCGCCCTGCAAGTAATCAACTATCTGAAGGCTTTGCAAAACGCCTACCTTATACATAAGGTGCGCCGCATCGACGTGAACGGACTGCACACCTTCGAGATTGGCGACAAGTATTATTTCGAAGACCTGGGACTGCGCAACTGCCACTTCGGATTTTCCATGCAGAAGGACATACACAAACTAATGGAGAACGCCATATTCCTGCACCTTTCGCAACAACACTACGAGGTGTTCACAGGTCAACAGACAGGCGGAAGGGAAATAGACTTCGTTGGGCGCAAAGGCGACGAGGTGGTGTACGTGCAATCATCCTATCTCATTGCCGACGAAAGCACCAAGGAGAGGGAGTTCGGAAATCTCCAGGCCATCCGGAACAACTATCCCAAATATGTGGTGAGTCTGGACGAATGGACCAGCGGCAGCAGCGTGGATGGCATCAAGCACGTGCATCTTGGTGAATTTCTGAAAATGTAACTAAGTTCGTTTGGCTCTTACACCTTTTATTAATAATTTTGCAGAGTAATTGCAATAGCCATGCTACACATCGCCCTGCCCCGCAAAGAGACGCGCCGCCTGTCGTTCTATCTGGCAATGGAGGAGTTTGTCGCCCGCCACATCGACGCCGACGACTGCTTTTTCATGTGGCAAGTGGAGCCAAGCGTTATCTTCGGGCGCAACCAACTGATAGAAAGCGAGGTGAACCTCGACTTCTGCCGCAAGCACAACATTCTGACATACCGGCGCAAGAGCGGAGGCGGATGCGTGTATGCCGACATGAGCAACATCATGTTCTCATACATAACGAAGGACGAGGCGGTGAACTTCACCTTCAACCGCTATATAAATATGGTGGTGCTGATGCTGCGCAAGCTCGGCGTCGACGCACACCCGTCGGGGCGCAACGACATAATGATAGGCGACCGCAAGGTGTCGGGCAACGCCTTCTACCACACGCCAGGACGGAGCATAGTGCACGGCACCATGCTCTACGACACCAACATGGAGAACATGGTGGGGTCGATAACCCCCACCGACGCAAAGCTGGTGAGCAAGGGCATAAGCAGCGTGAGACAGCGCATAGCCCTGCTCAAGGACTTCATCGACTTGGACATAGAGGGCTTCAAGTCGTTTGTGCTCGGCAACCTCTGCGACGGCGAAGTGACGCTCACCGACGCCGACATCAACGCCATAGAAGACATAGAGCGCGAGTATCTGTCGCCAGAATTCATCTATGGCAACAACCCCAAATACACCATTGTAAAGCGCAAGCGCATTGAGGGCGTTGGCGACATCGAGGCCCACATCGAACTGAAGAACGGTGTGGTAAAGGGTCTGCAGCTGCTTGGCGACTATTTCCTCACTGGCGAACTCGACCAGCGCATAATAAAGCCGCTGCGCAACGTGGCGCTCAACGCCGACGCACTGCGCCAAGCCTTGCCCGACCGCATCGACGACATAGTGCTCAACCTCGGCAAGGAAGACCTTATTGATTTGCTGACAAAATAAACAATACACACAATAATATGGAAAACAAAAGAACCTGTCTTTACGACAAGCACGTGGCCCTGGGGGCACTGATAAGCCCGTTCGGAGGCTTCGACATGCCCATACAGTACTCCACCATCATCGACGAGCACCAGGCCGTGCGCACGGCGTGCGGAGTGTTCGACGTGTCGCACATGGGCGAAGTGACCGTGAAGGGCGCCGACGCCGAACGCTACGTCAACCACATATTCACCAACAACGTGAGCACGCTGGCTGCCGGACAGATACAGTATGGCATGATGTGCTATGAGGACGGCGGAACCGTTGACGACCTCTTGGTGTACAAGATGGGCGACAACGACTTCTTCATCGTGATCAACGCGGCCAACATCGACAAGGACTGGGCTTGGATGCAGAAGAACGCCGAGGGCTTCGACATCGAAATGCACAACAAGTCGGACTTCTACGGCCAGTTGGCTGTGCAGGGACCGCTGTCGGAGCAGGTAATGGAGGAGGTGCTGTCGTTGCCGTGCAGCGAACTGACGTTCTACACCGTGAAGACCATAGGCGACGTGATAGTGAGCCGCACGGGCTACACCGGCGAAGACGGTTTCGAGATATACGGCTCGCACGACTACATACGCACTTGCTGGGACAAGCTGATGGCCAGCGGACGGTGCAAGCCATGCGGACTGGGATGCCGCGACACACTGCGCTTCGAGGTGGGACTGCCCCTCTATGGCGACGAGCTGTCGGCATCGATATCGCCCATCATGGCCGGACTTGGCATATTCTGCAAGCTCGACAAGGAAGAGTTCATCGGCCGCGACGCCCTGGCAGCGCAAAAGGCCGACGGAGTGAAGCAGAAGGTGGTGGGCATAGAGCTTGAGGACAAGGCCATACCACGCCACGGATATGCAGTGCTCAACGCCGAAGGCGACAAGATAGGCGAGGTGACCACCGGCTACCACACCATATCGACCGACAAGAGCGTGTGCATGGCACTCATCGACGCGGCCTACGCCAAGCTCGACACGCCAGTAAGAATACAGATACGCAAGAAGACCTTCCCCGGAAAGGTGGTGAAGAAGAAGTTCTACGACAAACATTATAAAAAATAAAACATTAATATGGCAAAGGTAATTGAAGGACTCTACTACTCAGAGTCGCACGAATTTGTGAAGGTAGAGGGCGATTTCGGCTATGTCGGCATAACCGACTACGCCCAGAACGCACTCGGAAACGTTGTTTATGTTGACCTGCCCGAAGTTGACGACGAGGTGGAGGCCGGCGAGGAGTTTGGCGCTGTGGAGAGCGTGAAGGCCGCCAGCGACCTCAACTCGCCCGTGAGCGGCACCGTGGTTGAGGTGAACGAGGCTCTTGAGGACACTCCCGAACTGATCAACCAGGACGCTTTCGCCAACTGGATCATCAAGGTGGAGATGTCGGACAAGGCCGAACTCGACAACCTGATGGACGCCAAGGCATACGAGGAGTTCTGCGCAAAGGAGGCATAATCCCCCCAGCGCGACACTTAGGCAATAGGGAATTGGCGCACCATCGCGGCCATGCGGCCCACGCCGCAGTGGCATTGTGTGCGCCAATTCCCCATTGTCATTTGCACGACACACACTATCACACAGAACAAACCATAGAAATGACCTACAAATATTTTCCACACACAGAGGCCGACACGGCGGCCATGCTCGACAAGGTGGGCGTGAAGTCGCTCGACGACCTGTATGCCGAAGTGCCCGAGAGCATACGTTTCAAGGGCGACTACCAGTTGCCCGAGGCCATGAGCGAACTTGAGGTGCGCCGCTTCTTCGAGGCTCTTGGCAAGGAGAACACCCAGCTGACGTGCTTCGCCGGAGCGGGTGTCTACGACCACTACACACCATCGGTGGTGCCAAACATCATCAGCCGCTCGGAATTTCTCACATCCTACACTCCCTACCAGGCTGAAATATCACAGGGAACACTCCACTACATATTCGAATACCAGTCGATGATGGCCGAGCTTACGGGCATGGACATCTCCAACGCGTCGATGTATGACGGCACCACCGCCACAGCCGAGGCCGTGATGATGGCCGTTGCCGCCGGCAAGAAGGCCAACAAGGTGCTCATATCGGCCACTGTCGATCCCAAGACGATGGCCGTTGTGCGCACCTACGCCAAGTTCCACGGCATCGAACTGGAGACCATAGCCGCCAAGAACGGCGCAACCGACAAGGACGACCTCGCCGCAAAGATCGTGCAGGGCGGCGTTGCCGGAGTGCTCGTGCAGCAGCCCAACTACTACGGCGTTGTCGAGGACTACGACGGATTTGCCGACCTGGCCCACGCCAACAAGGCCCTGCTCATAATGAACTGCGTGGCCGCCGACCTCGCCGTGCTCAAGACTCCCGGCGAGTGGGGCGCAGACATTGCCGTGGGCGACGGACAGAGCCTCGGCATACCAATGAGCTTCGGCGGACCCTCGGTGGGCTACATGTGCTGCACCGAGAAGCTGATACGCAAGATGCCTGGCCGCATTGTCGGCATGACCAAGGACAGCCGCGGACAGCGCGCCTTCGCTCTGACGCTGCAGGCACGCGAGCAGCACATCAGAAGGCAGAAGGCCACGTCGAACATCTGCTCCAACGAGAGCCTGATGGCGCTCTTCGTGACCATCTACATGTCGGTAATGGGCAAGGAGGGCGTGAAAGAGGCCGCCGAACTGTCGTATGCCGGAGCACACTACCTGTGCGAACGCCTCATCGGCACAGGCCACTTCACGCTGACCTTCGACCGCCCGTTCTTCAATGAGTTCTGTGTGAAGTATGACGGCGACGTTGACGCGCTGCAAAAGCGCTTCATAGACAAGGGCATTTTCGGCGGCATCAAGGTGGCCGACGACACCATCATGTTTGCCGTTACGGAGAAGCGCACCAAGGAGGAGATTGACAAACTTATTGAAACCATCTGAGCCATGAACAACAAACTATACGGTAATCTTATCTTCGAACTGTCGCACGAGGGGCGCAAGGGCTACTCGCTGCCCAAAAACCGTTTTGGCAACTACGACATACCTGCCGACATGCGCCGCAAGGCCGACGCCGCCCTGCCCGAATGCGACGAGATGACCGTGGTGAGACACTACACCAACCACAGCGAAAACAACTTCGGAGTGAACAACGGCTTCTACCCTCTGGGCAGTTGCACGATGAAATACAACCCCATCATCAACGAGGAAGTGGCCGCAATGGCCGACTTCGCCAACCTGCACCCGCTACAGCCGGAGTCAACCTGCAAGGGAGCGCTCAAGGTGTGCGAGGGTCTCGACCACGCTTTGGCCGAGATAGCCGGCATGAGCAAGTTCACCCTCAACCCCTTTGCCGGGGCCCACGGCGAGCTTACCGGACTGATGGTGATAAGAAGCTACCACGAGAGCCGTGGCGACACCAAGCGCACTAAGGTTATTGTGCCCGACTCAGCCCACGGCACCAACCCCGCCTCGGCTGCCGTTTGCGGTCTTGAGGTGGTTGAGGTGAAGAGCACGCCAGAGGGCATCGTCGATGTTGACGACCTGAAGGGACTGCTCGACGACACCGTGGCCGCCATGATGATGACCAACCCCAACACGCTTGGACTCTTCGAGAAGGCCATTCCCGAGATAGAGAAGCTCGTACACGCCTGTGGAGCACTGCTGTATTACGACGGTGCCAACCTCAACCCCATGCTGGGTGCGGCGCGTCCGGGCGACATGGGCTTCGACGTGATGCACATCAACCTGCACAAGACATTCTCTACACCCCACGGCGGAGGCGGCCCAGGAGCAGGTCCCGTGGGTGTCAGAAAGGGACTGGAGCAGTTCTTGCCCGGCGAGTGCGAGACATCGGTTGGCCCATACCATGGCAACTTCGCGGTGCTGATGCGCGCCTATTCCTACATTCTCTCGCTCGGACACGAGAACCTGAAGATGGTGGGTCCGCTGGCCACGCTCAACGCCAACTATATAAAGGAGTCGCTGAAGGACGTCTACGAACTGCCCATCGACGGACTCTGCAAGCACGAGTTTGTGTTCAACGGTCTTAAGGACAAGTCAACCGGCGTTACCACCATGGACATAGCCAAGCGTCTGCTCGACTATGGCTACCACGCCCCCACGATATATTTCCCCCTACTCTTCCACGAGTCGCTCATGATAGAGCCTACCGAGAACGAGAGCAAGGACACCATCGACGGTTTCATCGCCGTTATGCGCCGCATAGCCGAAGAAGCCAAGACGGAGCCTGAGGTGGTGAAGGGCGCGCCACACAACACCCCCATTGGGCGTGTTGACGATGTGCTGGCCGCAAAACACCCCATCGTGACCTACAAGCAGATGGTGGCCGACAAGGCTGCGGCCAACTAATCGGGCACAGACGACATCGACTTCATCTGACAACGCTCCGCGCAGTCTGCGTGGAGCAAGCATAAAAGTCTAAGGTTTGCGTCCTGAAGGCACTATTTCTTTGGGGCGCAAACCTTAGGTTTAAGCCCATGAATGTTCAAGAAACAGCCACACGGCAAACGGAGGCCGTCTGTTTCAGAACTTCATTTCAAACATTCATATCCTGCAACACCAACTTTTTTCCACACAACCACACCCATGAACACCGACATAATAATAATAGGAAGCGGCCCCGGCGGCTACCGCGCTGCCGAATATGCCGCAAAGAACGGCCTCAATACAGTGATAATAGAGAAGCGCATGCCCGGCGGCACGTGCCTCAACGAGGGGTGCATACCCACAAAGACCTACGCCCGCAACGCCGAGATAATCGACACACTGCGCGAGGCCGACACCTTCGGACTCGAAGGCATGCAATACTCGTTTGACTTCGCCAAGGTGGTGGAGCGCAAGAACGCCGTTACCGCACAGCTGCGCAGTGGCGTAGAGACGCTGCTCTCGGCTCCGGGCATAACCTACGTGCAGGGCGAGGCGCAGCTGAAGGACAGCCACACCGTAGTGGTTGGACAAGACGAATATACGGCAAAGGCCATCGTGATAGCCACGGGGTCGAGTCCGAAGATGCCAAGGATAGCCGACATGGACCCCGACATGACGCTCGACAGCACCCAACTGCTCAGTCTGACCGAACTGCCACAGCGGCTCTGCATAGTCGGGGCTGGTGTCATCGGCATGGAGTTCGCCTGTGTGTTCAACAGCTTCGGCTGCAAGGTAACCGTTGTTGAGTTCCTCAAGGAGTGTCTGCCGTCGCTCGACAGCGACATTGCCAAGCGTCTGCGCAAGCAGCTTGAGAAGAAGGGCATCGAGTTCCACATGCAAGCCGCGGTCAACTCCATCGCCAACGGCCAGGTGGCCTTTGAGCGCAAGGGCAAGACCGTCACGGTAGAGGCCGACAAGGTGCTGCTCGCCGTGGGGCGCAAGCCCAACACCGAGGGGCTAAACCTTGACGCCATAGGCATAGACTACGACGCAAAGGGCATAAAGGTTGACGACAACATGCAGACCAACGTGCCGGGCATATACGCCATAGGCGACGTAAACGGACGGCAGATGCTCGCCCACGCCGCCACCATGCAGGGACTGCGCGCCATCAACCACGTGCTCGGGCGCACCGACGGCATACGCTTCGACATAATGCCAGCAGCCATATTCACCAACCCCGAGGCCGCCAGCGTGGGCATGAGCGAAGACTCGTGCAAGGCGAGCGGCATAGCCTACCGCTGCGCACGCTCACACTACCGCGCCAACGGCAAGGCTCTGGCCATGGGCGAGACCGAGGGACTCATAAAGCTCGTCGCCGCCGAAGAGGACGGACGCATCATTGGCTGCCACGCCTTCGGGGCGCACGCCGCCGACATCATTCAGGAAATTGCCGCGCTGATGTGCCGCGACACCACCGCAAGCGAACTGAAGGACATCATTCACACGCACCCCACACTCGGCGAGATGGTGCAGGAAGCCGCCCTTAGCCTATGACGACCACCATTCTTGTAATCTTGCTGATTGTGGCCTTGGCGGCCATGGCCCAGGCCATGCGCAAGGCGGCGGCCACCGAAAGGGAACGGTCGCGGCTGGCGGTGGACGCAGGGAAGAAGGCCACCGAACTGGAGCTGCGCGGCGAACAGCTGCTCAGTCTGACCCAGCGCGCCGAGAAGGCCGAAGCCGAGGCGCGACTCTTGGCGCAGGACAACCGCAGCATGACCGCCGAGGCCGAGGCGCGCCAGCGCGAAATCGACATTCTGCGCAAGCAAAACGCTGAGGAGGCCAAACTGCGGAGCGAGCAGTTTGCCGAGCAACTGCGCACCGCCAAGGAGCAGATAGCCAACATGGCGCAGCAGATAATGGAGCACAACGCACAGAAGCTGAAGGAGCAGAACGCCGAGAGCGTGGGCGGCATCACGCAACCGCTGAAGGAGGCCATTGGCGACATGCGCAAGGCCATAAGCGAGAGCATGAAGGACACCGCACAGCACTCGGCCTCACTGCGCGAGCAGATACGCCTGATGATGGACAGCAGCCGCGAGATAGGCATGAAGGCCGACAACCTGGCTAACGTGCTGCGCCGCGACAACAAGGCCGCCGGCAACATGGGCGAGATAATACTGGGCGACCTTCTGGCTTCGCAGGGACTTACCGAGGGCATCCACTATGAGGTGCAGGCGCGCTTGCGCGACGAGTCGGGACGCCCCATCAAGAACGACGACACGGGCAAGGAGATGCAGCCCGACGTGATACTGCACTATCCGCAGGGGCAGGATGCCATTATCGACTCGAAGGTGTCGCTCACTGCCTACGAGAAATACGTGAACGCCACTGCACCCGAAGAGAAGGAGCGCTATCTGCAAGACCACATAAAGAGCGTGAGGCAGCACGTGGTGGAACTGGCGCGCAAGGACTACAGCAAGTATGTCAAGGCTCCGCGCGAGGCCATCGACTTCGTCATCATGTTCGTGCCGTTTGAGTCGTCGCTGCAGCTGGCCCTGGCCAACGACCCCACACTGTGGCGCGACGCATTCGAGCGCAAGGTGTTCATCACCGGCGAGCAAAACCTGCTGGGCATACTCCACATGATACACATAGCATGGGTGCAGAACCAACAGGCCGAAAACCAGGAAAGGGTGTTCGGAGTGGCCGAACAGCTGCTCGACCGACTGGGCGACTTCATCAAGCGATACCACGACCTTGGCGACGCCATGGAGAAGGCGCAGAAGGCGTATGCCTTTGCCGACAACAAACTGCTCACGGGAAACCAAAGCGTGGTGAAGAAGGGACGCGAGCTGATTGACCTCGGAGCAAAGGAGAACCCCAACCGCAAGATACCCAAGGCCGAGCTTGGCATTGGCGACTGCGTGGCCTCCGACGACAAGGAATAGTACACACGGGCATTACAGCCCACCAACACACTGCCACAGAGTGCTATACATAGACACCGACATACAGCGCATCGACATCAATGCGGCATTGGATTGCCTGCCAATGCAACGCCGCGAACGCGCCCTCGCCATTAGCCATGCCGAGGGGCGGCGGCAGTGTGTGGCCGCCTATCTGCTGCTGAAGCACGCCCTGGAGCGCGAGTTTGGCGTGGTTGGCGACGTTGAATTTGAATATGAGACTGGCGGCAAGCCTTTCATTAAAGACCACGCCGACATACACTTCAACCTTAGCCACTGCCGCTCGGCGGTGGCCTGCGCTGTGGGCGGCGCGCCCGTTGGCGTTGACATCGAGACCATCCGCCCGTTCAAGGAGCGGCTTGCCCACTATGTTCTGAATGATGCCGAATATGGCATGGTGGCCGCCGCGCCCCGCCCCGACGTGGAGTTCACCCGACTGTGGACGATGAAGGAGAGCGCAGTGAAGCTCTCCGGGCGCGGACTACGCGTCGACCTGAAGTCGCTGTTGCCTATAGGCGGCGTCAACCGCATCACCATTGGCGTTGGCGAGGCGCAACCGCCTAGTCAAACGCCCTTGGCCATCGACATCGAGAAACTGGCTTGGAACCGCGAATACCTCACCACGGGCAGTGCCGACGAACTGCTGCCGTCGCCCTCACAAAGACAAGAGGAAGAACCATTCACACCCCACTTCATCTGCACAGTATGCCGCAACGCAAGATAATACACGTTGACATGGACGCCTTCTTCGCTTCCGTGGAGCAGCGCGACAACCCCGAGCTGCGCGGCAAGCCCATAGCCGTAGGCCACGACGAGGCGCGAGGCGTGGTGGCCACGGCCAGCTACGAGGCGCGCCGCTATGGCGTGCGCTCGGCCATGCCCGTGAGCCGCGCCAAGCGCATGTGCCAGCAGCTCATCGTCGTGCCGCCGCGCTTTGAGGCTTACAAGGCGGTGTCGGCGCAGATACACTCCATCTTCAGCGACTACACCGACATGATAGAGCCGCTGTCTATCGACGAGGCTTTTCTCGATGTCACGGAAAACAAGCACGGCACGGCACTTGCCGTTGACATAGCCAAGGAGATAAGGCGGCGCATACGCGAGGAGCTGAACCTGACCGCGTCGGCGGGCGTGTCGTACAACAAGTTTTTGGCCAAGATAGCGTCGGACTACCGCAAGCCTGACGGTCTGACGGTGATACACCCCGACCGCGCGCAAGACTTCATACGCACGCTGCGCATAGAGCAGTTTTGGGGCGTGGGACCGAAAACCGCCGACCGCATGCACTACATTGGCGTGTTCACCGGAGCCGACTTGCTGAAGTGCTCGCGCAACCACTTGATAGAGGTGTTCGGAAAGGTGGGGGCGATATACTACGACTTTGCGCGCGGCATCGACAACCGTCCCGTGGAGACGGAGTACATACGCAAGTCGGTGGGCTGCGAACAGACGTTTGCCACCGACCTCGCCACGCGCTCGGCTGTAATCATCGAACTTTACCACGCCGTGATCGAACTGGTGGGGCGCATCGCCAAAGACAGCTTCGAGGGCCACACGCTAACGCTGAAGGTGAAATACTCCGACTTCACCCAGATAACGCGCAGCCTAACCCAGCAAGGCACGCTCACCACCAAAGACGAGATACTGCCCGTGGCCAAGCGTCTGCTCAAGGTGGTTGACTTCTCGACGGCACGCCCCATACGACTGTTGGGGCTTTCGGTGTCGAACCCCTCGGCCGAGGCCAACCTGCACAAGGCCGAATGGATAGAGGGCTTCCTTGAGTTTGACGACTAATGTATATAGGGTGGTTCTATAAATTACCACCGTGTTCTTTTGTATTTCGAGTGGCTTTCGTTTTGCCAGATTGCAAAGCTAATTTATAGAACCACCCTATATTCACGAAATCAAAAACCGCCTGCTCACCAAGCGTGAACAGGCGGTTTTCTGCTATTTGTTGTCTTATGTAGTATTTGCGCGTCAGTGACGGTGTGAAAGATTAGAATATGAACGTGCGCTCAACCCAGTAGAAGGCAATTCCAGCGATGTAGCCCACAAAGGCCACCCACGATATGCGCTTCATGTACCACACGAAGGTTATCTTCTCCAAGCCCATCACGACCACACCGGCAGCCGAGCCGATGATGAGCATCGAACCGCCCACACCGGCGCAGTAGGCCAGGAGCTGCCAGAAGATGCCATCCTGCATCATGTCGCCCACCTCGGCCATGGGATACATGCCCATGCAGCCGGCCACGAGAGGCACATTGTCAACGATGCTCGACAGCACGCCGATGATGCCAGTGACGAGAAAGTGGTTGCCGTTGAAGGTGGTGTTGAGTCCCTCGCCAAGTGCGGTGAGCACTCCCACCGTCTCCAGGCAGGCCACGGCCATGAGTATGCCGAGGAAGAACAGGATGGTTGACATGTCGATGCGCGACAACATGTTGGTGACGCGCTTCATCTTAGCGCCCTTCTCCTCGATGCCCGGCAAGCGGCTGTAGAACACCTCGGTGACGGTCCACAGCAGGCCAAGCACAAGCAGTATGCCTACAAACGGAGGCAGATGGGTGATGGTCTTGAATATGGGCACAAATATCAGTCCGCCCACGCCAAGGAAGAACACCGTCTTGCGCTGGCGTGCCGACAGCAGCTCGGCCTCGGTAGCCACGTGGGCTGTGGCCGACGCGTCCTTCAGTTCGCCCTTGAGCGACAGCGACAGCACCCACGTGGGCACTATCATCGACACGAGCGACGGAACGAGCAGCTCCGTAATGACGCCCATGGCCGTAATGACGCCCTTGTTCCACAGCATGATGGTGGTGACGTCGCCTATGGGCGAGAACGCACCGCCCGAATTGGCAGCTATCACCACGAGCGAGGCGTATATGATGCGGTCCTTGTGGTCGCTCACGAGCTTGCGCAATATCATTATCATCACGATGGACGTGGTGAGGTTGTCGAGAATGGCCGAGAGGAAGAACGTCATGAAGGCTATGCGCCACATCAGGGTGCGCTTGCTGCGCGTATGGAGCGTGTCGCGCACGAAGTTGAAGCCGCCGTTTTGGTCAACCAGCTCAACGATGGTCATGGCTCCCATGAGGAAGAACAGCGTGGTGGAGGTGCTGCCCAAGTGCTTCTCTATCACCTCGCCCACCACCGAGGCGGTCTTCTCGCCGATGGCTGCCGGCAAATAGCTTGACGGATCGACCATGAAGATGGTCCAGCACGCCACGAACATAAGCAGCGCGATTGCCGCCTTGTTTACCTTGGTCAGGCTTTCGAGGGCTATCAGCATGTAGCCAAGCACGAAAACGACCACAATCGAAATTGTCAAAGTTGTCATACTGTTGTTTGAGTTTTATTGTTTTCGGTTTTTCGTGCGGCAAAGATAGCAATAAAAGGATGCCATGCTGGCGCAAGCGTGCATAAAAATCCACGTAATCGTTTTCTTGGATAGCGGCACATATGGGTTGGCGTGGCCATTGATGGGGTATGGCCATGTCGGATGCCACGCATTGTCGCAGTGGAATGATGCGAATGGATGAAGAGGCTTACATCGCAACAGTTCAAATAACTGTGCGGTGAGACATCGCACCCACTACTATGAGACACAACAAATCAGACATGCCAGTTTTATAGAAAAAACCCGAAACCAACGATGCGCAAAGGCATATGCGCAAAATGCACCTATGCAAAAAGGATTAGTCGGTGT
>CAVKUV010000050.1:0-23645 GCA_963659505.1 Lachnospiraceae bacterium
ATGCCTACGACGAGCACATCAACGCGGTGATGATACAAAACGACGTCATTGGCAACGCCAAGCGCGAGGGACTTGCCGAAGGTAGAGCCGAAGGATTGGCGCAAGGAAAGGCCGAAGGATTGGCACAAGGAAAGGCTGAAGGTCTGGCGCAAGGAAAAGCCGAAGGGCTGGCGCAAGGAAAAGCCGAAGGGCTGGCGCAAGGAAAAGCAGAAGGGCTGGCGCAAGGAAAAGCCGAAGGTTTGGCGCAAGGAAAAGCTGAGGGAAAAGCCGAAGGTATTGCCGAAGAACGCTCGGCAAACCTTAAAAGGCAATTAAACTTTGCACGCACCATGCTTGCTGACGGAATGGGCGTTGGCAGGGTGATGCAATACACAGGACTCACAAAGGAGCAAATTGACAATATGCTTGGTAGTTCTGTTGATTAGCACATTGTAAGTGACGACAAGAAATAACTTGGTACGATTTGAACCATGGTAAACATTTGTCCAAACCGATTATAATGTTTAATTTTGTGTGCCAATCCAAACAGACAGAACCAACGCTTATCCGATTATGATATACACAATAACAGCCCCCAAAACACTGAATGTAGACATCGACTTGCCTGCCTCGAAGAGCATAAGCAACCGTGCGCTAATAATAAGCGCACTCGCTGGAGGCGGCGAGGCGCCAACCAACCTCTCCGACTGCGACGACACGCAGGTCACATTGGCAGCATTGCGCGACAAGCCCGACGTTATCGACATCAAAGCCGCCGGCACCGCCATGCGCTTTCTCACAGCCTATCTCGCCGCAACGCCCGGCCGGCACACGCTGACCGGCACCGACCGGATGAAACACCGCCCCATAAAGGTGCTCGTCGATGCCCTGCGCTATCTCGGCGCTGATATTGCCTATGAAGGCGAAGAGGGCTTTCCGCCCTTGCGCATAAGCGGAAAGACGCTTGATGGAGGCCACTTAGCCATGCCGGGCAACGTAAGTTCGCAGTACATATCAGCACTGCTCATGATTGCGCCAATGCTGAAAAACGGTTTGGTGCTGCATCTAAAGGGCGAGATAATATCGCGCCCCTACATCGACCTCACACTGTCGCTCATGGCCGCCTATGGAGCCGATGGCGAGTGGAGTGACATCGACACCATAAGCGTGCGCCCGAAGCCCTACACCAGCCGCAGCTACCATATAGAGAACGACTGGAGTGCGGCGTCATACTGGTATGAGATGATGGCCTTGAGCTGCTGTCCCGACAGCCGCGTTGGCCTTGGCGGACTGCTCGACAGCAGCAGGCAAGGTGACTCGTCGGTGCGCTACATATTCAGTCTGCTTGGTGTGAACACCATCTTTGGCAGTGGCGAAGGGCAGGACAAGCTCGGAGCGGTAACCTTGAGATGCACTGGGCGCAAACTTCCGAGACTCGAATACGACTTCGTCAACTCGCCCGACCTGGCCCAAACCTTCGTGGTGTGCTGCGCGGCCATGGGGGTTAAGTTCCGCTTCACGGGTTTGCAGACGCTGAAAATAAAGGAAACCGACCGCATAGAGGCCCTAAAGACAGAAATGCGCAAGTTTGGCTACGTGATAAACGACGTTGACGGATGCGAACTGGTGTGGGACGGCGAACGGTGCGAGCCTGAACCCGACCCTGTGGTGAGCACCTACGACGACCATCGCATGGCATTGGCCTTCGCTCCGTTGGCACTGAGACTGGGCAGCGTGCGCATCGACAGTCCGCAGGTGGTGACCAAGTCGTATCCCACATATTGGGACGACCTGCGCAAGGCTGGGTTCACCGTGACAGAGAGCGACGTTCAACCATAACCACTGCCAGAGCGATGGTGATTGTTTTCTGCATAGTGTGCCTTGCGGCACTGCTCGCTTTGGCGGTGATGGCGCGCCGACGGCTCGACGGCAAAGATATTGTCGAGGCGACCGACAAGTGCGCCTCGTGCATTTCGGGTGGAGGCAAGTGTGCCATGGACTGCATGGCCGAGGCTGCCGTGAAGCCCATTGAGTATTACGACGATGAGGACTTGGACCGTTATAGAGGCCGCACGTCAGACGCTTACAGCGACGACGAGGCCGAAGAATTCCGCTATGTGCTCTACACCATGCGCCCCGACGAGGCCGAGGGGTGGAGCCGCAGTCTCGCCGCAAGAGGCATAAACGTGCCCGACCAGATAAAGGACGAGCTGATGCTGCTCATGTCTGACGGACAAACTGACAAAACAGCTTTTTAGCGGTTCTCCGTCATTCTCACAAAAACAAGAAATGTCAATATTAGAATACACTTTTTTCCAGAACGCCCTGCTCGGGAGCCTGCTCGCCAGTGTGCTTTGCGGCTTCGTCGGTACCTATATCGTGGCGCGGCGGCTCGTGTTTATCAGCGGCGGCATCACCCATGCGTCGTTTGGCGGCATAGGGCTTGGCGTGTTCTTCGGACTCAACCCCATACTCTCGGCCATGGTGTTTGCCGTGGCCAGTGCCTGTGGCGTGCAGTGGCTGTCGCAGCGTGGTCGCATACGCGAGGACTCAGCCATTGCCGTGTCGTGGACCTTGGGCATGAGCGTGGGCATAATATGTTGTTTCCTCACCCCCGGCTTCATGCCCGACCTGTCGGCCTATCTGTTTGGCAACATCCTCACGATAGGCTCAGCCGACCTGTGGCTGCTCGGCGTGCTGGCAGTGGGCGTGGCAGTGCTGTTTGCGCTGTTCTTGCGCATCATAGTGAGCGTGGCCTTCGACCCCGTGTTCGCCCGTTCGCAACACCTGCCCGTGACACTTGTGGAATATGCCATGATGGCCATTGCCGCCATGTCCATAGTGTCAACGCTGCGCATGGTGGGCATTGTGCTCGCCATGGGACTGCTCACCATCCCGCAGATGACGGCCAACCTCTTCACCTTCGACTTCCGCCGTATGATAATGCTCAGCATAGGCTTCGGCTTCGTGTTCTGCGTGGCGGGGCTGGCTGTGTCGTTTTGGCTCAACGTGCCGTCGGGAGCGTCGATAATCTTCGCCGCAATAATCATTTATGCTGCCCTGAAAACAATAAAATCGGTGGTTTTCAAGTTAAGAAAGTGTGAGCAGGTTTGATAAGCTACATATAATAATGATTGCAATAGCCGTGGCCGCATTGGCCATGGCTGGGTGCTCCTCGCACAAAAACACGAGCCGCACGCGCTGGTGGCAGTCGTTCAACGCCCGCTACAACACCTACTACAACGGCAGTCAAGCCTTCATCGACGGATCGCTTGAGAAGGAAAACGGCAACAAGGACAACTTCACCGAGATGTTGCCTCTGTATGCCGTGGGCAACAAGGCAAGCCGCGATTTGGGCAAGAGCAACTTCGACCGCGCCATAGAGAAGTGCGAGAAAGCCATAAAGCAGCACAGCATAAAGCGCCGCCCCGAATGGACAAAGAGCCGCCGCAAGACGGCCAAGGACATAGAGTGGCTCTCGCGCCGGGAGTACAACCCGTTCTTGTGGAAGGCGTGGCTACTGATGGGCAAGTCGCAGTTTCAGAAGGGACAGTTCGACGAGGCAGCAGCCACATTCTCCTATATGTCGAGGCTCTATGCCACGCAGCCGGCCATCAACGGCATTGCACGCGCATGGCTCGCCAAGAGCTACTGTGAGTTGGGATGGCTGTATGACGCCGAGGACGTGATGACCAAGATGCGCCGCGACACGATGCACTACCGCGCCGTGGCCGACTGGGACTACACCTACGCCGACTATTATGTGCGCAGCGCGCAATATGCCGAGGCTGTGCCATATCTGCGCAAGTCAATAAAGCACGAGAAGAGGCGCAAGCAAAGGGCAAGGCTGTGGTATCTGATGGGACAGGTGCAAACCCAGCTCGGCAACCGCGCCGAAGCCTACAAGGCATACAAGCGCGTGGTGCGCCAAAACCCTCCCTACGAGGTGGAGTTCAACGCCCGCATTGCACAAACCGAGGTGATGGCCAAGGGGCGAACAAAGCAGATGGTAAGGCGGTTGCGCCGCATGGCTGCGTCGGACAAGAACAAGGATTACCTCGACCAGGTATACTATGCGATAGGCAACATATACCTCACAGCCAAGGACACGGCCAACGCCATAGCCGCCTATGAGAAAGGCAACGAGAAGGCCACGCGCAGCGGCATCGAGAAGGGAGTGCTGCTATTACACCTTGGCAACCTGTACTGGGAGAAGGAGAAGTATGGCGACGCAAAGCGCTGCTATGGCGAGGCCATCGGCCTGCTCGACAAGGAGCGCCCCGATTATGAAGAACTGTCAAACCGTTCGAAGATACTCGACGAGCTGGTGCCGTTCACCGACGCCATCCATCTGCAAGACTCGCTGCAAGTGCTGGCCTCGCTGCCCGAAGACCAGCGCAACAAGGCCATCGACCGCGTTATAGCAGAGCTGAAGCGCAAGGAGAAGGAGGAGGCACGCGCCGCACAAGAGGCCCAGGCCGAGAAGATGCAACAGTCTGCCAACGCCGTTGGCAACCAGCAGAAAACCAACCAGACAACCACCGACAACTCGACATCGAAGAGCGGACAGTGGTATTTCTACAACCCTATGGCCGTGAGCCAGGGCAAGGCCGCCTTCCAGAGGCAATGGGGGCAGCGCGAAAACGCCGACAACTGGCAGCGCGCCAACCAGACCGTGGTGAACATGGGAGGGCAGGCCGACGGCCAGGATACGGCGCAGACCGACTCGGTTGCCACCGACCAGCCAACCGCCGACACCGCTGCTGATGACAAGAAGGACGGCAAGGAACAGGCCGACCCTGCCAGCGACCCCCACAACAGGGAATATTACATGGCGCAGATACCGTTTACCGATGAGCAGAAGGCGGCCAGCGACAACATAATAAAAGATGGTTTGTTCAATTCGGGAGTGATATTCAAGGACAAGCTCGACAACCTGAAGCTGGGCGAAAAGGCCCTTGTGCGGCTCACCGACAACTATTCCGACTACGAGAAGAACGACGAGGCACTCTACCACCTGTTCCTCTTATACTCACGGCGCGGCGACACCGCCATGGCCAACGCCAGTCTCGACAAGCTGAAGTCGCTATATCCACAAAGCCAATGGACAGTGCTGCTCAGCGACCCCTACTTCGCCGAGAACGCCAAGTTTGGCGTACACATCGAAGACTCGCTCTATGGAGCCACCTACGAGGCGTTCAAGGCCGACCGCTATGCCGAGGTCAAGTCAAACTCCATGTTGTCGGCAGAGCGTTTCCCTCTTGGCTACAACCGTCCAAAGTTTATCTTCATCTACGGCTTGGAACAGCTCAACCACGGCGATGCACAGGGATGTCTCGACAACATGAAAGAGGTGGTTGAGAAGTATCCCAAGAGCGAGATTTCGGAAATGGCCGGAATGATAATCAAGGGCGTGCAGGCCGGACGCGCATTGCGTGGTGGAAAGTTCGACATTGGCGACATCTGGTCGATGCGCGCCGTCAACCTGGCCGATGCCGACTCGTCGGCCACCGACACGCTGAGCACCGAGCGCAACACCGACTTCGTGTTTGTGCTCGCCTGCAGTGCCGACTCGCTCAACGCAAACCAGATGCTCTACGAACTGGCCAAGTACAACTTCAGCAACTTCCTTGTGCGCAACTTCGACATTGCAGTTGACGACGACCGTGGGATATGCCGCATGATGGTGCGCGGCTTCCTCAACTATGACGAGGCGTTGCAGTATGCGCGCCAACTTTATGCCGACAAGGCCATGGCCGAACGGCTGCGTGGCTGCCGCAGGATAATAATCAGCGGCGACAACCTCAAGCTGCTCGGCACCCGATACAGCTATGTGGAATACGAGAACTTCTTCGAGAAGGCGTTCGCCCCGCTGAAGGTAAGCGACGAACAACTGCTCAACATTCCCGAAAGCGTGGAACAGGAGAAAGAACCCGAAACGAAGCCCGACGACGGAGACGACACGACAGGAGACAACGGCGCGACGGGCGTGCAGGGCAATGGCGGATTTGATTTTGATGACGACTTTTACAAATGAGCAACGGATTGTTACTATGGGTTGACGACGAGATCGACCTTCTGAGGGCGCACTTGCTGTTCCTCGAGAGAAAAGGCTATGAGGTGGTGACCGTGAGCAACGGGGCCGACGCGGTGGAACAGTGCCGCCAGCAAAGCTTCGACCTGGTGCTGCTCGACGAGATGATGCCTGGGTTGAGTGGACTTGAGACGCTGCAGCGCATCAAGGAGATTCTGCCCTCGGTGCCTGTGGTCATGGTGACAAAGAGCGAGGAGGAGAACATAATGGACCAGGCCATAGGGTCGAAGATTGCCGACTACCTGATAAAGCCTGTAAACCCAAGTCAGATACTGCTCGCCCTGAAGAAGAACATACACCGCAAGGCCATAGAGACCGAAGTCACGCAGTCGAGCTACCAGCAGAGTTTCCAGCAGATAAGCATGCAGATAGGCGACTGCCGCACGTGGCAGGAGTGGGTCGATGTGTACAAGCGGCTTGTGCATTGGGAGCTTGAGCTTAGCAGCACCGACAGCAGCATGACCGAGATGCTGCGCATGCAGAAGGAAGAGGCCAACAACGGCTTCGCCAAGTTCGTGAGAAAAAACTATATGGACTGGGTGGCCGAGCTTGCGCCAGGGCGCACCGACGGCAACCATCCGCTGATGAGTCCTGAGATATTCAAGCGCAAGGTGTTCCCTCTGCTCAATGCCGGCGAGAAGGTGTGCCTCATCGTGCTCGACAACTTCCGCTACGACCAGTGGCGCATGGTGGCCAAGGAGATTGGCGACAGTTTCGACATCGACGAAGACCTGTACTTCAGCATACTGCCTACAGCCACGCAATATGCGCGCAACGCCATATTCAGCGGACTGATGCCAAAGAGCATCGCCGACATGTTTCCCTCGCTGTGGGTTGACGAGGACGAGGAAGACGGCAAAAACCTCAACGAGGAGCCGCTCATACAGACGCAGCTCGACCGCTACCGCCGCCACGACTCCTTCTCATATAGCAAGATAAACGACTCCGCAGGAGCGGAAAAGCTCATGCAGAAATTCCACCAAATGGAGAAGAACGACCTTAACGTAGTGGTGTTCAACTTCATCGACATGCTCAGCCACGCCCGAACGGAGTCGAAGATGGTGCGCGAGCTGGCCAACAACGAGTCGGCCTACCGGAGCATCACACTCAGCTGGTTTCGCCACTCGGTGATATCCGACTTCTTCAAACTACTGTCGCAGACGGGCTGCAAGGTGATTGTCACCACCGACCACGGGTCGATACGCGCCAGCAAACCTGTGAAGATAATCGGCGACCGCAACACCAACACCAACCTGCGCTACAAATTGGGCAAGAACCTTAGCTATGACAGCAAGGACGTGTTTGTCATCAAGGATCCACACAAGGCTTTCCTGCCCGCGCCCAACCTAAGCACGAGCTACGTTTTTGCCACAGGCGACTCATTCTTCGCCTATCCCAACAACTACAACTACTACGTGTCGTATTATAAGGATACGTTCCAGCATGGCGGAATATCCATGGAAGAGATGATAATACCACTGATAACCCTTACGGGAAAGAAAAGATAACGGAAACAATGGAGATAAGAATAGACAACATCGAAGGCATACGCGAGGCCGCAAGGCAGTTTGTCGCCAACATGGGCGAGGCCACCGTGTTCGCGTTCTACGGCAAGATGGGAGCCGGCAAGACAACATTCATCAAGGCCGTGTGCGAAGAACTGGGCGTTGACGACGTTATAACCTCGCCCACATTCGCCATCGTCAACGAATACCGCTCCGACACCACCGACGAGCTTATTTACCACTTCGACTTCTACCGCATAAAGAAACTCGACGAGGTGTACGACATGGGCTACGAAGACTATTTCTACAGTGGCGCGCTCTGCTTCATCGAGTGGCCCGAACTCATCGAAGAGCTGCTTCCGGGCGATGCCGTGAAGGTGTCGATAGCCGAGGCCGACGACGGCAGCCGCACGGTGTCGTTCTGACAAGAACGAACCTTTGCACTTTGGCAATGGCGGCCCGATATGTCGTGCAATAGCAAAAAAAAGTTATATATGGGCCACTAATGGAAATTAATTGCTAACTTTGCAGCCCGAAAGACCGTGCCAACCGCATTGGCAGTTTGTGAGATGCTGGCGGTGGGGAGGGGCTTTCATTGCAAATATGCGTGGAAATGGCTGATTTGAAGAAGATTGAAATCGACTTGAAAGGTCTCGCCGATGACAGTGCCACACTGCACTTTGCCGTCGGCAATGACTATTTTGAGGCCATTGGCGCGCAAGACTTGACAGGCGGCGAGGTTGACGTGCGCATAAACGTGCATCGAACCGCCTATCGCTTTTTCGACTTGGACATCCGCTTTAGTGGAATCGTGACCGTGCCGTGCGACCGCTGCCTCGACGATATGCAGCAGCCGGTGGAGGGCGAGGGGCACTTGGTGGCCAAGCTGGGAGAAGAATACTCCGAGGAAGACGACATCATAACAGTCGCTGAAGACGACGGAACGTTCGACGCGACATGGGTCGTCTATGAATTTATAGCCTTGTCGGTACCCGTAAGGCACGTGCATGCACCTGGAAAATGCAACCGTGCCATGTCGCAACTGCTTGAAGAGCACTCGGCAGCCCGAAGCGCCGAGGGGGATGGCGAGAAACCTATGGATCCGCGATGGAGTGGATTGGAACAATTAAGAAACAACATTAAAGATTAAAGCAAAATGGCACATCCTAAAAGAAGACAGTCGAAGACTCGTACACGCAAAAGAAGAACCCACGACAAGGCAGAGATGCCTACACTGGCAGTATGCCCCAACTGTGGAGCCTTTTATATCTACCACACCGTATGCCCCACCTGCGGACAGTATAGAGGCAAGGTAGCCATCGTGAAAGAAGACACAGCGGCTGCTGAGTAATCTATATAGACGATGAGCAAGATCAATGCGGTAATCACCGGAATAGGCGGATACGTTCCCGACTACGTTCTCAACAATGCGGAACTGTCGAGGATGGTTGACACCAACGACGAGTGGATTATGACGCGCGTGGGCATCAAGGAGCGCCGCATCCTCACCGAGGAGGGGCTTGGCACGTCGTACATGGCGCGCAAGGCCGCAAAGCAGCTGCTCCAGAAGACGGGGGTTGACCCCGACACCATCGACGCGCTCATTGTCACCACGTCTACAGCCGACTACCAATTTCCCTCGACGGCATCGGTGGTTCTGGGAAAACTGGGACTGAAGAACGCTTTCGCATTCGACTTTTGGGCTGCTTGCTGCGGATTTCTCTATACGCTCGACAATGCGGCCGCAATGATACAGAGCGGACGCTACAAGAAAATCATCGTCATCGGCGCCGACAAGATGTCGTCGGTGGTTGACTACAAGGACCGAAGCACTTGTCCGCTCTTTGGCGACGGTGCCGCAGCTGTCTTGCTTGAGGCCACCGAGGAGGAAAACGTCGGATTGGTCGACTCCTATTTCCGCACCGACGGCAAGGGTCTTCCATTCCTTCACTTGAAGGCTGGCGGGTCAGTATGTCCTCCGTCGCACTTCACTGTGGACCATCGTCTGCACTACCTCTACCAAGAGGGGCGCACCGTGTTCCGCTATGCAGTGACGAACATGAGCGACGACTGCGCCCTCATCGCCGAGCGCAACGGCCTGAACAAGGACAACATCGCTTATGTGGTGCCCCATCAGGCCAACATGCGCATCATCGAGGCCGTGGCCAAGCGTCTTGACTTGCCCATGGAGCAAGTTCTTGTCAACATCGAGCACTACGGCAACACTAGTGCCGCCACCATTCCGCTTGCCCTTTGGGACAACGAGAAGCGTCTCAAGAAAGGCGACAACATGATTTTCACGGCGTTTGGAGCGGGATTCGTGCATGGAGCCTCCTACTACAAGTGGGGCTACGACGGCGATGCCGTTGCCCATGCGAAGTAAGCCACAGCGTTTGCAACATTCCGTTTGCCTTGCCGATGCCGCGCGTCGGTGTGGGCGAATGCCTGAAACGATATTCAAAAGGCACACTCTACAACCTTTTCACAAGGTGTGTGGAGTGTGCCTTTGTTATTTCCCCATCGCTTTCTCATATACATTCATCAAGTCGCGGCTCAGTTTCTCATCGGTGAAATTGAGCGCATAGTCCCTACCCTTTTCTATCATGGCGCAGCGCATGGCGTCGTCGCGCAGCAGTCGGGCGACACTCTCGCCAAGCGCGTGGGCATCGTCAGGCCCCACATAGATGCAGCCTGGGCCGCCTGCCTCCTCAAGGCACGACCCCGTGCAGCCTATGGCAGGCACGCCACTGGTGATGGCCTCAAGCATGGGAATGCCGAAGCCCTCGATGCGCGAGGGGTAGACAAACACTGTGGCCATGCGGTATATCGACGGCAAGTCGGCATACGGCACGTTGTGGAAGAAGTGGCAGTAGCCCTCAATGCCCAGCTGCCTCACCATGGCCTTCTGCCGCTCGCAATAGGGCGTTGACTTGCCCACCATCACCACGTGGAACGGACGGCCGCACTCGGCCTCGTCCCTGAGTGCGTCGAGCAGCAACCCAACGTTCTTGCGCTCCTCGATGCTGCCCACATACAGCACATAGTTGTCGGCCAAATCATACTTGCGGCGCACTTCTGCCAGTCGTTCTTCGGCTATGGGCTGGGCGAAAGCCTTGTCGCAGCCTTGGTACACCACGTCTATCTTCCCCTCGTCGATGCCATAACGCCGAATGATGTCGCGCTTGGTCAGTTCGCTCACAGCCACTATGCGGTCGGCGTCGATGCAAGCCCTGCGAAACTTGAAGTTGTATATCCACCGGTCGATGGGCTTGTAGTATTCGGGGTTGCGCAGGAATATGAGGTCGTGGATGGTGACAACCGACCGGCAGCCCACCGACTTGATGTTGAGCGGCAGCTCGTTGCTCAATCCGTGGTAGAGGTCGATGCCGTCGCGCAGCAAGTCGCTGGCTATGCCCCACGACCGCCACGCCGCCCTAGCGGCGTCCCACAGTCCGCCGGGACTCCTCACGGGCAGAGCCGCCACCGTGGCTATGTCGCCCCGATAGGGCATGCGCCCCTCATTAGGCACATACATCAAGTATTCGTTGCTTGGCATCTGCTCCGCCAATATCCTTGCCACAAAGCGGCTGTAGTTGCCCAGTCCGGTGCGGTTCTGCACCGCACGCTTCGCGTCGAAGCCTATTCTCATCGTTATCTTGTTTTCGTTAGCTGAATGTTAGCTGAATGTCAGTTGGCCCCATGCGCGGCCAATCGTGGGTAAAGGTAGCAAAAAGCGACGAAAGCCGAAAGCAATGCCGCAAGAAGTTGGGATGGCCTCCGTTCCACCCTCACACAAGAAAGCCGCAGAAGATTGCTCCCCTGCGGCTTTCACTAGTCTTCATGCCTGAAGTGTAGCCTAAATTTAGTAATGTTCAAACAAAACAACTTACTTCCACATAACCTTCTTGCAGCTGCCGTCGGCCTGCTTCACGATATACACGCGGCCTTTGGCAGGAGTGGCCACGCGCTGTCCGCCGAGCGTGTATATGCCCGCTGTTGCGGCGTGACTTGCGGTAGACTTGGGAGCGTTGACTGCAGTGGCCGTGGCGTCGTAGGTCACCACGGGGGCTATGGCCATCGACAGAGGGTCGTCGGTGTTGGCAAACCACTGCCATGTGCCGAGGCCGGTGCCATAGTCGTCCTGGTCTTCAAGCCAATTCCATGCGGTGTTCTTGCCGCCAAGGTCGCGGCGGTGGCAGAATATGGCGATGTCGTCGCTGGTGTAGGGCGACACATCGAGACTGTTGTTGGGGAACGGGCCGACAGCCACGAAGAACTCCTGCCCCTTCTCCAGAGTGACGCGCTTGTCGAGGTGGAACACCGTGGCGAGATAGTCGTTGTCGGAGTATGCCAGGTCGGAAGCCTTCACACTGGCCGTGGCCAGCACCTCGCCCGGCTGTCCGTTGTCGGCCACGGCGTTTACGGTGAGCTTGATGACAGAGTCGGGCGACACCGTGGTCACCGACGCGAAGTAGACGCACACACTGTCTATAGTGGCCGTGGCCAGCGGAGCCTTGTACTTCTCGGCGAAGCGGTCGATGCCAAGCCAGTTGGTGCCGGCGTAGTTGCCATACCAGCCCAGCTGCACCTGCTCCAGACTGGAGTTCTCGTCCATGGATATGTTCCACACGTTTTGCGCACCTCCAGCCTGTATTGCATATTGCAGAATGTCGTTCGACTGTCCGGCGGCGTTGCTGGCGGTGAGTCCCACGCTGAAGCGGCCCTTGTCAACATAGGTGACGGTGGGGTTCTGCTCGGTGCTCGACGTGATGTCGGTGTTCTGGAACACCCACTTCCACTCCGTCGGGTTGCCCGTCGACAAGTCGCGGAACGTCACGGGCACGCCCGTGGGTATGAACACGCCAACGAAAGGCGACTCGTAGCCCTCTTCGGGCAGACCGATGGTGGCGGTGGGAGCCTTCTGCGCCACAACCACGAAGCCCGTGCGCTCAAGCCTGTCGGTCTCGTCGCCGCGCTTCACGGTGATTGTCACGCCATAGGTTCCTGCCTTGTCATACTTCACGGTGGGCTGCTCGTCGGTCGACGTGGTGATGTCGCCGCCCTCGAAAGTCCACTCCACGCTCTCGGGCGATCCTGTGGAAGTGCTCTTGAACTGTATGCTCTCGCCCTCGAATATGTTGATGCTCTCGGCAGCCGACTCGTCTTGCTGCACAAGTCGGAAGCCGTCTATCGCCAAGTCCTCGCCGCCGAAGGGGTAGTCGAACACAAACTGCACCTTCTTGCCAGCGTATGCCGCGAGGTCAAACGAGAACTTGTTCCAGTTGGGCGTGCTGTAGGCCACGCTCTGCGCCCAGTCAAACACGTTGAAGAGCGTTGTCTTCTCACCGCTCTCCACGTCAACCACGCTGAACGTCCACTTGCCGAATATCAGGAAGTTGGCCTCGAAGTAGGCGTAGAACTCCACGCTGCTGCCCTCGCGCACTGCGAGTTCGGGACTCGCAAGACTCGACTCTCCCGACCCATAATAAGAAATGTAGAGCGAGGCCACGTCGTCGCTCTTCACTGCTGAGAATTTCTTGTTGGCCAATGTCCATCCCGTGCCGACGGTCCAGTCGGCCATCTCCTCTGCCGAGTCGAACTCCTGGTCATAGTAGGCCACTGCGGCCTTGTCGGTGGTGAAGTTGGCCTTCAGCGGCTCGGTGGCCGAAGAGTCGGCTGTTGCGGCCTCAGCCACGGCGGCATACCGACTGAAGCCTTGCGCTTCGGCCACAGTGCCATTCTCGCCCACGCCCTGACTTGCATAGGCGTTGGCGGCCAGCGGCGACAGTGCCAGCAGTGCCGCGCAAACAATGTGTAGTTGTTTTTTCATTGATGTTGATGTTTTATGTTAAAGTGATAGATGTGTATGTCGATTAATGTGCGCATGTCTATATATATAGGTATGTCTATGCGACAGATTTGCATGCGGAATGCAAGTGGATGCAAAAGTAAGAATAAACAGTGAATAACTGTTGATTTCACTGGTCAAAGTGACAATTTGCTTGCATTTTATGTACAAAATCCGTCAATAAGTCGCTAAAAAGCTCGTTTCGGGGCTTGTTTGTGTTACATGCGAAAGGCATTTCCGCCTTTTTTTATTGGAAAAAGCAAGACATGCCCTTTTGCGTTTTATTTGAAAAGTGTATATTTGCAGTGCTGTTTTATATTGAAAAGTGTCATTCTGCGACACTAAAAGTTATTGAAAAGTGTAAAAGTCATGCTATACAGGAAGATCGAAAGCTACATAGAAGACCACTTTAAGACTGGCTCCGACAAGATACTTGTATTGGAAGGTGCTCGCCAGATAGGCAAGTCGTATATCATCAGAGAGGTGGGCGAGCGACTGTTCAAGAACTTTGTGGAAATCAATTTCGTGAAAGACGACGAGGGGGAACAAACGTTCAAGAACATCAAGACGACGGAAGAGTTCTACCTCAATCTCAGCATGGTGGCAGGAAAGAGGCTTGACAATTACCAGAACACCCTCATCTTCCTTGACGAGATACAACAATATCCCCAATATCTCACCATGCTGAAGTTTTTCCGCCAAGACAAGCGCTATCGCTTTGTGGCAAGCGGAAGTCTGCTCGGCATCACGCTGCGCAGCACCACCTCCATCCCCATCGGGAGCATCATACGCAAGGAAATGTACCAATTGGACTTCGAGGAATTTCTCTTGGCCAACGGTTTTGGAAAAGAAGCACTGGCAGTCATGCGGAAGAAGTTCATTACAAGGGAATGTCTGAGCGAGGAGATGCACCTACGCGTCATGGACTTGTTCAGAAGATATCTGTTGGTGGGCGGAATGCCCGATGCAGTCAACGCCTATCTTGCCACGCACAACATCGTCAAGGTGAGGGAGATACAGGAGTCCATCCGCTCCATGTATGGTGAAGATGCCTCCAAGTATGAGCACGATTGTGGGCGCAACCTCCTCATCCGCCGCATCTTCGACATGATACCGTCGCAGATGGAGAACAAAAAGAAGCGTATTGTTGCCAAGGACATACGAGACAAGGAAGGCGACCGTTTCAGCAGATATTCCGAAGAGTTTGAATATCTCATCTCGTCGGGCATCACACTTGATGTCCATGCCATTTCCAACCCCAAGTATCCATTGAAGGAGTCGGCTCAAAAAAACTTGCTGAAGCTCTATCTCAACGATGTTGGCATGCTCACCTCACAACTATACCGCAACAACCTCCGTCCTATTCTGCAAGACGAGGGAAGCGTCAATCTTGGTGCCGTCTATGAAAATGTCGTGGCTCAGGAACTGAAGGCGCATGGCCATCACCTCTTTTATTACGACAACCGAAAGAATGGAGAAGTCGATTTTCTGGTGGACGACTATTATTCTTTGACCATCTTGCCTATCGAGGTGAAGTCAGGCAAGGACTACACGGTACACAGTGCCTTGAACAAGATGCTGGCCGTACCCGACTATCACGTCTTGTCGGGGTTGGTGGTGTCAAACGAGCGGCAAGTGAGGCAAAAAGACAAGATTCTCTACCTACCCATCTACTATGTGATGTTCATAGACGCCACCGGGACAGACAACGAAGATGTCTACTTCTGATTTTGTGCATGCAACCTGTTCCTTGCCAAAAAGAACAAGGCTCATCCGACATTTCGAGTGATGAACCCAACCTGCGCCTCACTCTCAGTCAGGCTAAACATCATGGAAAGTCATGCTGGACATAGTGGAAAGTCATGCCAAATGCCGTGGAAAGTCATGCCAAATGCCATGGTAAGTTGGCTCATATCGAACGAGATGAGCACTCACATCGAACGAGATGAACACGCGTATCGTTCGATATGAGCACGCGCATCGTTCGATATGAGGTGACTTTGTGCCGTGTTTGGCACGACTTACCACGGCATACGGCACGACTTTGAACGGTGTTCGGCATGACAAGCGTGGGCGATTAGCTGGCGCAGCATTCCACAAAAAAACGGTGATGTCCGTTGTTGGGGCACCACCGCTTTTGGTTTCTTGTCGGCTGGCGAGTCCTACCAGCCAGGGTTTTGCTCGGCCTGTTTCTCTTCGCCGGTCAGCGCATGGCCATTGCGCTGTATGCCGTCAAGGTAGGTTTGCGGAATGGGGCGCAGCACCATATAGTCCTTGATGCTGGCAGCAGCCTGTGGGTTGTATGCCTGCACACGCTTCACGAGCGTCTTTGTGCGCGCCAAGTCCTGCCAGCGCAGCAGTTCGCCACACAGTTCGCGCGTACGCTCGTTGAGTACGAGGCACAACATGCGGTCGTAGTCGCTCGTGTAGCCAAGTTTGCTTATCACCGCCTCGTCTTCGGCGGGCAGGTTGTCCTTGTCGGCAATGTGCAGACTGGTGGGCGCGGTGGTCTCGGCGATGCCGTTTGACTCATAGTAGGAGCACTCGGCCATATAGCTGTTCACGCCGTTGTTGGCATACCCCGGCGCACCCACCTTGTAGGCCGCGCCTCCATCGACATAGGCTTCACGGTCTTCGCCACTCTTGTAGGCGGCGCGGTCGCGCAGGGCGTTGATGTATGTGAGGGCCTCGTCATACTTGTGCTGGCGCACCAAAGCCTCGGCGGCTATCAAGTAGGTCTCGCCCAGGCGCGCGAGTATGCCGTCGCGAGTGCCGATGCGGTCGGTCTTGCTTGTGCGGTAGCCGTCGATGAACTTGCTCAGCGATGGATAGAACTGCGTGTAGGCGAGCAGAGGATTGTCGCCGCTGCTACTTCCGGCAGGATAGGCCACAAACACGGTAGGTATGGTCTTGCCCGTCTTGCTGTAGACCACCGAGTCGGAGCACCGCGTGCTGGCGTAGCGGGTGTCGCCGGGCGTGTTCACCACATACATCACGCCGAGGTCGCCGTTGGTGTAGTATGTGGACTTCTGCATGTTGTTGACGGCCATCTTCGTCTTGAAGCTCTTCCAGAAGCGCGAGTCATTAACCTTGTCATACACGTCGTAGGTGTAGTACGACGTGCGCAAACGCTGGTATTCGCGCTCACCGGCCACGTCGCGCTGCATATAGGGCAAGTCCTTGTAGACCGATATATAATAAAGGTGGGTCTGGTTGTAGGAATTGGCATCGTTGGCTGACTTGTCGGCGTTGAACTGTGCGGCCAGGATTATCTCGTCGAGCTTCTCGTTGGCACCGTCGGGGCCGGTATAGTTCCACAGGTCGGAATAGTTGGGCGCAAGCGTGTGGTGGGCTATCACCTCCTTGGCAAACTTTAGGCAGTCGGCCAAGTCCTGCTCCTTGTAGGCCGCGTTCCAGTCGTCGTTGCGCTCACTCGCCCTCGACAGCAGGGCCTTGGCCAGAAAGTGGGCTGCGGCATCCTTGGTCATCTGCCCCGTCTTCTCGGCATCCTGCGGCAGCATCCTGTAGGCCATCTCAAGGTCGGAGATACACTGGCCGTAGGTGTCTTCTGTGGATGCGCGCTCAAACTCGCGCTGCGGCACGTCACTTGTGACCAGCCTCAGCGGCACGCCGCCATACTGCGCCACGAGCGTGTAGAAGTTGAAGCCGCGCAAGAAGTATGCCTCGCCAAGATATTGCTGCATCTTGGAGTTGGTCCGCAACTTGGGCGTGGCGTTCTCGATGAGCAGGTTGGCGTTGTTTATGCCCACGAACATCTCGTCCCACAGGTCGTACATGTTGGTGGAGTTGCCCGTGATGGTGGGTCCGTAGTTGCCGTCATAGTTGTTCCACGAGGCGTTTGAGCCGTCGCCGCCAACGGTAAACTCGTCAACGCCGTTTTGGGTGAACGCCACCGAGTTCTCGCGCGAGAAGTGGTAGCGCAGGTTCTCATACAGAGCCGTGGCCAGATTGGCTATGCCCTCGTCGGTGTTCAGGTAAATGGCGTTGCGCTTTGTCTTCAGTTCCTCGTCCAGGAAGTCGCCGCACGAGGTTGCCACCAGCCCCATCGAGGCGATAAGGGCCACGGCGCATATGTTGTTGTGTAGTCTCATGTTGTCAAAAGAATATTGGTTTCACGATTTTTGTCTTGCTCGCAGAATTTAGAAGTCCAGGCTAAGTCCGATGGTCCAGCCCCGGTTCCAGTTTGACGTGTAGGCTTGCGAGGCGTCGAGTTCGAGGAACTTCACCGCCGAGTATATCCTGAATGGGTTGCGCGCCTGCACATACACCCTCATGCTGTTGATGCCTACGTGGCCTATCACGCTCTTGGGCAGGGTGTAGCCCAGCGATATGCTGCGCACCTTGAGGAAGCCGCCGTCCTTGTAGCCCACAATCTTGTAGTACTTGTCGCCGCCGCCAATGTTGTATATCGGCTTTTGGTATTCGGAGTTGTGGTTGTTCTCGTTGTAGTAGTTTATCGAACGCTGCATGTAGCGTCCGCCCTGCCACTCGCCACCCGTGCTCACCTTGTAGCCAAAGCGCCCGTAGAGCATGAAGCTGAAGTCGAAGTTCTTGTAGGTGAACGTGTTTGTCATGCCGAATATCCAGTGGGGGTTGGTGTTGCCTATCACCACGCGGTCGTTGTTGGGGTCTATCTTGTAGTCGCCGTTTTGGTCGACGGGGCGCACCATTCCCGCCGTGAAGCTGTTGCCGTTGGCGTTGAACTTGGCCATCTCCTCGGCGTCTTCGGGCTGCCAGATGCCTCCAAACTCATAGTCGTAGAGCGAGTTTATGGCCTCACCAATGAAGAGGTTGTTGTTGATGTCGTCCTCGTTGCCGTTGGCCAGCTGGTCGATTTTGTCCTTTTGGTAGGAAACATTGATGGTGGTGTTCCAGCGGAAGTCCTTCGACTGTATGTTGACGGTGTTTAGCGTCAGGTCAACGCCCTTGTTGGATGTCTCGCCGACGTTGGCCCAGGTGGTCTTGTAGCCGTTAATCGACGGTATCGAGGCGAGCATGAGCAGGTCGCGGGTCTTCGACGTGTAGAAGTCGAGCACGCCGCTTATGCGTCCGCGTAGGAAACTGAAGTCGATGCCCAGGTTCCACTGTGTGGTCTTCTCCCATCCCAGTTCGGAGTTTACCATGGGCAGGTTGCCCTCCGAGAGCATGGGTTCGGTGGGGGCGTAGCCCTGTTGCAGCGAACTGCCAAACGGGTAGAACATCGACACCACGCCGCCCTTTGTCTGGTATGGCTCGATGGCCGAGTTGCCCGTGACGCCCACGCCCACGCGCAGCTTCAGCTGGTCAACCCACTCCACTCCCTTCAAAAACTGCTCCTGGTCAATGCGCCAGCCCAAGGCCATGCTGGGAAAGAAGGCCCACTTGTGGCCGTCGGCCAACTGCGACGCGCCGTCCCAGCGTCCGCTCACGGTGAGCAGATACTTGTCGGCGAAACTGTAGTTGACGCGCGCCATGTATGAAAGCAGCTGCCTCTCCGAGAGCGACGTGCCCCAGTCGGTGAGCTGGCCGGTGGGTATCTGCTCCTTTGTCAGTGCGTTCCACTTCGACGGCTCATAGGGTATGCCGTCGGCCGACAATGATGCGTCCTCATAACGGTATTTGGTTGCGCTCTGCAGCAGCGTCACTCCAAGGTTGTGCTGCCCCAGCGTGCGGTTGTAGTAAACGAGGTTGTCCATCGTCCACGACACGTTGGCATCGTGCGACTTCGACGCATGGTTCATGCCTTGGCTGCTCGTCGACAGTTTGTCGCGAAAAGTTCCGATGCTGCGGTAGCGCAGGTCGGGACCAAAGTTGAAGCGGTAGCTAAGTCCCTTGAGCGGCTCCCACACCTGGCCGAAGTCGAGTTGGGCGTAGAGGCTTGCTATCACGCGGAACACGCGCCGCTCATTCTGGCTGTGGTTCCACTCGTCGGCTATGTTCTTCACCATCTCGTCGCCGCCGGGGTTGGTTATCAGGTTGCCGTCCTTGTCGTAGGGCTGCGCGTAGGGAAATTGGCTTGTGGCTGCATAGTAGAGGTTGGAGGGCAGTCCCTTGAGCAGCGAGCCTTGCGAACTGGCCGTCGAGCCGTATTGCTGCAAGCCAAACGAGCCGTTGACGTTCATGCCCACGTTGAACCACTTCTGCGGTTTGGCGTCGAGACTTATCTTCGACGAGTAGCGGCGGTAGCTCTGCCCCCGTATCGTTCCGGTGTTGTCGAGTATGCCAAACGACATGTAGCCCTTGAGCTTGTCGGTGCCTCCGCTGATGCCGAGCGTGTGCTCGTGGGTTATGCCAGTGCGCGTGACGAGTCCCTGCCAGTCGTATGTGGGCACTTTTGAGCCGTCCCACGTGCCGCCTTCCCATCCTTTCATTATATTGTCCCATGCAGTTGGGTCGGAATCGGCTTTGAATATCTCGCGGTCGGTGTCGATGGTGGGTTGGTCGGCACGCGGATATTTGTCGGGGTTCATGTAGTAGTACGACCAGCGTCGCCAGTCGATGTATTCTGCCGATGACATTTGGTGGGAGTAGTCCTCTATGGTCTCGAACGTCACGGTACCGTCGTAGCTCACCTTCATCTTGCCAGCCTGGCCTTGCTTGGTAGTCACGAGTATCACTCCATTGGCTCCACGGCTACCGTAGATGGCCGTCGCCGATGCGTCTTTCAATATATCGATGCTCTCTATGTCGCGCGGGTTGAGCGTCTCGATGCCGCTCTGCGACATCAGCGGAATGCCGTCAACCACATACAGAGGCGAGTTTTGGGCGTTGATGGAGCGCACTCCGCGCACATTTATCGTGCCTATCTCGCCCGGACGCTCATTGCTCGTGATGTCAACGCCAGCCGCCTTGCCCTGCATGGCCTCCAGGGCGTTGCCCACAGGGCGCGAGTTTAGGTCTTTCTCGCTCACGCGAATGAGTGAACCTGTGACGTCCGACTTGCGCTGAACGCCGTAGCCCACCACCACGACTTCGTTGAGCAGCTGCTCGTCGGGCTCCATCTTCACCACTCCGCCAGCGGCCACTGTCTTGTCTTTGTAGCCTGTGTACGACAGTCTCACCTGTGCCCCACTCTGTATGTGCAGCGTGTAGTTGCCTTCAATGTCGGTTATGGTGGCGGCGCTTCCCTTCGTGGCGCGCACGGTTACGCCTATCAGCGGCTCGCCGTTCTCATCAACAACCTTTCCCCTCACTGTGTTGTCGTGCTGTTGTGTGGCTTGGCCGCCTTGCGGTTGCCCCGTGGCGTGGGCGGTGAGCGGAGCGCACACCGCCAATAGGCTCACGCCGAACATCGTCTTCAGCAATGCGCACGTGCTCCGGCGCGGCATTGCGCTTGTAATAAGGTTGATTAGCATGTTGGTTAATATTGGTTAGTATTTAAATATATGCCTTTCGGCCTCTTGCCGACGGCGTTTGTTTTAGTTCCAATCTGTTGGCAAAGTTATGCTTTTGTTGGCATAAAAGGCAAAAATATTCGTTTTTTTTGCACGCAACCATCCTTATGGCGACTGTTTTAACAGGCGGACGGCTTGGCCGGTGGCAAAAGAACGCATTTAGTGAAGGTGGAAAAAACAAGTTGGCACGATTTGAATCATGCCAACTTGTTTTTTCCACCTTCACTAAATGACAAAATAAATCCTCATCTGAAAGTCTAGACGACTTCTATATACTTAACATTTTCTTCACATCGTCTATCGTTTTGTTCATACTTTTGGCTATGACTTCCATAGAGAATCCATTCTCAAACATGGTTTGAGCCATAGCCTTTATTTGGGCGTTCTGCTCCGACAACTGATTACGCTGCTCTGACAACTGATTACGCTGCTCTGACAACTGATTCCGCTGCTCCGACAGCATTTTATTGAGTTTCATCACTTGTGTGTCGCGAGCCTCTATGACCGAATAGAACTCGTCTTCATCATTCATCTCCTGCCTTACCGCTGCGCTCATCGTCGCAAGACTGAGTCTGTGTACGATGCGCATCATTTCGGGATCATCCTCATACAAGTCCTCCTCAAGGTCCACCACTTGCTGGTTTTCTGGGAGTCGCTGTGTTTGGTCAAACACGCTGAGCACCTTGTCAAGATGATTATTGATCTTTCCATGAAGCAATGGAATCTGCACTATGATGCTGTCGTGGATAAGGCTGTTGATAAACGGGTCTTTGTCGCCATTGGCCACCTCGCGACCATCATAGTCCACGGCTTTATGGCCTACATAAACCACAGGTTCGTCGATATCGCCAATACGATGGCCCAACAGATAAACGGCAACCATCGGAATGGCGTAGCCCTCGTTGGGTCCCTCCTTGAGCATGTTTTCCTCTGCATTGTACTGTGCGGCGAGGTATCGGCGGAAACGGAGTGTCTCCGTGTCGAGCCATGTCTTCTGCAGCTCCACTAGCACGAGCCTCACGGAGCCGTCGTCCTCCCTCACCCTTGCGGCAAAGTCGATGCGGAACATGGAGATGTTGTCGCGTGTAATGTTGGGATGCTCATGGCGGCGCATCTCTACACTTACGACATCCTTCTTCAGCAATGCCGATATGATAGTCCGGGCGATACGCTCGTCTTCCAGAAGGAACTTGAAAACAGCGTCGTATATGGGGTTTGCTACCGTTATCTTCATATATGAGTCCTTTTATTTGCAAATATAAATATTATTCCCCAAACCGACAATGCTGCTGACACATAAAAGGCGGCACTTTATCCGCCATTTTCACGCAAATCGTATAACTTTGCTCCACAATTGAGCAATTTTGGGTTTATATGGCAAAAAGAACAAAACAGACCGTGCAATTCATAGAGGGTGTAGACCCTGGATTGTTCGGACAGAAATATTCAAGCAGAGACTACAGATATGAGGATTCATGGGGAAAGAACCAATTCAACAGTTCTTTTCCTGCTTCTTTTGTTGCATATATGGGGAGTAAAGGATTTGATGCCTATCTCGTAAGTCACCCTGAATTGTTCGTGTAAATGAAAGTAGTAGATTTATTTTGTGGATGCGGAGGGCTGAGTCTCGGTTTCGAGAAGGCCGGGATGGATGTAGTTGCCGCTTTCGACAATTGGGTTGACGCCCTGTCGGTGTACCGAAACAACTTCTCGCACCCTGCAATACGTGCGGACTTGATGGATGTGGACGCATCTGTAACGGCAATCCGTCCATTTGCGCCAGACATGATTATAGGCGGTCCTCCATGCCAAGACTTCTCGTCGGCCGGCAAGCGCAATGAGGACAATGGGCGTGGCGACCTTACCGTTTGCTATGCAAAAATCATCGCTGAGATAAGACCGACATGGTTTGTCATGGAGAACGTTGAGCGCATACTGAAAACACAGAAACTCCAAGACGCACTCAAAATATTCAAGGCTGCTGGATATGGTGTCACTTACACTGTGCTTAACGCCGCCTTGTGCGGTGTGCCGCAGAAGAGAAAGCGCTTTGTGATGGTTGGCAAACTTGGCGCGGACGACGGCTTCATGAAGACGGTTCTCTTGGAGAATCTGTCTGACCATGAGATGAGCGTGGCCGAATACTTCGGCGACAAGCTACCGATAAAATATTACTACCGCCATCCGCGCAGCTATGCACGCCGGGGTATATTCAGCACCGCAGAACCCAGTGCGACAATACGCGGCGTGAATCGCCCCATGCCAAAGGGCTACGCTCTGCATCCTGGCGACCCGGTGAAAAGCCTTGAGGGCATACGCCCGTTGACTTCATTGGAACGGAGCATGATACAAACGTTTCCCGAAGACTTCGACTTCAACGGCACGAAAACTAATGTGGAGCAGATGATTGGCAATGCGGTACCAGTAAACTTGGGCTATTATGTGGCTGATGCCATCTTCAGGTACTCGGGCGAACCTCGGAACATGGGAAGCACCCACAAGAAGCCAACAAGCCAAGACTCATTGTTCGACGGGAAGGCATAGTCGTTTTTTTAACATTACGTAATGTTCAAAAAAATAACTTGAGCAAGTTTGTAGAGTATGCCCATATCTGTTATTTGGTCTGGCTCGCCCTGTCTTTTTGCCGTTTTTGCGACTTCTTTTACATAAGATAGGCTGCGCCTCAGCAATTGAAGCAAGCTTCATTGCGTTCGGCTTGCACTATCTTTCAGTCACATAGCCCGCTATGCTCCTTCAAAGAAGCCGGCAAAACCGACTAAAAATACAGGGCAAACTTGCGCAACTTATTTTTTGAACATTACTAA
>CAVKUV010000051.1:0-23545 GCA_963659505.1 Lachnospiraceae bacterium
CACGCGCTTCTGCGGGTCGTTAGACCTCACCACGATGGTGGCCTTGTTGCCATGGTCGTAGTAGGCCGAAGCGGCGGTCAGGTCAATCTTCACGTCAGCCGTCTGTCCCACCTCGATGGTATTCTCCGTCTTGGTGTCGGCCGAAAGCTGAATCCACGGCTTGCCCGGCTGCTCCTCAAGAGCGGTCATGAAATAGCCGAAGGCACCATAGCCGTAAGAAGAGTTGATGGCACTCTCGATGTCAATCCATCCGCCCATGTCCTCAAGATAAGCCATGTAGCGGTTGTCGACGAGGTCGCCGTCCTTCGACACCATGAGGGCGTTGCCCATATATCCGGCAGGATACTTGAGCACGATGTAGAACGACTCGCCCGGATTGATGTAGACGGGGTTGTCAAACTTCAGAGTGCGCGGCGTGCCGTAGTAGCCGCCATTGGTAGGCTCGTCGCTCTCGACGCGCAACTTGCCCGTGGCCACCACATTCTTGGTTGCGGCCACGTTGTCGCCGAGCACCACGCTGCCCTCCACGTCAACGTTTTGCAGCGGACCCACCGTACCCACGAAGAACACGTGCGTAAGGTTGAAGCCCTCGGCAGGGGCGGTGTAGCGCGTTGCGGCATAGAAGTTCTCGTCGGTGTGTTCAGAGCCAACGCCCATCACAGCCACCTTCGCACTCGACACGGGCTGCATTATCGGGTGATACAGGGCATTGGTGTGCTCCGGAGCGTCGGGCGTTGAGGAGCCGCCGGCCACGGGGTCGTCCCACACGTAAGCATCCGACTTGCGCGCCTTGGCTATCCGCTTGATGGCCTTGGTGTCGGCGAAGTCAAACACGTGCTGCCTGAACAGACTCTTCAGCGAGTCGCTCTCGGCGATGGCCTTGCTGCTAACCAACGGGGCCGACAATCCGCCGATGCCCCAGTCGTTGTCGCCGCCCAGTTCGTCGTCAATCGACACGTCGTTGCCCGCAGGGTCGAGCGTGAGGGTATAGTCGAGCTGGTACTTGCCATTGTTGGCTATGGTAACAGTCTGGCTACCGGTGTAGTCGCGGTCAACATTGTTTATTATTATCGAGTCGCTGCTGAAGGTCATCTTCGGCGCGTCGGTAATCATCACGCTCACGTCGGCTGTAAGCGACTCCATGCCCTCGATGTCGAACTTTAGCTTGTCGCTCACCGTCACGGGCGAAGCCACATTGAGATAGAGCAGTCTCATCTTCACGGGTTCGTCGCCCACGACAATCGGTTCGCTCTGTCCAGGCCAGTAGGTTGTCCAGGAGTAGCTGCCACTCTCGTCGGCCGCCAACGGACCAGGGTTGGGGTCGTCGTCGCTGCCGCCACTGCGGTAAACCATGAGCTGGGCGTTGTAGGAGTAGTTGTCGTCAGGCTCAAGCATGCCGGCCGATATGTTGGTTATCGTGAATGCCTTGTGGCCGTTGTTGCCAACGGTGAAGTCAATCTGCGCCGGCTGCATATACTCAGTGTCGTACACCTGCTTCACAGAGAGCGACTCAGGAATTACGGGAAGAGCCTCGCCCGTGGTGGTCAGCACAACGGGTATCTCTATCGTCGGGCTGTTCGGGTCGTTGGTGGTCAGCGTGAGAAGATTCTCGTAGGTGTCGGCCAACTTGTCGGCCTTCACCACCACGCCGAGGTCAACGCTGCTTCCCGGAGCTATCACGTAGTCGAACTCAGGCTTCACCTCGATGGCCACGCCGGGGTTGATGTACATGCTCGGCACGACAAAGCCCCTCTTGGCGTTCTCGTCCTGCGCGCCGGCAAGTCCGTAGATGCCGTTGAGCATGCCGTCCTCGTCGAGCTGATACATGAACTTATACGTTCCGTCGGGGTAGAGCACACACTGGAAGTTGAAGCCCGACATCACCGAGTTGCCATAGTTCTTGAACGTAACCACGGCATGGTCGTCAAACTTCTTGTAGTAGATGCCGTCCACCGTACCTGTGTTCATCGTGTGGTTGCCCCACAGCGGAGCTATGATGTTGCGGTAGAAGGTCTCGCCGTCGGGCAGTGTCACGGGCGGCTCGGGGAACATCTTGTAGTCTTCCTTGGGTTTGGACAGCTGCATGAAGCCACTGTCGTAGATGTACATCTTGGAGTACTTCTTGCCATAGAACGGGAACTCAAACGGAAGGTCAACCTCCTTGTAGTCAGTCTTGTTGTAGTAGTACGCCAGGTTGCAGTGCTCGTCGTAGTCGTTGAGAATGTCTACCCAGTCGTACTTCACGTCCTGATAGTCCTGACTGGTCTTGTAGACATACCTTATTGTAGACTGGCTGTCGTCAACGGCATTGGCCAGGCCATACCAGAAGTCGGCCTTGGTGCTTGCCGTCATAGGCTCGTCGCCGTTGTTGGCAATGGTGAACGAGGTGGTCACGTCGGTGCCATAAGGAGTGGTGAACGAAGCCTCGGCGGGCGTTGCGGTGGCCACAGGCACACCGATAACCTCAGCCGTGACGGGCACCTCGGCGGTAGTAGCGTCGGCATAGGTCACGGTGATTACGTCGCTCACCGCGCCACTTGTCGCCGTGGGCAGCACCACGCGCACGTCCTTGCTCTCGTTGGGCTTCACGGTGAAGCCTGCCTTCAGGTCGTCGGCAATTGTCACAGCACCGTTCTTCAGCGTTATCGCGCTTACCTCTATGGCCTTCGTTCCATTGTTGAGCACGCGCATGGTGCGGTGCTGACTGGATGTGCGGAACACCTTGCCGAAGTCAATCTTGGCAGAGTCGATCACTGCGTCGGCCACAAACTTGTCGCCAGTGATGTTGGCCGTGATGTTGAACACCTTGCTCGACGCCTCGGGGTCGTTGGTGTGCATGATGATGTGGTTGGTAAGCTCGCCGGCGAAGAGGTTCTCGTTGGCCTTTGCCGTGAGAGTCACCTCCTTGGTCTCGCCGATGCCCACATATCCGTCGGCACTCGACACGCCAGTAACCATGAACTTGCCAGGAGCCACAATCTTCACCACGCTGCCCGTAGCGAGCTTCGAGTAGAAGGTGTTGCCTGCGCGGGCCATGTCGGCGTAGGTCACGCTCATCGGGTCGGCACTCTCAATGTCGCATATACCTATATAATTGAGTATGCCGCTGTCGCGCATGGCCGCCGGGTCGTAGTCGTCATAATATATGGTGGTGTTGCCCTGTGCGTCGAGCACCATGTGCATGCTCATGGTGGTGTAGGTGCCGTCGATGCCCTGCACCTGCACATCCTTGTACACCACATAGAACTTGCCGTCCTTGTGGCCGTAGCTCACCTTAGAGTTGGGCAGCATGTCCATGTTGCCGCCATAGCCGTTGTTGGCGTAGCCTGAGATGTAGCCCAGTCCCTTCACCGAACTTGGCTCAGGCACGAAGGCACCGATGGTCACCGTCTGGCAACGCTCCATCTGCACGGCTCCGCGCGAGTTGATGTACACCTCCTGGTAGTCCTTGCCATAGAAGGGGAACTTGAAGCCCAATGGCACTGCACCCGACTGCCACGACAGGTCGCCAAACTGCGAGGTGATGTCTACCTCGTCGTCGAGTTCGGGCACGCTCTCGTAGGCTATGTCGTTGGCTCCGTCAACGTTGGTCTGGTAGGTGTAGCCATAGCGGTGGCCCTTGGCCGAACCCTCGATGCTCTTGTCGGAGAACTTGGGGAAGACATACTGCAAGGGATACTTGCCCTCGTTGGTAATGCTTATGACGGCTGTCTTCTCCTCGCCTCCCACTTCAAGGTCGCCAAGGTCGAAGTCAGTCTGGGCCACATTCAGCTTGGCCGGGTCGATGGCCGTGCCGCACACGGTGAACGAGTGCTTCAAGCCGTTCTTGTCGGTGAGCGTTACGGTGCCGCTGAAGTTGCCGGCCTTGGTGGGCTTGAATGTCACGTTGAGGTTGCGGCTGGAGCGCGCGGCAATCGACTTGAGCACCTGGTCGAGCTGGAACTGGTCGCTCGTGCAGGCCATGGTGCCGTTGTAGGTGTAGAAGCTGCCGCCCTTGGTGGCAAACGCTCCGTAGCCCGTGTTGGCTATCTCGATGCTGTAGGTAGACTCCTGACCCACGAGCAGACTGCCGAAGTCGATGAGCTGCTTGCTCGTCACCGACGGTTTGTAGCCGCTCACCGTCATGGTCACGGCGATGGCGTTGTCGGTGGCGGTGGCCTCGTTGGTCTTCAGGTGGAGCTTCATCTTGTAGGTGCCGTTGACGAGCGGCTGTCCGTCGTTCGACAACTTCACGGTCTGCGTCTTTCCGGCTTCCACCTCGCCCTCCTGCGGGTCGGTGCTGAGCACCGAACTCCAGTTGGGGTTTTTGCTCACCGCATAGACAGCCCATGTCAGTTGGTCGGCAGTGCTCTCGAAGCTGGAGCCTTTGAGCACCTCGGATAGCTGCGTCCACGTCTCGCCGTTGTCGGAGCTATAGAAGCTGTAGTTCTGTATGCCACTGGTGTTGGCCGTGCCGACAGCCAGCGGACGCTGCACCCCGGCGGGGAACTTGGCCACCACCCAGAAGCTCTTGCCCGGGGCGAAGAACTGCTGCTCCTCAAGCGGCAGATACTGGTTGTAGGCCCAGTCGGTGTAGCCCACCGTCGTCAGCAATGTGGCGGTGGATATGGAGCGCGAGCCGTCGTATATCTCAAGCACGGGATCCTTGCCATACTGGCCCTGGAAATACAGGTCGGTAAGGTTGAAGCCGTTGGGGAACTTGGCCGGGTCAACATAGAAATACTGCGCCATGGCGTTGGGCAGTTCGGTGTCGTTCTCGCCGATGTATGCCTTGAGCGACTTGCTGTAGCGCAGCGTGTCGGGATAGTCGGCCACCTGGTAGTCGGCTGTCACCACGGGATAAGTAGCCGTGCTGCTCGACTCCGACGACACCTTGCCTGCGAAGGGCGCGATGCGGCCAGGCGCGGGGGTGGCTCCGGTGGAGCTTGCCGACATCACAGCCGACTGCGTGCCTGTGGTGAAACTGTATTTCAGGATGCCCTTGCCGGTGTTCTGCACGCGGAAGCGCACAGTGGCCGAAGCCGACTTTGTGGCATCGACGGTCATGCTGAGGGCATCGGTGTTGAGCTTGGCGGTGGGTCCTTCGTTGGTTGTGGCCTCCACCACGGGCGACATGGCCGACGACTTGCCCCATCGGTTGTAGGCAACGATGGTGAAGTAGTAAGTGGTCATGGCCTCCAGTCCGTCGAGTTCGTCCTCCATGCGGTCGCCGCAGTTGTAGTACTTGGTGTCAATCGACTTGCGGTCGAGCGTCGAGAGGTCGGTGTCGGCGGTTATGGGACGCTTGCTGTAGTACACCACATGGTGGTCAACCGACTTCTCGTCGGACTCCGGAATGGTCCACTGCAACGTAACGTAGTTGTGCGAGGCAATCACCGTGAGGTCGGTCACTGCGCTTGGCACGCTCGTCTCGCTGCCCTGCAGGGCCTTGTAGGCGTCGATTACGCCCGAGCCGAACTTGCCCACATACTCCTCGTCGGTGTAGTACAGTCGGTTGACCGACGAGGTGAGCAACGTGCGCAGGGTCTCGTTGGAGAAGTTCTTGTTGCCGTATTTAGAGAGGATGAGCGCAGCCACACCCGACACGTGGGGACAGGCCATCGACGTGCCCTCAAGGTAGCCGTAGGAACTGTTGGGCAGGGTGCTCAATATCTCATACTTCTCGCCGGCCTCCGAATAGCCGCCGGGGGCGGTCACGTCGACCCAAGTGCCGTAGGATGAGTATGTGGCAGCCGTTCCCATGGGCGTAGAGGCCGCCACGGCAACCACCTCGTCGAGGCAACCGGGATAGAAGCGACCCTCGCTCGACGTGTTTCCTGTGGCGAAGATGCACAGTCCGCCGTTCATCTTGTCGCCGCCGCCATACTTGGTGAAGTAGCGCACGGCCTCAGATATGGCCACATCCTCGTTGTCGGCCTCAGCCGAACCCCACGAGCACTGCGCTATGCTCGCGCCACGGTCGGCGGCATAGACAAGTGCTCCGGCATAGTTGGCGTCGACCGACTCGCTGGCGTTGGAGTCGAACACCTGGCACACCATCATCTTGACGCCGCCGGTGCCGTCGCTGCCACCTGCCACGCCCGACACTCCGATGCCGTTGTTGTTGGTGGCGCCCACAATGCCGGCCACGTGGGTGCCGTGCTGGTGGGATGTTATGTTGGCCGAGTTCACCACGAAGTTGTAGCCGTAGATGTCGTCAACATATCCGTCGCCGTCGTCGTCGACTCCGGCCTTGCCGTTAAGCTCAGCCTCGTTTATCCAAAGGTTGTCCTTCAGGTCGGGGTGGTCAATCTGGAAACCACCGTCGATGATGGCCACAACCACGTCCTTCGCTCCCGTATAGCCGTTGTTCCATGCCGGAAACACGTTGATGTCGGCTCCAGCAAGCGAACCCGACAGCGAGCCGTCGTTGTAGAAGTGCCACTGGCTGGAGAGCAGCGGGTCGTTGAAGGGCAGTGTCACCGATGCCCTGGCGGCAGCCCGGGTCAGTTCCTCCTGCGTGGCCACACGGTAGGTGGGGTTGCCGTCAATCTGGTAGGCCACCACGCGCTGGGCGTGTTCCACTCCAGGCACCGCCTTGTAGAGGTTTTTCACTTGCAGCAGCGACATGTCCTTGGCTTCGTAGGATATGTCGTACCATCGGTCGAGTCCCTCCTTCTTGTGGCGGGCCTCGTCCTTGCCGGCATAGGGGAACACGCGCGTCATCTTCACGGCGGTCACCTGCTGGCTAACGCGGTCGAAGGGCGTGAAACCGGTCTTCACGTAGGCTGCGCTCTTCGTCTTGGCCACTCCCGAGGGCAGCACCACGCTCGACACCTTCGACGCTATGTCCGACTGGAGTTTCACGCGGATCTTGCCTTCAACGAATGTCGTCTTCTTAGCCGCCTGCGACCGCTGGGCATTCGCCGCCAGGCTCCCCATGGTGAGGAGCGACAGCGTGGCGAGCGCCAAGCTTAGAATTCCATTTCGCATATAAGATAAAATTGTTTTGAAAAAAGCAACAAGCTCTACCAGCATCCACGAATGAAGCTGGCAGAGCCTGTCTTGTTGATATTTAATAATGATGTTTAGTCACCACTTGCGACTTACTTAACCACGCACTTGATGGTCTTGCCGTCCTTGCGCACGATGTTGAGACCCTTCTGTGCGCCCTGCAGCTTGGCTCCGTTCACTGAGAAGTACTCGGCTGCGCCGTTGGCGTTGCCCTTGGCGGCCTTGATTGCGGTAAGTATCTGTGGGTCGCTTGACAGTTGGTAGGTGAACTCGTCGCCTGTTGTCGGGTCGGCAATCACGAGCGTGCCGTTGATGCTCCACTCGTCGTCGCCGCCAACGCCCATGTCGTCGTCATCGCCACCAACGCCCATGTCATCGTCGCCGCCGAAGCCCATGTCGTCATCGTCGCCCACTGCGGGTCCTGCATTCGAAACGAGTTCTATGTCGAGACTCTTCACCGTTACGGAAGTGCCCTCTTCGGTTAGAGCTGTGGCGTTCTCGGCCTTGAGCACGTAGACGCCGTCCTCGTCGCCAAAGCCCATCTCCAGGCCCTGGATGGTGAGTGTGCTGTATTCCTCGCCGTTGTTGACGTTGGTGAGTCCGTCAATCATGAACGACACCGAACCGTCTTCCTCGTTGATCACGCCGAGGTTGCTTTCGCCTTGGCAAGAGCCTGTGGCCGACTGGCCTACATAATATACGGGAACGATGATGCCGTCAACCACACCCTCGTCGGGCGAGAACGAGCCTTGGAAGTAGATGTCGTCGTCCTCGTCGCAGAATATCTCGAAGGTGAACGCCTGTGAGCCGTAGCCCTTGGGCGACAGTTCGCCGGCCAATTGCAGGATGAGGGTCTTGCCGGCATAGGGGCTTGTGGTGTCGGTCACCTTGCCCGTGGCGTCGTTGCACTGCAATGAGTACACGTAGTAGCCCTTGTCGGTCACTGTCACGCCGTCGAAGGTGATGTCGCCGATGGTGTAGTTGTTCGACGCGAGGCTCTCGAACTTCAGGCTCCATGTGTCGTCGTCGTTCTGGATTACCTCAACGGTCTGGTCGGCCACGATCATCGACTCCTGAGTGTTGTCGATGATGGTCATCGGGTTGGTCACTGTGAATGAGGTTCCGGCCATGGCGGTCAGTGTGGCCATGACAAAGAACATGAGAGTAAAGATTTTCTTCATGCTGAATCCTTTCTTTTTTTAATAGTTATATTATCAATTGTTTTTGTGCTTAGCAACATTAAAAAAAATAACTTGCTCAGATTTTTGTACAGGTACGGGCTGAAAGCCCAACAACTTCATAGCCCAGGGCAACGCCCTGGGTTTTGTATGTGTGTATCTATGCGCCCTGTAAGGGCAAAAGTATATAGCCTTGTGCGTTATAGTCTATACACTTTTGCCCTTTCAGGGCGGCGAGTGATGTTCGTATATACCCAGGGCGCCAGCCTGGGCTATGTAGTATAGGGCTTTCAGCCCATCGCTGTAAATTCTACCTATCATATAAAAAAATATGCTCAAGTTATTTTTTGAACATTACTTAATGCCAAATGCTTGTCCGTGTGACTATATTATAATATGTGAGCGGCTTCATATGTATAGCATGGAGCATGGCGAACCATGCCTATAGCAAACCGCTTGCGCCCGCATGGCAAATCCTGAAGATTTATGTGTTTGTGGTGTGCAAAATTAACGTTTTTTCCAATCCGCACAAAACCTTTGTGGCTTTTTTAAATCGTTTCGCCGCTTTTTCAAGACAAACAGAAAGGAAACACCGACTTTTCAAAGCAAATTGAACAGCATCGGCCACATTGCGCTATAATTTGGCAGATGCAGTATTGCCCACCAAGAGGCAGGTAGTGGGCGACGTGTCTCACGTCGCAACTGCGCATAAGGAGCAACCAGGGGGTGACGTGCGGATGGCGTGCGGTGGGACACCGCACCCACTACAAGCGCAGAGGAAGGGCATAGGAGGCATGCCGCCTCGGCGTACCAATCGCTCGACAGAGCGAAAGTGAAGCGCACATAATCCGAAGCCAACAAGGCAAATTTAGTACGGAGTCCTGCATGATGCACCCCAAAGAGCCAGAACGTCTTTGATTGACTTTCATAAGTCACTATGGGTAACTTTGGCATACGCCAATACAACTATACCTGGATAATAGGCCGTCAAAAAATAGGAGCATCTAACTGGACGCAGCGCCTACTAATTTGCCTTACTGGCTGAATCGCGATATGCAACCATGCCACTTAGCCACCGTAACTATGCCATTTAGCCACCGTAACTATGCCATTTACGGGTCGTAAACATATCGGTTTCACTTCGTAAGTAATACCGATAAATGCGCTTACACATCGAAAACACAAGAAGCATATATGGCTATTCTATAATCAAAAACATGCGTTTTGCTTTCAATTTTCACGGCCTCGGTTTTTGCTTATGCGTAAAGGTGCGTTTTTCGACGATACCTTATTATATACATGACATTAATATTTCACGGAAAGTTGCACCCGTTTCAAAAAAATAATGCCTACTTTTGCAACGTGCCACAACGCAAACAGGCTCACAGACAACACAAAGCGAGCACCGGACAGGCACACGATGGATATATGCGAAACGGGCTACACCAGCCTTCGCCGGAAGAAGTTTAACAATGCGTGGCAATTTGCAGGACACGCCCAAACACACAAAGACGACAATGAAAAGAAGAGTATTATTGGCAGCAGTGCTGCTGGCTGTGGCCGGAAGCGTTTCGGCACAGCGCAAGACCGTTGTGGTGGAGACTCCAACGCAGCAGGCGAACGACGACGGCATGGTGCTGAAGAGAAAGGTGGCCATAGGCCGCTTCTCCAACGAGACGCAATACGCAAAGGGCATATTCTACGACAAGGAGAACGACCCCATGGGCAAACAGGCCCTCGACATTCTCTCGACGAAGCTCGCCGCGTCGGGCAAGTTCCTGCTGCTTGAGCGCAACGACCTGTCAACGCTGCTCGAAGAGTGCCAGAAGAACGGCGGCAACGCGGCCTCGACCATCGGTGCCGACTACATGATAATCGGTTCGATAACGGAGTTCGGACGCAAGAACACGGGCAAGAACGGCGTGTTCTCGTCGCAGAAGACGCAGACCGCCGAGGCGGCTGTGTCGGTGAGGCTCGTGGATGTGTCGACGGGACTCATCATCTACTCTGACGAGGCCAAGGGTTCGGCCGAGATTACGGCCAAGACGACGCTGGGAGTGGGCGGACAGGCCGACTACGACGCAACGCTGAGCGACAAGGCCATATCGGAGGCCGTGGGACAGCTGGTGGAGAACATCATAAACAAGTGTACCAACAGTCCGTGGAAGACTTACTTCCTCTCGCGCGACGCCGACGCCACGCTCATAGCCGGCGGCAAGAGCCAGGGCATAAAGGAGGGCATGACCTTCGCCGTGATGACCAAGGGCAAGAAGGTGAAGAACCCGCAGACGGGCATCATGATAACTCTGCCGGGCAAGACCGTGGGCCAGGCCAAGGTGATATCGACCGGGGGCGACACGCCCGAGACGGAATACTCGTTTGTGGAACTGACCACCACCGAGACGATAGACGCTAACAATATGGGTAACTACATTATAGAGCAAACGAAATGAAGAAACTTTTTATCCTGTTCGCACTGCCTCTGCTGCTGTTTGGATGCAGGGCGAACCTTCCCGTAGCCCAGGAGAGCGGCAAGGAAGACATGGCCTACCTGCTGTTTATAAGTCCAAAGGAATACACAGGCAAGCAAGTGAACGTCAAGATAGACAACGCCCAGCCGTTTGAGGCCAAGGTGGTGAAGGCCAAGAAGTCAAACCGGCGCGGCACGCAGTATGGCGTGGGCGTGGGCACACGGTCGCTGAAGGTGACCGACGAGAACGGACGCACACTGTATGACAAGAAGGTGTTCCTGTCAACTCAAGAGGTTAAACAAATAAATCTGCCCTGATGAAGAAGATGTTTTTCATGGCTCTGGCGGCCATCGCGCTGGCCTCGTGCTCGACAACGACAAAGAGCCTGTACTCGTGGTATGACTACGAGGACGCCACATACCAGTATAACAAGCGGCAGACCGAGGAGCTGCAGGTGAAGCTGCTGGAACAATACAAGAAGCTCACCGAGAACCAGCGCGGCACGCGCGGCGTGGTGCCTCCGGGAATGTATGCGGAGTATGGCTACCTGCTCTACAAGACTGGCAAGAAGGACGAGGGTCTGAAGTTCCTCAAGCAGGAGACGACGGCCTATCCCGAGTCGGAGAAGTACATTTCACGTATCATTAAACAGCTTGAAAAATGAAGAATACCATATTGATGGCACTGGTTGCCATAGTGTTGGCGTCGTGTGGCACGACGACCAAGACGCTCATCGAGCAGTATCCGGCCATGTACGACGAGAAGCCGCTGGCCATAGCCGTGATGCCGCCCATCAACAAGACCACCCACGTGGAGGCCAAGGACTACTTCTACACCACTATGTATATGCCGCTCTGCGAGAAGGGCTACTACGTGTTCTCGCCCAACCTCACCATGGAGATGTTCCAGCAGGAGAGCGCTTACGACGCCGAACGCTTCCTGGAGGCCGACCTGACGCAGTTTAGGAATGTGCTGGGTGCCGACGCGGTGATGTTCACCATAATAAAGGATTGGAAGCGAAACAACATCGGCGGCTCGCTCACCGTTGACATCGAGTACATCCTGCGCTCGACCAAGTCGGGACAGACGCTCTACTCGCGCGAGGGCAAGATCAGTGTCGACACGAGCGTTGGCGGTAGCAGCGGCGGCGGACTGTTTGGCTCGCTCATCAACGTGGTTGCGACAGCCGTCAACACGGCGACCACCGACAAGGTGGAGGCCGGACGCAAGTGCAACGCTTTCGTCCTGTCCGACCTGCCGTCGGGCAAGTACTCGCCAATGTTTGAGAAGGACTCCAAGCTGCCGGCTGGCAAGTCGGTGCTGAAGGCCACAGTGAAATGACGACAATGCCGCCCCTGACCTATGCGCACACCGCGCAAGGCCAAGGGCGGCATAATCCATTATTGAGATTTTTCTCTCTTATAGCCCCAAATTTTTCAGTTTGACACAAGGATAACACACTTGCGCAAAAAGGAAGCTTAGTAGGCGCTGCGTCCTCGCTGCGCCCGTACAAAGAGCAAAGCTGGGAAGCCACGGAATCCATTAGGAGGTACGGCGCCTCGCCGTACCAATCACCCACGTGAAGCCAACAAGGCAAACTTAGTAGGCGCTGCGTCCTCGCTGCGCCCGAACAAAGAAGAAAAGTGTAAACAAAAGCAAGTTCATAAGATATACAAACTGGCATAGCCTCGAAGAGGCTGAAGCTAAGAAACCCCATGTGAAGTGCTAGCGGAACGTGGGGAATTACAGCCCATGCACTATATGTCGGCTTCGAAGATGCCGCACATCAACGGAGAAGACCCTATATAGCGGCAAAGAAGACCCGACCCCTTCATGTGCGGCATCTTCGAAGCCGATGTTTACACCATCCACCAGCAGCCCCACGTTACGCTATCGCTTCACGCGGGGTTACTGAGATGCGGCCTCTTCGAGGCCAAGACGGCTAGGACATCATCCATACGCTTAACGACAGTGCCGAACAACGAGGACTTTTCAAAGGACAAACTAAATTACATCACATCAATACAACAAACACAGTGATAACGACATTCACAAAAAAGAATTGCAGGATAACGCTGCTGGCCATGCTACTGGCTATGCTGGCCATGCCCACAACCCTGTGGGCCGACAACCAAGCCTATGCCCGTTATAACGAGGACGGCACGACACTGACCTTCTTCTACGATGAGCACAAGCAGGACACAGACTACGGCATCGACGCCTACGTCACAAACGATTATAATGAAGAAGTGCCAGCATGGAGCCAAGACAACAAGGTGGAAAAAATCACCAAGGTGGTCTTCGACGCGAGCTTCGCCGAGGCGCGTCCCACCAATTGTTCGTCCTGGTTCTACGATATGACAAACCTGACGGACATTGAGAGTATGAAGTACCTCAACACGTCGAAAGTCACCAGTATGTATGGAATGTTTTGCTATTGCGTCAAATTGGCACAGCTCGACCTCTCGCATTTCAACACTGAGAAAGTCACCAATATGGCCTTAATGTTTGCCTACTGTTGCAATTTGACCCAACTCGACTTTTCGAAATTCAACACGGAGAATGTCACCGATATGCAATTCATGTTTTACGGTTGCCAAAACCTCACAAAGCTCGACCTCTCGAACTTCAACACCGCAAAAGTCACCAACATGCAACATATGTTCTACTACTGTCCAAGTCTGGCAGAACTTGACCTCTCAAATTTCAACACTGAAAATGTCACCGATATGCAATCCATGTTTTGGCGTTGCCAAAACCTCACAAAGCTCGACCTCTCAAATTTCAACACCGCAAAAGTCACCAACATACAAAGCATGTTCTACGAATGTCCAAGTCTGACAGAACTTGACCTCTACGGCTTCGACACTCGTGCTGTGACATACTATAGTCTTATGTTCTCTGGCAACACCTCGCTACAGAAAATCTTTGTGGGCGATAATTTCACTGTAACTGACAACACTAAAGACATGTTTAGTGGCTGCACCTCGCTTCCCAACTATGACGAAAATAAAACAGACGGCACCATGGCCAACTACACCGACGGCTATCTGCTGAAGAAGGTGGGAACAAATGGCGACGAGATACTCGGAGCAAAAGGCTCGACGCTAACAATAGAATCTTTGGATTTGGACGACGACAAGGCTTTTGAACTCTACGAAAGCTGCAAGGCCACCAAGGCATCATACAGCCGCAGCATGTCGTCCACATGGGGAACGCTCTGTCTGCCCTACTCTATCGACGCGACTGCCGAGGACAACACCTGCAAGTTCTACTCGCTGCAAAGCGTGGGCAAGGAGAGCATCTGGCTCAAAGAGATAGAGAACGGTGCAATCGCTGCCGGCACGCCCGTGCTTGTGAAGAAGAACGACGGCCAGACTACCATCGAAGTGAAGGCAACAGATGCCGACATGGTGAAAGAGCCTGTGGCAACCGAGGGCAGCAACCGCCTCGTGGGAACGTTCAGCACGGTGGTGCTCAACGGCAGCGACAACGCCGACTGCTTCTTCATTGCCAAAGACAAATTCTACAAGGTGGCTGACTACAGCACGGGCAACGGAGTGAAGGTAAGCCCCTTCCGCGCCTACTTGCAAACCACATCCATATCGTGTGCCTCACAGCTGCGCATCGACAATGAGGCCAACGGCATCGACGCTGCCACCATCGCCGACACGCTCAACGACTCCGCCACCGAATGCTACGACATCAATGGCCGCCGCACCAACGGCATACAAAAAGGCTTGAACATCGTGCGCCTCGGCAACGGCAAGACTATGAAGGTATTCGTGAAGTAAAAAGACAAGCAACTGACAAGTAGTGAAAAGTCCTGGGCAGAAAAGCTGCTCAGGACTTTTTATTTGGCATCATGCTACATGGAAGTAGACTGCGATGCTACAAGAAATGGGGGTTATAGAAACAAAAGGTGAGAACTACAATGTCTACCGTCCCTTGGCCATATAGTTCTTGTTGGAGTGTATCTTGATGCTGCTGCCACTTTTTGTGAAGGTAAGCTCCTTCATTTGCAGCGAGTGGTTGAGGTGGTCGAACACAAGGGCCGGGTCGAACGGCTGGCCGTTTATGCGGCACTCAAAGTGCAGATGCTCGGTAGTAGCGCGCCCAGTGCGCCCGGTAAGGGCAATCACCTGTCCGGCCTTCACCTTGTCGCCCACCTTCACAAGGTTCTTTGAGTTGTGACTGTATATCGTCTCCAGTCCATTGTCGTGCTTTATCTTGATGCAATTGCCGTAGGCGGAATACTTTTGCGACATCGTCACCACGCCATCAAAAGCCGCATGGATGTCGTCGTTGGGCTTCGTCTTTATGTCAACACCAGTGTGCTTGCGCCCTCCCCTGCTGCCATAGGCGCTTATCACCTTGCTCTCAGGCAGAGGGTAGCACCACTCGCGCGGATTGAAGTTGGCAAAGTTGATGGTGTGCTTGTTGCCGTTGGCAAACGGCTTGTCGCTGGCTGCCATGGCCTTGTTTTGCTTTTCCTCGCGGATTACGCTCATGTCAACGTTTGCGCCCGACTTCTTGCACAATATTGTTTGGCGGAGCAGTTTGTGGCTGCCCACGTTGAGAATCATTTCGGGGTTGATGCGCCCTCCGTTAACCATTATGGCCACAAGACAGAACGTGCGTCCATTCTCGCCGCCCACGATGGCTATGGTCTGGCCGGCCTTGACGCGGTCGCCAACGTTAACGAGGTTTTGCGCATTGCGCCAATACACAGTCTCAAGACCATTGTCGTGGCGCACGACAATGACATTGCCCATATTGTTGTGGTGGCGCGACAGGCGCACCGTGCCATCGAACATGGCTTTCACTGCATCACCCTTGGCGGTTGTTATCTCGATGGAGTAGTCTTTGGCCACGCGAGCCTTGCCCACAGGCAGAGGAAACGAGTAGTCGCTCTGGCGCAGAGCAGCGAAATCGACGGTGAACGCGCTCGACTTGCCGAACAGTCCCGGCGTGGCGATGCTTATCTGCTGCTGTTCCAAGGGCGTGAAGTCTTCCTTCGCCGCAAGCGGAACCGCAGCCACAATGGCTGCAATGGCCAACATGCGCCTCATGCTGAAGCGCATTGCAGTTATGCGATTGCCTATTCTCCTTGTGTTGATGCTTGTCATGTCCATGTCATTATGCCTTTTTAGGGGAAAGGGAAAGTCCTTTCCAAGTGAAAAATAATAGATGTCCGATAGTGGAATGGCGATGCCTTTCCATAAGTGGGAGACGTGTCTTAAACCATAAAGACATGTCTTCCCAAGAGAGAGAAGGGCGGCATGGAACGCCAAAGGCATCAGCCCTCAAGCATTATGCCCGTGTATATCCGCCCCGACTCAGCACCCATGCGGCGTGCGGAGAAGTATTTGTCGGCGTTGGCGTAGGTGCATTCGCCCACTGCTTGTATAGCTTCGGGCTTCACACCTGCCTCAACCAGCTGCTGACGGCAGCACTCCGTGAGGTCGATGTGCCACTTGTCCTCGCGGTGGCTTATGGCCGGCATATTGAAACCAGCCGAGGCGAACTGCCCATACACCTCGTCGCCAACCTCGAAATGCTTGGCCGAGATGCCAGGGCCTATCACCGCGAGCAGACTGTCGGGCTTGGTGCCGTAGGCCGCGCGCATTGTCGCCAAAGTCTTTTGCGCAATGCGCGCCACTGTTCCGCGCCATCCGGAGTGTATGGCACAGCACGCTTGGTGCTCGGTGTCGAACAGCAACAGCGGAATGCAGTCGGCAGTAGACACGCCGATGCACACCTTCGGCACATTGGTAATCAGCGCATCGACACCTTCGAGCAGCATAGTCTGCACCGCTGACGGCAAAGCAAAGAAGTCGTCGGCTATCTGGCGCACCTCAACGCCATGGGTTTGGTGGGGCAAAAGCAGTCGGTCGCCGTCCACGCCAAGCAAGGCGCAGAGCGCAGTGCGGTTGGCTGCCACTGCGTCGGCACTGTCGCCGCAGTAGGGATTGATGTTGAAACTGGCATAGTTGCCCGTGCCGACACCGCCAATGCGCGTTGTGCTGAACGCCGCAACGCCGCTGGCCATCGGGTAGCGCACTATCTCAGGCACACTACTCATCGCCATCCTCCTCGTAGTCGAAGTCCTCAAGATCGTCAACGTCGTCAACATCGATGTATTCGAAGTCGTCGTCCTCACCCTCTGCTTGCATCTCGGCGGCGAAGCGGCTCATGTCCTTGTCGCGATGCACGAGGGTGTCCTCGGCGGTGATGTCCTGCAACTTGTTGCTCTCGTTGTTAAGTTCGCGCCAAAGCACGTCCTTCAGTTCGTCGAGACCCTTGTTGGTGACCGACGATATGAACACCACCGGAAGGTCGGTGGGCAGGGTTTCACGGAGCATCTCCTCCAACTCCTCGTCGAGCAGGTCGGTCTTCGTAACGGCGAGCACGCGGTGCTTGTCGAGCATGTCGGGGTTGAAGTTGGCAAGCTCGTTGAGCAATATCTCATACTCGCGCTTTATGTCGTCGGTGTCGCCAGGCACCATGAACAGAAGCAACGAGTTGCGCTCTATGTGGCGCAGGAAGCGCAATCCGAGGCCACGCCCCTCGCTCGCTCCCTCGATGATGCCGGGAATGTCGGCCATGACAAACGACTGACGGTCGCGGTAGCCCACGATGCCGAGCGACGGTTCGAGGGTGGTGAAGGGATAGTTGGCTATCTTGGGGCGTGCGCTCGACAGTGCCGAGAGCAGCGTTGACTTGCCTGCATTGGGGAAGCCCACAAGACCCACGTCGGCCAACAGTTTCAGCTCAAGTATCACCGTGACCTCCTGCATAGGTTCGCCCGGCTGGGCGAAGCGCGGAGCCTGGTTGGTGGCTGAGCGGAACTGGAAGTTGCCAAGTCCGCCACGGCCGCCCTTGAGCAGTAGTATCTCCTGTCCGTCGTAGGTGACATCGCAGATGTACTTACCCGTCTCGGCGTTGTAGGCCACCGTTCCGCAAGGCACGTCGATGTAAACGTCCTTGCCATCGGTGCCGTGGCACTTGTCGCGGCCACCGTTTCCTCCGTGCTCGGCAAACACGTGGCGTTCGTACTTCAGGTGCAGGAGCGTCCAATAGTTGTGGTTGCCGCGCAGGTACACGCTGCCTCCGTCGCCCCCGTCGCCCCCGTCGGGGCCTCCGTTGGGCTGGTATTTCGCATGGCGCAGGTGCATCGACCCGCGTCCGCCCTTGCCAGAGCGGCAGTATATCTTAACGTAGTCTACAAAATTTGATTCGGGCATAATTCGTCAGCTGTTGAAGTGGCGTTGTGTTATGGTGGAGCATAAAAGTCTCCACCGTAAAAATATCGTGCTTTGCCATCATGCCGCTCTCTTTTCAAGGGCTGCATGACGGCAAAGCTGTTTACTTAGGATAAGAAGTCGTCAAAACTTCCAACCTTGATTAGATGCTCTCAATGACGCTGCAGATGTCGCTGAAGATGCGGTCAAGCTCGCCAAGGCCATTGATGTGGTTATGGATGCCCTCTTTCTCATACCAGTCGATGAGGGGCGATGTCTGGTTGTGGTACACGTCGAGGCGCTTCTTTATGGTCTCGGCGTTGTCGTCGGAGCGTCCGCTCTCCTGTCCGCGCTTGATGAGGCGTGTCATCAACTCGTCCTCAGGCACGTCAAGCTCTATCATGGCGGCAATCTTGTGGCCACGCTCGTCGAGCATCTTCTTCAGAGCCTCAGCTTGCGGTATGGTGCGGGGGAAGCCGTCGAATATCACGCCCTTGTGCTCCTTGCCGAAGCTGTCGTACACGCTGGCCAGGATGCTTACCATAAGGTCGTCGGGTATGAGTTGACCGTTGTCTATGTATCCCTTGGCGGTCTTGCCGAGTTCTGTTCCGTTCTTTATCTCGCTGCGCAGCACGTCGCCAGTTGATATGTGGCCAAAGCCATACTTCTCGATCATCAAGTCGCTTTGTGTGCCTTTGCCTGAGCCGGGCGCACCGAAAATAACGATGTTCTTCATTTCTTCTTTTACCTTAAAAAATTTATGTTTCTAAAATGTTGTTCCTTTTGTTGTCTGCCGCGGCAAACGGGCTTGCCGTTTGACCCATGCACGCCATATGCGCAAGTGCTATTCCACCAGCGTGTATATGTCTTTCAGCCCACGTCCCTGTTGGTTGTAGTCGAGTCCGTAGCCGAGAATGAAGTCGTTGGGAATGCTGAACGCCACATACTCGGGCCTAAGCGGCACTTCGAGTTTGTCGGGCTTCAGCAGCAAGGTGCAGATGTGCACCGATTGGGGATTGTGCGCCATGACGCTTTCAACCGTCTGCGCCATGGTTCTTCCGCTCTCGATGATGTCCTCCACGATGACCACCGTGCGGCCGGCCAGGTCGGCATTGATGCCAATCACCTCGCTCACCGTGCCTGTCGAGGCCGTGCCTTGGTAGGAGGCCAGTTTGACAAACGATATCTCGCACGGTATGTCAATCTCGCGCATCAGGTCGGCGGCAAAGACAAACGAGCCATTGAGCACCGCAAGCAACAGGGGATTGCGCCCCGCCATGTCCTTGCTTATCTGTTTCGCCACCGCACTCACCCGTTCCTTGATTTCCTTCTCGGGTATGGCCGTCTCAAAAACCTTGTCCCCAATCTTCGTTTTTGCCATGTCTTTTTGACGATTTTGTGGCAAAATTACATAAAATCCACCAATTGTTAGACATTGGTTTACATTAATTTTGTATTTTTGCGCTATGAAGATATTTACAAGTACACAAATTCGCGAGCTTGACAAATACACCATAGAGCACGAACCCATCACATCGATCGACCTGATGGAGCGCGCCGCCAAGGCCATCGCACGCGCCGTGGCGAGCGAATGGGGGGCCGAAAGCCCCATCGTGGTGTTTGCCGGGCCGGGAAACAACGGCGGCGACGCCCTTGCTGTGGCGCGTCTGCTGGCGGAGCAGGGCTACTCCGTGACGGCATACTTGTTCAACATAACAGGCCACTTGTCGGTCGACTGCGAGCAAAACCGGAAGCGGCTGGCAGAGTGCAAGAGCATAAAGGAGCTGATAATGGTGACGCAGGAGTTCGACCCGCCACAACTGTCGGACGAGACGGTGGTAATCGACGGCCTGTTTGGTTCCGGGCTGAACAAGCCCTTGGCCGGCGGCTTCGCCTCGCTGGTGAGATACATCAACAGCACACCGGCAAAGGTGGTGAGCATCGACGTTCCGTCGGGACTGATGGCCGAGGACAACACCATGAACGTGCGCGCCAACATCATACGCGCCACACTAACGCTAACGCTGCAACAGCCCAAACTATCATTCCTGTTTGCCGAGAACCAACAGTTCATCGGCAAACTGCGCACTCTCGACATAATGATAAGCAAAGAGGGCATCGACAACACCGACGCCCAATACATCATGGTGGAGGAGCGCAACATACGTCCACTGCTACCCACGCGAAGTCCGTTTGCCCACAAGGGCAACATGGGCAGCGCGCTGCTTATCGCCGGCAGCTATGGCATGGGCGGAGCGGCAGTGCTGGCGGCAAAGGCTTGCCTAAGGGCCGGCGTTGGCAAACTGACGGTGCAGACCCCAAGGGGCAACAACATAATAATGCAAATAGCAGTGCCCGAGGCCGTGGTGCAGCTCGACAAGGAGGAGACCACATTCAGCGAACCCGTGGAAACGGAGGACTTCAGCGCACTGGGCATAGGTCCCGGACTGGGACAGACGGAGAACACGGCCATTGCCTTGATAGCGCAGCTTAGGCGCACGCAATGTCCCATAGTGGCCGATGCCGACGCACTAAACATCCTGGCCAACCACCGCGCATGGCTGCAACAACTGCCGCAAGGGCTGATCATGACACCACACCCGAAGGAGTTCGACCGCATGTCGGGCCACTGCGCCAACAGCTTCGAGCGGCTGACAAGGGCCATTGAAATGGCTAAGCGCCTCAACATATACATCATTTTGAAAGACCACCACTCGGCTCTTTGCCTGCCCGACGGCCACGTGCTGTTCAACTCCACGGGCAACGCGGGCATGGCCACAGCTGGCAGCGGCGATGTGCTCACGGGAATAATAACCGCCCTACTTGCAAGGGGACTGAAACAGGCCGAGGCATGCCTGCTGGGAATGTATCTGCATGGCCTGGCCGGCGACCTCGCCGCCAAAGAACTGGGCGAGGAGAGTCTCGTGGCAAGCGACATCATAGCCTTTCTGCCAAAGGCCTTCAACGTACTTAAAGACTAAGCTTGGACACACAACCAAAAACCACACGACAACAAATATGCTAAAGAGCAAACTATTGATGCCCTCTCTGCTGCTTTGCGCCGCCGGAGCGGCAGCACAAACGGAGACTGCGCCCTACAAGCCGGGCGTTACACAGGAGGGAGCGGTGTATTTCCTGCCCAAAACGGCATTGCGCTTCACCGTGAAGGTGGAGAAGACCACCTACACGCCGGGCGAGTTCAGCGCATACGCCACACGCTACCTGCGCCTAAGCGACGTGAGCGACGAGCCTTCTGTGGCCTATCGCATGATTGACGCAAACATAACAACGCTCGGCATGGCCGACAACAAGCGCGCCTACGCAGTGAAGTTCAACCCAAAGAGCGTGGCGGCCAACGTGACACTGGCCGAAGATGGGCGACTGCTTGCCATCAACGCCAACAACACCGACACTGACAATACGCCAAAGAAATTCGTGGCAAGCCCGAAGCCTAAGCGCGAAGACCCACGAAAGTATCTCAACTCCGACATCTTGTCGGCTGGCAGCAAGGCAAAGATGGCCGAGCTAACGGCGCAGGACATATATGAGATACGCGACAGCAAGAACCAGCTGAACCGTGGCGAGGCCGACTTCATGCCTAAGGATGGCGAGCAGCTGCGCATCATGCTGGCCAACCTCGACAAGCAGGAGCAGTCGATGACCAGCCTGTTTGCCGGCACTGTCGACAAAGACACCACGGAGCACACGTTCATCGTGTATCCCGACGGCGAGCTAAACCGCCAAGTGGTGTTCCGCCTGTCGCAAAAGCTCGGCTTCGTTGACAAGGACGACCTGTCTGGCGAACCCTTCTACCTCACTGTGGAAGACCTGCACAGCAATCCTACGACACAGACACCTCCTGCCGACGCGAAGAAAAAGAAGGAGTCGGAAAGTGGCGTGTATGTCAACGTACCGGGAAAGGCCAAGGCCACACTGGCCAAAGGCAACACCACCGTGGCGAGCCTGGAGTTCTACGGTGGGCAGTATGGCAATGTGGAACTGCTAAGCGGTGAACTTTTCAACAAGCGAAGCACCACCCACCTCACCGTAAATCCCATAACCGGCGGCGTTGACAAACTCGACGCGGAGATGCCGAAGTAAGTGACGGCCAAGCGGCGTTAGCCACACGCAGCGGAAAGGATTTCGTGGCGACACTCTTGGGCGCGCGACTACGCAAGCAATACGCAACGCTATGGCGGAGCTTGCATGCGTAGTCGCGCGCCTTTTTAAGTGGGTTCTATAAGCGACACCTTCTGTTTCGTTGTTTGCTACGGTGGTAATTCATAGAACCAACCTTTATAAAAAACGATGTAATAATGCCAAGCAAACTACGTTCTCTTAATGTCATGCAGTGGACTGACAAGGTAAGGCAGATGAAGATTGTGCTGCTTGCGGCGGCTGTAGTCATAGCCGTCGCATCGCTGTTGGTGTCGCACTTCCTTGTGCGCGACCTCTCAAAGGAGGAGCGCAACAACATGGAGGTGTGGGCGCAGGCTCTGCACGCCCTTAGCAACGCCGACGAGAACACCGACCTGTCGCTTGTGCTGAAGGTGATACAGGGCAACAACACCATTCCCGTGATTGTGCTTGATGCCGAAAACAACGTGATGGACTACCGCAACATCGACATCAGTGCCAGCAACGAGGCCGACTCCATGGCCTATCTGGCGCGTTTGGGCGAGAGTCTGCGCAGCTCGGGCAACTTCATAAAGGTGGAGTCGGCAAACCCCAACGGCGCCAACGACTACCAAATAGTGTGCTACGACGACTCGCTGATGCTGAAGCGGCTCGCCTTCTACCCCTACATCCAACTCACGGTGGTGCTCATATTCGTAGTCATCGCCATATTCGCCCTGCTCACGTCAAAGCGCGCCGAACAGAACAGAGTGTGGGTAGGACTGTCGAAAGAGACAGCCCACCAACTGGGAACGCCCATATCGAGCCTGATGGCATGGACGGAGATACTGCGCGAAAGCTATCCCGACGACACCCTGATACCGGAGATGGAGACCGACGTGAAGCGGCTTCAGCTCATTGCCGACCGTTTCTCGAAGATTGGGTCGCTGCCCGAACCCGTCGACACGAGCCTCAACGAGGTGACCGACCACGTGATCGACTACATGGACAAGCGCACCTCGAAGTCGATTGTCCTGAACAAGCGCATACAGAGAGACGACATCCGGGTGCTTATTTGTCCGCAGTTGTTTGAGTGGGTGATTGAGAACCTGTGCAAGAATGCCGTTGACGCCATGGGCGGAGCCAACGGCACGATAACGATAAGCGTGATGGAGCAGAAGAACATGGCCATTGTCGAGGTGGCCGACACGGGCAAGGGCATACGCAAGAAGGACATAGGCAACGTATTTCGTCCCGGCTTCACCACGAAGAAGCGCGGATGGGGCCTCGGTCTGTCGCTCGCCAAGCGCATAATCGAAGACTACCACCACGGCAAGATATTCGTCAAGTCGTCGGAAGTGGGTGTCGGCACCACCTTTAGGATAGAACTGAAGTGGCGGTGAAAAACAAGTAACATACGTTTACCAGGATACAAATCGTACCAATTCGTTTTTTTCAAACGTCACTAAGAAATAAATACACCAACGACGGCCTATTCCATTAAAAATGTGTAAGTTTGCACATGGAATAAACCCAAACCCCA
>CAVKUV010000052.1:0-22898 GCA_963659505.1 Lachnospiraceae bacterium
AGCCCATAGGCGTATCGTCCTACCAGCTGCAAGAGGTGGTGAACCGCACCATAGAAGAATTGGAAAGCAAGACAAAGAAACAAAAATAATACATCACCGCTTATGCCACACGGCTATTCGGAGGACAACCTCATACAGAAAAGCACCGCCCAACTGATGGAGAAGGAACTGGGCTGGAAGAGCATCATGGCTTGGGACGCGGAGAAGCTCGGTGCCGACGGCACGCTCTACCGCCGCCGCGCCGACATCGTGGGCTATGTGAACGAACTGCCGCTGCTCTTCAAGGCTACGTATAGAATGGAGTTTTATTGACGGTTCGGTTGACACGCCCCATCGGCAAGGGCTTTACCTTATTCCAAAGCTTCCTTCATTTGGCATATAGCCTTTTTAAGAGGCTGCAATTCCTTTTCTATTATCCACCATATTTGATCGGCGTCAACTTCAAAATAATGATGAGCAATAATGTCACGCAAGCCCTTAATGTTTTTCCAATCTATCTCAGGATGGGTCTTAAGAAGTTCGCCTTTTGTCACCTTGTCCAAACCTTTTAAGCTCTCTCCTATTGCAATAAACTGCATACATATGGAATCGAGGATAGCCACACCCGTGGAAGACATCAGAAAATCATCGCCACAATGGTAAGGCAATGAGCGTTCTTCTATATGTCCAATAGATTCCAACACCCGGGTGAGTATATCTAATGCAATCCCCTTATCGTATTGCGTAGACTCCATCTTGCTCTATCCTTGATTTGAAGAAGGGACTCATGTTTTTATGCATTCTCACCACATCCACATGACAACTTAAAAGATTTTCCAAAAACTCTTTTAAGTTGGCCAGCATAAAAGGATTAGGGGTTTCTGTCTCTACACAAACATCCAAGTCGCTATGCTCTGTTTGTTCGTTTCTTGAAACAGAGCCAAAAACACGCAAAGTCTTTATTCCAAAATCCTGGGTTATTTTGGAACGGTTCCGCCCAATTGTCGATATGTAATATTGAAGAGACTCCATGATTTTCGTTTTTACAGGGATAAAAATAGGCATTATTATCGAATCTGCAAAATTCCAACCGAAAAAGTTTGCCTTTGGACGATTGCCTATTGCCCCATCAACCACAACAACTCATGCCGAACACCATGGTAAGTCATGCCGAAGACAAGGGAAAGTCATGCCAAATGCCATGGTAAGTTGGCTCACATCGAACGATACGCGTGCTCATTTCGAACGATACGCGTGTTCATATCGAACGATATGAGCACTCACATCGAACGATACGAGGTGACTTTCCGTGGCATTTGGCATGACTTTCCACCATATCCAGCATGACTTTGAGTTGTCCTTGACATGATTTACCGCTGTTGCGGCGGCAATATTGCGCATTATCCCCCGCAGCAAGCACACACCCACGCTTTTAGCGGAAAAGCAAAAAAATGCCTAACTTTGCAATGCGCAAGCAACGATGAGATAAAAAGAGGAAACATTTTCAAACACATTAATAATATATACACATGGGAAGAAAGACAGCCATAATAACTGGCGCGACGAGCGGCATAGGAGAAAGCTGCGCGCGCAGGTTCGCCCAAAGCGGATATGACGTGGTGATAACAGGCCGCACCGAGGAAAAACTGGAGTCGATGCGCAAGGAACTGACCGCCCAATATGGAGTGAACGTGATGGCGGTGGCCTTCGACGTGAGCAACCGCGAGGCGTCGAAGAAGGCCGTGGCCTACATACTGGAGCACTGGCCTCGGATAGACGTGCTCGTGAACAACGCCGGACTGGCGCGCGGACTCGACCGCGAATACGAGGGCGACTTCAAGGAGTGGGACGAGGTGATAGACACCAACATAAAGGGTCTGCTCACCATGACCCGACTGGTGGTGCCGGGCATGGTGGAGCGCAACAGCGGCCACGTGATAAACATTGGCAGTGTGGCCGGCGACGCCGCCTATGCCGGAGGTAGCATATACTGCGCCACAAAGGCGGCGGTGAAGGCACTGAGCGACGGACTGCGCATAGACGTGGCGCACACCAAGGTGAGGGTGACCAACATAAAGCCCGGACTGGTGGAGACCCACTTCTCAAACGTGCGCTTCCGTGGCGACGACGCCAGGGCCGACAAAGTGTATGAGGGAGTGAAGCCGCTGACGGGCGACGACATCGCCGACGTGGTGGTATATGCCGCCAATGCCCCCGAACACGTGCAGATAGCCGAGGTGCTTGTGCTCGCCACACACCAGGCCAACGGCACGGTGATACACAGAGAGGGATAATACTCTGCGCATGAGGCTGTAGACGCAGTGTATCTCTGCACAATCTGCGGCAGAAGCTGTTGCTGCGACGTGAGACACGTCGCCCACTACGAAATCACGACATACAGAAAAAAAACGAAGCGCACTGGGAATGGGGCCGTTGCCCACACTCCCAGTGCGCTTTGTTCATATAGATGTGCGTGCGTTGCGTCAGTGCTTCAGAGCCACCTTCTTGCCGTCGATGATGTAGAGGCCGGAAGGCAGACGGTCGAGGGTGGCCTTCGAGCTGTCGCCTGAAGCCTTAGCTCCACCCATGGTGTAAACGCCCCGGGCGTTGGCCTTGGCCTTTTCCGCAGTGCTCGCTGTGGCAATGCCAGTGTAGGTGGTGCTGTCGGCAAGGCCCGTGATAGCGACGCTCGCTGTGTCGATGGGCAGCAAGCCGTCGGCATAGTCGCTGGCCGAGCGGTAGGCGGTGAACTCAAACGCATAGGTGTGGTCCTGCCAGAGGTATATATTGTCGGTTATGGCGAGGCCAAACGTGCCGTCGGCGTTCTTCGTCATTGCGGCAGTGGCCTTCACGATGGCCTTGTCGGCACTCTCGGCGTTGAGGTCGCGCACCTGGCAGAGCAGATAGCCAATGGAGTCGGTCATGTTGGTCTGCACGTTGATGGAGTCGCCGGCTACGAGCACGTCCTCCTTGCTGTCGGCGGGATTGTTCACAGCCACCTTGAGCACATTGTAGCGGGCGGTGATGTTGCGCTCCTGGCCGTCGGTAAACTGTAGGTCGGCCAACGAGACAACCACAGCCGAGCCACGGCGCACCTCGTCGGGCACGGGTATCGTGAGGGCATACTCGTCGTCGTTCTCCATGGTCTCGGTGATGTCGGCGTTCTTCACCACGACGCTCTTGCGCTTTCCGGCATAGGTGTAGGCGAAGTTGACGCCACTGTAGAGCAGAGCCGACTTGCCGGCAATCCACAGTTCGATGGTCTTGCTGTTGGATATGTCGGAGCCAGACTTCGGCGTGAACTCCGTTATCACGTCGCGGGCCACATTCTCATAGGGCAGCGACACCTGATAGGAGCCATACGAGCTTTGTCCCTCGGCATAGCACGGCTTGCCCGAAGCGTCGGCCACGCCCGAAATGCGCAGGAATATCGAGGTGTACTGCAAGGGGTCGGACGAGCTGGGCAGCATGCTCTTCGGCGTGCGTATCTTTCCGGTGAAGTCGACGGTGAGGGTGTTGCCGCTGATGGTCACGGGCAGAGTCTCCTTGTAGAACTCGTTGTCGTCCTCCACGTTGCCGAAGGTAATGCTGGCCGTTGCGCCATATTTCAGCTTGTTCTCGTATGTGAGCACCACCTTGCCATTGCTGTCGCCCTTGGTCCAATACGACAGAAACTTCTCGGGCAGCGACTTGCTCTCAAGCATGGTGGGCATGCTCGGCACGTAGTAATAGACGACGAGCGTGCCGTCGTCGCCAAACTTGCGGGTGCTGTCGATGGCCGAATGGGCGTCGGCTATGGTGATGGTAATCTTGTCGCCAGTGTTGACAAGCCCGTTTTTCATCCAGTCGAAGATGATGCCCTTGACGCTGAACGAGGCGTATGCGCCGTGAACGTTGGGCGACACCGTGGCGCTATTCTCGCCAGAGGTCATCGTGGCCGAGCCAACGCGTACAGAGGTGTTGAACTGCACCGATATGGGATAGGTGTCGGTGACCTCAAGCACCGACCCGCTGGCCGGCGATGTGGCCAGAGTGTCGATTTTCTCGTCGGACGACACCATGGTGGCGCGGAACGAGGTTGACGAGTTTAGGCTGTACACATTGAAGTAGTAGGTCTGTCCGGCCGTTACGTTCATCTCGACGGTGCTCGTCATGTAGGTGTAGTTGGGGCTTTGCTCGGTGAAGGTGGAGTCGGTGCAGGGGCGCGGCACGTCGTTGCCCGTGGCCTTGAGTCGCAGCACGCCCGACTGCTGGGCGTCAAACGAGTAGTAGGAGTCGCCCATGGGTATGGTGTAGTCGGTGTCGAGCACTATCTTCACTATGTTCTTTGCGCCGGCGGCATTGGCCGTGGCGCCGGCCAGCAGCATCATGGCCAGAGCCATGAACAGCGGCAACAGCCGAAGGCTTGTGGTGTGGGTTGAATGTTTCATTGTGTCGTTTTTTTTGTTTCGTTGTCTTGTCGTGGGAGCCGATGTTAGTCGGCAAAAATGGAAAGGGCCGCAAGGCGCATCCGCGAATGGGCTTGCGCCTTGCGGCCCCGATAGAGATGTTGCATGGTGGCGGCGAGTGCCCACCACCATGCTTACGATGCAAATTACTTCAGTATGACCTTCTTCGTCACGGTGGCGTTGCCGCTTGTGGCCTTCACAATCACGGTGCCACGGTATCCATTGGCCGAAACCTTGACGCTGCCGTTGCCCGAAGCGGCGTTGAGCAGTGCGCCCGCAGCCGAATACAGACTCACGTTGGCCGCGCCGTCGGCGCTCACCACTACGTCGCCGCCGTTGATGGCGATGGCGCACTTGCCGTCGCCGGCTATGGCGTGGCTGATGCCAGCGGGGTCGCTGCTGAACTTAACCGATGCGGCATTGACTACGGCATCGGTGTTGCCGTCGATGAGCATCACGATGGCCTTGCAGTTGGCGAGAGTCTTGATGTTCTCAGGCACAGAGAGACCGGTGATGGTGGCGGTGTAGTCCTTGCCTGCCTCAAGAGTCTGGGGGAAGAAGCCGCCCACGCCGTTGTAGTCGGAGCTGTTGCTGTATGTCTGGCGCACCACGTCGTCGTGGGTTACATAGTTGGCAGTGGTGTAGCCATACTTGCCGCCCAGTCCCCAGTCGCCGAGGTTGGCGTCGGCGGTGCTTGCGAACGAGTTCTCCTGATATGACACGATGCCGTCTTCAACCACCACGACAAACAGGTTGAGGTTCTGGTTCTTGGTGTTGATGGCCGAGCGCATGGTCAGAGGCAGGTCGAACGTGCCGTCGGCGACGTTGACCTTGATGGTGGAGTTAAGCTCCACGTCGGCAGGAACGTTCATGGCCGCGCCCACATAGTCGGCCCACAGGTTGTAGCCATTGCTGAACGTATACGACAGTGTGGCGGCATCCTTGGCCATGGGGTAGCTGATAACGCCGCTGCGGTTGATGATGCCCGACGGGGCGGCGGTAAGACCGAGAGCCGAAGAGTAGCCGCTGAGTCCTGAGCCGAGCTGGTCGCCGGTGTAGGTGTGGATCGACACGGGTATGAACTGGTCGCCATAGGTGGCGCGCAGACGCTCGATGGCAAGTATGCCGAGCGGACAGTTGGAGCACGTGGTGCCGGTGAACTCCTCAAGCACCACCCTCTTCACGGGGTTGAACGTGAGGTTCTTCACACTGGCCTTGGCCACATCAGCATAGTCGTCGAGCTGCACCTTGATGGTGAAGTTGTTGGTCTCGCCCTTTTGCAGAGGCAAAGGCTTGCTGAACTTGAAGTCGTAGCGGCTGCCGCTCTTCAGGTTGAGTCCGTCCTCGCCCACGGTCTCTATCTCGCTGCCGTCGGTGGCGCACAGAGTGAGCTTAACGCTGCCGAACGTGCGGTCGGCGTCGATGGTTACGATGCGGCCGTTGATGGCGATGCTCTCCTTGTCGACCACCGACTCGTCGTTGGTGAGCGAGATGAGGTAGGGCAGGTTGCGCTTAACCACAACACTATCGACAAACACCATGCTCTGGTCTTCGTTGTCGTTGAGGAAGCCGATGTAGACCTTCTTGCCGGCAAACTGCTCAAGGCTCACGGTGTATTGTGTCCACTCGCCCTCAAGGGTCTCCTCGTCGGCACCGGGCGACAGCAGTTCGGCGAACACCGTCTTGCCCTCGGCCTTAATCTTGGCCATGGTGGCGTCGGTGAGGTAGTTGAGGTTCTCCTCGCTCTCCCACACCACAACCTTCAGGCTGTCCTTCTTGTTCTTCTTGTAGCTCTGGGCAAGGAAGCTCAGCTGGCAGCTGTTGTCGGGTATCTCCAGTTGGGGGATAACCATCCAGTCGTCGCTCTTGCCGGCAGGCGTGTACATTGAGTGCGAGGCGGCGCAATAGTCGCTCGTGCCGCTGCTGCTGCGTATGGAGAAGTTCCAAGGCTGGTTGTCGGCATCAAACTCATAGTCTTCCTGAAGCTCGCTCACCGGAGTGCGGTGGTCGCCCTCGTAGCGCAGCCATGTGCGCAGCGACTGCGACACGTTGGAGAAGTCGTCGTTGAAGAGCTTTGCGTCGTCGTTTGACAACTGGCGCACGTAGGTTCCCTTGTAGTTGATGGCGAGAGCCTCGTTGGCGCCGTTGCCGGTGAGGTCGGTCAACGACCCTGCATTGAGCACCACCGTGTAGTCGAGACCGTCGTAGAGGTATTGCGTGGCTGTGGGGTAAACGGCCACCTTGTTGCCACTGGCAAGCACATTGAGCGAAGCCACCTTTGTGCCGTCCTCCACGCGGATGAGCGAGCCTGAGGCGGAGTCGGTCTTGGCCACCTGGGCGTCGAACGTGATTATCACGGGACTGCTGCCATTGTCAATCTTGGCCAGCTCCGACCCGTCGGCGGGCGAGATGGCGGTAGCCTTCACGGGAGCGTCGGCACGGCCTGTGTATTCTATTGTTATGGCCTGGTTGGTCTTTGTCGCGTCGCCGTCGACACACACTGTGCCGGCAGGTATCTCGATGGTGTACTTGGCACCGTCCTCAAGCGTAGTTGTGCGGAAGCGTATGCTCAGCGTGCGGTTGTTGCTCGAACTGATGGCGAAGCCGCTCGATGTGCGCACCTCGTTGCCCTGGGCATCCTTGAGCACTGCACTCGCACTGCCGCCGAGCACGTTTATCACGCGGTCGAAGCGCACGGTGACGGTGCTAAGCTTGGTGAACGAGGCACCGCTGGCGGGCGTTATCTCGTAGTCGTCGAGCAGATTGATGTCGGCGCACAGCGACGACGGCGTGTCGGGAATGTTGAGCACATAGCTGCTGCCCGAGGCATCGACAACGCCGCAGACGGTCTTTCCGTCGGCGCTCACCGAGAATGGCGAACCAGTGTTGTCATACTTCGTCTTGGTATAGAAGTCGAGGTTGTACTTCTGGCTGAGTATCTCGCTGATGGGATACCAGAAGCCCTGGTAGCGCACCGACCACTCGCGCACGGGGTCGGAGGCGGGAGTGGCTCCATACACCGTGCCATAGTCGTCGACGGCCATGGCGGCATAGCCCTGGTCTTCCGACTTGTCATACAGCTCAAACTCCTGTGTCTCCACATTGTAGCGTGCGGCCACCTCATATTCCGAAGTGTTCTCGCTGCCCTCAATCTCCTTCACCATATAGCCGGTCACGCCCACATACTTTCCGTTGGGACTCATCACAGGGTCTTCAACGAAGTAGAGGCCCTCGGCGGCTGGAGTCCAGTCGCGCGTGTTGCTGGCCGAGAAGCCCACGAAGTCGTAGGTGGCGTTGGTACGGTCGTACACATACACGCAGATGCCCGTGGGCTGGATGTAGCTGTATGACATATAACCCACGAGATAGCGACCATCGGCCGAGATGTCGGTGAAGCGTTGCTGGCGCATGTCGGTGTGGGTCATGTCGAGCGTGGGCAGACCCTGAAGCTCGACAAGGGTATTTGTGGTGAGGTCCCACATCAGTGCCTTCTCGCTATACTCATCGGAGGAGTAGCCTGCCGAGCCTACGGCATACTTGCCATCGGGCGTCACGGCATACACCAGTCCGCCGCTGCATCCGCTTGGCACGGGCAGTGTGGTCCATGTGTTGGTGGTCTTGGTCCAATAGGCTGGCGCACTCTTGTAGGATCCAACCACGATGTTTCCGTCGTCGGTCACGTCCGACACGTCGCAGGCACCGTCGCGCGTCACTTCGGCTGCGGTCTGCAACGTAACATATTCCTCGGTGGCGGTGTTCACGAGCTTGGCCTGGCCACTGTTGCGGCTCTCGGTGTAGGCGGCTTGCGCCACAGCCCACTGGCCATTGTCCGACAGGCGCATAACGATGGCGTTGTCGGAGTAGGCAAACTTGTGGAACACTGGCTGCGTGCCGTCGGCTGCGTTTGCCGACAAGCCCACCAAGGCCATCAGGCAGCACAGCCACAATGCGTTAAACAGTCTTTTCATTCTTTCTTATTCGTTATTTTTGTGCGGTAAGTAATGTCTCGCTGGAGCTGGGGTCACTTTATCTCCATCTTCACGGTCTTCACAGTGCCGTCGGCCAGTTTGGCCTTCTTTATGTACAGACCCTTGCCCGGCTGAGCCACGCAGCGTCCGTCCATGGTGTAGTATGTGGCCTGAAGCTCATTGGCCTCGGTCTTTGCACCGCTGATGCCAGCCGACTTGTCGGTGGTGTAGTTTACGGTAATCTTACGTCCGTCGCCAATGAAAGAGTATGTGTCAACGGGTATGCCGAAGTTGTTGGGCTGCTTACCCTCGTATTCATACACCTTGATGGTGTAGGTGACGGTGCAGGTGCCTTCCACGCCCTTGTTTATCCACTCAGCCCTCATGTCGGACACTGACTCGTTGGCCTCGCCCTCGGGGTCTTTCGACTCGTAGGTGCCCACGGCAGTGTGGTTGATGCAGTTGCCGGGGAAGCAGATTGAGTGGGTGGTGCCCGATGGCAGCTGCGTCACGGCAGACTCCATCTTGAGATAGGCGATGCCGCCCGACACGTTCTTAACATACAGGCCAGAGCTGATGTAGCTGTCGCCGAAGGGGTCTTCGGTGATGTCGGTCCTCGTAATCACCGTGTCGTTGGTGAGTTCATTGCCGGCTGCATCCACGAACACAAACGAGTCGTCGATGTCTTGGGCAAACGATGCCATGCCTGCCATGAGGCAAACGGCCAAAGTAAAAAGTTTCTTCATTGCTTTTATTGTTTTGTTGTTGATGTTCCTGCTTATGCACCACAGTCACGAGCCAGGCGTGCGGCATTGGGCGTGCCAGCCGTCTCAGCGTGAATGCCTTGGATGTTCATCTCATCAAAATCGGTTAGGGAAAAAGGTTTGCGGCCCACATCCTCCCTGTTGGCGTGGACACCGCTGTTGTTATCGGGTGCAAAATTAGCCTTTTACGTTGAGAAAAAGCGAATTACTACACTTTTTAACCCATAGCACGGACTTTGCAAAGAGGCATCGGCTATTTTAAGGCGTGTTCTATAAATTCCACGATTGTTAAACTTCACTTTTTAACGGGTTGCTCTTTGTGTCTTTTTGATTTTATCCGGCATATTTCACTTCCTTCTTGCATAAGATAGGCTGCGCCTCAGCAATTGAAGCAAGCTTCATTGCGTTCGGCTTGCACTATCTTTCAGTCGCATAGCCCGCTATGCTCTTTCAGAAAGGAAGTGAAATCTGCCGGCTAAAATTCCAAAATCCATCAAAGGTAATTTATAGAACCCGCCTTATAAGACAAAACCGCAATATGCGGAAAAGCAAAGCTACATGGAAAAAACGCGAAGCCACATAACGCAGAAACGGGAAGACGCTTCGCAGTGTCTTCCCGTCGCAAACTTCAAACAACCAAAAAAAGAAATAGATTGTCTGTTTACGCTCCGTCCGCATTCACGGACGGAGCTTTTGTGGTATGAAATTATACTTGCAGTATTCAGCTTATCTGATGAACAGCAGCTCCCTGTACTTGGGCAGTGTCCACAGGTCGTCCTCAACGAGCAACTCCAGCTTGTCGATTTCATAGCGTATAGTCTCCATCTTGGGAGCCACGGTGTCGTGGTATGCTATGGCCTTGTCGTGCTCGCTCTCAATCTTGTTGGCCACCTTGCGTGCGTTGACAAGCTCGTCAACACCAGTCTCGATGGCTTGAGTGCGCTCGGCAATCTCCTCGATAAGCTTCATGTTGCGTGCAGAAAGCTTGTCGGCCTTGTCCTTGGGGAATATAGAACGCATGTTCTCAACGTTCTTCAGCAGCATGCTCTGGTAGTGTGTGGCCACGGGGATGATGTGGTTCATCGACAGGTCGCCCATCACACGGGCCTCGATCTGTATCTTCTTGGTGTAGGTTTCCCACTTCACCTCGTTGCGGGCCTCAAGCTCCTTCTTCGACATGATGCCAAGGCTCTCGAACATCTCAACGCTTGCGTCGTCGAGATAGCGCTCGAAGATGACGGGGCAGCTCTTCTCGCAGTCGAGACCGCGCTTGCTTGCCTCCTCAACCCACTCGTCGCTGTAGCCGTTGCCGTCGAAACGAACGGGCTTGCAGGTCTTGATGTCCTCACGCAGAACGTCGATGATCGCGCTTGTCTTGTCCTCACCCTTGGCGATAAGTGCGTCAACACGCTTCTTGAAGCTTACCAAAGCCTCGGCAACGGCGGCGTTCAAGGCTGTCATGGCCGATGCGCAGTTGGCCTCAGAACCTACGGCACGGAACTCAAAGCGGTTGCCGGTGAAGGCGAAGGGAGACGTGCGGTTGCGGTCGGTGTTGTCGATGAGCAGCTCAGGAATCTCGGGGATGTCGAGCTTCAAGCCCTGCTTGCCAGCCACGTCAAACAGGTTGTCCTTGTCTGACTCTTCGATGTGGTCGAGCAGTTCGCTCAACTGCTTGCCGAGGAACGACGAGATGATTGCTGGAGGTGCCTCGTTTGCGCCCAGACGGTGAGCGTTGGTTGCACTCATAATGCTGGCCTTGAGCAGTCCGTTGTGCTTGTACACACCCATAAGGGTCTCAACGATAAACGTCACGAAGCGAAGGTTGTCGTTGGGAGTCTTGCCGGGGCCGTGCAGAAGCACGCCAGTGTCGGTGCTCAAGCTCCAGTTGTTGTGCTTACCAGAACCGTTAATGCCGGCGAAAGGCTTCTCGTGCAGCAGCACGCGGAAACCGTGCTTGCGTGCCACCTTCTTCATGAGCGACATCAAGAGCATGTTGTGGTCTACGGCGAGGTTTGTCTCCTCGAATATTGGAGCCAACTCAAACTGGTTGGGGGCAACCTCGTTGTGACGTGTCTTGCAGGGGATGGCCAGCTCAAGAGCCTGAACCTCCAAGTCCTTCATGAAGGCCTGCACACGGTCGGGTATGGTACCGAAGTAGTGGTCGTCCATCTGCTGGTTCTTGGCCGAGTCGTGACCCATCAGGGTGCGGCCGGTGAGCAGCAGGTCGGGACGTGCAGAGTAAAGACCCTCGTCAACGAGGAAGTACTCCTGCTCCCAACCAAGGTTGCTCTGCACCTTCTTCACGTCGGGATAGAAGTAGTGGCACACATCGGTTGCGGCAACGTTCACGGCGTGAAGCGTGCGCAGCAGCGGAGCCTTGTAGTCGAGGGCCTCACCTGTGTATGAAATGAATATGGTGGGGATGCAGAGAGTGTCGTCCATGATGAACACGGGCGATGTGGGGTCCCATGCAGAGTAGCCGCGAGCCTCGAAGGTGTTGCGGATGCCACCGCTGGGGAACGACGAAGCGTCGGGCTCTTGCTGAACAAGCAACTTTCCAGAGAACTCCTCAACCATGCCACCCTTGAAGTCGTGCTCTATAAACGAGTCATGCTTCTCGGCAGTGCCTTCGGTGAGGGGCTGGAACCAGTGGGTATAGTGTGTGACACCATTCTCCACGGCCCATTGCTTTATGCCGGCAGCCACCGCATCTGCGATGGAACGGTCGAGGCGCGTGCCGTTGTCGATGACGTCGATGAGCTTTTCGTAAACGTCCTTCGGCAGATACTTGTACATCTTCTCGCGGTTAAAGACATACTTGCCAAAGTACTCATAGGGTCTTTCTTTGGGGGTTTCTACCTCCAGAGCCTTCTTTTTGAAGGCCTCTTCAACAACCTGAAATCTTAAGTTTGACATTGTTTTAAAGTTTTGTTGGTTTATTTGTTGATGTTGCTTGCTGCTTGTTTGCGCCCTAATGTCAGGGCTTGTGAAGTCGTCTAAACTTTTTCCGTGGGAAACCGCCAGTTGCGGTGCGTGAAAGTTTAGACGACTTCACGATTATTTATGTTATGGCTTGAGTGTGAAACCAGCCATGAAGTATGCCTTCTGCGTGCAGGGGTTGGCCATCACACCAGCGAACACGGGCAGAGAGAACGACGGGGTAATCACGATGTCCTTCGACGCCTTCACCTCAACGTTGGTCACAGCGAACTTGTCGTTGCCGTAAAGGCTGCTCTCGAATGGCGAGAAGCCAACGGCTGCCCTCCAGTCGAGGCTACCGAGCTTGAACGGAGCCGACACTTCAAAGTATGAGGTGTATGCCCTCTTCTTCTCTCCAGTATTCTTGTCGGTCTTGTTGTAGTCGTTTCCTGCGAAATAGGTGAACCACTGCAAAGCTACAGGACCGAAGTCATAGCCAATGTTGCCTTCAAACATGTGGTTGGTGCCGTGAGAGTTGTAGCGGAAGTAGCGTCCGTCCTTGTCGCCACCACTAAGAGCAGAGAACCAATAGTCGGTGACACCGATGTTGAAGCCGCCTGTTGCATAAGCCAAAGTGAAGTCAAGCTCTTTAGCTCCTTCCGACTTGGCTATCTCCGAGCTTGCCCAGGCTGTCAACGACAGACCCTTGTAGCTCAAGCCCACTGATGGTTGCACGCTGGCCTCGCCACACGTAGTACCTCTCCAATTGTATTGGCTCACAACGTCGGCCGAAATGGAAGCCTCAACATTGTCCTGTGCGTTAGCAACCATAGACGTAGCCATGAGCATTGCTGCCGCTAATCCTAACTTTCCTGTCGTTTTCATAATCGTAACCTTTCTTTTTTAGATGAGTTTATAAATGTGTTTGTGTTGTGCTTGTCGCTTGTTTGTGTTGTGCTTGTTACGTCGGTAGCGTTGCGTGCCAATCACTTTACGCCACTACTTCAGCCAGTTCTTTATGCGCTCCATGGCCTCGGCGCAGTCGTTTTGGTCGCCAAAGGCTGTCAGTCGGATGTAGCCCTCGCCGCTTGGACCGAAGCCCACGCCAGGCGTGCATACCACATGCGCCCCGTAGAGCATCTCTTCGAAGAACTTCCAGCTGCCTGTTCCGTCGGGAGTCTTCACCCAAAGGTAGGGAGCGTTCTCGCCTCCGTAGACCTTGAAGCCAAGCGAGGTGAGCGTGTCGCGCATCATCTTGGCGTTGTCCATATAGTATTTTATGGTGGCGCGCACCTGTTCCTTGCCCTCGGGCGAGTATATCGCCTCGGCTGCGCGCTGGCTTATGTAGCTCGTTCCGTTGAACTTGGTGCATTGGCGGCGATCCCACAAGTGGTTGAGCGGCACCCGCTCGCCGTCGAGTGTGGCGGCGGTAAGTTCCTTGGGCACCACCGTGTAGCCACAGCGCACGCCAGTAAATCCAGCTGTCTTCGAGAAGCTGTGGAACTCTATGGCCACCTTGCGCGCACCCTTTATCTCGTATATCGAGTGCGGAATGTCGGGGTCTTGTATGTAAGCCTCGTAGGCGGCGTCGTAGAATATAAGAGTGTCGTTCTTTATGGCGTAGTTCACCCACTTGCGCAGTTCGTCCCTTGTGATTACCGTTCCCGTGGGGTTGTTTGGGTAGCACAAGTATATTATGTCTACGCGGCGGTCGGGTATCTGGGGCGTGAAGTTGTTCTCGGCCGTGCATGGCATATAGGCCACGTTGCTCCATTTGCCGTCGGCGTCGAGCGTTCCAGCGCGCCCTATCATGGCGTTAGAGTCGATATACACGGGATAGATGGGGTCGGTTACGCCCACGCTGTTGTCCCAGCGCACCAGTTCCTGAATGTTGCCCGTGTCGCTCTTCGCTCCGTCGTTGACGAAAATCTCGTCGGGAGTGAGGTGAATGCCGCGCGGCAGGAAGTCGTTCTTGGCTATCGCCTCGCGCAGGAAGAGGTAGCCTTGCTCCGGACCGTAGCCGTGGAATGTGGCTCCGTTGGCCATCTCGTCAACCGCCTTGTGCATAGCCTCAATCACTGCTGGGCACAAAGGCTGCGTCACGTCGCCAATGCCAAGGCTGATAACGTTGGCCTTGGGGTGCGACACCTTGAAGGCGTTCACCTTCTTCGCGATGTCGGCAAACAAGTAGTTGCTGGGTAGTTTCAGGAAATGTTCGTTAACTAATGCCATATCGTCAATTCTTTTATTTGGTGTTGTGAAGTTTGTCTTGTTGTGTAGTTGCCCGTTATTCGTCGAGTTCAATCTCGCCCTCGAACGCTATTGCGGCGGGACCCGTCATATACACGTGGCCGTCGTCCTCGCTCCAATCTATCGAGAGCGTGCCTCCGTCCATCGCTATCTTGCTCTTACGCCCGGCGCGACCCGTCAGTGCGGCGGCCACAGCTGTTGCGCAGGCACCCGTGCCGCAGGCCATCGTTATGCCGCTGCCGCGTTCCCACACCCTTGTGCGTATCGTTCCGTCGGGCAAAACCTGAGCGAACTCGATGTTGCAACGTGAGGGAAACAAGGCGTTGTGCTCCAATTCACTGCCCCACCCTGCCACATCGGCCTTGGCGATGTCGTCGACGAAAATCACGAAGTGGGGGTTGCCCATCGACACGAACGTGCCCTTAAGCTTTCCACCGCTCGTCTCCACCTCGCCGTCGGTCATCGTTCCGTCGGGAGTGGCAAGCTGTGTGGTGTCGGCAAGCCGAGGCTCCAGCATGTCTACCGTGACGCTTTCCACCACCCCATCGCCTGAGGTGTGCAGCATCAGCGTCTTCACGCCCGACAGGGTGAGAAGCCTTATCTCGGTCTTGTCGGTGAGCTTCTTCTCATAAAGGTACTTGCCTATGCACCTCGACGCATTGCCACACATCATGGCCTCCGATCCGTCGGCATTGAATATGCGCATGGTGAAGTCGGCTTCGGGCATGGCCGAACGGCCTATCAGCACCAGACCGTCACTGCCGATGCCAGTGTGGGGCGCGCTCCATAGCCTTGCGGCCTTGGCCGGGTCACCTATATTATATAATGAGGTGTCTACGTATATGTAGTCGTTGCCCGCTCCGTGCATCTTTGTGAACTTGATGGTCTTTGCCATTTTGTAGCCTTTCCGCCTTTAAATGTTACACTTTGTTTCTATTTCCGCTGCAAAGGTACAACGTTTTGGGTCAAATGACAATATCGCGTTGACGTTTTTATCTACTTTTCGCTTTTGTTTGTCAATTTGAAAGCATTTCTTTCAAAAGCATTACAATTTGTCAAAACCACCCGATAAATATTTAGCAATATGTCATATCATGCAATAGCTAATTATCTTTATGCACTGTTTATATTGTTTAAAATGACACAATGTCGTAATTTTGCAGCCGAAAGTTCGCAAAACGTTAGTAATTTAATAAAGGAAGGTAAAAGATGAAAAAGATTGAAGCAATCATCCGCAAGACTAAATTCGAGGATGTGAAGGAAGCATTGCTTGCCGCCGACATCGAATGGTTCTCTTATTATGATGTAAGAGGCGAGGGCAAGATGAGGCAGGCACGCATTTACCGTGGCGTGATGTACGACACAAGTTGCATCGAGCGCATATTGGTGAGCATCGTGGTGCGCGACAAGAACCTTGACCGCACGGTTGACGCCGTGCAGAAGGCAGCCCAGACTGGCGAGATTGGCGACGGACGCATATTCGTGATACCCATCGAGGATGCCATCCGCATACGCACTGGCGAGCGCGGCGACATTGCGCTCTACAACGCCGAGCAGGAGAAATAAGAAAGGGATAATAACGACACAGACAAAGTTACAACACATTAAACACACACGATTATGGAAGATTTATCAATAGGACTCAACACCGTCTGGATGCTCTTGGCCGCCATGCTGGTGTTTTTCATGCAGCCGGGATTTGCGTTTTGCGAGGCGGGATTCACGCGTAGCAAGAACACTGCCAACATATTGTTCAAGAACTTCGTCGACTTCATGGTCGGTTCGCTGCTGTTTTGGCTCTTGGGCTTCGGCTTCATGTTCGGCAGCAATGGCGAGGGCTTCATCGGAATGCCCAACTTCGGCGACCTGTCGTTCTTCACACACCCAGCAGGTCTGCCCACCGAGGGTTTCCTGATGTTCCAGACAGTGTTCTGCGCAACGTCGGCCACCATCGTTTCGGGAGCCATGGCTGAGCGCACCAAGTTCAACATGTATATTGTTTACTCAATATTCATCTCCTTGTTCATCTACCCCATCGAGGGTCACTGGACATGGGGTGGCGGCTGGCTCATGAACGGAGCTGACGACTCATTCATGATGCAGACCTTCGGCACCACGTTCCACGACTTCGCCGGCTCGGCCGTCGTTCACTCCGTTGGTGGTGTACTGGCTCTCGTAGGCGCAATGGCCCTTGGCCCGCGCCTTGGCAAGTACGACAAGAAGGGCAAGAGCCACGCCATACCCGGCCACAGCCTCACTCTGGCAGCCCTTGGCGTGTTCATCCTCTGGTTCGGCTGGTTCGGCTTCAACCCCGGTTCACAGCTTGCCGTTGCCACCGAGACCGACCGCGTAGCCGTTTCCCACGTGTTCCTCACCACCAACCTTGCTGCCGTTGCCGGCGGTGTGGCCACAATGGTAGTCACATGGTTCAAGTATGGCAAGCCCTCATTCTCGCTCATGCTCAACGGCGTCCTCGCCGGACTCGTGGGCATTACAGCCGGCTGCGACCTCGTTTCACCCACAGGTGCCGTGATCATCGGTCTTGTGTGCGGTGTGGTTCTGGTATACTCCATCGAGTTCATCGACGCCAAGCTTCACATTGACGACCCCGTTGGCGCAAGCACCGTTCACGGTGTGTGCGGTATCATCGGAACACTCATGACTGGTCTGCTCGCCATTGACGGTGGCGCATTCTACGGCTGCGGCTGGGGCTTCTTCGGAGCACAGTGCCTCGGCATCGTCTGCATCGACGTTTGGGCTGCCGTGGCCGGATTTATCCTCTTCTATAGCATCAAGAAGATTGCAGGTCTGAGGGTTGACAAGCGCATTGAGGAGGAAGGTCTCGACATCTACGAGCACGGAGAGTCGGCCTACAACTGATGATTAGTATGACTGAATATTTTAATGACTGACAACGAAACACCGAAGGGTGCAACGCCTCGAAGCCCCAGGGCACGAGAGGCGTGCGCCCCTCGGTTTTCACCGCTATCATAGCCTCCTAGGCTTGCGCACTGCACGTGCGCGATGCCCCTGGCTTTACCGACACAACAACGCATGGCACACAGCGAAGCCACGAATTAGACCAATAACTGCTTTTTGACAACAACGAATAACCAATAAAAGGAAAAGAAATATGTGTGGAATAGTATCTATCTTCAACATTAAGGAACAAACGCCGCAACTGCGGCAGAAGGCTCTCTCGATGAGCCGCAAAATACGTCACCGCGGACCCGACTGGAGCGGCATATACTGCGGTGGCTCTGCCATTCTCGCCCATGAGCGACTGTCGATAGTTGACCCCGAGTCGGGGCGGCAGCCTCTGTTCAGCCCCGACGGCAAACAAGTGTTGGCCGTCAACGGCGAGATTTACAACCACCGCGACATCCGCAGCCGCTACGCCGACAGTTATCAGTTTCAGACGGGCAGCGACTGCGAGGTTATCCTCGCCCTCTATCGCGACAAGGGCACTGCTTTTCTCGAAGACCTAAGCGGCATTTTCGCCTTCGCCCTCTACGACGCCGAGAGCGACGAGTTCTTGATTGCCCGCGACCCCATTGGCGTCATACCTTTATATATAGGCCACGACAACGACGGACTGGTGTATGTGGCCAGCGAACTGAAAGCCCTTGAGGGGCAGTGCGACAGCTACGAGGAGTTTCTGCCAGGCCACTACTACTCAAGCAAAGAGGGCGGCATGAAGCGCTACTACACCCGCGACTGGATGGACTATGACAACGTGAAGGACAACGACGCGAGCGTCAAGTCCATACACGACGCTCTGGAGGACTCGGTGAAGCGCCAATTGATGAGCGACGTGCCCTACGGAGTGCTGCTATCTGGCGGCCTCGACTCGTCGGTGATAAGCGCCGTGGCGCAGAAGTTCGCCCAAAACCGCATCGAGAACGACGGCAAGACCGAGGCTTGGTGGCCACGCCTCCACTCGTTTGCCGTGGGCTTGAAGGGTGCGCCCGACCTTGCCAAGGCGCGCCTCGTGGCCGACCACATAGGCACCGTACACCACGAGATAAACTACACCATTGAAGAGGGTCTCGACGCCCTGCGCGACGTCATCTACTTCATCGAGACATACGACGTGACCACCGTGCGCGCCTCAACGCCAATGTATCTGCTGGCGCGCGTAATCAAGTCGATGGGCATCAAGATGGTGCTCTCAGGCGAGGGCGCCGACGAGATATTCGGAGGCTACCTATACTTCCACAAGGCCCCCGACGCGCGTGCGTTCCACGAGGAGACGGTGCGCAAGCTGTCGAAGCTGCACCTATACGACTGTCTGCGCGCCAACAAGAGTCTCTCGGCATGGGGTGTTGAGGGGCGCGTGCCATTCCTCGACAAGGAGTTTCTCGACGTGGCCATGCGCACCAACCCCGAGGCCAAGATGTGTCCGGGCAACACAGTAGAGAAGAAGATTGTGCGCGAGGCGTTTGCCGACATGCTGCCCTACGAGGTGGCTTGGCGACAGAAGGAGCAGTTCAGCGACGGCGTGGGCTACTCGTGGATCGACACCCTCAAGCGCATCACCGCCGAGCGCGTAAGCGACGAGCAGATGGCGCACGCCGCCGAGCGCTTCCCCATCAATCCGCCGCGCAACAAGGAGGAATACTTCTACCGCTCCATTTTCGCCGAGCACTTCCCCAGCGATTCGGCTGCGCGCACCGTGCCGAGCGTGCCGAGCGTGGCGTGCAGCACCGCCGAGGCTCTCGCGTGGGACGCTTCGTTCAAGAACATGAACGACCCCAGCGGACGCGCCGTGGCCGGAGTTCACGAGCAAGCCTACAGCAAGTAGGCTTGCGCTCTTGCCGAGCTTTTCTTCACAGAAAAAACATTCAAACAAATCATCAATAACAAAAAAAGAAAAGAAAAAAATGAAAAAGAGATGGATTATCCTAATGGCCTCGATGGTAGTTATAGCCATCGCCGGCCTGTTTGCCGGCGAACCGTCGTTCGAGTGCGACTTCTCGAAGATTGACGCCGCCGACGTGGCGTGGCTCATCACGGCCACCATATTCGTGCTGATGATGACCCCCGGACTGTCGTTCTTCTACGGCGGCATGGTGGGCGCCAAGAACGTGATATCGACCATGCTGCAGAGCTTCATCGCCATGGGACTGATAAGCGTGCTGTGGGTGGCCTTCGGCTTCAGCCTCGCCTTTGGCGACGACATAGGCGGAGTGATTGGCAACCCCTTCACGTTCCTGATGTTCAACAATGTGGGTGGCGACGTCTACACCACGCCCACGGGCAACATCCTGGGCGGAGCCACCATCCCCTTGGCTCTCTACGCCCTGTTCCAGATGAAGTTCGCCATCATCACGCCGTCGCTCATCACCGGCTCGTTTGCCGAGCGCGTGCGCTTCTCGGCCTACATGTTCTTCATGATATTCTTCTTCGTGGTCATCTACTGTCCGCTGGCCCACATGACGTGGCATCCCGACGGACTGTTCATGAAGTGGGGCGTGATCGACTTCGCCGGCGGTATCGTGGTTCACGCCTCGTCGGGTGTGGCCGCCCTGGCCGGAGCCATATTCCTTGGCCGCCGCAAGTCGTCAACGCGCCAGTCTGAGCCGGCCAACATCCCCTTCGTGCTCCTTGGCGCGGCAATGCTCTGGCTTGGCTGGTTCGGCTTCAACGCCGGTTCGTCGCTCCACGCCGACGGCATGGCCGTGAAGGCGTTCCTCAACACCAACACCGCCTCGGCCACGGCCATGATGACATGGATATTCTTCGACTGTCTGCGCGGCCGCAAGCCGTCGGCCATGGGTGCCGCCGTGGGCTGCGTTGTGGGTCTTGTGGCCATCACGCCGTCGGCAGGCTACGTCACCGTCGGACAGAGCATCTTCATCTCGTTTGTCATCACTATCATATGCAACGTGGCCGTGTACTGGCGCAGCCACTCGCGCATTGACGACGCGCTCGACGTGTTCCCCACCCACGGCACTGGCGGCATCTTCGGCACGGTGCTCACGGGCATATTCATCCAGGAGGGCCTCATCGCCGGCTCGTGGGAAGGCTTTGTAATCTTCCTCTACCACCTGCTGGCCGTGGTCATCGTGATTGTCTACACGTTCATCATGAGCTACTTCGGCTACTGGCTCATCGACAAGATGATACCCATGCGCGTGTCGTCGGAGAGCGAGCGCATCGGCCTCGACATAAGCCAGCACGACGAGCACTATGGCTTCGCCCACGTTGGCGAGCGCGAGATTGCCGAGTATGAGCAGGCAAAGACCGACGACTAAGCTCCTGCCGCTTGCACACGACATAAAGAGTAAGGCTACAAGGTAAATATATTCAGGATAACAACAACACTCTACGTCACCGCCCATCCACAAAGGCAGAAGCCAATGTGGATGGGCGGTTGTTTTTGTGACGGTGCCACACAAACATTTTCCTCACAAAGTGAGCCGCATCACAAAAAAGATGTAATTTTGTAGCCGTTTACTGACGGTAAACAATGCGCAACAAACTCTTATGGCGGGTTCTATAAATTGCCTTTGATGGATTTTTGAATTTTAGCCGAGCAGATTTTTCTTTCTTTCTGAAAGAGCATAGCGGGCTATGCGACTGAAGAAGAAAGTAAAAGATGCCGGATAAAATCAAAAAGACACAAAGAGCAACCCGTCTAAAATGAATTTTAACAATGCGTGGAATTTATAGAACACGCCTTATACAATAAAATGCACAAAGACACAATGAAAAGTTTTTTCAAGAAAAACATCAATCAGGCATTTCTGACGGGTGCGTTCCTGTGTACAGGGCTGCTGGCAGCTTGCTCGGACGAGACAGGCGACAGCAATACCCCCCCAACACTCTAAAAAGCGCGGTCACTCTAACCGCCATACAGCCGGGCAGTGGCACGCGCAGTGCGGGCAGCACACGCATTGGCTTTAGCACCTCCGATGGAGCAGGCTATTGGCAAAAGGACGACATCATTGGAGTGTGGTCGTATGACGACGGGAAGTTCATGCCATTCACGCTTGTAAGCGGTGCCGGCACGGCAAAGGCAACGTTCAAGGGCGAGATAACCGGCACGCTGAAGGGAGTCACAACAGCAGCCTATCCTTACAGCGACAAGCTTGCTCTCAATATAGCCGAAGATGAAAACAGCGGTGAAATACAAGCCTATTTTACTTCGGCCTACACGTATGACGGCGTGGACACCGTATATTCCGTTACGGATGGCAAAAGTTTCAACATGCTCATGCTCGGAAATGTTTCCACCAACTCTGACGGGAGCAAATCAACGGTAGAATTCCGACATTACGGCAGTCTCCTCGCCCTAAAGGTTGACAGTCTGCCGTCATCGGAAGGCGCCGTCACGGTAAGTGCAGACGGCAACATCTGCGGCACTGTGGAATACTATGAAAACAGCGACGGCTCAGGGACAAGATATGCTTCCGATGCCGGCAATGAGGTGACTTTCACTTACAGCAACGCCACGAAAGGCAAGCCGGGCGTGTTCTATGTCCCGTTGTTGGCAGGGGACTATGTAGTGACGGTGAAGGTCAAGGGAAAGAACTCAGAGGAAAAGTTTGCCGAATCGTTCGAAAAGTTCAGCGTGGAAAAGGCGCACATCAAGCCCCTTGTCACATCACTCAGCGACTACCGCGACTACTCCACAACCATCGACGGCAAGAACGTCATAGACCTCGGTATCTCGGTGCTTTGGGCGGAATGCAATGTCGGGGCTGAACTTCCTGCCGATGTCGGCAACTATTATTCATGGGGCGAGACAAGCACAAAAGAAAGCTACACCAGAGCCACAGCTAAATATCAATATTATAATAGTACTTATGACGTATACCCTTTCTCCAAATATACTGATAGTGATGGTAAAAGAACACTTGAAGCCGGTGACGATGCCGTTACCGTAAATTGGGGGACTTCATGGCGCATGCCCACGTATGACGAAATCCAAAAGCTCATAGAAAACTGCACTTATGAAGAGGCAAGCCTGACAAACAGTGACGGTAATGAAGTGACATGCTATAAGCTGACAAGCAAAAAGAACGGGAACTGTATTTATATACCTTGCTCGGGATACAAGGACGACAGCAATACTAACGACTCATCCAAACCTATGTTTTGGTCAAGTTGTCATTGGTATAATAGTAGTAAAGGAACGTGGTCCGCTATGCACGGCTCTGTGTACAAATCACACAGTCTAACTTACGATAATCGCTATCGTGGATTCCCCGTCCGTCCCGTGAGAAACAAAACAGTACGGTAAATATGCGGCATACCGAATGCAGGTAATATAAACAGAAAAAACCACAAATATGAACAAGAAGAAGAATTACGTTGCCCCGGCAACGGAAGTAGTATCCATGGACACAACGGCAGCCATATTGGCAGGCAGCGGCAACACGAACAGTCGCACCATCGAACCGTCAGATGACGAGAGCGAAAATCAGTTGGAGTCCGCCAGTTGGGATTTTTAATTAAAGAACTAGGGTGTCCATTTTGTTGTACCCAAAAGTGGAAGAGTGTCTCTGATTGATTGGCGCAAGCCTATTGAGGGTAAATTCGGCGCATGCCGCGCCCTGAAAGGG
>CAVKUV010000053.1:0-22557 GCA_963659505.1 Lachnospiraceae bacterium
TGTTCGTATATACCCAGGGCGCCAGCCTGGGCTATGTAGTATAGGGCTTTCAGCCAATTGCCATACAATCTGCCCGGTTATTTTTTAGCATTACTTATCATCGTAACTGTGCCGTTTACGATGACTAACTGTGCCAGTTACGATGCGTAAGTGTGCCAGTTACGATAGCTAAACGGCATACTTACGAGATAGGGTGTCCAATTTGTTGCTCTCTTTGTAGTGGGTGCGGTGTCTCACCGCACAAACATAGGCAGAAGCAGTCGCGACGTGAGACACACGTCGCCCACTACACAGCACCGCAAGCCTAACCATATAGACATAAAGAAGCCAAGCCGAGCGACTGGACTACGCATCCTGCACTCGGCTTGGCCTGTATATGTGTAACTCTAAAAACAGTCGCTACCGTGAGGTATCATTGCTTCTTCAAGGCCGCAAGCGACTCCTTGAGGGCGGCAATCTTCTCCTCGCTGTCGCTTTGCTTCTTGCGCTCCATGGCCACCACAGCCTCAGGCGCATTGGCAACGAACTTCTCGTTCGACAGTTTCTTGCGTATGCCCATGAGGAAGCCCTCAAGGTGCTTCAGCTGCGCCTCTTGCTTGGCTATCTCGGCCTCCACGTCAATCATGTTGCCCAATGGCACGGCAAACTCAAACGTGCCTACCATAAACGCGGCGGCGGTGGTGTCTTTTTCCGTCACGGCCTTCACCTCGTTGACATTGGCCATCTTCACCACAATACTGTCATACGCACTGAATGCGTTGCTGCCTACGGCTTGCAGTTCAAGTGTCTCCTTGTTGGCTATGTTCTTCTGGTTGCGTATGGTGCGCACACCTGCCACAATCTGCTTCACGCTCTCTATGTCGGCAATGAGCTTCTCGTCGTCAGCAGTGGGAGCGCCAGCCTCAAGCTTGTCGCGCATTATCGACTCGCCATCGGCGCGGTCGTATATGTGCTGCCACAACTCCTCGGTGATGAACGGCATGAACGGGTGGAGCATCTTGAGCAGTGTCTCGAAGAACTTCAAGGTCGCAGCGTAAGTAGTTGCGTCGATGGGCTGACCATAGGCCGGCTTCACCATCTCCAAGTACCAACTTGAGAACTCGTCCCAGAACAGCTTGTACACAGCCATCAAGGCTTCCGATATGCGGTACTTGCGGAACATCTCGTCAACCTCGGCGTTGGTCTGCCGCAGCTTTGCCTCAAACCACCGTGTGGCTATGGCGTTGGTCTCCGGCTGGGGCACGTCGGCGGTCTGCCAACCCTTCACCAGTCGGAATGCGTTCCATATCTTGTTGTTGAAGTTGCGTCCCTGCTCACACAGGCTCTCGTCAAACAGTATGTCGTTGCCTGCCGGTGCCGAGAGCATCATGCCCATGCGCACGCCGTCGGCGCCATACTTGTCGATAAGCATCAGTGGGTCGGGCGAGTTGCCAAGGCTCTTCGACATCTTGCGTCCGAGCTTGTCGCGCACGATGCCCGTGAAGTAAACGTGCTTGAACGGCATCGTTCCGCGATACTCATAGCCGGCCATTATCATGCGTGCCACCCAGAAGAAGATGATGTCGGGACCCGTAACGAGGTCGCTCGTGGGGTAATAGTACTTTATTTCGTCGTTGTCGGGGTTGTTCACTCCGTCGAACACCGATATTGGCCACAGCCACGACGAGAACCAAGTGTCGAGGCAGTCGCTGTCCTGCTCCAGGTCGGCAGCCGTGAGTGCGGGGTTCTGCTTCTTTGCCTCGGCCAATGCCTCGTCGGCAGTCTCGGCCACGACAAACGTCTTCTTGCCGTCGGCGGTGGTGAAGTAGTAGGCCGGTATGCGGTGACCCCACCACAGCTGGCGGCTGATGCACCAGTCCTTGATGTTCTCAAGCCAGTGGCGGTAGGTGTTCTTGTACTTTTGCGGATAGAACATTATCTCGTCGTCCATCACAGGCGACAGGGCTATGTCGGCGAAGTGCTGCATCGACAAGAACCACTGCGTTGACAGTTTCGGCTCGATGGGCACGTTGGTGCGCTCGGAGAAGCCCACCTTATTATTATAGTCCTCCACCTTCTCCATCAGTCCGGCATCCTTCAGGTCGCCCTCTATCTTCTTGCGCACGTCCATGCGGTCCATTCCCACGTAGAGTCCGGCGGCGTCGCTTATCGTTCCGTTGTCGTTGAATATGTCTATCGTCTCAAGATGGTGCTTCAGTCCGAGTGCGTGGTCGTTGATGTCGTGGGCGGGAGTAACCTTGAGGCAGCCCGTTCCAAACTCGATGTCAACATAGTCGTCCTCGATGACGGGTATCTCGCGGCCCACCAGCGGCACAATCACGTGCTTGCCCTTGAGCCATTGGTTCTTCGGGTCGTTGGGGTTGATGCACATGGCCGTGTCGCCCATGATTGTCTCGGGGCGTGTGGTGGCCACCACGGCATACTTGCCAGGCTCCTCAACCACCATGTAGCGCAAGTAGTACAGCTTGGAGTGCTCGTCCTTGTATATCACCTCCTCGTCCGAGAGGGCGGTCTGCGCCTTAGGGTCCCAGTTCACCATGCGTGCGCCACGGTATATGAGTCCCTTGTGATACAGGTCGCAGAACACCTTTATCACGCCCTTCGAACGCGTCTCGTCCATGGTGAAGGCCGTGCGGTCCCAGTCGCAGCTTGCTCCGAGCTTGCGCAGCTGCTTCAGGATGATGCCTCCGTGCTCGTTGGTCCAGTCCCAAGCGTGCTTCAAGAAGTCCTCGCGGGTCAGGTCGGTCTTCTTTATGCCCTGCTGGGCAAGCCTGTTCACTACCTTTGCCTCAGTGGCTATCGACGCGTGGTCGGTGCCGGGCACCCAGCAAGCGTTCTTCCCCTCCATGCGCGCCCTTCGCACCAGGATGTCCTGAATGGTGTTGTTTAGCATGTGGCCCATGTGGAGCACACCCGTGACGTTGGGCGGCGGAATTACTATCGTGTATGGTTCGCGACCGTCGGGCTTGCTGCTGAACAGCTTGTTGTCAAGCCAATACTGATACCATTTCGACTCCACGGCTTGTGGATCGTACTTACTTGCTAGTTCCATCTCTATGATTTTTCTATTTTGTTCTAATTTTATTCTATGATTTTTCTATCTCAAAATCTGCATAAAAACGCTGCAAAATTAAGCAATTTCCATGGGAAATGACTACTTTTGCATTACTAAATGAGCATAATGCATACAAAACAGGAAAAGATGGCGGCTTTCGGCCGCTTGCTCGACGTGCTCGACACGCTGCGCGAAAAATGCCCGTGGGACAAGAAGCAGACCAACGAGAGTCTGCGCCCTAACACCATTGAGGAGACTTACGAGCTGTGCAACGCCCTGCTCAACAACGACCAGCCAAACATCTGCAAGGAACTGGGCGACGTGTTGCTGCACATCTGCTTCTATGCCAAGATTGGCAGTGAGAATGGCGAGTTCGACATTGCCGACGTGTGCGACAAGCTTACCGACAAACTCATATTCCGGCATCCCCACGTCTACCACCCGTCGCAGGTGGGCGCCGCCCAACCGCGCCCGTTGCCTTATGGCGAAGACTCTTCGGAGTGCAGCGCACAAGAGGTGTCAACAGCACAGCAAGTGACGGAAAACTGGGAGCAGATAAAGCTCAAGGAGAAGGATGGCAACAAGAGCGTGCTTTCGGGCGTGCCGAGTGCCTTGCCGTCGCTCATCAAGGCATACCGCATACAGGACAAGGCGCGCAACGTTGGCTTCGACTGGGAAGACAAGGGCGACGTGTGGGGCAAGGTAAGAGAAGAGCTGGGCGAACTGGAGCAGGAGCTGCGCAAGGAGGACAAAGAGCGCTCGCTTGAGGAGCTGGGCGACTTCCTGTTCAGCGTGATCAACGCCGGAAGACTATACCATCTCAACCCCGACACGGCCTTGGAGAAGACCAACCGCAAGTTCATCAGCAGGTTCAACTACATCGAGGCGCACAGCATCAAAGTGGGCAAACCGCTGAAGGACATGACGCTTGGCGAGATGGATAAGCTCTGGAACGAGGCCAAGGCTCTGGAACACCAGTAAGTGACGGTGAAAGAATAAGTTGGTATGATTTGCGGCTTATATTTTTGAGATGTTTTCGGTTCTCGAAGAGGGAGCATAGCGGGCTATGTGACCGATGAGAGAGACGAAAACAACCAAAAAGATGAGCCGAAAAGTCTGACGTAACATATGATTGGCATGGTTCAAATCGTACCAAGTTATTTTTTCACCGTCACTAAGTGCGGGCTAGTCCGCCGCATTGCGTTGGAGTTGCGCACTTGGCGACGGTGAAACGACTTATTGTGAAACACAACTAAAAAAACGCATATGAGGAAGTTGAGCATTGCCGCTGTCTTGCTGGCATCGCTTGTGATTGCAGGGTGCGGAGGCAAGAAGAACAATGGCAAAATGGAGTATGTCTCCACATCGGAGTTGGAGCCGAACGACTCTACCATATATGGTGTATGCGGCGAAGGCTCGATGATGAACACCCTGGAACTTGTCACCGACAGTGGCGACACGGTGTACATTCCCTTCGAGGAGGCCGCCATGCACGACAATGTCAAGGGCGGAGTGCTGGAAGGCGACCGCATGGCCGTAGTGCCCACGCTTGACGCCGACAAGAACACCATTGCCTCCAGCATCATCAACATCACCTCGCTGCTTGGCAAATGGGGCAACCTCGACCGCAGCTTCGAACTACGTGCCGACGGCTCGGTGGTTGGCGACATGAAGGAGCCGCACCCATACACCGACTGGCGCATACTCAACGGACGGCTTGTGCTGTCGTCCGACACTTTCAGCATACGCTCGCTTGGCCCCGACTCGCTGCTGCTCAGCGGCAGCAAGGGCGACACCGCCTACAGACGACTTGCGGCAGGCGGCAAAAGCGACATGAAACAAAACTTGAAGCAGTGACTGCAAGTCACTGATACACACTGCATATATGGAACCATTCAGAGTACATATCCTTGGATGCGGCTGCGCATTGCCTACGCTAAGGCATTATGCGTCGTCGCAAGTGGTTGAGATAAGGGGGAAGATGTTCATGGTGGATTGTGGCGAAGGCACGCAAATGCAACTGCGCCGCTCGCACATACGCTTCCAAAACCTGAGCAACGTGTTCATATCCCACCTACACGGTGACCACTGTTTCGGACTTGTCGGCATGATCTCCACCTTTGGCATGCTTGGCCGCACCGCCCCACTCCACGTGTATGCGCCCGCCGAGTTCGCCGATATGTTTGCCGCACAACTGAAGTTCTTCTGCAATAGTTTCGACTATGAGGTTGTGTTTCACCCAGTCAACACCACCGAGGCAAGTGTGATCTATGAGGATCGCAGCCTCACCGTGACCACCATCCCTCTGAAGCACCGTGTGCCATGCTGCGGCTTCCTGTTTCGCGAGAAACCGACTCTGCCGCACATCAGGCGCGACATGATCGATGCCTTCGAGATACCCGTGAGCCAGATAAACAACATTAAGAATGGCATGGACTGGACAGCCCCCGACGGCACCGTGATACCCAACTCGCGGCTCGTGCAGCAGGCCGACCCGGCACGCAGCTACGCCTATTGCAGCGACACGGTGTACTTGCCGCAGCTGCACAAGCAGTTGCACGGCGTGTCGCTTCTCTACCATGAAAGCACGTATGGCAAGGACAATGCCACCAACGCACGCAAATATTGCCACTCCACGGCTGCCGAGGCGGCTCAGGTGGCACGCGACGCCGAGGTGGGCAAATTGATTCTCGGCCACTATTCTGCACGCTACGAGGACGAATCGGTGCTGCTCAACGAGGCCAAGGCTGTGTTTCCCAACGTCGAACTGACAGACGAGATGAAGGTGTTTGACGTGTTGTAAAATATTGGAATTGTAGCGGCAGATATCATTCATACATCATACTTATAAGACATATCGCAACATCACACCGTTGCAATAACTACATTTTCAAGTTTTTTGGTTATCTTTGCATAATCTTATGGGTGGCTCCGTAAATGGTTCTTGCGGCGAAAACAGGTCGCAAGACGGCAAAACTCAGGTCGCCCAAAGTATAAAAACATGGTGGCCTACATGACCGCCCTTATAAAAACAAGTTTTGTGAAAAGCGAAGATACAGGTCTTTTAAGCCATATAGAATATCCCAACGACTTGCGCAAGCTGGCGGTTGGCCAACTGCCGGAAGTGTGCAGCGAACTGCGCGCGGACATTGTCAAGGAACTGTCGGTCAACCCCGGCCACTTGGCGTCAAGCCTTGGCGTGGTGGAGCTTACGGTGGCCTTGCACTATGTCTACGACACTCCTTACGACCGCATCGTGTGGGACGTGGGCCATCAGGCATATGGCCATAAGATATTGACGGGACGCAGGGAGAGATTCTGCACCAACCGCAAGCTCAATGGCATAATGCCTTTCCCGTCGCCACTCGAAAGTCCATACGACACGTTCGTCTGCGGACACGCTAGCAACTCCATATCGGCTGCACTCGGCATGGCGGTGGCCGAAAAGAGCCGCCAGGAGTCGGAGCAAGCCGACTCTGCCGCAACGCCACAGGAGAAACGGCAGCCGCAACGCCATGTCGTGGCCGTGATTGGCGACGGTGCCATGAGCGGCGGACTGGCATTCGAAGGTCTGAACAACGCCTCGTCCACACCCAACGACATGCTCATCATCCTGAACGACAACAACATGAGCATCGACCGCAGCGTGGGAGGCATGAAGCAGTTTCTCATCGGGCTCAACACCAACAAGACCTACAACCGCATACGCTTCAAGGCTTCGCAGTGGCTGCGCTCGAAAGGCTATCTTGAAGACGAACGCCGCAAAGGACTAATACGCCTCGGCAACGCCCTCAAGTCGGCGTTCAACCACCAGCAGAACATATTCGAGGGTCTTGACATAAGATACTTCGGCCCGTTCGACGGCCACAACGTGGTGGAGCTTACGCGCATACTGCAACAGCTGAAGGACATGAAAGGGCCTAAGCTGCTCCACCTGCACACCGTGAAGGGCAAGGGATATGAGCCGGCAGAGAAGGCGGCCACCATCTGGCACGCCCCAGGACGGTTCAACCCCGACACGGGCGAACGCATCATACACGACTGCACGGGCGAGCCGCCACGGTTTCAGGACGTGTTTGGCGAAACGCTGCTCGAACTGGCCAAGGCCAACCCGAAGATTGTCGGCGTGACGCCGGCCATGCCCACGGGCTGTTCTATGAACATCATGACGAAGGAGCTGCCCAAGCGGGTGTTCGACGTTGGCATAGCCGAGGGTCATGCCGTGACATTCTCGGCGGGAATGGCCAAAGAGGGGCTTATACCGTTCTGCAACATATATAGTGCGTTTGCCCAAAGGGCTTACGACAATATCATACACGACGTCGCCATACTGCGTCTGCCCGTGGTGCTATGCCTCGACAGGGCCGGACTTGTGGGCGAAGACGGACCCACCCACCATGGGGCGTTCGACATGGCGGCTCTGCGCCCCATACCTGGACTGACGATAGCCTCGCCCATGGACGAGAAGGAGTTGCGCAAGCTGATGTACACTGCCCAACTGCCCGACAAGGGGTCGTTCGTGATACGCTACCCCCGTGGCAAGGGCGTTTGTGTCGATTGGCGTTGCCCACTTGAGGAGATTGCCGTTGGCACCGGGCGCAAACTGAAAGACGGCGACAGCATGGCCGTGCTGACCATCGGTCCGATAGGCAACACCGCCGCCGAGGCAATAGCCGAAGTGGAAAAAGAAAATCCCGCTCTGTCCATCGCCCACTACGACATGAGGTTTCTCAAGCCCCTCGACGAGACAATACTCAACGAGGTGGGCCACCGCTTCAAGCGCATCGTCACGATAGAGGATGGTGTGCGCAACGGTGGCTTGGGCAGTGCCGTGATGGAGTGGATGGCCGACCACGGCTATGAGGCAAGAGTTGACAGACTCGGTCTGCCCGACTCGTTTGTGCAACATGGCACGGTGGAACAACTCAAGCATATCGTTGGTATCGACAAAGAGGGCATAAAACGACACTTGGCATGAAGATAATAATAGGTGGGGCTGGAGCCGTGGGGGCGCATTTGGCAAAGCTGCTCTCAAAGGACAGGCAAGACTGCGTGCTCATCGACGACGACGAGGATTTGTTGGCCGAGTTTGCCGACTACGACATCCTGCCGATGCAAGGCTCGCCCACAAGCATAAAGACTCTGAAGGAGGCCGGCGCGGAAGATGCCGACCTGTTTGTTGGTGTCACCACCGACGAGAGCCGCAACATGAACGCGTGCATACTGGCGCATGCCTTGGGCACGAAAAAGACGGTGGCGCGCATCGACAACTACGAGTATCTCGCCCCGCAACTGTCACCTTTCTTCAAGGATTTGGGCATCGACTCACTGATTTACCCCGAAATGCTTGCTGCAACCGACATCAACAACGGTCTGCGAATGAGCTGGGTACGGCAACGGTGGGACGTACACGGAGGGGCATTGGTGATGCTTGGCATAAAGCTGCGCGAGACGTGCGAAATACTCAACCGACCTCTGCGCGAACTTTGCGGTCCCGACGACCCCTATCTGATAGTGGCCATAAAGCGAGACGGCGAGACCATCATACCCGGTGGCAACGATGAACTGCACAACCTCGACTTCGCTTACTTCATGACCACAAAGGAGTATATGCCCTACATACGCACCATCTGCGGAAAAGAGCACTATGCTGACGTGAAAAACGTGATAATGATGGGTGGTGGTAAGACAGCCGTAAGGGCTGCCCTTACCACGCCCGACTACATGAACGTGAAGATTGTGGAGGCCGACGAGCACAGGTGCGAGAAGTTGAATGAACTGCTTGCCGCGACCGACACGATGGTGATACATGGCGACGGACGCGACATCGACCTGCTCATCGAGGAGGGAATAAAGAACACCCAGGCTTTCGTCGCTCTCACAGGCAACGCCGAGACCAACATCCTGGCTTGCATGGCCGCCAAGCGACTCGGCGTGAGAAAGACGGTGGCCATGGTGGAGAACCTCGACTACGTGAGCCTGGCCGAGGAACTCGACATCGGCACGATAATCAACAAGAAGACCATAGCCGCAAGCCACATCTACCAAATGCTGCTCGACGCCGACGTGTGCAACCTGCGCTCGCTGATGACTGTCGACTCCGATGTCGCCGAGTTTACCGCCGCCAAGGGGTCGCCAGTGACAAAGAAGCCCGTAAAGCAACTCGGACTGCCCGCAGGGGTGACCATCGGTGGACTAGTGCGCAACAACGAGGGCATGCTCGTGAACGGCAACTCGCAGATCATGGCCGGCGACTCCGTCATGGTGTTCTGCCATGAAGGTGATTTAAAGAAAGTGGAGAAGTTCTTCAAACAAAGGACGTTATGGTAGACTTCCGCATTGTCTCGAAAATCATTGGACAGCTTCTGTATCTTGAAAGCGCACTGATGGGCATTTGTGTCGTCATGGCTTTCTTCTATCAGGAAGACGACCTGATGGCTCTGCTGCTGTCCATGACCGCCACGGCGTGTGCCGGACTGGTACTCAAATACTTGGGGCGCAACGCCGGCAACAACATGAACCGCCGCAGTGCCTACCTCGTGGTGACGGCCACATGGGTGGTGTTCAGCCTTTTCGGTATGTTGCCCTTCCTCGTGGGCGGCTACATAACTAATGTGGCCGACGCTTATTTCGAGACGATGTCGGGCTTCACGACCACCGGGGCCACCATAATAGACGACGTTGAGACCTTGCCCCACAGCATCCTCTTCTGGCGTTCGCTGACGCAGTGGATTGGCGGCTTGGGCATAGTGTTCTTCACCATTGCCGTACTGCCCTCGGTGGTGGGCGGCGGCATCAGGGTGTTCGCTGCCGAGGCCACAGGACCTCTGAAGTCGAAAATGCACCCACGGCTCAGCATGAACGCCAAGTGGATATGGACCATCTACATCGGACTGACCGTCGCATGCGCCATAGCCTTCAGGGTGGCTGGCATGGACTGGTTCGACAGTGCCAACTACTCGATGTCAACCACTGCCACAGGTGGGTTCTCCACTCACAACGACAGCACGGCGTTCTTCCACTCTGCTCCGATAGAGTATGTCGCCATACTGTTTCAGTTTGTCGCTGGCATGAACTTCACCTTGTTGTATATGGCCATGGCCAAAGGCAAGGTGCGCCAGTTGGCCGTTAACTCCGAGTTCAGGCTGTATGTGGCCATCGTCGCCATCGCCACTGTGTGGATAATGGGCATCCTCATCGCCCAGTGTGGCTACGGGTGGGAGCACGCCTTGCGCAGTGCCTTGTTTCATGTGGTGTCGTTCATCACCACCACGGGCTTGTTCAACGACAACGCCGGGGCGTGGCCCCACATCACGTGGGTGATATTGAGCGCGTGCATGTTCATCGGGGCATGCGCAGGGTCAACGAGCGGTGGGTTCAAATGTGTGCGCGGCGTGATAACGCTGAAGGTGATGCGCAATGAGTTCAACCGCATTCTCCACCCCAACGCCGTGCTCCCGATAAAGATGAATGGACAGAATGTGCCGCAGTCGCACGTGCCGACGCTGCTCACGTTCTTCGCCTTCTACATATTAATGTGCCTCATTGCAGGCACGATAATGATTGCCGCCGGCATCGACAACACCAACGCCGTGACCATAGCGTTGAGTTGCATGAGCAACGTGGGGCCCACGCTCGGCACTGAGATTGGTCCCGTGATGTCGTGGAGCATGCTTCCCGACTGGGTTAAATGGATCTGCTCGTTCCTGATGCTCATCGGACGTCTTGAGATATTGTCGGTCTTGGTGCTGTTCACCAACAGTTTCTGGAAAGACCGCTAACAAGAACATTCAAGGTGGGGTCTCTAAAGATTCCATCGTAACAATTAACATAAAAACGACAACATAGTAATATTCAAAAAATAACTTGAGCAGATATTATATGATTGGTAGATTGTATCGCAATGGGCTGAAAGCCCTATACTACATAACCCAGGGCAACGCCCTGGGGATATCAGGTCATCAACCGCCGCCCTGTAAGGGCAAAAGTGCATAGACTATAATGCGCAAGGCTATATACTTTTGCCCTTTCAGGGCGAGTAGATACACACAAACAAATACCCAGGGCGTTGCCCTGGGCTATGGAGTTGTTGGGCTTTCAGCCCGTACAAGTACAAATCTGCACAAGTCATTTTTAATCATTACATAAAAAATATTGTTTTTCGAAATAAAAGAAGAATAACATAAAAGAATATTGTTTTCAGAATAAAAGAAGAATATTGTTTCAGAAAATTGGAATAAGACAAATATGGATAAGGAAAAGATTTTTCGATTTACCCCCATCCTGAAACAGACGATTTGGGGAGGCGACAAGATTGGCCTGCTCAAGCGCATCGACGACGCGCCCGAGCAGACTGGCGAGAGCTGGGAGGTGTCGGGCGTGAAAGGCAGCGAGTCGGTCGTTGTCGGCGGGTCGTATGCCGGAAAGAACCTCAACGCACTTGTTGACGAACTGAAGGGCGACTTCATGGGCAAGGACAACTATGCGGCTTTCGGCAACGAGTTTCCGCTGCTCATCAAGTTCATCGACGCCACCAGCGACCTGTCAGTGCAGGTGCATCCGTCCGACGAACTGGCTCGCAAGAAGGGACTGCCAAGGGGAAAGACCGAGATGTGGTATGTCATGCACTCCGCCGACAAGGCCAAACTGATGTGCGGACTGAAAAAGAGCATTACGCCCGACGAATACCGCCAGATGGTGGCCGACGACACCATCTGCGACGCCATCTGCGAATATCCCGTGAAGGAGGGCGACTGCTTCTTCATTCCCGCTGGACGCATACACAGCATTGGCGCTGGGTGTCTTCTCGCCGAAATTCAGGAGACGAGCGACACCACATACCGCATATACGACTTCAAGCGCAAGGACAAGTATGGCAACTACCGCCAACTGCACACCACTGAGGCGGCTGAGGCCATCGACTACAACGTGGAGGACAACTACCGCACGCTATACAACGCCGCCAACGACATGGGGGTGACGCTGGTGAGCTGCAAGCACTTCACCACCGCACTCTATTCACTCACAGAGCCAATGACGCTCGACTACTCCGAACTCGACAGCTTCGTCATTCTGATATGCACCGATGGCGAAGGCACCATAACCGACGAGGACGGCAACTCTTCGCCATTCGCCGCCGGCGACACCCTGCTGCTACCTGCATGGGACAACACCGTGAGAATCGATGGCAGCGTGACTTTCCTTGAGACGTATGTGTAGAGCAACACATGACAATAAACTAATCCGCCCCGGCTATTTGCACTGCGCAAATCGCCGGGGCGGATTGTTGTCGTTATGAAGCTGTATAGTTGTTGTTCTTATTGTGTGTGGTGCAAGAAGTGGGCGACGTGTCTCACGTCGCAACAACCGTATTACCGTTTGTAGTGCGGTGGGACACCGCACCCACTACACATTAGTCACAACAAATTGGACATTTCTACTTCGTCACCCTTATCCAGTCGATGTCGAGATAGCCGCGCACACTTTTGCTCTCAGGCTCGGCGGCCACAAAACCAAACTTCGCGCCGATCCACTTGCCCTCGCGCATCTGGAACTCATCGCCCACGGCCTTAAACTTCTTGCCGTCGGTGCTGTATGCGAATGTGAGCTTTGCGCCGCTCTTCACGCTGAGCCGCAGATACACGTCACTGTATATAGCCGGGTCATAGTCCACCTTGTCGCGGCGCGTTGGCTTCAGCTCCGCCAGCACCTTCGCCGTTTCGGCCTTTCCCTTGTCGGCCTTGTTGCACGTGAGCTGCAACAGCTGGAACTTGTCGCCCACACGCTTCACCACAAGTGCGCTGTAGTCAAGTCCCATCATTATGAGTCCGCCCAGCTGTCCCTCCTTCTTGGCCGCGAAGCTCACCTTTGCCGTAGCCGTAAACTCGTCGGCAGGTGTCTTCTGGAGCAGCATGTTGGGCACATTCCACAAGCTGACATCGTCCTTGGCCATGCGGTGTGTGTACAGACGGAAGAAACCGTCTACCGACGGCATGCCAAACGACTGGTCGTAGTTGGCCGGCCACTGCCACTGCTTGCCAAGTGTCGTGGTGTTGAACTCGTCGCTCTCCACAGGGTTTTCCACGGCAAACGTCTTGCCAACATTCGGTTTCTTGTGGCGCGCCACCGGTTCGCCACACAGGTCATTGTCCTTGTCAACGCCAATCACAGGCCATCCGTTTGTCCAGTTCAGTGGTTGCAGATGCACCACGCGGCCATAGGCACCCTTGTCCTGGAAGTGCATAAACCAGTCCTCGCCCTGGGCCGTGTGTACCCAACCGCCCTGATGAGGGCCGTTGACGCTCGACTTGCCCTGCGCCATCACCGTCTTGCACTCATATGGTCCATACGGACTGCGGCTGCGCATGGCCAACTGCCATCCTGTGGCCACGCCACCGGCAGGCGCCATTATCCAGTACCACCCGTCGCGCTTGTAGAACTTAGGTCCCTCTACGGTGCGGTTCTCGTTGCCGCCGTCAAACACCATCACCGGGTCGCTTATGGCGCGCGTTCCGTCGGCAGACAGTTCACGCACTGTGAGCATGCTCTTAAAACCGGCGCGGCTGCCAGCCCATCCGTTCACGAGATAGCAGCGTCCGTCGTCGTCCCACAGTGGCGAAGTGTCGATCATGCCTTTGCCCTCAACCACGCACACTGGCTTTTCCCACTCGCCAGCCGGGTCTTTCGTCTTCACCATGAACACGCCATAGTCGGGGTCGCCCCAATATATGTAGTACTCGCCGTTGTGGTAGCGTATGCACGGTGCCCACACGCCCATGCCATGGGCGGGCTTGTTGAACACGTCCTTCGGCTCAAGCGACTTGAGGGCATGCCCCACAATCGTCCAATTGACAAGGTCGTTGGAGTGCAGTATCGGCAGTCCTGGCAAATGGTTGAATGAGCTTGCCGTGAGGTAGAAGTCTGTGCCCGATGCCCCCACGCACACGTCGGGGTCGCTGTAGTCGGCGTTGATAACTGGGTTGGTGTAGGTGCCGTCGCCATTGTCCGGACACCACGCCTGCGAGCGGTATTGCGCTTGCGACGCAAGGCAGAACATCGACGATAGTAATAATAGTGGTAGTTTCATAATGGTTTTATTTTTAGTTGGTAATTCTCGTTTGCGGCTATCCGCATCACCTTCTTGATGTCGTCGTCGTTTGGCGACAGACTCAGCGCCACATGACCCATGGTGCGCCTTAGGTTGATTTCCACGCATGGATGCACGAGGAATCTGTCGCCATCGGCGCATGGCACAATCATCATGTCAACGCCAAACGGACCTGTATATCGCCCGGCCAACGCGGCCGACATGTAGCGGCAAATGTTTTCTTTTATGTTTTGCAGCAATTCCGTTGGTGCATAGCGGCTTATCATCTTGCGCTTGGCCTCTTCCGTGGCTATCACGTTGCCCGTGTAGGCACCGTTCACAGTGTCAAACATCGACAGACCCTTGTATGTCACGTTGCCGTCGCCATCGCAGAAAAACTCCATTCCGAAGTCTTTCACTTTCTTGAAATACGGTTCAACCATGAGTCCGCCCTGCGCGTTTAACATATTTTTTATCCATCCATGCAAGTGCGGCTCTGTTATGTCGCCGTCAACAAACCTCAGTCCGCGCCCGCTGCAACTCCATGGAGCCTTTATTACGGCTTGTCCCAAACCATCTACGCGTTCCGTAACTTCCTTTAACGAACGGCACATAAACGATTGGCCAACAACGCTATCTATATGTGACAGTTCAGCCAAAAGTTTGCACGAAGTAAGTCGGTGCGACAGCATGCGTATGTCGTCAAGTGCCTCAAGTCCGGGCAGCAACTGCTTGTCTACGCCATGGCGCAACAGAAAATTGCACAGAGCCACGTCCCAGCCCCAGGGTTCTATACTGGCGAAACTGATGGACGGGAGGTCTGTGGGTTCAACAAACAAAACGTCGGCAAAGGCCATCTCGGCCTGTATGGAGGCCCGCTTCAGTGCCTTGGCCGCATAGTCGCGGTCTTCCACAAGCACCGCGTCGCCGTCAGTGGCCCACAACGCGGGAATGAAACCAAGTCCCGACTTCAACTCGCGGGCGGCGTGTGGTGCCGTGAAATTGGCGATGTTGCCCGCCAACGCGAGGTCGTGCTCAGGATTGAATATGTGCAATGTCATTGTTCTATATGCAATCAGTGTTCTAAAACAGCGCAAATTTACAACCTTTTTTCGATATTTTGTCACGTAGACTTTGCATTTCACGAAGAATATATTAACTTTGCGGCTGATTTAAAGCTGTCAAATTAAAGAATGGAAGACTTCTTCAAGACCCATGCTTATCTGGTTGAGCACACCAACTCGAAAATACGCCGCAAGCTTATGGACGAGATCGACTGGGACGCAAGGATGATAGGCATCAAGGGAACGCGAGGCATCGGCAAGACCACCTTCCTTTTGCAATATGCCAAAGAGAACTTTGACATAACTGACAGGCGTTGCCTCTATCTGAACATGAACAACTTCTACTTCCAGGGGCGCGGCATTGCCGATTTCGCAGGCGAGTTCTACAACAAAGGGGGACGCGTTCTGCTTATCGACCAGGTGTTTAAGCAGCCCGACTGGAGCAGGGAGCTGCGCCGGTGCCACGACAGCTACGACAAACTGAAGATAGTGTTCACGGGATCGAGCGTGATGAGACTGAAGGACGAGAACCCCGAGCTTAACGGCATCGTCAAGAGCTACAACCTGCGCGGCTTCTCGTTCAGGGAGTTTCTCAACAACGAGACGGGCAAGCACTTCGAACCTTACACGCTTGACGAGATACTCGCCGACCATGAGCACATCGTCAAGCAGATACTGCCCTCGGTGTCGCCAAGCAAATACTTCAAGGACTACATCCACCATGGGTTCTACCCGTTCTACCAGGAGCACCGAAGCTTCTCGGAGAACCTTCTGAAGACCATGAGCATGATGACCGAGGTGGACATCCTGCTCATAAAACAGATAGAACTGAAATACCTTACTAAGATAAAGAAGCTGTTCTACCTGTTGGCCGTCGATGGGCCCAAGGCTCCCAACATCAGCACCCTCGCCCACGAAATACAGACGAGCAGGGCCACAGTGATGAACTACATCAAATATCTGGCCGACGCAAGGCTAATCAACATGATATACCCACAGGCTGGACCGGGCTTCCCCAAGAAACCGTCGAAGGTGATGATGCACAACCCCAACCTAATGTATGCCATCTACCCGAGCAGCTTCACCGAGCAAGACCTGATGGAGACTTTCTTCGTCAACACGATGTGGAAGGACCACAAGGTGGCTCAAGAGGGCAAGGAGAACTTCTACATGGTTGACGGCGAAATGAAGTTCCGCATATGCGACGCCGACAACCCCACCCCACCGAGACATGCGCCCAACACGATTTACGCGCGCTACAACACCGAGGTGGGCAAGGGCAAACAGATACCGCTATGGCTTTTCGGCTTCCTTTACTGATTTATATAATTAAGGTATAGCCAAAACGCCGACAAGGAAGAGAAGGAAAAGAAAGAAAAAAAGGAAAAACTGAGGTTTTAAAGTTTATTCATTAATATTTTATCTAAAATGGCTAAAGAAAAGAAATTTATCACCTGTGATGGTAATGAGGCCGCAGCCCACGTGAGCTACATGTTCTCGGAGGTTGCCGCTATCTACCCTATCACTCCGTCATCTCCAATGGCAGAGCACGTCGATGAATGGGCTGCCCGTGGTCGCAAGAACCTGTGGGGCCAGAATGTCAGCGTACAGGAGATGCAGTCGGAAGGCGGCGCCGCAGGTGCCGTTCACGGCTCACTGCAGGCTGGTGCCCTCACCACCACATTCACCGCATCGCAGGGTTTGCTGCTGATGATTCCTAACATGTACAAGATTGCTGGTGAGCTTCTGCCTTGCGTGTTCGACGTGTCGGCACGTACGCTTGCTTCCCACTCTCTCTGTATCTTCGGTGACCACCAGGACGTTATGGCTTGCCGCCAAACTGGCTTCGCCATGTTCTGCTCTGGCTCTGTTCAGGAAGTGATGGACCTCACCGCTGTTCCTCACCTCGCAACACTGAAGACCCACGTGCCTTTCATCAACTTCTTCGATGGTTTCCGCACTTCTCACGAATACCACAAGGTGGAGGTGATGGACCAGGAAGACATCGCAAAGCTCGTTGACCCGGCCGACATCAAGAACTTCCGCGACCGCGCGCTCACTCCTGAGCGTCCTCTCACTCGCGGTACTGCCGAGAACCCCGAGACATTCTTCACCCACCGCGAGGCTTGCAACGAGTACTACGACAAGGTGCCTGAGGTTGTTGAGCACTACCTCGGCGAGATCAGCAAGATCACTGGCCGCGAGTATCACCTCTTCTCTTACTATGGAGCTGAGGATGCCGAGAACATCATCATCCTCATGGGTTCGGCTTCTGAGGCTGCCCGCGAGGCCATCGACTACTTGACCAAGCAGGGCAAGAAGGTGGGTATGATTAGTGTTCACCTCTATCGTCCGTTCTCTGTTAAGCACTTGCTCGCTGCCGTTCCCAAGACGACAAAGCGCATCGCTGTGCTCGACCGCACAAAGGAGCCGGGAGCCGAGGGCGAACCTCTGTACCTCGACATAAAGAGCGCCTTCTACGATGTTGAGAACAAGCCTCTCATCGTTGGCGGCCGCTATGGTCTCGGTTCTTCTGATACCACTCCCGCTAAGATCATCTCTGTGTTCAACAACCTTGAGCTGCCCGAGCCTAAGAACCACTTCACCGTGGGTATCGTCGATGACGTTACGTTCACTTCTCTGCCCCAGGTCGAGGAGATTCCTATGGGTGGCGACGACCTGTTCGAGGCTAAGTTCTACGGTTTGGGAGCCGACGGTACCGTTGGTGCCAACAAGAACTCGGTTAAGATTATCGGTGAGAACACCGACAAGCACTGCCAGGCATACTTCTCTTACGACTCTAAGAAGTCGGGTGGTTTCACCTGCTCTCACCTCCGCTTCGGCGACACGCCCATCCACTCTGCATATCAGGTGAACACGCCTAACTTCGTGGCTTGCCACGTTCAGGCTTACCTGCACATGTACGACGTGACTCGCGGTCTGCGCAAGAACGGTACGTTCCTCCTCAACACCATCTTCGAGGGCGACGAACTGGTTAACTTCATCCCCAACAAGGTGAAGCGCTACTTCGCACAGAACAACATCACCGTTTACTATATCAACGCCACCAAGATTGCTCAGGAGATTGGTCTGGGCAACCGCACCAACACCATCCTCCAGAGCGCATTCTTCCGCATCACTGGTGTGATTCCTGTTGACCTGGCCGTTGAGCAGATGAAGAAGTTCATCGTTAAGTCTTATGGCAAGAAGGGTCAGGACGTGGTCGACAAGAACTACGCTGCCGTTGACCGTGGTGGCGAGTACAAGACGCTGGCCATCGACGCCGCTTGGGCTAACCTTGCCGACGACGCCGTTAAGGAGGACAACGCTCCCGCATTCGTTAAGGAGCTGGTTCGCCCCATCAACGCTCAGGCCGGCGACTTGCTGAAGGTGTCCGACTTCGTTAAGCACGACACTGTTGACGGTTCTTGGCAGGTTGGTACAGCCGCCTACGAGAAGCGCGGTGTCGAGGCTTTCGTTCCCGAGTGGAATGCCGAGAACTGTATCCAGTGCAACAAGTGTGCTTACGTTTGTCCTCACGCTGCCATCCGTCCGTTCGTTCTGACCGACGAGGAGCTGAAGGGCTTCGACGCTCCCACACTCGAGATGAAGGCTCCCGCCGCAATGAAGGGCATGCACTTCGTCATGGAACCCTCAGTGCTCGACTGTCTCGGTTGCGGCAACTGTGTTGACGTTTGCCCCGGCAACCCCAAGAAGGGCAAGGCTCTCACCATGGTGCCTTTCACTGGCAACGACGCCGAGGCCGCTCGCTGGGAATATCTCGTTCACAACGTCACAAGCAAGCAGAACCTCGTTGACATCAAGAGCAACGTGAAGAACTCTCAGTTCGCTCAGCCTCTGTTCGAGTTCTCTGGCGCTTGCTCTGGTTGCGGTGAGACTCCTTACGTGAAGCTCATCTCTCAGCTCTTCGGCGACCGCGAGATGATCGCCAACGCAACAGGATGTTCTTCTATCTACTCTGCTTCTATTCCTTCTACTCCCTACACCACCAATGCCGAGGGTCACGGCCCTGCATTCAACAACTCACTGTTTGAGGACTTCTGCGAGTTTGGTATGGGTATGGTAATGGGTAACAAGAAGATGAAGGAGCGCATCGCCATGCTTCTCAACGACGCCATCGCCGACGAGAAGACTCCCGCCGACTTCAAGGAGGCAGCCCAGGAATGGCTTGCAGGCAAGGACGACGCCGACGCTTCCAAGGCTGCGGCAGCCAAGCTGAAGCCGCTCATCGCAGCTGGCGCAGCAGCCGGATGCCCCACCTGCACCGAACTGAAGACTCTCGACCACTATCTCGTTAAGCGCAGCCAGTGGATCATCGGTGGTGACGGTGCTTCTTACGACATCGGCTACGGCGGTCTCGACCACGTTATCGCCAGCGGCGAGGATGTCAACATCCTTGTGCTCGACACCGAGGTTTACTCCAACACTGGTGGTCAGGCTTCCAAGGCTACCCCTCTGGGTGCCATCGCACAGTTTGCCGCACAGGGCAAGCGCATCAAGAAGAAGGACATCGGTATGATCGCCACTACCTACGGCTACGTTTATGTTGCCCAGATAGCTATGGGTGCCGACCAGGCTCAGTGCTTGAAGGCCATCCGCGAGGCAGAGGCTTACCACGGACCTTCGCTCATCATCGCTTACGCTCCTTGTATCAACCACGGCTTGAAGGCCAAGGGCGGCATGGGCAAGAGCCAGGCCGAGGAAGGCAAGGCTGTTGAGTGCGGCTACTGGCACTTGTGGCGCTACAACCCCGAGTTGGCTGCTGAGGGCAAGAACCCGTTCTCGCTCGACTCTAAGGCTCCCGACTGGGCTAAGTTCCACGACTTCCTCCTTGGCGAGGTTCGCTACCTGTCGGTTAAGAAGGCTTATCCCGACGAGGCCGAGGAACTGTTTGCCGAGGCTCAGCGCATGGCACAGCTCCGCTACAAGAGCTATGTGCGCCAGACCAAGATGGACTGGAGCGACGAGAATACTCCCGAAGCTTAACTTCATGTTAGCATAAAAAAGGTGGTTCTATAATGTGACAATTATAGAACCACCCTATAAAAACAAGACAGAGTGTTTGGAAAGCCTCGGTTGGAGGCATGTCCAGACACTCTGTCTTGTTTTTTGTTTTATGCGCGCCCTATCCTACAAATCCACTTCCCTAAGGAAACCGTTGTTCTTGCTCACGAAGATACGGTTTCCCTTCTTCCAGCACACGTCACTGTATTCCAGCGGAAGAACGATGTTGCCCCTTCGGTCCATCACCCCATACAGGCGACGCTCCATGCCTATGCCACATATGGCATAGTCGCCACGGAAGTCTGACATATAGGTGTATATGGGTTTCACGATGATGTCGTCCTTCACCCTCAGCCCCCATCTGTTTCCTTCCATGAAGCGTGTCACGCCCTCCAGGTATTCCTTCAACTGCTTGGCGGTCATCTTCGTCCTCGCCGTGTTGGCCTTTTTCACCGTTATAAGTTCGTCGCTCACGGCAATCACGTCGTGTACCCTCTTCACGTATGTCGGTATGCTGCCCTTGCCGGCCTTCAGTCCAGCAAACATGCTCGCCCAGTTGCGGGGCTTGTCGGGCAGTCCAAACTTGCGGTAGTTGCCCACGTTGTCTATTATCATGCACACCTTGTCAGGGTCTGCCTTGTTGATGCGCAGTCCGCGCCCCACCATCTGCAGATACTTGGCGAGCGACAGCGTGGGACGGGCCATCTGTATGAACTCCACGTCGGGACAGTCGAAACCCTCGTCAAAGAGGTTGACGTTCACCAGACAGTCCACCTCGCCCCCTCTGAACGCCTCCACCATCTCCTTGCGCTGCTTCGCCGGTGTTTTGCTGTCCAGTGCCACGCTCCTTAGTCCCAATGCGTTGTAGCACTCGGCTATCGCCTTGGCATGGTCGATGTCGATGGCATACACTATGCCCTTCTTGCCGTCGGCATACGTCTTCACACTGTCGAAGAGCCGCCTGATGGTCTGCGGCACGTTCAACTTCTCGTCCATCTCCCTCACGGCATAGTCGCCGTCGCTGCCGCGCGCCTTTAGTTGGTTTACGGTCAACTGGTCGGTCGAGAACTTTCCCACCACCACATAGTCGTAGGGCGACAGGTAACCACGCAGTATGAAGTCGTTGGTGCAGGGCGAGGCTATCAACTTGTCAAACAATGCGCCGAACGACTTCTTGCTCATGCGGCAGGGCGTGGCCGTCATGCCGAGCTTCAGGGCCAGTTTGTTTCTTGTGAACACGTCCTGGTATGAGTCGGCTATGGCATGGTGCGCCTCGTCAACGATGATGAGTCCAGGCACACTGCCCGTACGCTCCAAATCACATACGTGTCTGGCCAACCACTGTATCGACAGCACCCTTATCCTCACCTTCGCCTTCAGCACCGCCTCCTTCTCGCCGTGCGCCAGACAGAAGCGGTCGAGCGTCTGCTGCATCTGCTCCACCAGTTCGCGACGGTGGGCTATTATCCACACCTCGCCCTCGTCATGACTGTCGAGAAACCACCTCACCACGGCTGCCATCACGTACGTCTTGCCGGTGCCTGTGGGCATCTGCACCATCACCGAACTGCCGCACCTCACCTTCTTGCCGTCGGCATCAACAATCCGTCCACTGCCTCCCGCCGCCAGCGCCTCGACGATGCCTTCCACCATCTCCTGCTGGTAGTCATATAACTTGATTTTCCTCATCAAGAAAACTCATTAAATTCAGTTAGAAAAAGAAAAACACTGATTTCACAGACAACAACCATCCTCCTCATTCGACCACGAATGTTTTTTTGAACACGAATTTCACGAATAAGGCTTACGCCATTGAGCGCCAACAAAACCCATATTCAAAAAAACGGTCATGCTATTTTATGAACACGAATTTCACGAATTACACGAATAAGGCTTGCGCCATTGAACGCACAATAAAAATCAAGAAACATTCGTGTTATTCGTGGAATTCGTGTTCAGAAAAAAAATCTCGTGGTCAAGAAACAACATTCGTGTTATTCGTGGAATTCGTGTTCAAAAAACACCTCGTGCCCAAGAAACAACATTCGTGTTATTCGTGGAATTCGTGTTCAAAAAAAAACATCTCTTGTCCAAGAAACAACATTCGTGTTATTCGTGGAATTCGTGTTCAGAAAAAAAATCTCGTGGTCAAGAAACAACATTCGTGTTATTCGTGGAATTCGTGTTCAAAAAACACCTCGTGCCCAAGAAACAACATTCGTGTTATTCGTGGAATTCGTGTTCAAAAAAAAACATCTCTTGTCCAAGAAACAACATTCGTGTTATTCGTGGAATTCGTGTTCAGAAAAAAAATCTCGTGGTCAAGA
>CAVKUV010000054.1:0-22479 GCA_963659505.1 Lachnospiraceae bacterium
AGTTAGGGCGCAGCGAGGACGCAGCGCCTACTACATAGCCTGTCACGCACATCTCTCGGGCGATGAATGGCATAGCAGGACACGCACATCTCGGGCGATGAATGTCATGGCAAGACAAGCACATCCCTTGGGGCAACCACAAATGCCACACGAACATATATATCCCAATATATATAATGTATAGAAGAACAGTAAGAATAGGAACATACATACTGGCGATGGCCTTGGCGGCCTGCGCCGACGACCGATATGCCGTTGGCAACGACGGCGGACGGGGCGACGCTGGCTCAGGCGGAACCATCGCCTTCGACAACGCCGTGCTGCCAATAACACGTGGCGCGGCGCAAGCCACCCCATATTGGCAATCGGGAAAAACAACAAACACAACAACCACCCAAGCGTCCACCCGCTCCACACAAACTGTTGCAACCGCCGCTGCGACACTCAACAACAAGTTCTATGTGTATGGCATAAAGAACGAGAGCGTGACGGGAGCAGGTCAGCTGACGAGCGACAACACCGTGTTCCAAAACTACAAGGTGACGTTTAAGGACGGCACCGCCGGAACCACCGTGAGCAACACCGCAGGGTGGGACTACGTGGGCAACGCGCTCACCAACGAAGAGTCCACCAATGTTACCGACAACGCCGGCACTGGCGAGCAGCTACTGAAATACTGGGACTACAACGCCAAGGACTACACCTTCTATGCCATTGCCGCAGGCAAACACGACAACGACGAAGACGACGACATCACAAGCGGCAAACTGAAAGTGGACAAGGTGACCACCTCCACGAATACCCCTTACTACAACGGCTACACCGTGGAAGTAGACAAAGATGCCGACCCCACCAAGCTTTATGTCGCCGACAGAATGCACATAAGCCAGTCGGCCAACACCGACCCCACCAAGAACAACGAGTATGGCGGACGCGTGAGCTTCACCTTCCGCAATGCCATGGCCAAGGTGCGCGTGGCCATGTATGAAACCATTCCCGGCTACTCGCTCACCATCAACTCCTTCAGCGTGGCCAACGAGGCCGCCCCTACGTTTGGCCAGATGACCACCACGGTTAGCGACAAGTTTGCCGCCAACGTGACACACGACAAGCCTGGCAAGGCCGGACTGATGTACATCGTATATAGGGACGCCACCACCACGAGCGAGAACGTGCCGATGGTGATGTTCGGCGGTTTGGGCGACAACTATATCACCCTTGGCGACAAACTCAAGGGCAATACCGTGCTTGGCACCACTGCCGCCACGGCAGTCTACGACCAGCAGGGTGGGGCATACACCACCGTCTATCCCATGGAGGGCAACACCAGCAACCTGAAGCTAAAGGTTGACTTCACCTTGAAGTCTACCGTTGGCGAGACCATCGAGGTGAAGGGAGCCACCGCCGAGGTACCCGCCGAATACCTGTGCTGGCGACCGGGCTACGCCTACACCTACCTGTTTAAGATAACCGACCAGACCAACGGCACCATCGGCAGCCTCACGGGCTTGTATCCCATCACGTTTGACGCCCTCGCCATAACCGACGGCACGGGCGACGAGGAGGTGATAAGCACCACGGGACAGAACGCCCCCAACATCGTTACCATGGGCTACGACCCCACAACCATGCTCATGGCCGTGGGTCAGGACGACTATGCCGAGGGCAACACCGTGTATGCGTCGATGATAGAGAACAACACGCTCGTCACCGCCACATCTTCCAACGCAAAACTTTATATAGTTACCACCAGCGACGCCGACAACAACCCCATCACCGAGTCTACCGTGGCGAGCTATCTCACGGCCTATGCCGCCGACCAGACGCTTGTTGACCAACCTGTGACGGCCTATGAGCAGACTGTCGCCGCCGACGACTACGTGAGCAAAGTGCCTAAGGGCGACGGCACCGCCGACACCCGCAACATCTCGGCAATGCAGTGGACGGCTGGCCGCCACGTGTATGCCGTGGAGTACACATCGACAGGCACGGGCACTACGGCTAGCACAAAGACATACAAGATAGTGAAGATCGACGGCTACGACGGCAGCACCACGGGCACGCTCACGCTTAGTCCGGCCACCATGACCAACGCCGGAGGCTCGATAAAGCCCGTGCTCACCGTGGATGGCCAGGAGGTGTCGAACACCGATGTCACCTATGCGCTCGACTTCACCGGAGAGTATGGCTCGGCAGTGCCAAGCACTGTCACCATAAAGAGTGACAACACCATCACCGTGCCGAGCAACACCACCGCCGGCACCAACTATACCGTGACGGCCACCTACAACAGCAGAACCTACAGGGCTACGTTTAGCGTAAGCCAATAACACCATATATGACGACAACCAACAACACCATAATAATAGGCCGCGCATCGGCCATAGCCATCATTGCCTCTGCGGCGATGATGGCAGGCTGTTCTCAGGCCGACGATGCCGCCGACACCAACGGCGACACGCCGCGCACCATCAGCTTCAGCACCACCGACGGGGCGGTGGAGACCACGCGCTCTGGCACGTCGGTGGGGCTTGAGACGCTCGGCTTCAAGGAGATAAAGGTGTATGGCTACAAGACGCTCGGCAGCGAGATACAGAACGTGATGCCCGGCTATACGCTGAAGTACACCGACAACTCGGCCAACTCGTCAACCACCAACACCACGGGATGGGAGTATGTGGGACTGGGCGACACTTATAAAGACTATCTCGGCCAGGTGCAGGAGATAAAGTATTGGGACGGCAACAGCACCGACTATCGATTCTTTGCCGTGCTGCCCAATGACAAAACCACCTTGTTGTATGATGGCCAAGCAATCACCTCGTCAACCACAATGTCAACCACGGGTAGCTTCTCCATGGCATTTGACGGTTTGGAGTATATGACCCGCACCAGCGACGGCACATACTACGACCGCGACGGCAACAAGGTGGATGAGACCAGAATCCCCATGTATGGCACTCTGTGGCAGGGCAACCCGTCGAAGAACAACGACAAGCCCGTCGAACTGTCGTTTGTCAAGCCCTACGCCCTTGTGCGCCTTGTGTTCATGCGCCCCGACGGAACGTCAACCACTACGCTTGGCAAGTCGGGCACCTCGTCAAGCTACATCACCTTCGGCCCCAAAGACAACTCGACGCTCACTGGCGACGGCAAGGTTGACGTGAGCTGGGGCATGACGGGCAGCCGCGAGACGGCCACGGCCACCGCCGGAACGGTCACCCTGCCCACCATGACGCTCGACCCCGTGACCATCACCAACCAGAACGAACGCTACCAGGCGTGGCCGGAGTATCTGATGATACCCACCACGTCTGAGCCGTTGGACTTCAAGTGTACGGTGCATATATATAGTGTGAACAACGGCCAAGACGTGTTCGACGACCGCACGGCCATTGTGCCGGCGGCATATATGCAGTGGAAGCCGGGCTACCAATACACCTACGTGTTTAAGGTGACGAAGACCAACGAGCTTGAGTTCAGCCACGCCCTTGAGGTTTATACCAAGTGGCAAGCCGGATATGCCGACGAGGCAACGTGGTAGAAAGTGAAGAGTGAAGAACGAAGAGTGAAGAATTAAATAGCCAAGGGGCAAGGGCAAATTAGTAGGCGCTGCGTCCTCGCTGCGCCCATCTAAAAGAGGCAAATGCCCGAAGCTAAAATTAGCATGATAGTTCGGGCGCAGCGAGGACGCAGTGCCTACTATATGGCAGGACAAGCGCGTCTTTGCCCAAGACCAAAATAATGAGCAAACGAACGAAACAACATATATGAGACATACGACGATAATTTCAACAATGAAGCTGAACTCTTCGAAGGCGACCGCTTCGAATACGCTGGTGGCATTGCTGACGCTGGCTATGCTGACGGCATGCTCGGCAGACAACGCCGACACTCAGTCGAGCACCGTCACCATCGACATTCCCGTTGAGATATACTCGGCCAACGCCGCCACCACACGCGCCGCCGACCAGGGCGACCCCGGCAACGACGCGTCGCTCCAGGCCCCGCGCTACTTGTATGTCTACGCATACGTGTCGGAGACCGACGGCACGACCTATGAACTGCTCACGCAAACATTCACCTTCACCGACGAAGAGGTAGCCTCGGCATGGACTAAGCGCGACCCCAACACCACCAGCGAGCGATGGCAGAAGAGCGTGCGTGTGACGTTCAACATCGCCCGCACATTCGACAACACCCTCGGCAAAAGCCGCGTCTATGCCATCGCCTCGCGCGACGACCTAAGCGGTGTGTTGCCAACCGATATGTCCTCCTACACAAAGGATGCGCTTGAAGCCTTGACAGCCGATTTCTCGGGCTTCACATCCAGTCAGCTGAAGGACATATACTCCACACCCAAGAACGACCAGTCGTCGCCAGTGCAGAGCACCGACAACGGCATCATCATGAGCAACAACAATGTGCTCACGTGCAGCACCGTAAAGCTATACCACGTGGCGGCCAAGGCCGACTTCACATGGGAGGTGCCCGAGTCGTTGCGCAAGACTGTTGAGCTTGAGAAGATTGAGTGTACCGGCTTGCCAACCACGTGCAAGATATTTGAGCCTACCGACAACCCCACCACATCCACAACCACTTCGGTGGTGCTTGGCGTGAGCAGTCTTAACCCCGTGAATGAGGTTAACGAGGGCAACAAGTGGCTTGGCCGCGCCTATGCCTATGTGCTCCAGCCCCCGTCGCCCGGCACGATTGACTATACCGTGACCTTCGGCAAATTGCGCCCTAACACCACAGGCAGCATCACCCCCAGCAACGATGCATATAGCAATGTGTTCACCGGGTGGTACAGGGTGATTGCCGAGGTAAAATGAGTGAAGAACATTCTTAAATGAAGAATGAAGAACGAAGAGTGAAGAATGTTCTTAAATGAAGAATGAAGAACGAAGAGTGAAGAATGTTCTTAAATGAAGAATGAAGAACGAAGAGTGAAGAATGTTCTTAAATGAAGAATGAAGAACGAAGAGTGAAGAATGTTCTTGAGTGAAGAGTGAAGAACGAAGAGTGAAGAATTAAATAGCCAAGTGGCAATGTAGTGGGTGCGGTGTCTCACCGCACACCAAGCAAACTATGGGCATAGGAGGTACGGCGCCTCGCCGTACCAATCGCTCGCCAGAGCGAAAGGGTAATCCAAATGCTCGCTAGAGCGAAAGGGTAATCCTCGCAAACATGCCCCCACCCAAAACCGAAACAACAAACGAAAATATAAAAACATACATACGCGATATGCAACGCAAGATTAACGGCTTATTTACATTACTGGTGCTGCTCATAGCCATGGGCGCATCGGCACAGGAAGTACGCTACGTGTCGAAAAAGGGAGCTTACGCCAACGACGGCAAGTCGTGGGCTTCGGCCAAGCTCAACATACAAGACGCCATCAACGACCTTGTGGACAACGGACTGAGCGGCGAGGTGTGGGTGGCCGAAGGCACCTACACCCCAACCGAGAGCACCGAGTCGACCGGCGGCAGCACCCTGTACATGTCGTTCAAGATACCGGCGGGCATCAGCGTGTATGGCGGCTTTGCCGGCGACGAGACCACCAAAGCCCAGCGCACCAAGAACACCACGAGCTCCATCGGCTCCATCTACAGCCACGCCACAATACTCTCGGGCGACCTCTCAACGTCGGCCCAGTTCACGTGGAACAAGACCAAGGAGCAGTGGGAAGCCTCGTTCTATGGCAACTGCTACCACGTGGTGTACTTCGCCACCAACGGCTTCGACTCCGAAGGCCGCGCCAAGCCCAACGGCGGCGGCAGGGAGTCGGCCTTGCTTGAGGGCTGCATCATCGAGCATGGCAACGCCTACAACTCCGAACTCTCAGGCCGACCCCACAACGCCTATGGCGGTGGCGTGTATATGGTTGAGGGTTCGTGCCTGCGTAACTGCCTCGTGCGCCAGTGCGTGGCCTACCGCAATGGCGGCGGCATCTACATGGACGGCGGCGGTTATGTTGAGCACACCGGCGTTACCGACTGCCAGACCCTTGGCATCGGCACCACCTATGGCTATGGCGGTGGCGTGTGCATGGACGGCCCGTCCACCTATGGCGCGTCGTCAACGCCAATGATATTCCGCCGCAGCGGCGTGTTCGGCTGCGTGGGGCGCATGGGCGGCGGCATAGCCATCAACGTAAACGACACCCTGGGCTACAACAAGTATAAGCTGGCCTGCACCGCCATGGTCGTGGCCAACAACACCGCCACTGCCGAGGCCGGCGGCGTGTATATGAACCGTGGCGGAGCCATCACCCAGATGACCATCGTCAACAACAAGTGCAACGGTGCCGGTGTCATCTCCAACGGCATGGCCAATGGCCGTTCGGCCGGAGTCTACTGCCGCGACAACGCCATCCTTGCCAACTCCGTGCTGTGGGGCGGCAAGTGCTCGGCCAACAGCGACATCCAGTTTGCCACGTCGCGCTCGGGCAACAGCACCTCGCTCAACCCCTACATGATGTACACCACGCTCACCAAGTCGGACTACACCGACTGGAGCGGTGTCACCAAGAAGGAGGTGACCAAGCTCTCCGACTACAACACCCATGACGAAGGCACGGCCAACGCCTCCGAGGGCTACCCCATGTTCTGCAACCCCACGCCCAACGCCGGCTATGTCAGCTCCGCCCAGGCCCACCAGTTCCTCTATGGCGGCAGCAGCTCCATCGCCAAGGGCGTGACGCTCTACGATGCCGACGGCAACACCGTCAGTGCCGCCGACATCAAGCTCGGCACCACCTATTATACCGATGCAGCTCACACCACAGTGGCCGTCGAGGGTCAGCACTACACCTATCTCGGCCCTGCCTACGACTTCCAGCCGCAGTCGCGCTCGTCGATCAACCACAAGGGTGTGCTCGTGGTTGACCTCGACCGCCAGGGCATGACCCCCGCCTACGAGGTTGACCTTGACATCATGGGCAATCGCTTCTCGCCGCGCCCCACGCTCGGTGGCTACACCGTGGCCAGCACCAAAATCGAGCCTGAGACGACGACCGACGCCAGCGGCAACCAGGTGGTGAACTTCTACGTTGACCCCAACGACAACGGCGGAACGGAATACTCCACCATCGGCTGCTGTTGGGAAAAGCCCATACGCTTCCTCTCCGACGCTCTAACCTACATCACTACCCAGGGCTACCCCTCGACCACCACCGTCAACGTATATGTCAAGCAAGGTACGGTGAACAACACCAACACGACCGTCATTGGGCGCATCCGCACCACCTCGATAGCCATTCCGAGCAACGCCAACATCTATGGCGGCTATCCCTCGGCCAACACCGGCACCAGTCTTGCCAATCGCAACCCAAACCGATACGTCACCACCATCACCGCCAACGCGCAGGATGAGTATGAACTCAACGTGGCCCATCTGCTCACGTTCAATGGCACGATGAACACCCTGCTCGACGGCTTCTCCATACGCAACGCCAACGCGCGCACCACAGAGATGATCACCGGCACGCCCACCACCACCGGCGCGGCCATGACCTTCACCGGGGCCACGGGCATCAAGATGCGCAACTGCGGCGTGGCCGGCAACACCGCCAGCCAAGGTGCTGTGGCCGACATCGACGGCCAGTCGAGCGTGCAGTTTGAGAACTGCATATTCCACAACAACGAGAGCCGCGAGCTTAACGCCGACGGCACGGTGAAGTCCACCACGGGCAACATCGCCGTGCGCAATGGCTCCACGGCCACGTTCAGCCACTGCAACTTCCTGCGCAACGTGGGCAACGCCATCGACATCTACGGCACGGTGAGCGTGGTCAACTCCATGTTCTACGCCAACATGAGCGAACCGCTTGAGGACACCCGCAACAACGCATCCAAGGCTCTCGTGGCGGCGCGCGTCTTCACGGGCGGCACCATCACTGGCGACCACAACCTCTACGACGACAACGACCTGTCGCGCAACTTCATAAAGACTTACGGTCTCGACGCAACCAACGAGGCCGTGTTCACCTATGTCTTCAGCGACGTCTCGACCACCTATCCGCGCTTCATCAACCCCACTAAGAACGCCGGCGTGTCGGCCTCGGGCGACGTGACCTACTATGGCCGCACCATCTCGTTCCAGCCCCACAACAACAACCCCATGGTCAACCGTGCCTCCACCGTAGATAGCAACGGCACCGTCACCACCAACCACACCCTGTGGGGCTACGACATGACGGGCATCGTTACCCGCGACTACGGCGGACTGCCCGACATCGGGGCTGTGGAGAATCATGAGAGCACCGTGGCCGACGAGGGCGAGAAGGCTTATCCCAACGGTCAGCGTCCCTATGGCGGTGCGCTCTATGTGCGCGACTATCGTGACAGCGACGGCAACATTGACGCCTCCATCGACGGTCGCGACGGTTCGTCGTGGAGCAAGGCCATCAATGGTAACGGTACTTATTCCTCCACTGTCACCACCGTGACGGGTGGCCAGGCTACCACGTTTACTGCCAGCACCATCGACAAGCCTAAGACATACAAAATTAGTCGTTGTCACGAGGATGGTTATGCAAAAAACAATGACGACACATATCTTACAGGCATTAAAGACTACTTTTCCGGTGATGATTTCATCTTTATCTCCGGCGCTGATGGATACTATTATATATATGATGTCACGCAGAGAAAGTATGTGGTGTATACCGGTACTTCTGGCAAAAGCACCGTACAATTTTCTTCTACCATTACGGACAAAGCCCTTTGGAAACTGGAACTAAACGACCAGACTAATAAGAAATATTTCATCCGTCCAAGTACCAATAATAGCACGTCGTGGAACTATCATGGTGGATTTGGATATAATCTTGGTCTATATGGTGGTTCTGGCGACGACTGTTTATGGTATATCAAGGAACCTACAACATCCACATCGACGCAAAGCGTCAAAGGTTTCCAGCATGCCATCAACCTTGGCAACACCCAGTGGTATGACGACAGAACCACCCTGCGCGAGGTGCGTGTGGGTGCCGGCACCTACTACGCCAACCTTAATTGGCTGGAGGGCGTAAACGTGCGTGGCGGCTATCCTGCCGAGGGCAACCCCGGCGAGGACGAGCGCAACATATCCAACTCCAAGGACGGCTACCAGACCATCATCGATGCCAACAATAGCGGTCGTGTGCTCCTGCAACCGGCTGGCTTCGCTGCGCAAACCTTCTTTGAAGGATTTACTATACAGAAAGGTCTACTTTATGGAGATGAATACGGAGCTGGCGTATATCTTCGCAGCAACGGCGTTCTGAAGAACTGCCTTGTGAAGGAAAATACGTTCACTGCCAATAGTTCTACGGGTGGAAACTATGGTGGTGCCGGTGTGTTCCTGAATGAAGGTTCGATAGTGAAGAACTGCAAGATTATGAAGAACACGCTCAACAGTAGCGTGAAAGAACTTTATGTTGGTGGTGCTGGTGTATATGCCAATGGCGGTGTGGTAATCAACACGCTCATTGTGGAGAATGTGGCCTACAATTCAGGATGGAATATTCTTGGAGCAGGATTCTATATTCGTAGCAATAGTACCATTTATAATTGTACCATTGCTTATAACATAGCAAACGAAACTGCTAATCGAGCTGCCACAGGTGGTGTGTGGGATGCTGCCGCACAACATCAAGGTAGTGGAAAGTACACCAACCAGTCACATTTTTATAACTGTGTTATTTGGGGAAACTATGCTACAGGTAGCACTAACGAGAACCTGGTGCAGGTAGGTATGTCAGGCTGGACTGATGGCGGTGGACACACCAACGACGCTTTCCACACTTGTTATAGTTCCGCATGGTCAAGCCAAACTGCTTCGGACGATGCCACAAACACCGACCTCGTGAATATTGTGGGAACTGGTTCTGAAGGTTCTGCTTCCGACTATAGTAAATTCTTTCAATATTGCAAAGATAAAGAACCCTTCGTCCGCAATTCCGACGGCACTACCGACTACTCACTGAAGTCCACCGCCACGCAGTGTATCAACAAGGGTTCTACTTACACAGCCCTCGACACCTACGACATCACGGTGGACATCAACGGTGAAGACCGTGTGCAGGACTGTACGATAGACAAGGGCGCATACGAATACAACCAGTCGCTCGACATCGAGCCGGAGATATTCACCACCACCGGCTCTACTAAGAAGAAGGCCGTGTTCTATGTCACTCCCGACGGCCACGGCACGGCTTCTGCCAACAGTCCCACCAACGCCGCCTGCGCCAGCAAACTGCAAAAGGTGCTCGACGCTGCCGGACGCTACAAGTTCAACACCCCTGCCGACACCGTAATCGTGAAGGTTGCCAACAGCAGCAAGTTTGCCAACACCGACACTCCCTTCCAATACTACGCTTGCCGCACCACCGACGAGGCCGACCAGAGCGTGCGCGTGTGGTCGATCATCGTGCCGCGCGGCGTTGAGGTGTGGGGCGGATACACCGACACCTACACCAATGCCAACGACAACGGCTTCTACACCAGGAACACTACAACCAACGTTGTCACCGACAAGCGCGACATCACGGGCAACCCAACCTACTTCGACTCCTACTATTACAACAAGAGCGAGAAGCAGAACGCCTACACCTACCACGTGGTGACCTTCACCGACCGCGTGTTCGACGGCGAGGGCAAACCCTACAGTACGAACGACCAAGTGGGCGGCACAAGTTCATGGCAAGATGGCGACGCCTATCTGTCGATGGCCACCAAGACCAGCGACCGCGCCGTCGTTGACGGACTCTACATCACCAGCGGCAACGCCGACGCCCAGGTAACGAGCACCATCAGCAACACCGCCAACATCAACCAGTATGGCGGAGCGGCCATCGTCACCGACTATGCCCACGTGCGCAACTGCATAGTGCGCGGCAACAAGGCCACCTATGGCGGAGCACTCGCCCTCACCCACAACGCCCTCGTCTCCGGCTGCCTCATCGACCAGAACACCGCCGACTATGGCGGAGCCATCTATATGTTTGAGAATGGCACCCAGCTCTCCGACGGCACCGTGGTCAACACCACGGCCTCGTCCTCGGCCACCAGCATGGACGAGAACATGGCCCACGTCTACACCTCTACCATCGTCAACAACCTGGCCAACACCCAGGGCGGCGGCATCTGGTTTGGCCAGGACGACCAGAACATCAACATCCGCGTCAACTCATCCGTTGTGTGGCAGAACAGCTCAGCCAGCCAGGCCAACGTGTCGGGACTCTACAACCCCACCAAGGTGTCGGGCAACAGTGCCACCACGCTTGAGTTCTATCCCTTCTCCTATTGCGGCGTGCAGAACCTGCGCCTCTCCGGCACCAACAACATCTCGCTCGGCAACCTCAACTCCACCGGAGCGCGCTTCGCCGGCTCCACCAACGCTGACGACGACCACAACACCCTGGCCAAGGAGAACGCCACCGCCACCGACTTCACCCGCTTCAGCGACTTCGGCTACTATGCCCTCACCAACTACTCTACGCTGGTGCGCACGGGCATGCCCGTAGGCGACTACACCGCACTGGTTAACGGCGCCGGACTCTCGGCCACCGACTTCACCGCCATCGACCGCCTCGTGTCGGCTCAGAACAACCGCTCCTACATCGAGATTGGCGCGCGCGCCCTCGACAAGGCCCACACCGACAAGCAGCTCATGCTGCGCCTCTTCGTGGCCCAGCCCGAGGACATCGACATGGATGCCGCCCAGACCATGATGTCGCTTGCCGCCACGGCCACCGAGGGCAGCGACGAGGAGTACTACAGCCAGGAAGGGTCGTCGTTTGCCTATCCCATGCAGAACCTGCAGGACGCCATCGACTACATCATCAGCAAGCGTTCGCTCAACTCCACCAGGACAGCCCTCAACCAGGCCGGAGCCAACAACCTGCCCTTCGAGATTTGCATAGGCCAAGGCACCTACTACCCCACGCGCAACCTCGCCGGCATCTATGGCATATCGCCGGGCAACAGCTTCGTCATCCCCGAGGGCGTGAGCGTCTACGGCAGTTTCGCCGTGGGCAACCCCGACGATGCCACGTCGTTCTTCGGCCGCCGCTTTACGGCCAACAGCGACCCCGAGAACTATACGAAGAACCTCAGTAATAACGTCACAGCCGTGTCAAGGGACCTTGTCACCATACTTGGCAAGTACAGCATCGACCAGCTGCCCATGGATAAGATGCAGCCGCGCCGCCGCAACAACGACAACAACGGCAACAACATCATCGAGCCGTGGGAGTTTAAAAACCAGACCATACTCTCGGGCGACGTAGAGAACCAAACCACCAACGGTGTGTACCACGTCATTCAGCTTGTGGCCGACCAGAATGTGGTGGGCATGCTGCCCTTGGTGTCCGACAGCCACGCCGAGGCTGGCGACCTCTACCACACCATGTCCTACGACGACTACACTAAGCAGATGGGCGCAGGCTCGTTCGACTATGAGGAGGGCCAGTATGTAGTCATCGACGGCGTGCAGGTGACAGGTGGCCGCGCCATGAACTATCAGGAGGGCAGCACCACCTACATGAGCAAGTTCAACTACTACTGCGGTGGCGGAATGCTCGTCGATGGCAACCGCTTCTGCGACGACTACAACCGCTACCCCGGCTACTACACTTACTCCTCCGTCGACGACTACAACACCGCAAAGGACTCGCCCCTCACCGCCGACAAGTTCACGTCGCTCGGCACCACCGTCTATATGCACAATGGCGTGAGCGGCGCCGTGGGCTACCGCGACATACCCGTGGCCATAGCCAACTGCAAGTTCATCGACAACACCGCCGGCCTTGGCGGAGCCATCTGCTCCAACGGCACGCTCAACATCTATAAGAGCAGCGTTGAGCAAAACCGCGCCATCAGCGGCAGCGACACCGTGCTCGACAGCGACGGCAAAGACATGACCATCACCTACGCCGGCATTGGCGGCGCCGTGATGGCCACCCACCAGTTTAGCGCCTACAACACGCTCTTCGCCAACAACGAGGCTTACGACGCTGCGTTGGAATGCACGCCCAAGAAGTTCCCCAACCTCAACATGCAGGGCGACCAGCTCAACAACCTGCTTGGCGGCTCGGGCGGCGTGGCCTACATGGGCCCCTTCGGCTACTTCCACCTCGTCAACTGCGACCTCGTGCGCAACCAGGCCAACATGTATCCCGCCGTCTTCACCAAGAACCCCAACAAGGACTACACCGGCACCCGCAACGGCGGCATCGGCACGGGCAACACTCTGCACCCGTCAACCGTCTACTACAACCAGCTGATGAACACCGTCGTCTGGGGCAACGACATCAACGACGAGATGAGCGCGAAGTATGACGACAACGAGCAGTATCCGCTGTTCAAGTTCAACTCGCGCCTCATCTGCAACTATGCCCCCGGCGAGTTCCAGTCTTACGACGTGCCCGACTTCACCAGCACCGCCCTCAACACCCCTGCCAACCAGGAAGCCCTCGACAAGAACAACGACACCGCCACGCCCGACTTCGGCGAGACGGCATGGTTCTGCGCCTACGAGGAGGGTCGCGGCACCACGCCATTCAACGACACCGACTTCCGCAAGACCGAGTACACCCCCTTCAAGTATGCCCGCGACATCATCCACGATGCCGGCACGGCCATGTCGCCCAGCGTCGACACCTACCAGAACTGCAACATACAGCTCGCCTCGGGCAACGGCGAACTTGAGGGTCCCAACTTCATCAACCCCTCCACCTCGCCCGGCTATGCCGGCTACAACGAGTCGGCCGACTGGAGTCCGGCGCGCATCAACAACCTCGTCGACAACGGTTCGGGACAGATAGCCCAGACCATCACCCTCAATGGCGCGAAGTATGAGTCGTCGTTCAACACCTATGCCGACGCAGCGAGTCTGCCCGACCGCTCCATCAACAAGAACGGTGGCAACACCGACGGCTACACCACCGACAACGTGGGCGACTACGTCACCGAGGGTTCCTACACCACCACGCGCATGCTCTACGGCTACGACTTCAACCGCAAGTACCTGCCAGTGGGCACCGACCTCTACATGATATCAGCCGCCACCGGCCAGCAGCTCTACCGCATATCATACGACCCCAACCCCACCCACAACCAGACCTACATCGACATTGGCGTGTATGAGTATCCCCACACCGAGCTGCAATACACCACCGACGGCGACGAGGTAGACATACTGTGGGTGTCCAACAAGGAGAAGCCCGACAACGGTCTGCCCGACGGCAGCGACTGGAGCCAGCCCACCAGCGACCTGCAGCGCGCCATCGAGACCCTTCTGGCCAGCCGCAACGGCCACCGCAAGGAGATACGCCTCATGGACGGACAGTTCACGCCCATCTACAGCATCGACGACCACCTGGCGTTCTACATTGATACAAAGACGCTCAACCAGTCGGTAACTCTGCCCGTGAAGTCGAGCACCACGTCGGGCGACGTTGAGTACGTAACGGGCAAGGGCGTGGTGTCGCTCACCATCAAGGGCGGCTACAGCAGCGAACTCAACAACCGCTACGACCCCGATGAGTATCCTGCCATAATACGCCAGCAAAGCCGAACCAACGCCACGTCCAACCGTTGGGACCACCTCTTCTATGTGGCCGACGGCACCCAGCGCTATGGCTACGACGACAAGGTGGGCTACAACAAAGACAACGGCGACGGCAACTATGCCCCATCGGACGACGGCACCACCTACGTAAAGACGGTCAACACCATACCGCTGCACATCGACGGCGTGCAGCTAGTCAACAACCAGGCCAACTCGGGTGTCAACGGTGCGGCCATATTCTATGCCGACGTGGACGACGACATCACGTCGCCCACCGTCGCCCACATATCGGTCAACACATACTACTCCGACGCCGACACCACCCAGATGTCGGGCGACAACGGCAACGAACCGTCGCAGCACTACAAGCGCAAGGTGCTCAAGTACTACACCGACGCCACGTTCACCACCGAGTCGCCCACCGAGACTCCCTATGCCAAGTATGCCTATGTGGAGACCACGGCCAACAAGATAGTGATAAGCAAGAGCAAAATCATGAACAGCGGCTCGTTTGAATACGGCAAGGGCGACTACACCACCAGTGCGGTCTACATAGGCAAGAACGGCGGCAACGCCCTGCTCTACAACGACGTGATGCACAGCAACTGGGGCAACCCGCTCGTGTCGGCTGTGCCCACCACCATCGTCAACAACACCTACGCCCTCAACAAGGGGCGCGTCGACCTCAACGGCGAGAACACGCGCGTGTCGACGCTCGACATCAACCAGAGCGATGACGACAGCGACGTTGACAACAACGGCCCATTGCTCGCCCCGCGCCCAAGCCGCGATGCCGCCTCCGACGACGCGACGACAACAGCGGCTGCCACCTCGTCGGCCATATTCAACTCGGTGTTCTGGCGCAACAACGACAACGGCACGCAGTTTGTCCTGCCCGGCTTCGTCAGCGGAAAGGCGTCGGGCTACATCTTCTCGCACAACGCCGTGACGGGCTTCAGAACCGACGTCATCGACTACTCGCTCGACGACATTCCTGCGGATAACTACAATGTGGGTCTGCTCGATGACAACACCGACGTAATCAACGGCCCCAACTTCACCGACCCGAAGCTATCAGCCACCACCTCAGCCGACATCGAGGCGCGCGACTTCACGCTGCAACCCTCGCTCCGACTGCTCAACAAGGGTTCCAACGACCTCTACCAGGACAACCTCACCAAGGCATTCAACATTTATGACCTTGCATGGCAGACCACCACGCGCACCGATGCCGCCGGCGAGCAGCGCTTCGTCTACGACATCGACCTTGGTGCCTATGAGTATCAGAACAACCTCAACCGCATCATCTACGTCAACCCCAATGCGCCCGTGACCAGTCTTGGCAACTCGTGGGCCGACCCCGTGGGCTACGGCAACCTCCAGGCGGCCATCGACCTCGCGTCGGTCTACCACGTCAACAACACCAGTCAGGAGGCTTACGTCTTCGTCAAGGGTGCCAGTTCGAGCAACACCGGCTTGCACCTTGGCGAGACCGTCACCATGCGCAATGGCGTTAGCGTCTACGGCAGCATCCTGCCCACGCGCACCGACGACTGTCCTTACACCACCCACGAGGGGTCTACCGTGCGCAACTACACCGACTCCGACATTGCCCAGTATGTCACCACGCTCTTGGCCGAGCGCGGCGGCGTGGCCAGTCCGTCGGCCAACCGCACCACCATCGGCGGCATCAAGGTGCCTGAGTCAACCTCGTTTACCGACGACAACGACGACATCGTGGCTCTCGTCGATGGCTTCGACGTGACGGCCACCAACACCGCCAACCCCACGGGCACGATAAGCGAACCCGTAATCGACATCCAGCCGGCCAACAAGGGTGGCCACGTGGCTCTGCGCAACATCATCGTGCGCGACAACGACGCCAGTGCGTCGCCGCTCACCAACATCGCTAACGTCAACAACGCCCTCATCTACGAGGCTCTGTTCCGCGACAACAAGGTGAGCACCACGGGCTGCGCCCTGCGCATCATGCCCAATGGCTACGGTGTTAACCTCACCGTGGAGGGCATTACCGTGGGTGCCGACAACAAGACGACCTACAATGGTGCGGGGGATGCTGACCACATCTACAACTCATTGGTGAACTACTCTGGCCGCGCCGCCACGGAGAATACCCTGTCGGGCTACAACTACAAGGTGGCCGACAAGAACCTCAACTACCAGCTCACTGAGCAGTCGCAGCACATCGACCAGTGCGCCGCCACCAACCCCATAGCCTCTGTGGCTTCTCTGAAGCAGTTCATCAACTACGACACCGATCGCGACCTGCTCGGCAACCTGCGCCTGCTCAAGGGCGTATCGTCTGCCGACAAGATCGACCGTGGAGCTTTCGAGACGTGGCGCGTTGACAACAGTGTGGTGGAGACCACATCGAATGATGCCGACGGCAAGCTCACCAACTACTACCCGCACCAAGGTTCGGTGGTATATATAATGAAGGGCAACAAACTCGTGCTCGAACCTTATGACACCACCACCGACTCTGAGACAGGCGTTGTCACCCAGACCGCCGGCACCTCGCTGCGCCCGGCCTACCTGCTCGTGCAGGATGGCGCGTCGCTCTATGGCAGCGGCAATGCCGTGGGCGTGGGCTACGTGGGCTTGGAGCGTGCGGCCAGCAACAGTGGGTCGATGGTGAGCCTGCCTTACGCCATGCACTATCTTGGTGCCGCCACCGCCACCAATGGTGTGGGCAGTCCTGCTTACACGACCGACGGCGTGCTCTCGCTCACTACCGCCTCTGCCGAGGCTTACTCTTATAATGGTGTTGGCCGCGCGGCATGGAACGCCGCCTTCTACGACACCCAGTCGCAATATTGGTCGGCTCTCTCCGCCACGACCGACGTGGCCACCGAGGCTTGCCGTGGCGTGCTCTACAAGCCAACTGCCGAACGCACCTACCGCTTCACGGCGCAGGGCAAGGAGGACGACATGAGCGTGTATGTATATACTGAAGATGCCGGCGGCACAAGCAAGACCGTCACGCTCACGCAGTATGACGACCGCACATCGACCAATGGCGCAGCCGACTTCACCAACAAGGAGGACATGGGCTGGAACTGCATCGGTTTGCCGTGGCTCGTGAGCGACTATAGCACCATGACGCAGGAGACATTCACTGGCGACAACCACCGCAACCTGTACATTCCGCACACGTTGTGGCTCTGGTATGACGGCAAGACCTATCCCGACGGCACCACCACGGCCAATGGCGACGGTGGCTTCTACAGCGTAAGCTCGTGGGACGACTCCGACTGGCATCTGGCCACGGGAGCCTCGGCGTGCATCTGGGCTGGCGAGGGCATCTTCACGCAGACGTCGGCGGTGTCGGCCTCTGAGGACCTCGTGTTCTACCGTCCCGTCTACGACAGTTCTAACCCTGCCAAGGGCACTTCTCTCGACTTCACCGCCGACGACACTGCTTCCACTCGTGCCAACGCGCGCTACTATGCCGCGTCGCCCTCTGACAATGTGCGTGGCGACATCGCCATCAGCGTGCGTGGCCACATGGTGCGCATCAGTGGTCTGCAGGGTGGCGAGCACATCGCCATCTACGATGCTTCCGGCCGCCTCTGCCACGCCGCCATCGCTTCTGCCGAGCAATATTCCACCTCCCTCGCCGCCAGCGGCGTGTATGTCGTGAGGGTTAATGGAAAGGTGAAGAAAGTAAGGATATAAAAATGAAGAATTAAGAATATTCTTGAGTGAAGAATGAAGAACGAAGAGTGAAGAATTAATGTGCCGAAGCGCAATGTAGTGGGTGCGGTGTCTCACCGCACACCAAGTGAACGAGGCTATGTAGTAGGCGCTGCGTCCTCGCTGCGCCCGAACAACGAGGCGAATGGCATAGGAGGTACGGCGCCTCGCCGTACCAATCGCTCGATAGAGCGAAAGAGGATATATCGCTCGACAAGGGCGAAAGGCATATTTAGTGGGTGCGGTGTCTCACCGCACAGCAAGCCAACGAGGCAAATTAGTAGGCGCTGCGTCCTCGCTGCGCCCACATAAAGAAGCGAAAGTTGAGGCATAGCGAGTGCGAAAGCTGGGGAGGGCGCAGCGAGGACGCAGCGCCTACTACATAGCCTCATGCGCTACGACTTAAAGCTGCCGCTTTTTGGTACGGCGAGGCGCCGTACCTCCTAGTGGCAGCGTCGTCTCTTCGGGCGGACATCACCTCCAAGCCACGGACGGCATAGGAGGTACGGTGCCTCGCCGTACCAATCGCGCGATAGAGCGAAAGAAATATATCGCTCGACAAGAGCGAAAGATAATATAACGCTCGATAGGGCGAAAATGAAGCACCCGCTCGTCAGAGCGAAAATGGCACCCCGTGGCCGCCCTGAAAGGGCAGCTACACCCAGCCCAGGGCAACGCCCTGGGTTATTGCGGCAAAAGCAAATCTGCGCCCTGAAAGGGCAGCTGCATGAAGTTGCAGTTGCTGTTTAGTGGTTGGCGATGTTGGTTTAACGCAGTTGCCCTTTCAGGGCGCAAGTTACCCTCTGCGCTTGTCCCCAGGGCGTTGCCCTGGGCTATGTGCAGTTGCCCTTTCAGGGCGCGCTGAATGCTTCAAAAAGACATATAAACGCAAAACGATACCATATAAACGAACAATACATATATAATATGAGAACCTATATAAACCGAATGTTGCTGTGCTTGGTGATGTTCATTGGCATCGGCACGGCTGAGGCCGTCGCCGACAACCTGTTTGTGATAACCGACGGCAATGGCAACTACCTTGCCAACAGCAGTGGCACGGTGAGCAACGCCACAAGCTTCGATGCCGCCACCTGCGTGTGGACGGGTTCGAGCGACACCGGCGGCACACTCAAAAACAATGGATACTATCTGACATACAACAGTGGAAGCCTGTCGCTCGACACAAAGAGTGGCGTGTCGTGGACTGTCAGCGGCAACCAGTTGTCATACACGTCGAAAAGAACTACATATTATATATGTTACTCCGATGGTTGGTCGGCACTGACAACAACCGGCACCTCCGCCTACTGCTACGCCACAACCCTCACTCAGACTGCCGAGGCGAAGTCGATGGAGGTGAAATACAAGACTGGACGCAAGTCGGGTGGCGAGGGTGTGTTTGAGCGAGAGGGCGACACGCGCAACTATTATGTTGAGTTGTCATACACCCCTGCCTACAACACTTATACTTGGACGACGACAGACAGTGAAACGAAGACTTATTACGCCTCTTCCGACAACTCATATACGTCGGAGACTGTACCTGAGGCCATAACTACAGCGTCTTCCTACAAATGGGAGACTGACTATCCAAGCAACGTGACCTTTGATGATGAAGCAAGCGACGAGGTGGAGGCAACATACAAAACGAAATTCGACACCGACACCGAAGTGACCATCAAAGCCACAGCCACCATCGAAACCTCTGAAAGCAGTTTCTTGACTGAATATGTCACCCTTACCGCCACAGACAATGTGACGCTGAAGTCGCGCTACTTGACCCAACTGCAAATTTTAGTTAAGGATAGTGATGATAAAAGCGTCAGCGAACTGTATGTCGGTGGAACTGCGCAGATAAGCTACTATGGATGGTACGATGAAAACGCCACCGTCACCTTCTCCTCCTCTGACACCTCCATCGCCACTGTCTCCTCTTCTGGCGTAATCACGGCCAAGAGCACTGGTACGACCAGCGGCGATGAGGCTGAGGTGGCGATAACCGTGAGCACGGCGCAGACCGACAGCTATGAGGCCGGTTCGGTCACCATCAGCGTCACGGTGAAGAAGCACCCCACGACGATGACCCTCACTTACGACAAGTCGGAGCTGACCTATGGCGAGGCCGCGCCCACACTCACCGCCTGCACCATGACCGACGACGTTGACAACTCGGACGTTACCGGCACGGTAATTTACTCCAGCAGCGACAACTGCATCGGCGTGGATGCCAACACCGGCGCACTCACCATCGACCATGCCGGCACGGCCACCATCACCGCCACATACCAGGGCGACGCCACCCATGCCAAGGCCACGGCGAAATTCACAATCACCGTACACAAGGCCGCCACATCGCTCGCCTTCGAACAGGAGAGCTATCTGGCGCAGCTCAACCACACAGACAAGTTCACCTCGCCCACGGCGACACTGACACCTGCAGGCGTGGGCAGCGTGACATACAGCTACACCAGTGAGACGGCCAACCTGATAAGCATCAACGAGCAGACGGGCGAGATAACGTTCAACGGACTTACTGGCACGGCCACCGTGACGGCCACCTTTGCCGGCGACAACCGCTACGAGGGTTCGAGTGCGTCGTATGTGCTCACGGTGAGTTCGAAGGAGGTGCCCGATTTGAAGCTCACCATCAGCAGCAACACGTTCTATGTTGAACAGACCACCACTGTCATCGCCACTACCAACAGCACCAAAGGCGTGACGTTTGCCAGCAGCGACGAGAGCGTGTTCACCATCGACAGTTCCACGGGTTTGCTCACCACAGTGGGCGAGGGTAGTGCGGTGCTGAAGGTGACGTCGATTGAGGACGACACCTACATGGAGGTTACGGCCAACTGTCCCATAGAGGTGAAGCGTTACCCGACCTCGATTTCGCTCACCTATCCGCAGTCTTACTACTACACCGACCATGAGGGCGGCATCGTGCCGGAAGTGAAGGTATGGACCACTGCAACCGATGGCTTGGTGGATACGCGAGGACTCATCTCGTATAGTGCCAACGAAAACTCGGTGCTCACGGTGGATGCCTCCACTGGCCGCATCACCATGCTCGGCACTGCCGGCACTGCCGAAATCACCGCCACCTACGCCGGCAACAGCAGGTATGCACCGTCGTCGGCCACGTTTGTCATCACGATAAAACTGGCCATCAGTCCCGGCTCGTTCATCCGACTGAAGGATGCCAATGACAGGTATCTGTCTTACTCGGAGTCTGACGGCCAGAAGACCGTGGGTGCGACTTCCACCACCGCCGACGAGTCGAACATAATATGGTATGGCACCGACCGCTCGCTGCTCTTCTATGGGTGCGGACTCTACATGGCCGATGCCACGCCGCAGCTCGGCTCTGCCGTCGATGTTGGCGTGAGCGGCACGCGCTTCTCGTTCTCCCACACCGACGACAACTATCACATCAGCGACGGCACCAACACGCTAACGTCCGACGGCGACGATAACTGGACTATGGAGGTGGTTGACTACCTGCCTTTCCAGTTCAACAGTGCGGGCTATGGCTACGCCACGCTTTACAGTCCCGTTGACCTGTCGTGTCCTGCGGGTGTGGTGGCTTACTATCCCACGGCGCGCGCGGCCAGCGAGAGTGGCGCCAGCGGCGACTATGTGATAACGCTGAAGTCGGTGACGGGCGGCTACATACCCCACGGCACTCCCGTGGTGCTCTACACGAGCTATCCCAGTGTGACCTACAACTTCTACATCGTCGACGAGGTGACACACGCCCTCGACGACCTATGGACGGGTCTTACCGGTTCTGTGGCCACTATCAACACCACGTCGGTATATTCCGGCTCTCAGTGGCCCTACGCCCTGCAACCGCTCAAGTCGTCGCAGGCTGTGGGCTTCTACCCCTGGAAGAGCGACTACCACGCCACCATCCCCGGCTTCCGCTGCTACATCCCCGGCAGTGAGGCTTCCAATGCCAAGGGCTTCCGCTTCGCCTTCGACGACGGCACAAACGCCATCGACAACATAAGCATTGACTCTAACTCTTCTGCCGAATCCGCCATTTACAACCTCCAGGGCATCCGAGTGGATAGCAACATCAACAACCTGAAGAAGGGCGTGTATGTGAGGGGTGGAAAGAAAGAGATAAGGAAATGAAGAATGTTCTTAAATGAAGAATGAAGAGTGAAGAATGAAGAATTAAATTGCCAAGAGGCA
>CAVKUV010000055.1:0-21093 GCA_963659505.1 Lachnospiraceae bacterium
CCCACGACCTCCGGATTATGAATCCGACGCTCTAACCAGCTGAGCTATCCCGCCATCGTCTGTTTTGCGGGTGCAAAGGTAAGCCAAAGTTTTCATATCACAAAATTTTAATGCCAAAAATATTTCCATTAGTTGGTTTTTTCGTACTTTTGTGGCACGCAACGTTTGTTCGCGTGCTGTATATGAAGGCGTCTAGACTTTTATGGATTTCAAGATTTGCCTTTGTTTTTGAGGCGATTTCAGGCCTGGAAGAGGGAGTGTAGCGGGCTACACGGCCGATGAAAGGTCAAAAAGCGGCCAAAAAGAAAGGTGAAGATTGAAATAAGAAGAGATAAAAGGCAAAATAAATCTTCGTCAGAAAGGTTTAGACGACTTCGTTCCACCACATATAGACCAAAAAGCTATGGAAAGAGGAAAGTTGGTTGTAGAGTATGAGCTTGCCACACGAAGCCCCTCCATTATATGGAACATGATTAGCACTGCCGCAGGATTGCAGAAGTGGATGGCCGACGATGTGCAAGAGGAAAACGGAGAGATGACCTTCACGTGGGGCAACACGTGGGCGCAACACGACACAAGGACGGCCAGAGTGGTGGCCGTCGACAAGCTCCGCCGCATAAGGCTGAAGTGGGACTACATAGAGGCCGACTACGCCTATTGGGAAATGCGCATCGAGAAGAGCGAGATTACGGGTATGTGCCACCTCGTGATAACCGACTTCGCCGAGGCCGGCGACGTCGATGACCTGCGCAGCCTGTGGGCGGACAACCTCAGCAGGCTGCACCAAGTGAGCGGACTTTAGCTCTCTTTGATGCGCCACGGAATTTCGCACGGCGCATTTGGGCTTGGAGAGATACATAAAAAAACAAAAAACTAATGCGCAAACCTGCGCACTGTAGGCTTTTTGTATTAATTTTGCATCTTGACATATTGAAGTCGTGTCGTTGCAAGGCAAAACAAAGAGTAATGTTCCGCATCAAGAAATTAGACATATTTATAGCCAAGCAGTTCGGACTGTTGTTCGTCGGAACATTCTTCATTTGCCAGTTCGTGCTGATGATGCAGTTTCTTTGGCGTTATGTTGACGACCTGATAGGCAAGGGCCTCTCGCTGCAAATACTCGCACAGTTCTTTTGGTACATGGGCCTTATGCTCATGCCTCAGGCTTTCCCTTTGGCCATACTTCTCTCGTCGCTCATCACCTACGGCAACCTCGGCGAGAGTTCGGAGCTGACGGCCATAAAGGCTGCCGGCATCTCGCTCATGCAGTCGATGCGGTCGCTAATCGTGATAGTGTCGGTGGTGGCGTGCTGCTCGTTCTATTTCCAGGATGTGGTGGGGCCCGACGCCAACAAGTCGTTTAGCCAACTGCTGCTGTCGATGAAGCAGAAGAGTCCTGAGCTGGAGATACCCGAAGGCATATTCTATGACGGCATACCCAACTGCAACCTGTATGTGCAGAAGAAGGACATGGAGACGGGCAAGCTGTATGGCATAATGATATACCGCATGGACGGCAGCTATGAGGACGCGGCCATAATATTGGCCGACTCGGGCATGCTCCAGTCCACCGCCGAGAAGAAGCACCTGCTGCTGACGCTGCATAGCGGCGAGTGGTTTGAGAATATGCGGTCGCAAGACCTTGCGGGCAGCGCCAACGTGCCATACCGCAGGGAGACGTTCGCCCACAAAAGGATTGTGCTCGACTTCGACGGCGACTTCAACATGGCCGATGTTGCTGGCATAGCGTCTGACGCGCGGTCGAAGAGCATGGCCAAGATAAGCCACGACCTCGACTCCATACGCGCATACAACGACAGCGTTGGACGCTCGTTCTATGCCCAGGCCCAAAACACCACATTCTATAGGCCAACGCTCAAGGCCGCCGACTCGGTGCGCGCGGTGAAGGAGGTGGCCGCTGGCAAGGTGGATGTTGACTCGGCGTTTGCCAAGGCCGACAACGCCACGAGGCAGAATGCGGTGAAGGCGGCTCTCAACTGCGTTCAGATGGATGCCGTTGACATCGCGATGAAGGGCGACTATGCCAATGGGCTGCACCGCATGGAGCGCTCCCACAAGATAGAGGCCATCAACAAGGTGTCTGTTTCGTTGTCGTGCTTGATATTCTTCTTCATCGGTGCGCCGCTGGGCGCCATCATACGCAAGGGCGGACTGGGTGTGCCAGTCATCATCTCGGTGCTGGTGTTCATCATATACTACATATTCGAGAACTCCGGCATGCGAATGGCGCGCGACGGCAACTGGACGGTGTGGTTCGGCAAGTGGATATCCACCATGGTACTCACGCCGGTGGCGGTGTTCTTCACATACAAGGCCAACAAAGACTCTGTGGTGTTCAATCTCGACTTGTACCGGTCGGCGTTGTTTGCGATGCTTGGCATACGCACAAAACGGCACATATATAAGAAGGAGGTGATAATCGAAGATCCCGACTACGTGGCCGACATCACCGCCTTGAAGCGCATAAGCGACGAAATCGCTGAATATTCGGCCGAGCACCGCCTTCTGAAGGCTCCCAACCCAATAGCGGTGTTCTTCCGTCAGGGTGACGACCACCGCATAAGGGAGATAAACGAAGAGTTGGAGGGCGTGATTGACGACCTGTCGAACACGCGCGACAAGATATTGCTGGGTGAGCTTAACAACTATCCTGTGCTGGCCACCCATGCCCATACAAGACCGTTCCGCCGCCGGTCGCTCAACATTGCCACTGGCATACTGCTGCCCTTGGGCGTGTTCATGTATTTCAGGATGTGGCGGTTCAGGTTGAGGCTCTACAAGGACTTGAGGGTGATACGCCACACCAACGACAGCATCGCAAACCGCATAGCAGCGATGATGGAGCAAAAATAAGGTGAAACAGAAAAACAACCAAAGGGCAATCTGCCTGAAGAGAAATTGAGTATAGTGCGTGTAACTTTTTGGAACGCGCGTAACATTATAATATTATATATGGAAGATATAAAGCTTAGCACGATAGACGAGGCTCTTGACGACTTCAAGGCCGGAAAGTTCGTGATTGTGGTTGACGATGAAGACCGCGAGAACGAGGGCGACCTGATAATAGCGGCAGAGAAGATAACACCCGAAAAGGTGAACTTCATGCTCAAGCATGCCCGTGGCGTGTTGTGCGCCCCGATAACTATAAGCCGCAGCGAGGAGCTTGACTTGCCGAGGCAAGTGGCCGACAACACGTCGATGCTCGGCACTCCGTTCACGATAACAATCGACAAGCTGGAGGGTTGCTCCACTGGTGTGTCGGCCCACGATCGTGCCGCCACCATAAAGGCTCTGGCCGACCCCACGGCAACGCCGCAGACGTTTGGCCGCCCGGGACACATCAATCCTCTGTATGCGCAGGACAACGGTGTGTTGAGGCGTTCGGGCCACACCGAGGCCGCTGTAGACTTGTGCAAGTTGGCCGGGCTTTATCCGGCAGGCGCGCTGATGGAGATAATGAACGACGACGGCACCATGGCGCGCATGCCCGACCTTAAGGTGTTTGCCAAGGAGCATGGACTGAAGATAATAGCCATAAAGGACTTGATAGCTTACCGTCTGGAACGCGAGACGCTGATTGAGGTGGGCAACATGGTTGACATGCCCACGAAGTATGGCCACTTCAAACTGATACCCTTCCGTCAGACAAGCAATGGCTTGGAGCATTTTGCACTGGTGAAGGGCGAGTGGAGGGAGGATGAGGCGATACTCGTGAGGGTGCATTCGTCGTGTGCCACGGGCGACATCCTTGGCAGTTGCCGCTGCGACTGCGGAGAACAGTTGCATAAGGCCATGGAGATGATTGAGAGCGAGGGCAAGGGCGTGCTCGTGTATATGCAGCAGGAGGGACGCGGCATTGGCCTGATGAACAAGATTGCAGCCTACAAACTGCAGGAAGAGGGCTACGACACGGTTGACGCCAACGTGCATCTCGGTTTCAAGCCCGACGAGCGCGACTATGGGTGCGGGGCGCAGATGCTCCGCCAGCTTGGCGTACACAAGATGAGGCTGCTCACCAACAACCCGACAAAGCGTGTGGGCCTGGAGGCTTATGGACTGGAGATTGTGGAGAACGTGCCAATCGAGATCAGCCCCAATGAGTATGACTACAAGTATCTGAAGACTAAAAAAGAACGCATGGGGCATCTGCTTCAGCTGAAGTGACCCCAAGGATGGTGTAAAAGACTGAAACAAAAAGGAACAAAACAAATACATTATATATATGGCACAGTTATCAGACCGCCTGCAAAGGCTTGCGCCATCGGCCACATTGGCCATGTCGCAAAAGAGTTCAGAGATGAAGGCACAGGGCCTGGACGTAATCAACATGAGCGTTGGCGAGCCAGACTTCAACACACCCGACCACATAAAGGAGGCGGGCAAGAAGGCCATCGACGAGAATTATTCAAGATATTCACCAGTGACTGGCTACGCCGACTTGCGCAAGGCTATATCAGAGAAGTTGAAGCGCGAGAACGGACTTGACTATGGAGTGGGCGAAATCGTGGTGTCAAACGGTGCCAAGCAGAGCGTGTGCAACACGGTGATGGCGCTGGTGAACAGTGGCGATGAGGTGATAATCCCCGCTCCTTATTGGGTCTCTTACCCACAGATGGCGAAGTTGGCAGGCGGCGTGCCTGTAATCATCGAGGCAGGTTTCGACCAAAACTTCAAAATAACACCCGAACAGCTTGAGGCTGCAATCACTCCCAAGACGAAGCTGCTCATTCTCTGCTCGCCTAGCAACCCTACTGGAAGTGTCTATTCCAAGGACGAGCTTCGCGGACTGGCCGAGGTTATATTGCGCCACGAGGATGTGTTTGTGCTGGCCGACGAGATTTATGAGCATATCAACTATGTTGGCAAGCACGAGAGCATAGCACAGTTTGACGGCATGAAGGACAGAACGATCCTTGTCAACGGTGTGTCGAAGGCTTATGCCATGACTGGCTGGCGCATTGGCTATATTGCCGCACCCGAATGGATAGCAAAGGGATGCAACAAGTTGCAGGGACAGTACACCAGCGGACCGTGCTCCGTGAGCCAAAAGGCTGCCGAGGCCGCCTACATCGCAAGCCAAGACTGCGTGGAGGATATGCGCAAAGCGTTTGAGCGCCGCCGCAACTTGATCGTGTCGCTCGCTAAGGACATCCCCGGACTTGAGGTGAACGTTCCGCAGGGTGCATTCTACCTGTTCCCCAAGTGCAGCTCGTTCTTCGGCAAGACAGATGGCGAGACTGTCGTGGCCAACTCGACCGACTTCGCCATGTACCTGCTCGAAAAGGCTCATGTGGCCACTGTTGGAGGCGACGCTTTTGGCGATGCCGAGTGCTTCCGCATGAGCTATGCCACAAGCGAGGACAACATCCGCGAGGCAATGGCGCGCATCAAAAAGGCTTTGGCCGCATTGCATTGATGTTTAGACTGGAATACAGACGCATTAAATTGAATGAGCCAAGGGGTTAAAACTTATTAAATGATTTCACGGTTCTGCATATTTTGTTACCTTTGCCTTTGGTATAATAGCCGCAAAGGACTAGTTGCGTCCGTTTATGTGAAACCATGAAAATAGAAATCTAACATTATAAACTTAAATAATTAAAAATTTAAAACATTCAAAATTATGGCAACAACAAAAACAGCTGCTGCCCCAGCTAAAAAGAAATCGGGCTTCGGTGGTATCAAAAACGCATGGGTGATTATCGTTATCTGCTTCATCGCTGCGGTTCTCATCTTCACACAGATTTTTGGTAATCCTAACAACTTCGTAAACGGCGATCCCGCTGGCCACCCACTGCCTGGTAACATGCTCGGAACAGTGTATAAAGGAGGTTTCGTGGTGCCTGTCATCTTCACTCTTTTGCTTACTGTGTTCTGCCTTGGCATCGAGCGCTTCTTCGCTCTGCGCAGCGCATTCGGAACTATGAGCCTCGGCAAGTTCACCATCCAGGTGAAGGAGCTTATCAAGGCTGGCAAGTTCGACGAGGCTCAGAAGCTTTGCGACAAGATGAAGGGTTCTGTGGCTAACGTGGTTTCTGCATCAATCCGCGCTTACAAGGACGTTGAGGGCATCAGCGGAATGAAGAAGGCCCAGAAGATTTCCAAGATCCAGCAGGCTCACGAGGAGGCTACTCAGCTCGAAATGCCTACTCTGCAGATGAACCTCCCGATTGTGGCAACCATCGTTACCCTCGGTACTCTTACCGCTCTGTTCGGTACTGTGCTCGGTATGATCCGTTCGTTCGCAGCCCTTTCTTCTGGTGGTGGTGCTGACTCTGCCGCTCTTTCTGAAGGTATTTCTGAGGCTCTTGTGAACACGGCATCTGGTATTTTGACTTCTTGGATCGCTGTGGTTGTTTACAACTTCTTCACAAACAAGATTGACAAGCTGACATACGCACTCGACGAGGTGGGTTACACAATCGCAACAACTTACGACGTTAACCACGCAGACGAAGCTTAATTGTTTTACCTTTTAATTTTTCATAACTAATGGGTAAAATAAAGATTCAAAAGAAAGACGTCTGGATAGACATGACACCTATGTCTGACGTGATGACGCTGCTTCTGTGTTTCTTTATGTTGACTTCAACATTCTTGACTCCAGAACCAGTGAAAATCAACACGCCAAGCTCGGTGTCGGAAGTCAAGGTGCCAGAGAACAGTGTCTTGACCATTCTTGTTGACCCACAGGGAAAAATCTTTGTGGGAACAGAGAACAAGAATGACATGAACATGATGCTCAGCACCGTGACGGGCAAGTTCGGCATCTCGCTGACAAAGGCGCAGCTCAAGAACTTCCAGGAAGAGGCAATGGTGGGCGTTCCACTCAGTGCCTTGGCTGAATACTTGGGACTGGAGTCTGACAAGCGTACCGAGGCTATCAAGACCATGGGCATCCCCACTGACAGTATCAATGGGGCAATGAGTGAGTTCCAAGAGTGGATTGCGGCAGCCCGCGATGCAAACTCTGACATCAAGATTGCCATCAAGTGCGACGCTACAACTCCCTACAAGGTGGTGAAGCGCATGATGTCGGAACTTCAGGACATGAACGAGAACCGCTACCAGCTCATCACTAACCTTAAGAAGGAGGAATAATACATGGCAAAGAAGAAAGAAAGCAAGCAGAAAAAAATGAACACCCGCGTGGACTTCACGCCGATGGTGGATATGATGATGCTTCTTATTACGTTCTTTATGCTCTGTACTACCTTGAGCAAGCCGTCTGCTATGCAGTTGACCATGCCTAGCAACGACAAGAACATTAATGATGAGGACCGCAACGCAACCAAGGCTTCGCATACCATCACTCTTTACCTCGCCGCTAACGACAAGGTGTATCATGTTGACGGTATTCCAAAGTACGACGACCCTTCGTGCGTCAAGGAGACTACTTGGGGCAAGGATGGACTTCGCAACGTACTCATCACGCACACTGTTGAGGAGGGCTACAACCCCGTGGCACGCGTGATGGCAGCCAAAAACAAGCTTGATGAGAAGAAGTTGAGTTCCAATATGTCTGACTCACTTTATCAGAAGGAGTTGGCTGACATAAGGAATGGTAATCTCGAAAGCGGAAAGATAGAGACTCTTACCGTGATTATCAAGGTGCTTGACTCCGCTTCCTACAAGAATATGGTTGACGCTCTCGACGAGATGACTATATGCAGTATTGGTAAGTATGTCATTGACAAGGTTAATCCTGACGATGAGAAGCTTCTCAAACTCAAGGGAATTAACTAAGCCAGTGTCTAACAATTAAATGAATTGCGATTATGTCAAAAATAGATTTGATTGATAATGGATGGGTTGACCTCGTCTTTGACGGACGCAACCAGTCCTACGGTGCTTACAAACTGCGTAAGGATACTGGCAAGAGAAACCTCATGTCGCTTCTTGTGATGGCTATCGTGGCCATTGTCATTGGCATTAGTGTCAGTGTGAAGAACGCCATCGAGGCTAGCCAGAAGAAGGTTGCTGTGACAACCGACGTCGAGTTGTCGAAACTGGCGCAGAAGAAAGAGGCCAAGGTGGAGCGCAAAGACCCCATAAAGGTTGAGCAGAAGCAAGAGGTCGTTGAGAAGGTTAAGAGTTCTGTGAAATTCGTTGCGCCTGTCATCAAGAAGGATGAGGACGTTACTCCCGAGGAGGAGCTGAAGTCGCAGGACGATTTGGCACAGAGCAAGACTGCCATCGGTGCCCTCACTGTGCAGGGTAATGATGAGTCGGGCGAGGTGCTTAAGGCAAAGCAGGTCGTTGTTACCGAGCAGCCCAAGGAGGAAGAGGCAAAGGTGTTCGACGTTGTTGAGCAGATGCCTCAGTTCCCTGGTGGCCCGCAGGCTTTGTTCGAGTACTTGTCAACCCACATCAAATATCCAGTTGTTGCCGAGGAGAACGGCGTTCAGGGACGTGTTATTGTGACGTTCGTGGTTGAGCGTGATGGCTCTATCACCGATGTTAAGGTGGCTAAGTCTGTTGACCCCTCACTCGACAAGGAGGCACAGCGCGTTGTAAAGAGCATGCCTAACTGGATACCTGGTAAGCAGAATGGAGCCGCAGTGCGTGTGAAGTACACCGTTCCTGTTACGTTCCGTCTGCAATAGTGGCCTTCCACTTGCAAGAATAATGTTCAGATTACATATAGTAATATGAAGAGATCTACATTCAACAGTATAGTTGGATTGACTTTCGTTTTGGGTTTGTTGTTGTCCTGCAACAACAAACCCAAAAACGGTAGAACAGATACTTACTCGTCGGGTTCCATTGAGTTTGTTTGCGATGAGAGCTTTGGCCCTATCATCGACGAGGAGGTTGAGGTTTTTGAGTTGGCTTACCCTGCCGCGAAGGTGAAGCCTGTGTACACAAACGAGTCGGAGGCGGTGAAGATGCTCATGGACACCATGACGTGCCTTGCCATCACATCCCGACGACTCAAGGACGCGGAGATGGAGAACCTGAAGCAGCGCACTTTCGCTCCCATTGAGGTTCCGTTCGCTTACGATGCTCTTGCCATCATAACCAACAAGAGCAACCCCGACACTCTTATTACCGTGAAAGACTTTGTGCGCATTCTTACGGGCAAGGCCACAAAGTGGAAGGATGTGTTCCCCAATTCCTCATTGGGCGACTTTGATGTGGTGTTCGACAATGCAAAGTCGAGCATTGTGCATTACTGTGAGGATTCTGTTTTGGGCGGAAAGCCTATTACAAGCCCAAAGATTTCGGCTGTCAACAAGAGCAGTCAGGTGATTGACTACGTGTCAAACCACAAGAACGCCATTGGCATCATTGGTTCCAATTGGCTCAACGACAAACGTGACACCACCAATGTCACATTCAAGAAGAACATTCAGGTTATGGCTGTCAGCAAGATGGACAAGGCCACTGTGGTGAACAGTTGGAAGCCATACCAATATTATATATTCAACAGAAACTATCCGTTGGTGCGCACCCTTTATGCCCTCATCAACGACCCCTACCATGGTTTGCCTTGGGGCTTCGGCCAGTTCTTGGCGTCTCCCAAGGGCCAGCTCATAATCTGCAAGTCTGGCTTGATGCCTGTTAGGGGTGAGGTCACTGTGAGGGAAGTCAATGTAAATGAAGAATAAAACAAATAGAATATGAAAACGATTAAATATCTTTTTGCGGGAGTGTTGGCCATGGGCTTCAGCACTTCGGCTATGGCACAAAGCGAGAACCAGGCAACAATCGATGCCATAACCACTGTCATCAAGAGCCAGCCTGCCGATTTGGCCGACCAAGTGAAGGATGTGTTCAAGAAGAACAAGAAGAACGCCGATGTCCTCGTGGGCATTGCCCGTGCGTACTATGAGGTTAAGGACACCGCTAACGCCGTTGACTATGCCAACAAGGCCATAAAAGTTAAGAAAGACTGTGCAGCGGCCTATGAGCTGCTTGGCGACATTGACGTGCTGCGCAACGATGGTGGTTCTGCCGCATCTTGGTATCAGCAGGCCATATACTTCGACCCCAAGTCGCCCGACGCATATTTCAAGTATGCCAGCGTTTACCGCAAGATAAGTCCGTCTGAGGCCATAGCCAAGTTGGAAGAGCTGCGCTCGCAGCGTCCCGATGTGGCTGTCGATGCCCTTGAGGGCCGCATCCAGTATGCGTCGAACAACCTGAAGGAGGCTGTTGGCTGCTTTGCCAAGGCCGACAAGTCGAAGCTTGAGGACAGGGACATATGGGAGTATGCCACGTCGCTCTATCTGTTGCAGCGCAACCAGGAGGCGTTGGATGTGGCCAAGTTCGGACTGTCGAAGAGTCCGCGCAGCGCAACGTTCAACCGTCTTGCCATGTTCAACAGCACCGAGCTGAAGGACTATGCTTCTGCTTTGCAGTATGCCGATGCTTTGTTCAACAAGTCTGACAGTGCTAAATTCTCATATTTCGACATTGTTTATTATGGCAATGCACTCAAGGGCAACAAGGAATACGGCAAAGCCATTGAGCAATACAAGAAGGCTTTGACCATGGACATCGACGATAAAGACAAGCGTGCCGGCATCTATAAGGAGATGGCCGACGCCTACAAGTCGGAGGATAACTATGACGAGGCCATAAAGTGCTACCGCCAATACATGAATGGTTTGGGCAAAGCCTCGGCAACCGACTATGTAGGTCTTGGCCAGATGTACATCCAGCGTGCCGACAAGCTCACTGGCGAGGCTCGCACTGCTGCATTCCGCGAAGCTGAGAAGGTGTACGACGAGCTTCTTTCCAAGTATTCCGATGCTGAGGACTATGCCGTTTTGTGGAAGGCGCGCATCAATTCGTATATCGACCCCGAGACTAAGGAAGGTTTGGCCAAGCCCCACTACGATAAGCTCGTGGGCATAATCAATGCGCGCACCGACCAGGACAAGACCGACAAGAACCGTCTGCTTGAGGCTTACCGCTATCTTGGCTACTACTATCTGCTGCAGAACGACAAGGAAACTTCCAATTCTTATTGGAACAAGATACTTGAAATTGATCCCAACGACGCACAGGCCAAGCTTGCTTTGGGCAAGAACTAAAGTCTGGCGACTTTGCAATACTAACGGCAATAATAACCAAACGGGGCGATGCGCAATGCGTGTCGCCCCGTTTGGCTTGTTCTTTTAGATGATTTTCTGTTTCAACTGTCCAATGGTTGTGCCTATTGTAGTGGATGTGCAAGTGATGGGAAGGTGTGCTAATGTCGCAATTGCCACATTGCCGCTTGGTGTGCGGTGGAACACCACATCCACTACAAGGGGTACATTTAAATGGCAGCCTATTACTAAAATCCGTTCAGCAGGCTTATTATTCTTTCCTCCTCGTTTTCCGTGAGCGTTTGGTTTAGTGGAATGCTCAGCTCCTTGCGGTGTATGCGCTCGGTTATGGGCAAACGTAAATGGCCGAGCATGTTGCGGTAGCACTGCTGGCGATGGGGTGGGATAGGGTAGTGTATCATCGTCTGCACCCCATGGTCGGCAAGATATTGTTGCAGCTTGTCGCGCTGTGTGCACAGAATGGGGAAAATATGATGGACGCTGTTCCTGATGAAATCATCATTAGGAAGAGTGATACTGTCGTTCTTCACCTCGCTGGCATACTGCCTTGCAATGTCCAACCGCCGTGCGTTGTCCTCGTCCAGGTGGCGCAGCTTCACTGCCAAAACTGCGGCTTGCAGTTCGTCGATACGGCTGTTTCGCCCTTGATGGTCGAACACATACTTGCGGCTCGACCCATAGTTGCCCAAAGCCCGCACCATGTCGGCCAGTTTGTCGTCGTTGGTCGTCACCGCCCCAGCGTCGCCTAGTGCACCAAGGTTCTTGCCAGGATAGAAACTGTGTCCGGCGGCGTCGCCAAGCGATCCGGTCCGCTTGCCCTGCCACGAGCAACCATGAGCCTGTGCGTTGTCCTCTATCAGTTTCAGTCCATGCTTGCGGCAAATGTCGCCGATGTGCTTCGTGTAGGCGCACCGGCCATACAGATGCACTATCATTACGCCTTTTGTGCGTGGGGTCAGGGCTTGCTCTATCAGGCTGTCGTCTATTTGCAGCGTGTCGATGCGCGGCTCCACGAGCACGGGGCGCAGTCCATTTTCAGTGATGGCCAATATCGAGGCAATGTAGGTGTTTGCCGGCACGATTATCTCGTCGCCCTTGGCCATCACCCCCATTTCCACATACGCTCGCAGTATAAGCGTCAGTGCGTCGAGACCGTTGCCGCAGCCGATGCAGTGGCTTGTACCGATGTATCTAGCGTATTCCTTCTCGAATGTGGCGGTGGCGTTGCCTTGCAGATACCATCCGCCGTCAACGACGTTGTTTATGGCCTCGTGTATCTCGTTGGCGTGCATGGCCGTCACGCGTTTCAGTTCCAGATATTTTATTTCTTCCATTTCTTCCTTTCCTTTGTCGCTAATTTTGAGGCTTCGGGTGAATGTGTGTTTAAGTAGTTGCTAGGTTTGCTTTGTTCGCCTTGTTTGTTTTGTTTATGTGGGCGCAGCGCCTACTAAGTTTGCCTTATGCGTTTCGCGTGAATGAATGGTACGGCGAGGCGCCGTACCTCCTATGCGTTTCCATTGCTGCAAGTTTCTTAAAACCTTGTTCTTAATTGTCCGAGCGCAGCTTGGACTATGCAAGTCCAATGCAAGCGAGCGGCAAGAGAGCCTTATTCTTAATTGTCCGAGCGTAGCTTGGACTATGCAAGGCCAATGCAAGTGAGCGGCAAGAGAACCTTGTTCTTAATTGCCCGAGCGCAGCTTGGACTATGCAAAGTTACATAAAGCTAAGTATGGAACTATGCAACTAAAGGTCAGTTTGTAAGGTAAAAAAGGTTAAATGGAAGGGTCTGTTCGCTTAAACTGACATTTTTTTGTAATTTAGCGACAAATTTTTTGAAATAACTGAAACTACTAATACTCATTAAACTAACAAAGCAAAAGAACAGAAATACAGCACATAAGGCTCTGTCGTCTTTACCCCTAAGACGGGAAAGATAAACAAATAGAGGTTCGCGGCAGAGCCAAACTACGACTTACACATTTTATATATATATAAATATAGGCGCAGACGAACCCTGGCGCAAAACATAATCAACAAAAACATGAAGAAGAGAACATTACTTCTTGCAGGTATGGCCGCTTGCACATTGATGACAAATGTACAAGCCGTTTATGCTGAGTCGGTGGACTTGAAGCCGACGCAAACAACAAAGATACAGGGCAATGGCGCAACTTCAACTAATGCCGATGTCGTTCTGTATGATGCGGATGCTACATCTTGGACTTGTAGCTATGCAAAAATTTCCAATGGCGCATTCACAAATGCACTGAGTGCATACGATGGAACTCCTGTCGTTTTGACGAAGTTCGACGCATCGAGCACTTTGGCAGGCAAAATGGTGACAAAGGCAACATTGACGTTCAAGTCTGTTTGCACTGTCAGCGGAAAGAACTCAAACGTTCAGGTGGCTCAAGTGAATACAGGTTGGGACGCAACAACGGCAACTTGGACAAACACGAACACTTCCGAAATATTGGGTGCCGTTAACCTTAACGGCGACGGAACAAACGTGAAGACATCGGAGATGACGCTCGCCATAGATGTCACTGAAAACTTGAAGTCTTCAATAGACAACACCATCGGCTTTGGCATCTATACATTTACAGGCCGCGAGCAGAGGGTATCTGACTTCAATTTGGCGGTGGAGTATATCGACGCTTCCGCTTCTGCAAACTACACTATAAAGTATGTTGATGGCGAGGGCAACGAAATAAAGGAAAGTGTTCAGCGTGCCGAGTCTACAGGCGCATCCATCAGTCTTAAGGATGAGGATAAGGCCAGCGTTTATAACGCAGACAGGACAAAGAAGTATATCTATGTCAGCGACGACTCAGAAGGAAAGACAGTTGCAAGCGATGGCTCAACTGTCATCACTGTGACATTCCGCGAGGCCGCCACATGGAGCTATGCTCTGAATGCTGTTGATGGCGATGGCAACACTTTGAAGGAAGGCATCGTGAAAGGCTCAAACTTCGAGGGCGAGACATTCAATGTGGCATATCCCTATGCTCTTAACATCGACGGCACGCTCTACACTTCGAAGAAGTTGAGCAGCGACGGCAAGGGCTATTATTTCTCTTACACCCTTTCAGAGGACAACGCCACAAAGGACATCACATTCTCTGCCACAGAGACAACCGACGTGGTTTACTTCTCTGAGGCCGAAGACATTGAGGGCTTGACAAGGACAACCAACAACAACACCGCCATACGTAGCTCTAACGGAGCTTCTGCATATGCAGCTGATGGCGATGTCGTGTTTACTAATTTGTCTGCTGGTAAGTACAAGCTGTCAACTGTCATTTGCGATGCCACATCAAAGGCTGGTTCTGTGTGGAACTTTAAGGCAGGTAATGACACCGTGTTCACCTTCAAGGCATCTTCTGTCAACTGGTCGTCAGGTACGTCTGACGAGTTCACTCTGACAAAAGACACCGAAATTGCGCTCTGCAAGGGCGGCAATGCCAACACTGGCGTTGACTTTATCTACATCCAGCGCACTGGCGACTATGAGGCTCCCGAGAACGTCGTTGAGCACTTCTCTGGCCTTATGAACTTGGCCGACGGCTCTGAGGTGACCATCAAGACCACCGACGCAGTGATTACAGCAACGGGCTATGCCGGATTTGGCATGAGCGTATACGTTCAGGATGGCACAGGCGCTGTCAAGCTCAGCAACGACTTGGGCATGTCCTTGTCTGGCATGGGTCTTGGCGCCGGCTCAAAGATTGTTGGTACAATCTATGCCGTTTACTCAGCTGCCGACGGCACACCTACTCTCGGCCTTTCTGACAGGACAGGCGAGTCTGTAATCGACATGGCGGCTGGCGACTCTATCGTTGCCCCCTTCGAGATGACCATTGCCGAGGCAAAGCAGACCGAGAACCTCTCTAAGTATGTTGAGGTGAAGGAAGCCAAGATGTTTGGCGACATCAACGAGATGCTCTACATCGCTCAGGGCACCGACACCATTCAGGTTTACGACCAGTTCTGGGCATTGCCAGCCTGGGACGAAACTCCCGACAGCATCGAGTACATCAGGGGTATTGTCGTTCTCCACGAGGGCGTGCCCACAATCTATCCCTATGGCGACGATGCGATTTCCACAAAGGGCGAGGTTGTTGATCCCACTGTCGAGGTTGAAGGCATCGGAGGCTTGGCCTACGTTGATCCTTATTCCGACGTGAAGCTCACTCTCACCAACGCCAAGGTTACAGTCGTTTCCAAGGCTGGCCGCTCCATCACTGCTTATGTTGAGGATGAGACCGGCGCACTTGAGTTTGGCGAGATTGCCGAGGCCCTCGACCTGAAGGCCGGCATGACCATCAGCGGAACCATCTACGCCACCTACGACTACACCATGGCAGGCATGAGTCTCATGGCCAACGACAACACCGCCGACATGTCTTCTCTCGAAATAGAGGAGGGTGAGGCTGTGGCAAAGGCCACCACTATTGCCGAGGCTAAGGATGAGTACAACATCAACCGCTTCGTTTCGTTCACCAATGTCAACATGACATACGACGACGAGCTGGGCCAGATTTACATGACGCAAGGCACCGACACCATCATCATCTACAATGCGTTCGACGTGTTTGAATGGGATGAGGAGTACAACCTGATTGTTCCCGCCAACGTGTCTTACACTGAGGGTATCCTTGGCACATCCGACGATGTGTTCATCTTCTCTCCGACCAAGGTGGTTGCCCAGACCGACGGCATCAACGCTGCCGCCAAGGCTTCTGCCAAGGTCAACGCTGCCGTTTATACCATCAACGGCACCATGGTGCGCAAGGCTGGCGAGTCGCTCAATGGCTTGGCCAAGGGCGTTTACATCGTTGGTGGAAAGAAGGTCGTGATCAAGTAAGGCACACACTTACAGCGCGACAGGCTTTCAGCCTAAGTGACAAATAGGCGGGCGACACTCCCACACTGCAACTTGTGGGACGTGTCGCCCGCTTTCTTTTTCCTTGGGCGGTTCTGTAAATTAGCTTTGCCTGATTGCGAGGCTATTTTCGTGTGCGATGTGTTTGTGAGTGAGGGAGTGTCGTTTCGCTCGTGGGCTTATGGTCTTGCTATATGCAGCTGAAAGTTATCCAGTTTGCCGTCCAAAGTCATGCCCGATGCCGTGGTAAGTTGGCTCATATCGAACGATGCACGTGCTCATATCGAACGATACGCGTGTTCATATCGAACGATATGAGCACGCGTATCGTTCGATACGAGGTGACTTTGTGCCGTGTTTGGCATGACTTTGATAGGTGTTTGGCACGACTTTCCCTGTTTGCGGCGGTGATGACAATGGCAAATTTCCTTAGGCGATATGGATTTAAGCCGTCAAATTTATTGTGACTCTTGCGTAGTGGGTGCGGTGTCCCACCGCACACTAAGCGGCGATGTGGCAGTGGACGATGTGAGGCACCGCACTCACTACTTGCACACCCACTACAGAGGGGACAACAAATTGGATACCCAACATGTGAAAATTCACCTGGCATTGTCGTTTTTTGCGGCTATGCCACATTGGCCTCGAAGAGGCCGCATCTGAGTAACCCCATGTGCAGCGTAGCGGAACATGGGGTAGTGCGTGGCTGTGGAAACATCGGCTTCGAAGATGCCGTACATGAACGGATGTTGTATTCTTTGCTTGTGTGCGGCATCTTCGAAGCCGATATATATGCAATGCTATAATCCTCCCCCACGTTCCGCTACGCTTCACGTGGGGTTACTTAGGTACAGCCTCTTCGAGGCTATGCACATATTGTAATAGCTTGGCAACGTACATGTGCCATTGTTGAATAACAATGTCCATACAACAATTATTTGGCTGTGGCTATGCGCTATTGCCTAACATCAATGCAACACACCGTATTCCCGTTAACTTTATTTAAAATCATTTGCACTTACGAATGATTTCCGCCCGATAGAGGCGCGTTAAGTGCAAAATTTAGTATCTTTGTCCAAAACCTTTGTATGGGGGAAATGAAGATGTCTAAACTTTTGTAAAATACGGAATTTGTCATTGTCTTTGCGACGTGATACTCGTCGCCCCCTCTGCGCATCGTTCCACTACGGCCCTCTGCACAGCTATAAGTTGATTTCGATAATTGTTTAATTTTAAAATACTTGTACATGAGAAATGTTGTTTCCAAGGAAAAACTGTTCCCGACTGCGCTTTTTGTCGGTGCGTTGGCCCTTAGCGGCTGCACGAACAGTGATTTCGACCTTAGCAAAGTAGACATGACCATGGGCTTCGGCGGCGACGAAATCGTTTTGCCAACCAGCTCAACTGGAGTCATCCAACTGTCGGACGTGCTCGACCTTGAGGCCGACGGCAGCGTGTCGCTCGATGCCGACAGCAACTATGTGTTCCGCCTGGCCGAGACGAGCGCCGACCCAGCCCGTCCCCACATCGATGCGTTGAGTCTGTCGCCCAGTTCCCACGACATCGACTTCAGCTTCAATGCCGCGTCTACCGCCAAGCCCCACGGCGCAACGCGTGCCGCCTCTTCTTATGCCATCAGCATTGCCGACCAGAAATTCCCCATCTACGAGTATTCAGGCCATTCGTCGGTGGTGCGCGAGTTAAGCTCCGCCGTCATCGACGACGCGCGCATGACGCTCACGTTCAACTTCATTGGCTCCCTTTCAGCCAGCATCCCCGAGATTGCCAAGATGCACTTCACCCTGCCATCCTATCTCGACATCAAGTCGGTGAGCGTCACCGAAGGCCATGGCACGGTGCACTTCACCCCCGGCACCAGTTCGCTCGACTTGCTGAATGTGCAGACAACGCAGCCACTCAAACTGCAAATCGTCGTTGGCGGACTCAATTTCGAGTCTTACGACCCTGCCTATGGCCAACTCTCCATCGACAGTTCCACGGGCGACATTGTTCTCGACGGACAGCTTGGCATGGGACTTGAGGCCAACGTTGTTGGCGTTCCCTCCACAACGTCGTTCTCCATACACGCCGCACTCGACCTCGACCCCATCAATGTTGCGTCGGCCAGCGGAGTGTTCGACCCCACAATCAACCTCGGCAAGCTGGGCGAGACCAACGTCACGGGTGTGCCCGACTTCCTTAGCGACGGCAATGTGTGCGTAGACCTCTACAACCCGCAAATCATGCTCAAGGTGGCCAACGACATGGACGTGGCGGCCAAGGTGGGCGGCACGGTCATCGCCTATAAGAATGGCCGCGAAACCGCCCGTGTGGTGCTCGACGAGATGGACATACACCGCAGCTCCGACACCGCCGACGACACCACGCGCATCTGCGTTTGCCGCCATCTGCCTGCGGTAGGCTCCACGGGCGTTGACTATTACGAGTCGCCCACGCTGTCGTCGCTCATCAACACCATCCCCGACCGCATAGAGATTGTCGATCCGCAGGCCCACGCCAACCTGTCGTTGCAGGCGCACGTCGAGTTTGGCCGCACCTACAGCGTAGGCCCCAAATATGGCGTTGTGGCTCCGTTGGCCTTTGCCGAGAATGCCGTCATCGTCTACAAGGACTCCACCGACGGGTGGCACGACGACCTGAAAGACCTTGAGCTTACCGACGGGTCGTATGTCGAGCTTACCGCCGATGTCGAGAGCCGCGTACCTGTCTACCTCGACATCAAGGCCGATCCTGTCGACGTGAGCGGCAACGTCATCTCAGCCGCCAAGCTGAATGTGGAGATACCCAATGGCATCAATGCCTCTGCCGACGGAAAGCAACCCACGGCGACATCGGTGAGCGTCAAGATAAGCCAGCTTGAGGACGACGCGCTGAAGTTGCTCGACGGTTTGCGCTTCACCGTTACAGGCACCGCCACCAAGGGGCAGCAGAGCGTCACGGGCATAAACCTCAATGCGCGCGACCACACCCTGCGCCTCTCCAACATCAAGGTGAAGGTCAAGGGCAAGGTAATCGGCGACTTCAACTAAGCCAGGTCATAAATAGCTTTGATGGATATTCTTTTTCCACAGAAACATAAACCATAAAACAGAACATATCTTATGAAGCATATATATAATAAGGTGTTTGCCTTTGCCACGCTCGCTCTTCTTGGCGGCGCGGCCATGGCGCAGAGCCTCAATTCGGCCTACTACACGTCCGACTATAAGTTCCGCCACACGATGAACCCAGCCTACGGCAACGACCAGAGCTACTTCTCGGTGCCTGTGCTTGGCAATCTCAACGTCTCAACCCACGGCAACTTCGGTTGCCAGGATGTCATTCTCGACAATCCTCTCTATGGCCGTGGCAGCGACAAGCAGAAGACCACCTTCATGCACCCCGACATTTCCGTGGGCGACGCCCTCAGCGGCTTCAGCACTGGCAACAACCGCATCATCGGCGATGTTGGCGTCACGCTGTTCTCGGCCGGCTTCAAGGCGTTTGGCGGCTACAATACCGTCGAACTCAACTCGAAGACCTCGTTCGGAGTGTCGCTGCCCTACGAGCTGTTTGCCTTTGCCAAGAACATTGGCAACAACACCTACGACATCGGCGACATCAACGCCAAGGCACAGTCGTATGCAGAATTGGCCTTTGGCCACTCGCGCCAGATTGGCGACCGCTTGCGCGTGGGTGCCAAGGTGAAGCTGCTGTTTGGTTTGGCGCGCGCCGATGTGCAGTTCAAGGATGTCAAGGCCGACCTCGCGCCCAACGACAAGTGGACCATCACGGGTTCGGCCGAGGCCGACGTGTCGATGAAGGGCTTCTCCTACAAGTCTAAGAACCACGACTATAAGGACGAGGCCAAGGGGCAGTACTCCGCCGTCAACGATGTCGATGTCAGCGGTGCAGGACTTGGTGGTTTCGGACTAGCCTTCGACCTTGGCGGTGTCTACAAGATTGACGACGACTGGACTGTGAACGCCGCTCTGCTCGACCTCGGCTTCATCAGTTGGAGCAACGATGTCAAGGCGGTCAACCGCGCCAACAGTTTCGAGTTCAATGGCTTCCACGACATGGCCGTGAAGAGTGGCCGTGGCGAGACGTTCGACGACAAGGCCGACTCCTATTCCGATCAGATTGCCGACTTCGCCAACCTCAAGGACGAGGGCGACCAGGGTGGGCGCACCACAGGCATCGGTGCCACGCTCAATGTCGGTTGCGAATACAACCTGCCAGTCTATCGCCCCATCACGTTCGGTTTGCTCAGTTCCACGCGCATCAATGGCCCTTACTCTTGGACCGAGGGGCGGCTCAGCGCCAACTGGACTCCGCTGTCGTGGCTCAATGGTGGCGTAAGCTTCGCCGTCAACAGTTTCACCACCAGCATGGGCTGGGTGCTCAACATCCACCCCAAGGGTTACAACTTCTTCATCGGCATGGACCATCTGCTTGGCAAGATGAGCAAGGAGGGCATCCCTCTTAGCTCCAACGCAAGTGTCGCCGTGGGCATGAACATAACTTGGTAGGTCTGTCCAAGGCTTGTTTCCCTCTCTATGTGTGGTTGCGAAAGATTGGCTTTTGCCAGTTTTCGCAGCCACACTTGTCTTTTTGAAGGCTGAAATAGACTTTCGAAGCTCAAAAAACCGAGTGGCATCTTCATTGCAAATCATCGTTGTCTTGCATTATATAATAATGTGTGCGGGTAAAATAGCGGTGTTGTTTTGTAAACGAGTGTTAAAAACACGTCTATTTTGAGAAAAACTTTGGGAAAAGCTTGTTTGGTAATGCAAAACGCCTTACCTTTGCATCCGCTTTCGAGAACTAACGAACTCGCAAGCACTGAAGAAAGAGTTCTTTGAAGGATTGAGATAACAGAGAAAGAAGCAGTGCATAAGCGGTCACCGCCTAGCCCGAAGCCCTTGTGGCAGAGGAGTTTGGCAGCAGTCGCGAGGCAGCCTTCCTGGAGTCTTCCGGGAGTCCGCAGCCGACGGGTGACAGAGATTATGCCGGGGCTTTTCTTCCATGTATTGTGGAGGCAAGGCTTCGTCAATTTGATATTTTTACAGTGTAGAGTTTGATCCTGGCTCAGGATGAACGCTAGCTACAGGCTTAACACATGCA
>CAVKUV010000056.1:0-20881 GCA_963659505.1 Lachnospiraceae bacterium
TTGTCCACGAAAATAGCCTCGCAATCTGACAAAGCTAATTTATAGAACCACCCTTATGGGTGTCGTCAAGAACAAATGTAATGATTGCAAGACAAAAAAAAATCGGCTCTAATAAATTTACTCACAGTCGCTTATTATCATTATGCTGCAAATATCCGACGCACGCCGCCGCTTCATTTGCGCCCGAAATCGGCGGGAACCTCGCCCCATTGCTTGGTCTCCCATTTTATTATCGGTGTACGATAGTTATGCGTGGCGAGCCAACGCTCGGCACGGGCTATCACCTGAAACAACTGTTCGGTCTTGGCGTTGCGCTCAAGTTTGGTCTTGCACTTCTTTTTGCTCACCCACAATATGGCATTGTAGCTGTCTGAATATATCGTCTTGTGCAGTCCGCGCTGCTCTATCAGCGCCAAGGCGTGGACAATGGCGAGAAACTCGCCTATGTTGTTGGTGCCGCGAACAGGCCCGAAGTGGAACACCTGCTCACCAGTGGCAAGGTCGATGCCCTGATACTCCATCGGGCCGGGGTTGCCACTGCACGCTGCGTCAACCGCCCATGCGTCGGCCCTCACTCCTATTGGCAGTGGCAAAACGGTGTCGTTGCGGTAGTTGGGAGGGTTGAGCGGCGTTTGGCTTTTAGTCTTCATGTTGCGTTTATGGTTCTATAAATTAACTTTGCCAGATTGCAAGTCTATTTTGTGGACAATGTATCGCGAGAGAAGGGTAGGGTGGGGAATAGCGGACTATACGACGGGACGAACATGCACATTACGAGGCCGTCCTTTTATAATATGGCCAGTCTTCTGCAAGTGGCATTCCTGCTGGTCAGCAAAGACCCAAGGACGGCAGTCTTACAGAAAGGCAAGTCAAATTACCATTTATTAATTCGCTTGTCCCCAACACGCTTGCTATCCCAGCGTGATGTTCTCCACCTCGATGTATTCGTGCATGAACACACGGGCACTCTCTCTAAATCGGTCGGGGTTTTCGGTAGTGAGGTAGTGTACGTGGCCACCGCGCGAGCACTTGGCCTCCATCTCGGGATGGCGGCAGAAGTAGTCCTTCAGGCTCTCGGCCACATACTCGCCCTGCGGCACGATGCGAATGCCAGGGTCAACGTATTTAAGAATCTTGGGCATGAGCAGCGGATAGTGCGTGCAGCCAAGAATGATAGCGTCTATCTGACTGTCCTTCAGCATCAGCTGGTCGATGCGCTTCTTCACGAAATAGTCGGCACCGGGACTGTCGGCCTCATTGTACTCCACGAGCGGCACCCAAAACGGACAGGCCACGCCCGAGACCTTGATGTCGGGAAACAGCTTGTTTATCTCCAGGGCATAGCTCTCGCTCTTTATCGTACCCTCAGTGGCCAGCACGCCAACGTGGCGCGTGGTGGTGAGCGACCCAATCACCTCGGCCGTGGGGCGAATGATGCCGAGCACGCGGCGCGAGGGGTCAATCTGCGGCAAGTCGTTCTGCTGGATTGTGCGCAGAGCCTTGGCCGACGCAGTGTTGCAGCCCAGTATCACAAGGTGGCAACCGCGCCTGAAGAGGTCAACCACGGCCTGACGGGTGAACTCATACACCACGTCGAACGACCGCGTGCCGTAGGGAGCGCGTGCGTTGTCGCCAAGATACAGGTAGTCGTACTGCGGAAGCAGCTGCCTTATGCCGTGCAATATGGTCAGTCCTCCGTAGCCAGAGTCGAATATCCCGATGGGACCTGGGATGGCTGTTGTGGCGTTGGTCATTTCAGACAGTCCTTCACCAGTTGGTTGATGTCCTTGCCCATAGCAGGGTTGATGTATGGACAGGCGTTGCCGTCGGTGTTGAGAATGAAGGCGAAGCCCTCCTTTTCGCCGACAACCTTCAGCATGGCAGCCAGTTTGGCGTGCAGCGGAGCATAGGCGTCGCGCTCGGCGTCGGCCAAGAGCCTCTGGCTCTCCTCGCGGAAGGCGGTGTTCTTGGCCATCAGTTCGGCCAGTTCACTCTGTCTCTTCTGCAAGATAGTTGCCGGAAAGTCGCGCTGCCCCTCAAGGAAATCCTCGTACTTTCCGTTGAAGTCGGCCTCGGCGCGCTTTGCCTCCGCCTCATACTTGGCGTGCAGTTCGGCCAACTGCCTCTGCGCCGTGGCATATTCGGGCATGCTCTGCAGCGCGTCGTTGTAGCTGAAGTAGCCAAACGTGGCCGTTGCAGACGGCGGCGTGACTGCTGTTGCGGTGGCCGTCGCAGTGGTTTGCCGCACAGCGCCTGACTGCGCTGCGCTCTGTGCTGCCGACACCAGCGGCACAAACATCAGTGAGAGTATGAGTGTGTGTTTCATTTGGCTTGTAGGTTTTGTTTGTCGAGATTATCTCTCCGTCATTTGGCAGCGTGGGGAATAACAATTTGGCGAATTGTTTCCCCATAAAAAAGCCATGCCGCCGGCTACGCCACGCCGCCGCATGAGGCTGCGGTGGGCATTGTGCGAAGCCGGCGGCATTGTGCGCGTTGTTTACTTCAGTCCGAGCTTGGCCTTCACCTGTGCGGTGACGTCGGTGCTCAGCGTAGTGCTGATGTATGGCACGCCGCCGGCCATGTCCATGATGTAGACATATCCGCCAGCCTGGCCCACGGCCTTGATGGCGTCAACCACCTTGGTGGTTATGGCCTGCATCTTCTCCTGCGAAGCCTTGGCCAGAGCCTGTTGGTTGTCCTGGTAGCTCTGCTGTATCTTCTGGTACATGTCCTGCAGCTCCTGCTCGCGGCGCTGCTTGATGTTGTCGGGCAGAGTGGCCTTGGCCTTCTCATAGTCCTCGCCCTTCTTGGTCAGTTCGTCCTGCATGCTCTTGAGGTCGGCCTCGTATTGCTTCTGCAAAGCGTCGATCTCGGTCTTGGCAGTGGCGTATTCAGGCATCGCCTGGATTATCTCCTGGGCGTTGACATGGCCGAACTTCTGTGCGAATGTTGCCAGTGGGGCAAACATCAGCAGCATTAAAAATAACTTTTTCATCTCTTTCTTTTGTTATTACTTGTTTTTGTTGATTACTTCTTTTCGCCGATTACCCTAATTGGAGTAGCCCAGCTTCTGCAGCACCTCGTCGCTTATGTCCACCTTGGGGCTGGCGAATATTATGCCCGCGTCGCTGGCGCGGTCGAGTATGAGCTGGTAGCCGCGCAGGTCGGATATGTCCTTCACTGCGTTGTATATCTCCTCCTGTATGGGCGACATCAGGCTTGTGCGCTTCTTGAACAGCTCACCCTCGGGGCCAAAATACTTCTTCTTCAGCTCAGCCGCCTGCTTCTCCTTCTCGACGATGGCATCCTGGCGGGCCTTCTTCTGCTCCTGCGAGAGGAACACCACCTCGTTCTGGTAGTTCTTATACATTGTCTGCGCCTCGGTGGTGAGAGCCTCCACCTCGGCCTGCCACTTCTTCGACACCTGATTGAGCTGCTCGTTGGCACGCTCGTAGGCCGGTACGTTCTTCAGGATGTAGTCCATATCGACAAGCGCGAACTTCTGCGCACCCGCAGCCAATGAGCATAATGCCATCATGGCCATCAAAACTATCTTCTTCATCGTTGCCTCCTTTATCTATGCCACGCCAGGCAAAGCAGCCGCCAAGCCACTCGCCTTGCATGGCGCACATGCGTTTCGTTAGAATTCCTGTCCGAGCACGAAGTGGAACTGGCTGCCGCCCTTCGAGCCTGTTGACAACACGTTGTCGAAGCCATAGGCCCAGTCGAGACCCATGAGTCCCACCATGGGCAGATAGATGCGCACGCCCACGCCGGCAGAGCGCTTCAGGTCGAAGGGGTTGAACTTCTTAGTGTCATACCAAGCGTTGCCGCCCTCAAGGAACGTGAGTCCGTAGATGGTGGTGTTGCCCAGCATGAATGGGTAGCGCAGCTCAAGCGAGAAGCGGTCGTAGGCATAGCCAGGACTAGAGTAGGGCGTGAGTGATCCGTTCTCGTATCCACGCAGTCCTATTGTCTCCTGCGCATAGCCCGAAGAGTAGCCGCTCATGCCGTCGCCGCCCACGTAGAACGTCTCAAACGGTGACTTCTTGTGCGAGTTGTATGAGCCGAGCAATCCCAGCTCCATGCGCGTCATCAGCACGAAGCACTTCTGTCCGCCAGTCAGGGCGGTGTAGGTGCGCGTCTTCAGCTTCCACTTGTGGTATTCAATCCACCTGTACTTCTCCTCCTGCTCGTCGCGGTATGTGGCCGAGGTGTTGTCGGTGGCCAGGTTGGCGTAGTCCTTGCCGTCCCACAGCGACCATGGCGGCGTGAGCGTGACAGAGGCCATGAACTCCGAGCCACGGCGCGGGAACAGCTGGTTGTCGGTGCTGGTGCGCGACAGTGTTATCCCGAGGTTCACGTTGTTGCAGTTTCCGTTGGTTATGATGAAGTACTGCCAGTCGCGCAGCATGTAGCGCTGGTAAGACAGCGACATCGACAACTGGAAGTAGTCGTCGGGCCAGCGCAGACGCTTGCCCCAGCCTATTGAGAGGCCGAACATCTGGACATACTTGTCGTCGTCGAGATAGCTCTCGTAGTTGTTGTAGTAGTTGTAGTTGTAGCTGTTGCTGCCCGAATAGTAGCTGTACATGCTGTTCATCCAGCTGCTGTTGTAGTAGCTGCTGTTCACGTCGGTCTGCTTCGAATAGAACGCGGTCACGCTGAAGGCGTTGGGTCGCTTGCCGCCAAACCACGGAGCCGAGTAGCTCACGCTGTACGACTGGTAGTAGGAGGCGTTGGTCTGCGCGCTCAGCGACAGTTGCTCGCCGTCGCCTATTGGCATTATGCCCCTGTGCATCTTGTTGCGCCCGAAGAGGTTGCGCATAGAGAAGTTGTTGAGCTTCAGTGCTATTCGGCCAATCACACCCGTCTGTCCCCATCCGAACGACAGCTCCACCTGGTCGTTAGACTTCTGCTCCAGGTTCCAGTTGATGTCCACCGTGCCGTCTTCGCCGTTTGGGTGTACGTCGGGAGCCACCTTCTCAGGGTCGAAGTAGCCCATCGAGGCAATCTCGCGCGCCGATCGCATGAGGGCGTCCTTGGAGAACAAGTCGCCGGGCTTGGTTCGCAGCTCGCGGCGCACCACCTCCTCATACAGTCTCGTGTTGCCATATATGCGCACGTTGCTTATGTGGGCCTGCGTGCCCTCGTATATGCGCATTTCAAGGTCGATGGAGTCACCCTCCACGTTCACCTCTGTCGGCGTGAGCTTATAGAATAGGTAGCCATTGTTCCAGTAGTAGTTGCCTATGGCGTCCTCGTCTTCAGTGAGTCGCTTGTTGAGCTGCTTCTGGTTGTATACGTCGCCCTTCTTCATGCGCAGCAGCGCGTTGAGGTAGTCTGTCGTGGCTATGGTGTTGCCCACCCACGTTATGTTGCGTATGTAGTATTTCTGTCCCTCGTCAACCTTCATGTAGATGCTCACGTGCTTGTCGTCAACATTCCACACGCTGTCCTCCACGATGTACATGTCGCGGTAGCCCAATTCGTTGTATTTGTCGATGAGGTTCTGCTTGTCCTGCTCGTAGCGCTCGTCGGTAAACTTCTTCGACTTCAGGAACGAGCTTAGCTTTCCGGCCTCGTGGGTCTTTGCGAGCGCGCCCTTACGGAACAGTCCGCCCTTTATCTTGGCCGTGGGCAGGTTTTTGTTGCCCTCTATGGTGATGGTCCTCACCTTCATCTTCGACTTCTTGTCGATGTTCACGTCGAGTATCACGTGGTTGGGGTTGCCCACGTCGTCGCGCTGCATTATCTCTATCTCGGCGTTCTTGTATCCCTTCTCGTCGAAATACTTCTTGGCGAGTATCTTGGCGCGGTCAATCATGTTGGGCGTTATCTGTCCGCCCTTCATTATGCCGAGCTTGGCCTCCATGTCCTCGCGCTCCGACTTCTTGAGTCCGTTGTAGTTGATGGTGCTCACGCGCGGCCTCAGGGCGAGGTTCACGCACAGGTAAATCTTCGAGTCGACTATCGAATCGGCTGTTATCGACACCTTCGAGAACAGTCCGTTGCGCCAGTAGCGCTTCACGGCCTCGGTGATGGCACTTCCCGGCACGGTAATCTCCTGTCCTACCGACAGTCCCGACAGTCCCGTGAGCACATAGTCCTCGTAGCCTTCCACCCCCTTGGCCGTTATTCCGCCTATGATGCAAGTCCTTGGCGTGCCGGCGTAAGAGATGTCGGGGTTCACGATTTTGCTTTGCGCCGTTGCCTGCTGGCTTGCCGCCATTGCCGCAAACATCAGGGCGAGAGCCGTCTTTGCGGATGTTCTCCTATGATTGTTGTCCATTGGTCTGTTGTTCATTGTTGGTTGGCCTCCACCTGTGCCTCTGTCTTGCCGAAGCGTCTTTGCCTCTTCTGGTAGCTGGCTATGGCCGTGTGCAGTTCGTCCTCGCCGAAGTCGGGCCAGTATGTGTCGCAGAAGTACAGTTCGGAGTAGGCTATCTGCCACAGCAAGTAGTTTGATATGCGCAGTTCGCCGCCCGTTCTGATGAGCAGTTCGGGGTCGGGCATGAAGTTGGTCTCAAGGTGCTGGCTTATGCACTCCTCTGTTATGTCGTCGGCGGCGATGAGTCCGGCCTTTGCCTGCGCTGCAATCTCGCGCATGGCCTTGGTCAGCTCCCAGCGCGACGAGTAGCTCAGCGCCACCACCATCGTCATGGTGGTGTTGGCAGCGGTGTGCTCCTCGGTTTCGCGCAGCTTTTGCCTGACGTCGTCGGGCAGCCTCTCCACGTCGCCTATCACGCGGAAGCGCACGTTGTTCTTCATGAATATCTCGTCTTCGAGCGACGACAGCACCAGTCCCATCAGCGCGGTGATCTCGTCGTCGGGGCGGCTCCAGTTTTCGGTGGAGAAGGTGTATAGAGTCAGATACTTGACGCCCAAGCGCGTGCATTCGGATGTTATCCGCCTCACTGCGTCCACTCCAGCCTGGTGTCCAAAGCTGCGTTGCTTGCCGCGTTGTTTGGCCCAGCGTCCGTTGCCGTCCATGATGATGGCGATGTGCTGGGGTATGCGTCCCATATCCAGTTGTTCTGTCATATCGGTCATGATTTTTAGGGTGTGTCCAATAAGATGTTCCACGCCATGTTTAAAATCTGTCGTTGTGGCACGTTCTGCACTTGGCCATGATGTCGTAGGTGAGCGACAGTTGCAGTGTGCTGTAGCAGTCGGTGTTCTTGAAGAGTCCGCTGCTCTTTATGCCGTAGGGGTCTTCCACAGAGTCAAGCTTGTCGCTGGCTGAGAAGTGCATGGCCCACTCTAGGCTAAGGTTGAGCCGTGTGGCCACTTTGTACTTCACGCCCACGCCAATGGGCAGGTTGAACGTGGCCACGCTGCCGCTGGCCGGCTTAGCGAACGTAGCCCCGAGACCAACGGCCACATAGGGCGTAAAGGGCTTTGCCCCACGGTATTCGCGCCCTGTGCCGAAGGGCCAGAAGTTATACTCCAGCCTCACGCCCACATCCACCACTGGCGTGCTGAAGTTGACAGTGGTGTCGTTAAGCTCCGGATACCACGTCTTGGCGTTCTTCGACGACCCCTTCAGCGTGCCCGAGCTTATGTTGAGCGACAACGCCGCGCGAGGGTTGAAGCGGTACTTGCCCACCACCGCCCACATAGGCTGCATGTTGCTCACGATGCTGCTGCTGAAGTCGCCCTGATAGGCCACCAGTCCAGCCCCCACGCCCACCTCGGCGCGGTATTCGGGGTCGGTCTGCGCGGCCACCCTCGTGGCCGCCATGGCCGCCACGGCCACTGCGAGCAGGCATCTCGGTGTCATCGGCACATCAGTTTTGCCAGCCCATCTTGTTGATGCGCCCGCGCCACACCTGTCCGGTGCCGGTGCATATCATCCATATGTATCCGTCGGCGCTCACGGCAGAGGCCACATCAGTGGCCGTCGTGTCGAGTTCGCCGGGCATCTTGTAGCTGCTGTTCCGCTTCCACGTTATTCCGCCGTCGGCACTCACGTAGAAACGCGAGTAGGCTTCGGACTGGCAAGTTCCCTTGCCGGCTCCGCCAAAGGCTATTATGCTGCCGTTGTAGGCAAACACGTTGAGCGAGGCAAGGCGCGGCAGCAGATAGTAGCCGTCGTTGTCGCCGCTCACCGATGTCCACGGGCGCGGCTCCCTCACCTGCGAGTACTCCACGGTCTTGCTCCACACCATCGCATTGGCGTCGGCGGGAAAGGCCGCAGTGTCGCGGTTGCCCACGAGCAGGGCGTAGTCGGTGCTGTCGCCTCGCGACAACGAGGTGTGGCAGAAGGCCAAGTCGGCAGTGGGCATCAGCCGCGGACTGTCGTCGATGCTGTCGGCAGTCCACGTGTGTCCGCCATCGGCGCTCACCATTATGCTTCCTTCGTCGTCCATGGCATACATCTCGGTGGTGGTGGCTCCCAATAGCCTCATGTCGCTGGCGGCGGCAATGTCGTAGAACACGCTGCCGTCAACCGACGCCTTCAGCATGTCGCCGTCCATTATATATAATGTGTCGCCCTTGGTGGCCGCACTTTTGTAGGCATCGGCCCCAAACACCGCGCCCGTGGCCGCCCACGCAGTGCCGTCGCCGCTGGCGGTGCTGTAGGCGCGCGTCTGCGTGCCGTCGCTGCCAAGCAGCACTATGCGTCCGCCTATGGCAAACGCCTTGGCACCCTTCAGGGCGGCTATCTCGGCGTTGTCGGGCAGACGGTTCCAATGGAACGAGTCGGCGTATTCCTTGTGTACACGCACATCGACGGTGTAGGTGCGCATCGACGTGCCGTCCGACGAGTAGACATACAGCGTGCGCGGCTGACTGAAGTCGGTTGTGTCGGTGGTCTGCAGGTATCTTATCGAGTCGCTGCTTATGCTCTTTATCACCACCACGCCGTTGTTCTTGCTGCTGTATTCGCACAGCAGCTTGGTGGCGTCGGTGCCCACGGGCAGCGAGTCGGTGTTGTGTATCAGCCCCTTGGCCTGGTCGATGTCGAATGTGTAGGCGCTCATCGACGAGTTTGTCGTGATGTATGTAGTGTCGTTGCCTGTGGTGGGCGACTTTGCCTCGCGGTATATCTTGGCCGTCGTTATGTTGAACGAAGTGAGGGCGGCGTCGCTATACAGTGTCACCTCGGTGTTGGAGTCGCCAAGGCAAGAGGCGAACAGCACCAGTATGGACATGATAAGCCCGAATGAGCCGATGTTTCTTCTCATCTACAATGATATTTTTAGCTGCAAATTTAATCACATTTCCGCAAATAGCATTCGGTTTGCCTTTTTTATTAACCAAAATACACTACTATGGCGTGTCTTTTAACTTGTGTTCCACAAATGGCTTTGCCTTGTGCCACAATGCGCCAAATGGCGGCAGTGCGTCGTCGTTTGGGGCGTGGTTGTCTTGGTGGAGTGGGGCAACCCGCCAATTAGCCAACGCAACTATGCCATTTAGGGGTGCTAAATGGCATACTTACGCATCGTAAATGGCATAGTTAGCACTCGTAAACGGCATACTTACGCACCGCAAACCCGCCAGTTGGCGGCGGCTACAAGCATCTTTGGCGGCTTTTCCTTTGCCGTTCGGGCTAATTGCACTAACTTTGTGCAAACAAAAAAAACAGACGACAATGCAGGAAACACGACAAAACAGAATAGCGCGGCTGCTGCAAAAGGAGCTTAGCCTGATATTCCAACAGCAGACAAGGGCTACCCATGGGGTGATGGTCAGCGTGACGCGCACACGCATATCGCCCGACCTCAGCATATGCACGGCCTACCTCAGCATATTCCCCAGCGCAAAGGGCGAGGAGATAATCAAGAACATAACGGCCAGCGAGCGCACCATACGCTATGAGCTGGGCACGCGCGTGCGCCACCAGCTGCGCATAGTGCCAGAGCTGCGCTTCTTCCTCGACGACTCGCTCGACTACATCGAGCGCATCGACGAGCTGCTCAAGGGCGACGCCAACAAGCAATAACTCCACCGCAACGGGCAACGCCACCATATATGGAGCCACAAACACCCACGAAGAAATGAACTTCCCATTCTACATAGCACGCCGATACCTCTTCTCGAAGAAGAGCACCCACGCCATCAACATCATCAGCGCGATAAGTGCGGTGGGCGTGGCCGTGGCCACAATGGCGCTGGTGGTTACGCTGAGCGTGTTCAACGGCTTCCACGACATGGTGGCCTCGTTCTTCACCTCGTTTGACCCACAGCTCAAGATAACGCCCACAACGGGCAAGACCGCGCCTGCCGACGACCCTCTGCTGGCCAAGATAAAGGCTCTGCCCGAGGTGGAGGTGGCCACGGAGGCCATGGAAGACCAGGCTTTGGCCATATATGGCGAGCGCCAGGCAATGGTGAAGGTGAAGGGCGTCGACGACAACTTCGACAGTCTGACCCACATAGGCGACATTCTTGTGGGCGAGGGCACGTTTGAGCTGCACGCCGCCGACATGAGCTATGGCGTGCTGGGCATACGCCTGGCCGAGACCCTCGGCACGGGCTACAACTACCACCACCCGCTGAAGATATTCGCCCCCAAGCGCGAGGGGCAGCTCAACATGGCCGACCCCACCGAGGGCTTCGTCGAGGACGAGTTGTTCTCGCCCGGAGTGCTATTCTGCGTGAAGCAGGCCAAGTATGACAAAAACTACATCATCACCAACATAGGCTTCGCCAGGCGGCTATTCGATAGTCAAGGCATGCTCTCCTCGCTGGAGCTTAGACTAAAGCCGGGCAGCGACTTCGACGGCGTGAAGGCCAAGATAAAGGCCATCGTGGGCGACAAGTATGACGTGCGCGACCGCTATGAGCAGCAGGACGACACGTTCAGGATAATGAAAATCGAGAAGCTCATGGCCTACATCTTCCTCACGTTCATACTCGTGGTGGCGTGCTTCAACATAATAGGCAGCCTGTCGATGCTCATAATCGACAAGAAGAACGACGTGGCCACACTGCGCAACCTTGGCGCAAGCGACCGCACAGTGGTGAGGATATTCCTGTTTGAGGGGCGCATGATTTCGGCCATAGGCGCGGTGCTGGGCATCGCCGTGGGCCTGTTGCTGTGCTGGCTCCAGCAGCGCTTCGGCATTGTCGGGCTTGGGCGGTCGAGTGGCTCGTTTGTGGTCGACGCCTATCCCGTGAGCGTGCATCCGGGCGACATCGTGGCCATATTCTTCACCGTGCTCGCCGTGGGCTTCGTGGCGGTGTGGTATCCCGTGAGATACTTCGCCAAGCGGCTGCTCGGCAACTGACTTCATGCGAAAAGCGTCGCTTTTCTTTGCAATAACGGTGATTTTCAGTAATTTTGTCACCAACTTTTACGCACATTACAAAATAAACTTAACAAAACACATACCGTTATGGCATACAGAAGGATGACTGCTGCGGAGGCCGCAGCACTGATAAAGAACGGCGAAAACATTGCCTTGAGCGGATTTACCCCCTCTGGCACGGCCAAGGCCGTGACCAAGGAGCTGGCCAAGATAGCCACCAAGGAGCACGAGGAGGGCCGGGAGTTCAAGGTTGGCATATTCACCGGAGCATCGACAGGACAGAGCACCGACGGCGACATGGCCAACGCCAACGCAATAAAGTACCGCGCGCCCTACACCACCAACCCCGACTTCCGCAAGCACGTCAACATGGGCGAGATAGCCTACAACGACATCCACCTGAGCCAGATGGCGCAAGAGCTGCGCTACGGCTTCATGGGCGAGGTTGACTGGGCCATTCTCGAAGTGTGCGACATCGACGAGGGCGAGGGTGTGTGCCATGCCTACCTCACCTCGGCCGGCGGCATCAGTCCCACGGCGGCACGCCTGGCCAAGCATGTCATTCTGGAGCACAACGTATTCCACAGCACCGGAGCAAAGCTGCTGCACGATGTCTACGAGCTGCAAGACCCACCTCTTCGCCAGCCAATACCAATAGTGGGCGTGAGCGACCGCATAGGCAAGCCCTATGTTGAGATCGATGCCAAGAAGATTGTGGGCGTCGTGGAGTGCAACATTCCCGACGAGGCACGCTCATTCAAGGGCACCGACCCCATAACCACGCAGATTGGCCACAATGTGGCGGCTTTCCTCATCGGCGACATGAAGCGCGGCATCATCCCGCAGTCGTTCCTGCCGCTGCAGAGCGGCGTGGGCACCACGGCCAACGCCATACTCGCGGCTCTTAGCAAGGACAAGGACGTGCCCGACTTCAACATATTCACCGAGGTATTGCAGGACGCCGTGGTCGACATGATGCTCGACGGCCGCGTAAAGGACGCGTCGGCTTGCTCGCTCACCGTTACCAACGACAGCTTGAAGAAGGTGTACGACAACATCGACTACTTCAGCAAGCACCTCACGCTGCGCCCAAGCGAGATTTCCAACTCGCCCGAGCTGATACGCCGCCTCGGCGTAATAGCCATCAACACCGCGCTGGAGTGCGACATCTACGGCAACGCCAACTCTACCCACATCTGCGGAACCAAGATGATGAACGGCATAGGCGGCTCGGGCGACTTCGAGCGCAACGCCTACATCAGCATATTCACCTGCCCGTCGGTGGCCAAGGGCGGACTGATAAGCTCCATCGTGCCTATGGTGAGCCACCACGACCACACCGAGCACGACGTCAACGTGATTGTCACCGAGCAGGGCATAGCCGACCTTAGGGGCAAGAGTCCGATGCAGCGCGCACAGTGCATCATCGACAACTGCGCACACCCCGACTACCGTCCGCTGCTGCGCGACTATCTGAAACTGGGCACCGGAGGCCACACCCACCACTGTCTGCCGGCTGCGTTCGCCTTCCACGACACTCTGTCGCGCAAGGGCGACATGCGTCTCACCGACTTCAGCGAATACGTTCACTAAGCTTCTGCGCATCGCAAAGAGGCGTATAGACATGGCTTGACGTGGCCACATTGGCCATGGCCAGGCGTAAAAGGAATAAAGCGAAAGGCGGCATGCTCTGCAATGGAGCATGCCGCCTTTTGTCGTGTGTGGCTTTCGCTGAATAATGTGGACAATGCACTTGCCGCATAGCTAAGGCACAGTAGCCGCTGCGTCCTCGCTGCGCCCGTCCCAACAAACTCACCGCTGCCCTATGTCGTCGTAGAAGCTCTGCATTATGGCCTTGGCGCGGTCGGTGCGGCGGCGTGTCAGCGACTTGTCGGCATGGCCTGCGGCAGGGTGGTCTTCGGCTGTGCGGTCGCCTATGAGGTCGTAAACGGTGCAGCCTGTGCTGTCGGCCAAGCCGAAGCCCTCCTTGAAGGTGAAGAAGGCGAACGGATACTTGTAGGTGGGGCTGAATATGTCGCGGCTGAAAGTGTAGTCCTTGTGCGACAAGCGCAGTTGTCCCAGCAGTGTGGCGGCCATGTCGCTCTGGTTCATCAGCGTGTTGACAACCCTGTGGCGCGCCACCGCGCCCCCAAGCCACAGCATCGTGTTGTGGTGATGCTGCTCGTGGGTGATGTGCTCAGGGTAGGCGAAGCCATGGTCGGGTATGCACACTATTAGCAAGTTGCGCCACAGCGGCGTGCGGCGTATGCTCTCGACGAAGCGTCCGAGACACTCGTCGGTGAAGGCGAACGCGTTTGGTATCTGCTCCTTCAGCCTGTGGTATGGCACTACGAACGGCTCGTGGCTGCTCAGCGTCAGGTAGCCTATGTGCCACGGCTCGCTGCGCTGGCTCTTGGCCATGGATAGCAGGCGGTCGAAGGTTACGTCGTCGTTGGCTCCCCATGGGTTGTCGCTGCGCTGTTGGGCTGTGAAGTCAACGTCGCTCACTATGTTGGCGTAGCCCCCGGTGCGCAGATAGCTCTTCATGTTGGTGAAGTTGATGTCGCCGCCATAGAGGAAGCTGCTCGTGTAGCCCGCATTGTTGAGCGTCGATGCGAGACACGGCAGGGTGCGGCTCTTTGCCGGAAGCTTCATCACCGACAGCGTCGGGAAACTGGGATATCCGCTCAGTGTCGATACGGTGCCACGGTCGGTGCGGAAACTGTTGGAGTAGCAGCGGGTGAAAAGAATGCCCTCTGTGGCCAGGCGGTTGTAGTTGGGGGCTATGTCGTCGCGTCCGCTCACGGCCTTTATGAACTGTCCGCCGTAGCTCTCCATTATTATAATGATGATGTTCGGCCTTGTGGTGTTCAGCAGTGTGGCGGTGTCGGCCTCGGTGTCGGGGTAAAGGTCGGTGAAGAGCCGCTTGCGCTCGTCCTCGCTGAAGTAGTTGAACTCGTCGGCATAGTTCTCGGCCTTGTCGAGCGAGGCTATCATGCTGAACACAGGGTTGATGGCCGAGTGGTTTAGGTATTCGTCTTCGGAGAAATACACCTTGCCCACATTGGCCGTTGACTCGCCCAAGCCTCCCCTTATGCTTATCGCCAAGGGGGCGATGGTCGCTATGAGCAGCAGCGACAGTCCTGTTTTGCGCCGCCAACCGTCAATCGGGCGCAGCTCGCGCGGCGTAGCCCACCGCAATAGCCACACGAGGGCGGCGGCGTAGAGGGCAATCAATGCCACGCGCAGTGCCATGTAGCCTGCGGAAACACTGGCGAAGGCGTCCTTGGGAGTGTCTATGTAGTAGAATATGGTTGCGTCGAGCTTGAATTTCCAGAAGGGGTAGAGCGACGCGTCGGCCACAAACACGAGGGCGACCACCGTGGCCACGATGGCGTGATAGGACGTTGCCCAGCGGCGCAGGCTTATTCGCCATGGCAACCAAGCCGACACAAGGGTGAAAAGCAAGGGGAGGGCTATGAGGTAGCCGGCCACGGGAACGTCGAGCAGCAGTCCGTTGGCCATCACTTGCAGATAGTCGGCCAGCCCGTAGTGCGCCCCTTGCGGAGCGTCGGCCAGCATGAACACCGGCTTTTGCAGCACGAATATGGCCAGGGTGAGGGCGTAGAGCCTAATCAGAAAAAGCAGTCTTGTCTTCATCTCTCGGTGTCTTTCACTCTTATTAGCGTCAGTCCGTCGCGCAGTGGCAGCATCACGCACTCCACCCTCGCGTCGCTTGCCACCAGGTCGTTGAAGCGTTCAATGCCCACGGTCTGCTGGTCTTTGTCATAGGAGTGGTCAACCACGTGGCCGTCCCACAGCGTGTTGTCGGCCAATATGAGTCCGCCTGGCCTGACAACCGTAAGTGCCATCTCGTAAGCCTCGCGGTATGTGCGCTTGTCGCCGTCGAGGAAGGCGAGGTCGAAGCTCACCCCGAGCTTGGGGGCCTCGGCCACCGCGTCGCCTATGATGAACTCGATGCGGTCGGCCACATGACTGTTCTCTATCCACGGACGGGTGAAGTCCTCCTGCTCGTCGTTAATCTCGAAGGTGTAGACCTTGCCGCCCTTGGGCAGTCCCTCGGCCATGCAGATGGCACTGTAGCCGCTGAACGTGCCCACCTCAAGCACATTCCTTGCTCCGCTTATTGCCACGAGCATCTTCAGCAGCCGCCCTTGCAGGTGGCCGCTGGCCATGCGCCCATGCAGCAGCTGTATGTTGGTGGCGCGGTAGAGGCGGTACAGGTAGTCGCCCTCCGGCTCGATGTGGCTCAGCACATAGTCGTCTATTGACGCGTAGTCCATAATATTGTGCAGTTATTGTTGTGGCGGTAATGATTTATGGAACGACCCCTCATTGCTTGTGCTTCAGCAGAGCTTCGAGCGCAAGGCGATAGGAGTCGAGTCCGAAACCGCATATCACGCCCAGACAGGCGCACGATATGAACGAGTGGTGGCGAAACTCCTCGCGCTTGTGAACATTGGATATGTGAACCTCCACCGCCGGGCAGCGCAGCGAGCGGAGGCAGTCTTGCAGCGCCACGCTGGTGTGGGTGTAGGCTCCGGCATTGAGTATCACGCCATCGAAGGTGAAGCCCACCTCCTGCAACTTGTTGATAAGCTCGCCCTCGATGTTGCTCTGGTAGTAGTCTATCTGCACGTCGGGATAGGCTGCGCACAGCGTCTTGAGGTAGCTATCGAACGAGTCGTTGCCGTAGATGCCAGGCTCGCGCACGCCGAGAAGGTTGAGGTTGGGTCCGTTGATTATCTGTATCTTCATGTCTGTTGTGAAGTTATATGTATTGGAAAATATGTGTCGCAGTCAGCTCATGGGCATTCCGCGCCCCGCCAACTGTGCGGCAAAATTACGTAAAAAGTTCCTTATGAGCGCATTGCGCCAAGTGCATTTTGGACAGGAGGCAGGCAAACACATTGTGATAAAGGCCATGGAAAGGCATGTAACCAATGGGAGAACTTATCATGCCTTGATCCTTTCAACCAATTCTCTTGGTGTCAAGATTTCCATCTTTGAGAAGCCAAACCATTTCTTTCCAAGGTCTTTAATGGAAGCTCCGATGTGATATACATCATCGTCTATGCAGAGGAAGCGGTCGTGCGACAAGCGGAATGTCTCAACATTAATTGGGGGATATTGACCATTATGCCGGTCGATGTCAAGTTGAAATTGACGGTTTACCTGTTGCGTATAGATGGTGGCGGAAACGCTTTCTTCACGTTTGTCCAACAGTGTAAGAACCGTATCGTCCACATAGTTGTCGATAAGTATGATGCTTCTCTTCGCATCTCTTATTAACCCCGATACAAAGGCATAGGCATCATATATCTGCCCGTTATAAAACACTCCCGGTTTGGGCTTTGCGTTACCTTCGTCCAATCTGCGGAACACCTCGTCAATGCGCTTGTCTGTCTCTTGCTGGTGCTGTAGCATTTCCAACTGGTAATATTCCATTGTCGAGAGCCGTTGGAAAACCTCAGCATTTGTAGCCATAAAGCGTCTCATAGCTACAAACGCATCCATGATGCGGATGCTTACATGAATAGCCGTTTCACTTCTAAGGACTGTTGAAAGCATTGCGACTCCTTGCTCGGTAAAGGCATAAGGGCGTGCAGAAGAGTACTTCAAACTGTTGAACTGGTCACAATTTGTGACCAGTTTGTGAGTGTCTTTATTACCTGTCATCGTTTGCCTTTTTTATTTGTCGCAAAGGTAGCATATTTATATCATAAAGCAATAAAAAGTTCCTTATGAGCGCATTGCGCCAAGTAGTTTTTCATCGCCGCACGCATAAACAAGAAAAGCTCCGTATCTTTATGGTCTGCAAAAAAAGCAGCGCTCCGTTTTTTACTTCGGTGGTTTCGCGGGGTCTTAAAAGCAGAACGTTCTGAAAAAAAACGGGATGCCTGACGGGCAAAACGGAATTGTTCAACGCACAAAAAAACAACGATTATGAAACCGACAACGATGATAGCTAAAGGAATGGTGGCGGCACTGTTCGCCCTTGTATGCACAACTTCAACGGCGCACAGGCACGTCCGCCCACTGCGTAGCCATATGGTTCGCGTGGCCATGCACCCGCACTATGCGGCGCGTCCGGCAGTGACGGTGCGCATCAGCAACCACATAACGCAAAAGGAACGGTTGGACATGGCCTTGGCTTACATAAGGAAAAACGGAGCAATCAGCCCGAAGAAGTACGCCAAGATAACCGGTTTGCAGAAAAAGACCGCCGAGGCCGAGCTTGAAAGCTTTGCCGCAGACAAGAGCAAGCCCGTTGTCGCCGCTGACAGGAACGGCAAGACGGTGTATAAGGCGAGGGCATAAAGCACACACGACGATGGCGGCGACAGCCGACAAACAGATAGTGGAGCTGATGAGTACGGATGCCATGCGCGGCTTCAAGCTGCTCATGGACAAGTACAAGCAGCCAGTGTACTGGCACATACGCCGCCTTGTGGTGGCGCACGCCGACGCCCAGGACGCGGCACAAGAGACCTTTGTCAGGATTTACCGCTCGTTTGCCGACTTCAACCCCTCCAATTCACTCTCGGCATGGGTGTACCGCATCGCCACCAACGAGGCTTTGAGGCTGATAGGGCGGTGCAAAATGACGCTCAGTCTGCCCGACGGCGACTCTCCGGCGACCAGTTCAATGGTGGCTGACAGCTACATACAGCACCTCTGACAACCGCATACAACGCCTCTGCCGCACGTTGCCTTAATACTTAATGTGGAAATAGTCAAGAAGAGCCTTGTAGTGGTCTTGGGCGGTCAGGCATGTGTCTGTTAAGAAGCCTTGCACTCTGTTCCATTCATGCAGTCCACGGTAGTAGAACATCTTCAGCTCGTCCGTAATGATAAACGGAACTATCCCGTGGCAGAGACATTCCTTAAACATTATAAGTCTGCCTACACGTCCGTTGCCGTCTTGGAATGGATGGATACATTCGAACTGGTGGTGGAAATCGAGGATGTCAGTGAGTGCCGCCGTCTTTTTCGCCTTGTACGACTTTAGCAGTTCACGGATGGCTTTGCCCACTTGCTTGGGTTCTGTCGTCTCTATTCCTCCCACTTCATTGGGCAGACGCTTGTAGTCACCGACAGTAAACCATGGTTTTGAGGCATCCGACGTACTTGCCTTCAGCATCCCGTGCATTTGCTTTATCATGCTTTCTGTCAGAGGTTCTTGGGCATGGTCTATGATAAAGTCAAGGCACCGGAAGTGGTTGTTTGTCTCTATAATGTCGTCAACCATGACCGCCTCGTCCGTTATGCCTATGGTGTTGGTCTCGAAGATATATCTTGTCTGCTCCATAGTAAGCCGGCTGCCCTCAATATGGTTGGAGTTGTATGCCAAATCCACTTGCGTCCGGTGGTATATCCCTCCCCTTACGTTGCCCTCCTTTTGTTCTTTCAGTGCTTTCAGCAATGGCGTTATCCTCTTGCGCACGTTCTTTCTTTCCGGCAGCGGCGCGTCTGCGGGAACGCTCCAGCTATTCCCCACCAATACGGCTCCCTGCATCTTGCCCTGAACGCAGTAGTTTCTTATTGTCCGTTCCGCCAAGCCGTGAGACTCGGCGTACTCTTTTGTGGAAATGTAGTCCATTGTTATCGGCATGAAATGTAATACAAGTATGTCACAAAGTTAGCGTTTCTTGCCGTTATCGGCAAGAAACAGGGGTGTTTTTCTCGCTTCCCGATAGGTTTCATGCCGCACGTTCCGCCATGGCAACCGTGCCGTGCGCTTGAGCCAACGCTTCCTTATATTTACAGCCAAGCCATAAGGAATGTTCCGCAAGGCTTGCGAAAATTCTTTTCTCTTGCTTTTGTTGCTGCGCAATGCCTAAACCGCTAAATTTGCGGCAAATAATCAACATAACCAATCCCTAACGAAGAAACGGAATTATGAAGAAACTTTTACTCTTGGTTGTTGTCGGCCTCTTGGCTTCAACATCCACGATGGCCTGCCAAGGTCGGGGCAAGGCCACGCCGGCACCGTCAAAGGCAGAAACGACGGTTTACAGCAACGATGCGTTCAGCATAAAGTTGCCAAAGGGGTGGACGTATGACGACTCAAAATGGGGCGGCCCCGACTCGATAAGCAACGAGGTGGACTTCTACTGCAAGGAGTCAAACGTGTGGTTCCACTTCGTCAAGGCGTTTTTCCCCACATCGCTCTTAGGCATAACCACCGCGTCGGAAGCGGCGCAGTGGTCGATAGCCGCGAAGGAGTCGGCACGCGCGAAGAATGGGTCTGCCGGTCAGGGCGACGACGGCTACATAGGCGTTGGCATTGATGGCGACAGCTTGGGCATTGACGGCTATCCAGCCAAGTTCATCGGCTTTGAGTATAAGGAGCGTGACGACACTGTCATGAACGCCCAGTATGTAGTGCTCATACCGCAGGAGCACCGCGTGTTCTACCTGAACGCAAACTTCTACATGAGCGACGCAAGGGCAGGGCGCATAGATACGGATTTCATGGAAAACTTCATTCTATCGGTCAAGTTCAAGTATTCGAGGGAGGGTGAGCGCAATGGCGACGTCAACGCGTTTCTCGAAAAGTTCAAAGACCTTCTGCCACAAGGCAAGGATGGAAAGTAGATATACATAAGGAAGAAAGCAGCAGAAAAAAAATAAAAAAATGAATATGGAACAAAAGAAGAAAAATCCCACAATGGAAGATGACTTGGAAATTGAGTGGCTCATTGAGGAATTTAAGGAGCAGCAAGAGAATGACCGCATCGCGGCAGAAATGGACGCAATGTGGCTTGCCGAGGAGTTGGCCGAGGATGATGCCTTGTATATTGACGATGTTGATGATATTGATCTGGACGACCCCGGACCGTTAGGATTAGACCCTTCGGATGCCATGAGTGCTGAGGAATTCTTCAAGATGGTTAAGTCGAAAGCGAAGTCTTGAGTCAAGACCAGGGCTAAGTAACGGTAAAGTAATGGCTTCCGCAAGTTTTTTGGATGGTGTCAATCTCGGTCGCTACGCCCAATGGTTTGTGGGCGTATTCTTCAGCCTCGGCATCTTCGGATTCTGTGCCGTCATTGCCGTGCTGATAGCGCAGCACTATGGGAAGTGATGAACGACGGCCGCCTGACCTTAGGCTGTGGGCTTAAAGTCAGGCGGTGAATACTTTGGATTATTTTTTTGATTTAATCTTACCTTTAAAGTAACTGTCATTCAATGATTTTTTTGGATATTCAGCAAGTAGCTTTTCTACGATAAACCCCTCGGCATCAGTCGTTTCAGGCCCCATCATAACTTCTATGTTTTCCAAATATTTCTCATCTAATTTTATAAATAAATCAGATTCTTTTAGAGGGGTCTGCATCATTAATGAAGGACCTATTGAGGTGATGAGACTAAACGTCAAATCAAAATTATGATTGTCTGAATTTCCAATGTGTTTTTTTATGACATCTTCATTTATCGGATATAGAATAATCTTATATCTGCTTTCATGTTGAAATTGCCAACGAGAATCTTTGTACAACCCCAAATCATTTGCGTTGATAGCCATACCACTATCTTGGCTTTTTATCCCAACTTTGCCCCTTTAATCTTGTTTTTATTGCAGTATCAGCAGTTT
>CAVKUV010000057.1:0-20610 GCA_963659505.1 Lachnospiraceae bacterium
CACCGCACACCAAGCGGCAATGCGGCAGTGGGCGACGTGAGACACGTCGCCCACTACCCAACGCATCCGCCACAATAGGGACAACAAGTAATTACTAAAGGCGGTTCCATAAAATAACCAACACATAAAGAAAAAAACAATGAAGAAAGAAAGAAACCCGTGGGCGTGGGTGCCCTCACTATATTTCGCCGAGGGCTTGCCCTACGTCACGGTGATGACCATCGCAGTGACAATGTACAAACGCCTGGGAATATCAAACACCGACATAGCCCTCTACACCGGCTGGCTCTATCTGCCTTGGGTGATAAAGCCGCTGTGGAGTCCGTTTGTCGACCTGATAAAGGCCAAGCGGTGGTGGACGGTCACCATGCAGTTTGTCATGGCGTTGGCGTTTGCAGGCATTGCCCTAACGCTCAACACGGCCATGTTCTTCAGGCTCACCCTGGCCTTCTTCTGGCTGGTGGCCTTCACCTCGGCCACACACGACATCGCCGCCGACGGCTTCTACATGCACGCCCTAACGGAGCACCAACAGTCGCTCTTCGTAGGCGTGCGCAGCACGTTCTACCGCATAGCCAACGTGGTGGGACAGGGACTGCTCGTGGTGATTGCCGGCCACATCGAGACCATCACCAATGGCAATGTGCCGCTGGCGTGGACGGCGGTGTTCGTCATCCTGTCGGCTCTGTTCCTGTTGTCGTCGATATACCACAACTGGGTGCTGCCACGTCCGCAAAGCGACCGCAGGGCGACCGACGGCGGCGTGGGCGAGATATGGAGCGACTTTCTCGACACGTTCAAGTCTTTCTTCCAAAAGAAGCACATAGGCACGGCACTGCTCTTCATGCTGCTATACCGCTTGCCCGAGGCGCAACTCGTGAAACTGATTAGCCCCTTCATGCTCGACCCAACAGACAAGGGCGGACTTGGGCTTACAACCGAACAGGTGGGCTGGGTGTATGGCACGGTGGGCGTTATAGGACTCATCGCCGGAGGCATCATCGGCGGCATCGCGGCCGCCATGGGCGGACTGAAGCGATGGCTGTGGCCCATGGCATGGAGCATGTCGCTCACCTGCCTCACATTCGTCTATCTGAGCCAGGCACACGACCACTCGCTGCTCACAGTCAACCTGTGCGTGTTCATCGAGCAGTTTGGCTACGGCTTCGGCTTCACGGCCTATATGCTCTACCTCATACACTTCTCCGAAGGCGAGCACAAGACGTCGCACTACTCAATCTGCACGGGGTTCATGGCCTTGGGCATGATGCTTCCTGGCATGGCCGCCGGGTGGATACAGGAGCAATTGGGCTATGCCAACTTCTTCCTTTGGACAATGCTGTGCTGCGTGTTCACCATCGGCGTGTGCGCATTCATCAAGATTGACCCCAACTTCGGAAAGAAGCAAAAGGCATAAGAGGAATGGTTGTTGGCAAGGGCCATAACACGCCCATATAAGGAAGACAACGGAAAAGCAAAGGAAAACAACGGAAAAACAGACATAAAAGCAAAAGAAAGCACAACGACATGAGTAATAGGCACAAAGCTATGGCAGAGTCAACGCCAACACCACAGGTGGACGGCAAGCAGGAAGAGCATTCGCCAATGAGGTGGATGCCCTCGCTGTCGCTTGCCGTGTGGCTTCCCGTGGCCATCATGCTCACGTCGATGGTGCTCTACAAGCGCATAGGCGTTGACAACGACTTCATCACCTACTACGCCTCGTGGCTGTTTCTGCCGTGGGTGCTGGCTCCGTTGGTTGAGCGGCTATTGCCGCAGTCGCTTAGCAGCAAGGCGGCCATCGTGGCCTTCGAGGCAACCATGGGTCTGCTCACCGTGGCCATTGCGTCAAGCATTGCCACTGGCGCGCCGGCCGATGCGCTCGCCATGCTGTTTTTCTTGGTGGGACTGTGCGGAGTGGCCCACGACGTGGAGGCGGCGCGGCTGGTGCATAGACACAAGCAGCGCATAGTACGTGGCAAGGCGTTCACCACCCATGCCGTGGCGTTCTTCCTCGCACTCACCGTGTGCCACGGACTGGCGGTGAGCTTCGCCGGCAACATGGAGGTGCTCACGCGCAACGTGCGCCACTCGTGGCGAATCACGTTCTACATACTCGCCGCCACGTTTGCCGCACTCGCCTTGCTACACTGCGCCACTCTGCCACGTGGAGGAAAGGCACATGAAGGAAAGGCCATGACCGAACAAATGCCCAAGCCGCAACCCTTGGCAGCGTGGATAAGGAATATTATAAAGAAGCCCTCCATGCTGCTTGGCGCGGCGTGCATGGTGCTCTATCTGTTGCCCGAAGGACTCGTCATGCCCACGTCAACCCTATTCGTCATCGACGCACGCCACAACGGCGGACTCGGCATGTCGCCCTCCGAATATGGCTTTGCGTGGGGAACGGTAGGCATGGCCGGACTCACCGCCGGACTTCTTGTCGGAATGAGGATCACAGGGCGGCGCAAACCAGGCTGGTGGCTGTGGGCAATGGCCATCGCAGCGACACTGCCCAACGGCATCTACCTATACCTAAGCCACGAGATGCCCACCGACCTCACCACGGTGGCACTCTGCCTGCTGGCCCGCCAGACGATAACAGGTTTCGGACTGTCAATCTGCTTGCACAACCTCTCGGCCACAAGTGGCGACAAGGCCACGCCAAGGCCCAACTTCCGCCACACATCGCTCGCCGCCATGGCCATGCTGCTCGGCGGACTCTACTCCGGCACTCTGCAAGAGGCCGTGGGCTACCGACTGTTTTTCGCCGTGGCCATAGTCGCCTCGGCACTGACGCTCGCCGCCACAGCACTGGCACTGTGGATAGCCAGACACCGCAAAAGCAAGGGCTAACACGCCAACGACGGCGCAAGAGCGAAGCCAATAGCCAAAGCCAACAAGCCCTATCTTGCAAAGCCTATTGCGCCCATTATGCCTATTGCGCCCATTGAGCTTATTACGCCCATTGAGCCTATTATGCCCAATATGCCTATTCCCAACGACCCATACAAAAAAAAAGAACAACAAAAACCAAACAAATAAAAAAAATGAATACTATAGACGTAAAAGACCTGAAAGGCAACTTCTTCGAGATGATAAGCAAGGAGTGGATGCTCGTCACCGCGGGCAACGCCGACAAGTACAACACCATGACAGCCTCGTGGGGCTGCGTGGGCTGGCTGTGGAACAAGCCCGTGGCGGTGATATTCATACGCCCCGAACGCTACACCCACGACTTCATCGAGCAGAACGGTGTGGTCACACTGGCGTTCCTTGGCGACTCGCCTGAGATGCGCAAGGCTTACAGCTTCTGCGGATCAAAGTCGGGACGCGACTTCGACAAGGCCAAGGAGACGGGACTCAAGCACGTGGCCACCCCCGACGGCGGTGTAACCTTTGCCCAGGCACGGCTCACCCTGGAGTGCCGCAAGCTTTACAAGGACGACATAAAGCCACAGAACTTCATCGACCCCAGCATATCACAATGGTATGGCGATGGCCATGGCGGACTGCATGACATGTACATCCTCGAAATCACCGCAGCCTACACCGACTAATCCGAAAAAACACATATTTTCACTGAACACAGATAGCACAGGTAATACGGATAGACCTACGCCATAGGCATCTCTCCGAAAACGAACTGCACGAACAACCCCGAATACTTAAGGCACAAGCCTATTGTATTCGGGGTTGTTCGTGCAGTTCGTTTTCGGAATTACCCATTCGCCGTCAGGCGACATCCGCGTTATCAGTAAAATCCGTGTCCAATAATGGTTCGGATGTCCAATGTATTATTTTCCACTGGCATTCTCCGTACTGGCGGCATTTGGCGTTGCAGTCTGCATGCTTGCCATTGAGCGTATGTAAATGTCGCGCTGTGGGAACGGAATCTCGATGTTGTGGGCATTGAGCGTGTTGTATATGGCCTCCTTGATGCGCCCTGTCATGCCAAACTTCTCCTCGACGAGCACCCAGTAGGTGACGAAGAGGTTGACACTGTTGTCGCCGAAGTCGTCGAACACCACGTCGATGGGCTTCTTCTGGCTGATGATGTCGCGCCCGTCGCGCGACTTGGCCATGAGCGAGCGCACCGTCTCGACGAGCATCTTGCGCACATCGTCAACATTGTTGCCGTAGGCGATGCCCACAGGCACCTTCACCATCTCGTAGGAGTGGTTCTTGGTGATGTTCTTGAAGTTCTTGTTGAAGAGCGAACTGTTGAGGAACGCTATCACGCAGCCGTCGGCCGTCACCACCTGGGTTGACTGGTAGGTGATGCTGTCAACCTTGCCACGTATGCCATCGCACTCGATGTAGTCGCCCACGCGCACACGCCCCGTCATGAGCGAAATGCCATAGAAGAAGTTCTCCAGCAAGTCCTTCATGGCGAAACCGACACCAGTGGCGAGACCTGCGGAGATGACCGAGATGGCCGTTGACGGTATCTTGAGCATCTTGATGGATATGACGGCGTAGAGTCCCCACACGCAGATGGCTATGATGTTGTTGGCCAGAGTGAAGTTGGGTTTGCCGTTTACCATCACCTTTGGCTTGCGGTACTTGTGGTAGACCGAGCGAATGAGGTAGTTGAAGTAGCGGAACAGGAAGAACATCGACAGCACGGCCACCATCTTGGCGATGGAGAGCTGCACGATGCCAGGCACATTGATGAAGTTGGTGACGATGATGCCAAACACCGTCTCGGTGAGGTCGAACACGCTCGATGCCCACCAAATGGACAGCATCACCGAGAACACTCCCATGACAGGCACCGCCACCATGGATATGAGGTCGTAGAACCACGTGATGTTGATGTAGGGCGCATGGTCGGAGTAGACGATGCTCGACGCCTTAGCCGCAGCGGCGGCCTTGTCAGTCTGCGTCGCCGGCTTGCGCTTGCTCTTGGCCTGAGCCTCAAGCTTGGCGCGGTAGATGCGCTTGTCGAGATACTTGCGCTCATAGGCGGCAAGAATGTCGTAGATGCAGGTGATGCTCTGGATGCAGCTCAGCTGGAACATCCACCAGATGAGCAGCTGCACCGACAGCAGCGTGTAGCCATACCATGCCGAGGCGGTTGACACCACCATTATCACGAGCGACACCCACGTGTAGAATATGTCGTAGCGCGGAATGTTGTCGTTGTGCCGGCCTATCACGTTCCACTGCCACAGGGTGAAGAGCAGCAGTATGGGAGGGAAGATGAGCTGCACCGTGCTGTTGGGAATGAACATGATGCGGAACGAGATGACGATGAACGACATGAGCATGATGGGCGTGTAGATGCGGAAGCCACTCTTTATCTGGTCGCCGGAAAGGCGGATGAGCAGCGACACGAAGATGGCGGCCAGCAGCCACGCATACTCGATGAGCAGTTTGGAGGCCATCAGGAAGAAGTTGTGGTACATGAACGTGCGCGCTATCATAATCGACACGGCGAAGATGATCATGGCCGCGGCCAGGATGAGGCACACCTTCTTCTTCATGAACTCGTCGGTGCGGAAACGCTTGGGCACAAGCCAGCGCACGAGCACGTTGCTGAGCAGTGCGGCCACGATGATGTAGAACAGGATGAACACCGACAAGCCCATCACTATCGGTCCGCGCCACTGCGACGGCACGGCGCGCGTCTTGCCATCGACGGTGCGCACGCTCTCGGTGTCATACTTGCTGCTGAAGTCGGCCTTGGCCTCGTGGAACGACCGTGGCAGCGCGCCGAGTATCTCCAGATAGTTGTCGTCGCCGTTTACGAATATGCTGTGCTGTATGATGTTGTAGCGCTGCAGTGCGTAGTCGTTCACCTTCTTCAGTTTCTCGCCCACCATCTTGTAGTGCTCGTTGTCCTCGATGAGACTGGCGCGCATCTTCACGATGTTGTCGCGCAGTGCGGTTGCGTATTTTATGCAAGCCGTGCGCTCGGCCTGTCCGTGCTTGTCGAGCATGAAAGGCTGGCTCTTGCCGGCTGGCTTTGGCCGCTTGCCGCCCTTCAGCGAGTCGCCCTTCAGCGAGTCGGGCATGACTGGCCTGTCGAGCGATGGCGGAATGGTGCGCAGCGACTTTATGAGCGCGTCGTAGCGCGCCACCTCGGTGTCGAGGTTGGCTATTATCTTGTCGTAGGGCATGCGCCGCTGACTGAACTTATGGTAGAGGTCGGTTGCCTCGTGGCAGGCGTAGGTCATGTCGAACGTGTAGTCCTGCTTCTGCGAGTACAGCATGAGGGCTATCTGGTCGCTCTTCTGCATGAGACCCACCATCTGCTCGTGTTGTGCGTTGCTGCGCGAGCTGTAGCGCGCCATCTCTTGCGTCTGCTCACGGTAGCTGTTCTCCAGTTCGGCACAGAGCACCGAGAGTGTCGAGGCGAGGTTCTTCTCCTTGAGCACGGCTCCTGCATTGAGCCACGCCGCGAGGATGCAAATTAGTAAAATGATTCTCTTCATCATTATTTTGTGTGTTGGTTTTTTAGTATATGGAGGTCTACTTGCCCGTAGTAGTCCGCCATGCTTGTTTCGAGTTTAGGCTTGTGTGCATGGAAACAGGAAAGGCCATCGAACTTGCGTCCGATGGCCTTTTAATTCCTTCATGTTGTAACTGATTACTCAGCAACCTCAGCTGCGTCAGCAGCAGGAGCAGCAGCAGAGTCAGCAACTGCGCTGTCAGCAGCAGCAGAGTCAACAAGTGCAGAGTCAACAGTAGCTACGCTGTCAGAGTCAACAGGAGCAGCCTGCTGTGTTTTGTTTCCACAAGATGCGAACGAGATAGCTGCAACAGCTACGAACATAAATACTAACTTTTTCATCTTCTTTGCTTTTTAAATCTGTAAAACAATCATTTGTTTATTAAAACGCTGCAAAGGTAAGCGTTTTTTCGATACGTTGTTCTCTTTTTAGTGCATTTTTTATACGTCATCGTGTAACTTTTTTGTAACTACTTATCATTCAGTCGTTTGTCAGAGTGTTAAAAGACAGCCGCCGCTGGCTGTGTGGCCGCACATATGGCGTTGCTCACCCTTGCGTATGCAAAAAATGTGTACCTTTGCAGCCGCATGGGAACATAACCCCACGCAACTATACATTAATATATATATGATAGACACATCAGCCTTTCAGGGCAAGAAGGCCGCATACTTCACACTCGGCTGCAAGCTGAACTTCTCGGAGACGTCAACCTTCGGACAGACGCTGCGCGACATGGGCGTGGCCACGGCCGGCGAGGGCGAGCGCGCCGACCTGTGCCTTATAAACACGTGCTCCGTAACCGAGGTGGCCGACCACAAGTGCCGCCAGGCCATACACCGCCTTGTGCGCAACAACCCCGGCGCGTTTGTAGTCGTCACGGGCTGCTACGCCCAGCTTGAGCCGGAGGCGGTGAGCCAGATGGACGGCGTTGACCTCGTGCTCGGGTCGAACGAGAAGGCCAATCTCATACAGTTTCTCTCTGACAAATGGAGCGGGGCGGAGGCCACCGACGACGGCCACCTGCACCAGCACTTCTCGGTGAAGACAAAAGACATAAAGACATTCGCGCCGAGCTGCTCGCGCGGCAACCGCACGCGCTACTTCCTGAAGGTGCAGGACGGCTGCGACTACTTCTGCACCTACTGCACCATACCCTTCGCCCGTGGCTTCAGCCGCAACCCATCGATAGCCTCGCTCGTGGCCCAGGCCGAGTGCGCCGCCAGCGAGGGCGGCAAGGAGATAGTGCTCACGGGGGTCAACATCGGCGACTTCGGCAAGACCACCGGCGAGAGCTTCATCGACCTTGTGCGCGCCCTCGACCAGGTGGAGGGCGTGAGCCGCTTCCGCATAAGCAGCCTTGAGCCAGACCTGCTCACCGACGAGCTTATCGACTACTGCGCCACGAGCCGCGCCTTCATGCCCCACTTCCACATTCCGCTGCAAAGCGGCAGCGACACGGTGCTGAAGCTGATGCACCGCCACTACGACACAGCCCTCTTCGCCCACAAGATAAGGCTGATAAAGGAGCGCATGCCCGACGCTTTCATCGGCGTTGACGTGATGGTGGGCTGCCGAGGCGAGACGCAGCAGTGCTTCGACGACACCTACGCCTTCATCGACGGTCTCGACGTGACCCAGCTCCACGTGTTCCCCTACTCGGAGCGTCCCGGCACAGCCGCCCTCAAGATAGCCCACAAGGTGAGCGACCATGACAAGAAGCACCGCAGCAACAGCCTGCTGAAACTGTCGGAGCGCAAGACGCGCGACTTCTACCAGGCCCACATTGGCGACGAGGCCGAGGTGCTCTTCGAGAAGGCTCCGCGAGGCAAGGCCATGCACGGCTTCACGCGCAACTACATACGCGTGGAACTGGCTCCGTCGCTGGCTCGCGAGGAGTATGACAACCAACTTATGCGCGTGCGCCTCACTGGCTTCAACCACGACTGCACCGCACTGAAAGCCGAAATATATGGATAAGACAGCGATAGTGATACTCAACTGGAACGGGGCGGCCATGATGCGCCGCTACCTGCCGTCGGTGCTGCAATACTCGCGCGGCGAGGCCGTGGTGTATGTGGCCGACAACGCCTCCACCGACGACTCCGTGGCCATGCTCCGCACCAACTTCCCCGAGTGCCGCATTGTGAGGCTCGACAAGAACTGGGGCTTCGCCGAGGGCTACAACCGCGCCTTGGCGCAGATAGAGGCCGAATACTACGTGCTGCTCAACTCCGACGTGGAGGTGACCCATCACTGGCTCACTCCGCTCGTGGAGTTCATGGACAGCCACCCCGACGCCGCCGCCTGCCAACCCAAGCTGCTGGCCGTGGCCGACCGCGACAGCTTCGAGTATGCCGGGGCGAGCGGCGGCTTCATCGACCGCTACGGCTACCCGTTCTGCCGGGGGCGCATATTCGGCTCGGTGGAGAAGGACAACGGGCAGTATGACTACCGCCAGGAGATACTCTGGGCCACGGGGGCCGCACTCATGGTGCGCGCAGCCGACTACCACGCCGTGGGCGGACTCGACGGGCGATTTTTCGCCCACAACGAGGAGATCGACATGTGCTGGCGACTGCGCATAATGGGGCGCAAGGTGTGGTGCGTGCCCGAGAGCTGCGTCTACCACGTGGGCGGAGGCACGCTGCCCAAGGCCAACCCCATGAAGACCTTCCTCAACTTCCGCAACAACCTGACCATGCTCTACAAGTGTCTGCCCGAGGGCGAGCTGGCCCACGTCATGCGTGTGCGCCGGTGGCTCGACTACGTGGCCGCCCTGGAGATGCTCGTGGTGCAGCGCAACGTGGGCGACTTCAAGGCGGTTGTGCGCGCGCGCCGCGCCTTCAGAAAGTGGAAGGCCGACTTCGCCGCCGACCGCGCCGCCATACAGGCCAGCGGCAATGCCGACTCGATAGCCCAGCGGCGCGGCTTCTCGCTGTTGTGGCAGTATTATATAAAAGGTAAGCGCACGTTTGCCGAGTTGCCATGAGTTGCCCATGACGAAGCGATAGGGATTTTCCCCCACCCTTTTAGGGAAAATCCCTTGTGGGTGACGGGGCTTTTTCGTTACTTTGCGGCAGAGAAACAAAACAACAAGAAGTGAAACCAAAAAGCAAAGCGATATGAAAAGGATATTGACAGCCCTCGTAGCCGCCCTGATGATGGCGGTACAGGCAAACGCAATGAGCTATGAGCAGGCACGCCGCGAGGCACTCTTCCTCACCGACAAGATGGCCTACGAGCTTAACCTCACGCAGGACCAGTATGACGCCGCCTACGAGATAAACCTCGACTACCTGATGGGCGTGACCAGCGTTGACGACGTGTACAGCGCATACTGGACCCGCCGCAACCTCGACCTGAGCTACATTCTGCTCGACTGGCAGTGGAGCGCCTACCGCGCCGCCACATACTTCTACCGCCCACTGTATTGGGACGCCGGCTACTGGCACTTCGGGGTGTATGCGCGCTATCCGCACCGCACCTTCTTCTACTTCGACCGCCCCGCCGTCTACGTGTCATACCGTGGCGGCCACAGCTGGCACTCCAACGGTGGCCACAGCTACTACATGGGGCGCCGCGACGACTTCCGCAGCAACGGCAACTTCGTTGGCATGCGCGACCGCTGGGAAAAGGGCGACTTCCGCAACACACGCTCCGACGGGCGCAACAGCTCAACGAGGATAACCGTGAACCGCGACAACGCCTCAGGCACCAACAATTCGGGCTTCAGCACCTCGTCGTTTGGCGGCAGCCGCACCAGCGGCACATTCAGCGGTCGTGGACAGAGCACCACCAACCGCACCACATCCACCACTGCGCGCACCAGCGGCACATTCAGCGGCCAGCGCAGCTCGACCACAGGCAACCAGACCTTCACCATCGGTTCGTCGTCTTCGTCGCGGCAGTCGGCCACTGGCAGTTCGTCGTTCGGCGGTAGCCGCACCAGCGGCACCTTCGGGTCATCGCGCATCGGTTCGCAGCGCCAGTCCACCTCAAGCTCAAGCAGCCAAGGCACATTTAGCGCACAGCGCAGCAGCACATTCAACGCCTCCGGGGCTGCAAAGTCGGCCACAAGCCCATCACGCAGCAGCAGTACATTCGGCGGCAGCCGCAGCAGCGGCTCGTTTGGCGCATCGTCGGGAGCCACAAGGGCAACGGTAAGCCCGTCGGGTGGCAGCGGCTCGTTTGGAGGCAGCCACAGCAGTGGTTCATTTGGCGGCAGCCGCAGCGGCGGAGCGTCAAGCAGCGGATCTTTCAGCGGACGCAGATAACAATCGGCGCACACAACCACACTATTTGAGACTTAAACTGTAAGCACAATCAACATATTTGTTTGAAGGCCAGGGCGCACAATCGCCCTGGCCTTTGTTTATACCACCTTACAAGCGTCAAAGCCATACATGAAGGCATACTTGAACACATCGGTAGCTTCATCCCAACACAGATACACCTGAAAGCCGTGGCCGACACGGTGGAATATCGTGGCGAAAGGCCACACTTTTTTGCTTACTTCAGTTGGAGTAAGAGCTTACACCAGCTGAAGTAAGAGCTTACACCAATTGGAGTAAGAGCTTACTTCGACCGCTGTAAGCCAACTTTGCCGCACATTCGGCAAGGCTTTCATGCCATAGCGAGACGACATTACAAGGCTTTCTTGGCGAGAATGGAATAAAAGCACTACCTTTGCATAAGGTAGGCTACACCTCTGGCATGGCAAAGAGCAAGCCAACCTGCACCATCACTCGAAAAAAGACAAACAGCGACACATGGAAAAAGACGACATGAAGTGGGAGACACTCGACAGCAAATACCTAATCAGGCGGCCTTGGCTCACGGCCAGGCGCGACACGGTGAGGCTGCCCAACGGAGTGGTAAACGACGAATACTACGTGCTGGAATACCCCGACTGGATAAACGTCATCGCCATAACCACCGAAGGCAAATACCTGTTTGTGCGCCAATACCGCCACGGACTGGGACAGACGTGCCACGAGATTGTGGCCGGGGTGATGGAAAAGGACGAGAAGCCCATCGACGCGGCCAAGCGAGAACTGCTTGAGGAGACGGGCTACAGCGGAGGCTCATGGCAAAAGACCATGGAGATATCGGCCAACACGAGCACGATGACCAACATGACCCACTGCTACACGGCTATAGGCGTGGAGAAGACCGCCACACAGCACCTCGACGAAACGGAGGACATAAGGGTGGAACTGTTTGACGCCGATGAGGTGCGCGCCATGCTCGTGCGTGGCGACATCAAGCAGTCGCTAATGGCGGCTCCGCTATGGCGCCACTTCGCACTCGGAAACGACAACACCAATAAGACATATCCACAAACATAAGAAAAGCAATGAACAGACACCAACTACTCTTTGCAGCCGCAATGGCCATGGCCACAACGGCAGTAGCGCAAAACAGCCAAGGGGGCATATCGACACAGATGCTCGGCGACATACAGAAGGCGCAGAAGACAAGCACAAGCGACAAGGCTCTGATGAACGCCATAGCCACAAACGCCATCGACGACCTAGCCAAAAACCGCGCCAACGCCGGCGAGCTTGACACATACTTCAGCGTGGAGACGCCAAAGCAGTCGATAACCGACCAAAAGAGTTCAGGACGCTGCTGGATGTTCAGCGGACTGAACGTGCTGAGGGCCAACTTCGCCCAGCGCACCGACTCGCTCGCCGTGGAGTTCTCGCAGGCCTACCTGTTCTTCTGGGACCAGCTGGAGAAGTCCAACCTATTTCTTCAGGGCGTGATCGACACAGGCAAGAAGCCCATCGACGACACGCGGGTGCAGTTCTTCTTCAAGAGTCCCATCAACGACGGCGGCACCTTCTGTGGCGTGGCCGACCTGGCCGACAAGTACGGACTGGTGCCAAAGGCGGTGATGCCCGAGAGCTACTCGTCGGACAACACAACACGCATGGCGCGGCTGATATCGTCGAAGCTGCGCGAGTATGGACTGCAACTGCGCAAGATGGTGGCCGACGGCAAGAAGGCGGCCGACATAAACAAGGAGAAGACAAGCATGCTCGCCACGATATACCACATGCTGACGCTGACGATAGGCGAGCCGCCGACACAGTTCAGCTACACCTTCAAGACCAAAGACGGCAAGAGCGTGGGCAAGGCCAAGACATACACCCCAATGGAGTTCTACAAGGAGGTGGCCGGAGGCCCGATAAACGGCTCGTTCATAATGGCGATGAACGACCCTCGCCGACCCTACTACAAGACCTACGAGGTGGAATACGACCGCCACACATACGACGGCCACAACTGGAAATACATCAACCTGCCCATGGACGACATCGAGTCCATGGCCATAGCGGCGCTCAAGGACGGGCGCAAGATGTACAGCTCGTATGACGTGGGCAAGTGTCTCGACCGCAAGCGCGGATATGCCGACACAGAGAACTTCGACTATGCCTCGCTGATGGGCACCACCTTCGGCATGGACAAGGCGCAGCGCATAAGCACCTTCGACAGCGGCTCGACCCACGCCATGACGCTGACCGCCGTTGACCTCGACGCCGACGGCAAGGCCACGAAGTGGAAGGTGGAAAACAGCTGGGGCGCCGACTGGGGACAGGGCGGATGCCTGATAATGTCAGACCGCTGGATGCGCGAATACATGTTCCGACTGGTGGTCGACAAGAAGTATGTGCCGGAGAACATACTGAAGATGAACGACCAAAAGCCAACCATGGTGATGCCCGAAGACCCCTTGTTCGCCGAAGACGAATAAGGGTGGTTCTATAAATTAGCTTTGCCGGATTGCGAGGCTATTTTCGCGGACAATGTGTTTGTGAGTGAAAGAGTATAGCGGGCTATACGACTGAACGAACAGACAGATTGTACCGAAAAGAGACCGCAAGATGGCAAAAAGTAACTCTTAATATATTAATGTCAGTACGGCGGTAATTTATAGAACCGCCCATAAGCCGTGCGACGCACACAACATCATTGTACGATTAGCCACAGAACCGCCATTGGCTTCAAATATATTCACTCGCATGACAAGAACCATCATGACCGCCGCTTTCTGCATCTGCAGCCAAGCCACAATGGCGCAGCAGGTGCGGGAAACGCCAACCGCCCCCGAAGAGCAGGCCGACGCCTGGCGCCCATCGCCGCTTCACGCCACGCTGGGGGCGTGGGTCACGGTGGGTCTTGGCCATGGCTCGTTCTCGGCCTTCGGCCAAAGCCTGTCGCTCGACTACGCCGCCAACCTCACCCCAAAGCTCACCTTCGCCGCCGAAGGCTTCATGTCGAGGCTTAGCGGCAGCGGCATATCGTGTGGCAACGCCGGCATAAGCGCGGCGTTGATGTACAGGTTTGACGAGCATTGGGAGGGCATGGTGTATGCCCAAAAGTCGTTTGCCACGGGCAACCCCACCATATGGCACGGCGACGCCAACGCCATTGGCGACAAAATAGGGGTTGAAATGCGCTACCACTTCAACCCCTCGTTCAGCATAGGCGTGAGCGTGTGGAGGCAATCCACCGACGCCGCCTATCCTATTTTTCCCTCAAGCCTTAGCCAACCATTTTCAGACGCAGACTATTCAGCACCACGCTGACGCTGCTCATGGCCATGAGCGCACTGGCCCACATGGGCGTTATCTGGAAGTCGGCCACCCCATGTAGCGCGCCAGCCGCCAAGGGTATGCACACCACATTGTAGACAAACGCCCAAAACAGGTTTTGGCGTATCATGCCCACCGTGCGGCGCGACAGGCGCACAGCCTCGGGTATGCGCCTAAGGTCGTTGCCCATGAGCGTCACCTGCGCCACGTCCATGGCGATGTCGGTGCCATGGCCCATGGCTATGCTCACATCGGCGGCGGCCAGGGCCTGACTGTCGTTGATGCCGTCGCCCACCATTGCCACACAGTGGCCCTCGCCCTGCAAGCGGCGCACAAGACTCTCCTTGTCGTCGGGCATGACGCGGCTCAGCCAGTGGCTTATCCCCGCCTGGGCGGCCATGCGCGCAACGTTCTCCTCCTTGTCGCCACTCATCATATACAGTTCCACGTCAGCCTTGCGAAGATCGTCGATGGCCTCGCGTGCGTTTGGCTTCAGCGTCTCGGGCATCGGCGCGCCGTTGGCGTCGGCTATCATGGTTACGGTGCCAGTCTTGTCAATCACCATCGCGTCTATGCGGCAAAGGTTCTCAAGCGCAGTGGCGTCCTTTATCAGTATGTTCTTCTGCGCGGCCTTGCCTATGCCCACCATCAAGGCCGTGGGTGTGGCAAGTCCCATGGCACAGGGACAGGCCACCACGAGCACCGACACAGCCGAGAGGATGGCGCGCGGCAACTGCATCTCGCCGCCAAGGGCGAGCCAGAGCACAAACGTGAGCAAGGCCACGCCGCCCACCACTGGCACAAACACAAGGGCTATACGGTCGACGGTGCGCTGCACGGGAGCCTTCGACCCCTGCGCCTCCTGCACCATCCTTATTATATTGGCAAGCACGGTAGACGCGCCCACCTGCTCGGCCTTGAACCTGAGCGTGCCCGACTTCACCATCGTGCCGGCCAAGAGCCTGTCGCCACGCACTTTCCTTATGGCCTCAGGCTCGCCGCTTATCATGCTCTCGTCGACAAAAGCCTCGCCGCTCACGGCAGCCCCATCGACAGGCACCTTCTCGCCAGCCCTCACCTCTACGGTGTCGCCAGTCTGCAGAGCGGCTATGGGCGCGTCGGCCACCTCGCCGTCATGCACGAGATGGGCGGTCTTAGGGGCAAGCCCCATCAGTCCCTTTATGGCCGAAGCGGTGCTGCTCTTGGCGCGCTCCTCAAGCAGCCGGCCTGTGAGCACGAAGGATATTATCATCACCGACGCGTCGTAGTAGGTGTGGCACTCTATGCCACGGCTCGCCCAGAATGAGTAGCCCCAAAAGGTGTTGAACACACTGAAGAGGAACGACACGCCAGTGCTCAACGCCACGAGGGTGTCCATGTTGGCCGACGCATGGCGCAGCTGCCGCCACGCCGAAACGAAGAATTGGCGACCGCAATAGGCGAAGTTGAGCAGCGAGAGCAGAAGCATCGTCTGGTTGGCCACCGACTCGCTACCAATGCCAACCCACCCCATCGACACCGACATGGTGAGCAACGCAAGCAGCCACGACACCGCCACCTTGCGACGGAGCGAAACGTAGGCTCTGCGCTCGATGGCCTCAACATTGCGGTCGGGCTCTATCACCATGTCGTAGCCAACCGAGGCCAACGCCGTCTTCATGTCGGCCAGCGCGACAACCGCCGGGTCGTACTCCACAAGGGCGGTTCTTGCCGGCAGGTTGACCGCCGCGCTCGCCACTCCGTCGATGGAGTTGAGCTTGCGCTCCACGTTGGCGGCGCAGCCGGCGCACATCATTCCAAGTATGGCCACTGTTTTCTTTTCCATATTGTTGTTATCTTGCTTGTTTTTTTTTGGTTTGTTTGATAGGAAGTCGTATAATTGTCGTTCCTAATTGTTGCGGGTGCGTTGGGTAGTGGGCAACGTGTCTCACGTCGCCCACTGTCACCTTGTCCCTTGGTGTGCGGCGGGACACCGCACCCACTACATAAAAAAACACGACCGAAAGACCGTCTGTCCGCAGTGCGGCACGACAATCCTCCGGTCGGTGTTGGTCTTGACTTCTGCCCTAAGGAAAGGGCTTTTCAATCAAGTTATGCTTCCGTCAACGAAGTTCCAATCAATAGAACTTGAAGTAGTTGCGAGCGTTGTTGTAAGAGATGTCCTCCACCATGCGGCCAAGTATCTCCTGGTCGTTGGGCAGCAAGCCCTTCTCAACGTCGTTGCCGAGAATGTTGCAGAGCAAGCGGCGGAAGTACTCGTGGCGCGGATAGCTCAGGAACGAGCGCGAGTCGGTGAGCATGCCCACAAAGCGGCTGAGCAGGCCGAGCACCGAGAGGGCGTTGATCTGGCGGGTCATGCCGTCGAGCTGGTCGTTGAACCACCATCCCGATCCAAACTGTATCTTGCCGGGTTCGCCGCCCTGGAAGTTGCCAAGCATGGTGGCAATCACCTCGTTGGCGCAGGGGTTGAGGCAGTAGAGGATAGTGCGGGTAAGCTTGCCCTCCATGTTGAGCTTGTTGAGGAACTTGCTCATGGCGCGTGCCGTGTTGAACTCGCCTATTGAGTCGAAGCCAGTGTCGGGACCGAGCTTGTTGTACATGGCGGTGTTGTTGTCGCGGATGGCTCCATAGTGGAACTGCTGTGTCCAGCCGGCCTCGGCGTCCATCTCGGCGCACTTGGTGAGGAAGCAGTTCTTGTACTGGCGCACCTCAAGGGCCGACAGTTCCATGCGCTGCATGGCCTTGGCGAATATCGTCTCAATCTGCGAGTCGGTGTACTCGTCGTCGTAGAACTCCTCGATGCCGTGGTCAGACAGCTTGCAGCCGTTGGCGGTGAAGAAGTCGTGACGCTTCTGCAATGCGTCCATCATGTCCTTGAACGTGGTGATCGACACGCCCGACACCTCCGACAGAGTGTTCACATAGTCGGCAAACTCAGGCTTCTCGATGTTCATGGCCTTGTCGGGGCGCCATGCCGGAATCATCTTTATCTCAAATCCACTCTCGCGTGTCTGCTTGTGGTAGCGCAGGTCGTCAACGGGGTCGTCGGTCGTGCATACGCACTCCACGTTGTAGTGGCGCATCAGTCCGCGTGCGGAGAACTCCGGCAGCTTCAGCTTCTCGTTGCACTCGTCGAATATCTCGCGTGCTGTCTCCTTGCTGAGCCTCTTGGTTATGCCGAAGGCGGTCTTCAGCTCAAGGTGGGTCCAGTGGTACAGGGGGTTGCGGAATGTGTAAGGCACCGTCTCGGCCCACTTCTCAAACTTCTCCCAGTCTGACGTGTCCTTTCCTGTGCAGTATTTCTCGTCAACGCCGTTGGTACGCATGGCGCGCCACTTGTAGTGGTCACCGCCAAGCCACAGCTCGGTAATGCTCTTGAACTTGTGGTCGTTGGCCACCATCTCAGGTATCAAGTGGCAGTGATAGTCGATGATGGGCATCTTGGCCGCATGGTTGTGGAACAAGTCCTGTGCGACCTCGGTCTCCAACAGGAAGTTCTCGTCATTGAATTGCTTCATAATCTTAGATATGATTTTTGTTAAAGATATTGGTATTCTATTTTTGGCGTTTCCAGCACCTCCAGACATGGCCGCCTACTGCCTGCGACAACCGCCCTGAAGCCACTGTTCATCATTGCAAAAATAACAAAGAAAATCCATAATCTCGAAAAGTTTAAGTATTTTTGCACCAAAATCACACGTAAACGATGACGTACACCAACAATGTCATGCTTATCTACACCGGTGGAACGATAGGGATGAACCGCAACCCACGCACCGGAGCACTTGAACCCTTCAACTTTGAGCACTTGCTCAACAACGTTCCTGAGCTGAACCAATTCGAGACAAACATCGCAACCTACCAGTTTAATCCGCCCATTGACAGCAGCGACATGTCGCCGAAGCTGTGGATCGACCTGGCGCACATCATCGCCAACAACTACAACCAATACGACGGCTTCGTCATATTGCACGGCACCGACACCATGGCCTACACCGCATCGGCGCTGAGCTATATGCTCGAAAACCTGACGAAGCCAGTGATACTGACGGGAAGCCAGCTGCCAATAGGCCAGCTGCGCACCGACGGCAAGGAAAACCTGATAACGAGCATCGAGATAGCCTCGGCCAAGAACCACGACGGAACGGCACTGGTGCCAGAGGTGGGCATATACTTCAACGGACACCTCATGCGCGGCAACCGAACGACGAAGCAGAGCGCCGACAACTTCAACGCCTTCGAGAGCTTCAACTACCACCACCTGGCCGATGCCGGGGTGAACATCGAGTACCACAAAAGCCGCATACTTAAGCCCGACTACACGAAACCGATGGAGCCACACTTCCAGCTGGACGACAACGTGGTGGTGTTCACCGTGTTTCCCGGCATACGCGAGGACTTGGTGCGCCGCATAATCGACACTCCGGGACTGCGCTCCATCGTGATGCGTACATACGGCAGCGGCAACGCCCCACAGGCCACATGGCTCATCAAGGCTCTTGAACAGGCCACGCGCAACGGCAAGCTTGTGGTCAACATAAGCCAGTGCATGGCCGGATGCGTGGAGATGAGCCGCTACGACACAGGCTACCAGCTGAAGGCGGCCGGGGTGATAAGCGGATACGACAGCACTGTGGAGAGCGCGGTGACCAAACTGATGTATCTGCAAGCCCGATATTCCGACACCCACCAAGTGAGGAACTACATGACGCGAGACATACGCGGCGAAATGACTATCTAAGGAAATGGCAACAAAACAAGCCAAATAGTTAGCTTTTTCGATTTATTTGCGTAAATTTGTAGCCCAAACTAAGATTTAGACAACTGTTTTCTATGGTTCATAACATTTTCAAGGGCTTAGGCATAGCCCTTATAACGCCCTTTTGCGAAGACGGATCGGTAGACTACCGCTCGCTGGTGCGCTTGGTGGAATACCAATTGGCCAACGGGGCCGACTTCCTCTGCATATTGGCCACCACGGGAGAAACGCCTTGCCTCACCGAAGGCGAGAAGCAACAGATAAAGGACACCATCGTGACCACCGTGAGGGGACGCGTGCCAATACTGATGGGCTGCGGCGGCAACAACACCGCGGCCATCGTTGAGGAGCTGGGCAGCCGCGACTTCAAGGGCATCGACGGCATACTGAGCGTGTGCCCATACTACAACAAGCCGTCGCAAGAGGGCCTATACCGCCACTTCAAGGCCATAGCCCAGGCCAGCCGTCTGCCCGTGGTGCTATATAATGTGCCGGGGCGCACGGGGGTAAACCTGCAGGCGGCCACCACGGTGCGCCTGGCGCGCGACTGCGCCAACATAGTGGCCATAAAGGAGGCCAGCGGCAACCTGGAGCAGGTTGACGAGATAATAAAGAACAAGCCCAACGACTTCGACGTGCTCAGCGGCGACGACGCGCTCACCTTCCCCATGGTGTCGTGCGGGGCTGTGGGCGTTATCAGTGTGATAGGCAATGCCCTGCCCAAGGAGTTCTCGAAGATGATAAGGCTGGAGTTCAACGGCGAGTATGAGGCAGCGCGAAAGATACACCACAAGTTTACCGACCTGTTCAGCCTGCTCTTCGTCGACGGCAACCCTGCCGGCGTAAAGGCCATGCTCCACGAGATGGGCATGATAGAGAACATTCTCCGACTGCCGCTCGTGCCCACACGCATATCGACGCTGCAAAAGATGAGCGAGATAATGAAGAGCCTGAAGATTTAGCCACGCGCTCTTCATTACGACCCAATATACCAAATGTTGTCCCGCCACAGATGAGCGTTTGCCATCTGTGGCGGGACAACACTTTTTTTGCATCTGCAAACTTGCGGAAACTCATCTTTGAATATAGTTTACCATGGTTCAAATCGTACCAAGTTGTTTTTTTACCGTCATTCAATACAACATTGCACGGCATTTGGCACTAATGATTGGGAAAATTATTTGTAACTTAGCGGCATAAAATCAAAAGGACATGACGCTATGGCAGAAATGGTGAATTGCTATCCTGTGGGGATACAGACCTTCGAGAAGATTAGGAATGGGCATTATCTATATGTAGACAAGACCAAGTATATCGTTGACTTCCGCAAGAAGCAGACGAGCTACGTCTTTCTGAGCCGCCCGCGCAGGTTCGGCAAGTCGCTCTTCGCCTCTACCTTGCAGGCTTATTTCGAGGGGCGCAAGGAACTGTTTGAGGGACTCGCCATAGCCGACTATGAGAAGGAATGGACGAAGCACCCCGTGCTGCACTTCGACATGAGCGGCGCAAAGCACTTCGACAGAAACGGCCTTAGGGAATATCTTGACCGCGAACTTGAACCGTATGAACAGACGTATGGATGCGACAAGGGACAGTGGGACGCCAACATAAGACTGACAAATCTTGTGGAAGCCGCCTACAAGCAGACCGGCCAAAAGGTGGTGGTCATCATCGATGAATACGACGCGCCACTGCTCGACGTGGTGCATGAGAGCGAAAACCTCGCCGCACTGCGCCTCATCATGCAGAACTTCTACAGTCCACTGAAAAAACTCGACCCTTACCTGGAGTT
>CAVKUV010000058.1:0-19969 GCA_963659505.1 Lachnospiraceae bacterium
TCTATTCCTAACCAAGAAACACCTTGCCATCAAACCTCTTTTCTGACTAACAACAGGCAATTTCTGATTTGGGTGACGCATTGACGAAGTCAGGGGGTGAAGGGTTGCGCATCACAACCATAGTACAGGGCGGCTACCGCGACATTATGGGAACATTTTTCTTTGGTTGCGGCTTCATTTTCAGCCAATACAAAGAATTCTACAAGGCCACATGGTGGAACACCATACTATTCTTCGCCGTCACACTACTGTTCTCGCTCTATGCGAGCAGCTGCATGGACTTCCGCCCCGACATTTGGCGGTGTCTGAAGTTGCCAGTGCCAGCCATCTGCGGTACTCTGTTCGTATATAACATAAGTCTATATATAGACAGAAAGGAAGGCGTTGCAAAACGACTGCTGACATACTGCGGCGACAACACACTAAGTGTGCTTGTGCTGCACCTATTGTCGTTCAAACTGGTAAGTCTGCTGAAGATATGGTGCTATGGCCTTGACATCGCCCACATAGGCAGCCATACCGTGGTACACGTGAACGAGAGTTCCGACGGTTTTTGGGTGCTCTACACCATGGTTGGCGTGGGCGTGCCGCTTGCACTGACGTACGTCTACCGCAAAGCCGCTGCGCAGATTTCGTCAACCATCAAGTAGATTTCCACCTCGCCTACCCCATGCTTCGTGATGAAGCCATGCTCCGGTGATATTATGTCATCGATGATGTGTGTGCCCAGCTCCGTTGCCCCCAACTGCGGATAGCGCATCTTCAGGTAGTCGGCAAAGAGCTTTGCGGCAACGGCGACATTACCAAGAAACCACTGGCAATAGGCATGATTGACAATGTCTTCCTCCTCATGGCACTCTTGTTCGCCCAACTTCTCATATATCTTCAGTGCTTGCTGGCAATTACCCTTGCCCATAAGGGCGCGTGCCATTATGCGGTTCACATCACTATCGCCTGCATGCTCATAATCCATTTTATAGAGCAGAGTCAACGCCTCGTCATATCGCTCGGTGTTAGTCAGACACACACAATAGCCCAAAGCATACTTGCGGCTGTCTGGTTCGGTCTCGACAAGCCGCTCATAGGCAGCAGAGGCCGTAGCATAGTCACCGTCGCGGAAACAGGCGCGGGCATAGCCAGCCTGTGCCTTGGTGTCGCCGGGGCGTTGTTCCAGAGCCTTGACAAAGCATTCTTTGGCAGAAAGGCTGATACCACTAACACCGCGCTGCGCCAAACCGCCACAAAGCATATAATACTGATAATCGGTGATATCTGCGGCATAATTGGCAAGTAGCATGGCCGTCTCGTCAAACTGTTTGCGCTTGAACAAGAAAGAAGCCACATCATTGACACTCTGCGACAATGACGTGCCACAGAACAACTGATTTGCAAAAAACAAGTAGGTGGGTGTTCCATTGCCGGAAAGCCAAGAAAGGCCACTGAAGAATCCACGCGACGGGAACAGACGGAAAAAGCGGTAGAGGTCTTGCAGATAGCTACGGCGTATGTAGGCTGCGGTCTCTGCATTGGGGTCGCCTCCACCTTCTATAGCAAACGACGTTTCCTCATTGTTGAGCAAGTTCTTCACTTCTTGCGGTATGCGGCCGACAACCATCTGAAAGGCCATGACAAACGAATATTTGTCACTGTCGCAGAACGGCATACGGTCAAGCACGTTGCGCATGACAACCTTATAATCAGTGGCTGAGTAGACAGCACTGACAGCAGGGTGCTCCTTATAGAATGGCACAAACCAGTTGGACATGCAGTCAAAAAACGGGAAGCGTTTCATCTGCGAGAAACCTCCGAAATAGACATCAGCCCCAGCCTTTTGCATATCGGCCATTCTACGGAAGCTCGCCTCCACCGCCTCAATGTCGCTATCGGCGGCTTCTGGGTCGAGGATGTCGCGCAACGAGTCATCGCCTTTCTCCTCCAGCCCGCGCGGAGTGAGGTGCATATTGTTGCGCTTTAGCAGGTCGGGCATTATGTCGCGCTGTATGGTCTCGGTATCATTCTCAGCATTGAGGCAATAGAACAACTGTATTTGCAGCTCGGCAAGCTCCTTCTGCGCAGTGGCGTCGGCCAGCAGCTCAATCATCATCGCCTTCACTTCAGGAAACAATCCGCAACCGTCGTTGTTCAAGGCCAATGCCAGTCCCACGAGAGCGCGCTGACGCACACGCTCGTCGGTAGCCTGGCGGTATGTGTCGGCAAGCATACGCAGTTTGTTGGCATCGAACATATTCATCGCCCCTATCGTCACCGCCGACACTATCAACTGCTGGTCTACAGTATCCACTGTGGGCGAAACAACAGTTTCCGTGAGCGACATGCGGATACCGTCAGTCCATTGCCCCGATGTCCAAATGCGGTCGAACACGTCATTCATATAGCGTTGCCGCTGCCCATAAAGTTCTTTTTGCCGCTCCATGCGGGAGTGCTCCGGCTCAAGACTAAGTATTGCCGCATCGGAGACGAACTCTTCAAGTCTGTTGCGCAGTCCGTCGCCCAAAAGCCCGTCGCCTCCAACACGCTGCACCTTGGCGTGGACAGAACTGGCGAAATGGTCGTGCGACATGGCACGTGTAAGCGACACGTCAGCAAAGAGACAGTACGTACGACGCAACAGGTCGTCGTACACGGCGTTTATCTGCCCGTCCTTCAGTCCGCGTCGCCAATAGTCGGCCATCAGACGGTAACTGTCGCGTATGCCGCTGAGCATCGAATCGATGCCAAGTTCAGGATATTTCACACCTAACACTTCCAAACCGTCGATGGCCTGGCTCAACTTGCGCTGACGCAAAGCCGTCTCTACGCCGCGCAGTTCATTATTGATGCTGATAGTCACTGGCTGTTCTGTTTTTGAGCCACTTGTCAACACGCTCGATGTCGGCCTTACGCGGCTCCTTGATATGCGTAAATTTAATTCTCTTGCCTATGGTGTCGGCCACAACAGCTTCCACATGGCAGCACTCGCCAACAAGGCCGCGATAGTGTGCCACGCCATATTTATTTATTGAGTCGCAAGCCATATCATACGCTTTTATAAAAGCGTCAAGCTGCTTCTTGCGGTTAGCGTCAACGGTCTTGTCGGTTCGGCAGACAATCGCTCCAAGTTGAATGTCCATCGTCCGCGAATCCATTATCTGATTGTGACGCGCCAACTGTGCGGCAGTTGCCTGTGGCTCTGTCAGAAACATTGCGTCCATCTCATTGTTGCGAAGCATATCGAGCCTAACAGTCACATCATTTATCTGTACGCGAAACACACGTTCGTCCTGTAGCTTGGCCTTTTCAACGACCATGTCGGCAAGCATATCTGTGGCCGAATAGCGCGTCATGGCAACCATCTTGTCGTATAGTTGCTTCGGTTCGCGTATGCGGGCGTTTCTGTTGGTCATGAGCAACCAATAGGCGTTGGTAGACGATATGTAAGAGAGTGGCGTGCCAGTGCCAATGAGCCGCTGAGCACGCACTATATCGGTGACCCCACATTCGACGCTACCACCAGCAAGGGCGGTGTCGCAGTCCATTTGGGCGGCAAAACGCCTTAGACGCACGTCGGCTCCGAGCTTAGAGAACAAGCCATTGCTCTGCGCCACATAAAGAGGAAGACAGTCGAGTGTGGGCATGACGGCCACCTTCAATGCAGCAGAGTCTTCTTTTTGTAGACGTATGCGCTCCTGCTTCGACAGCCGTTTGCGCTCTTCGGCCGACTGTCCACAGGCTGCAAGCACGGCCACAGCCACAATCATCCATAAAAGTCGTTTCATTTTTTGCTTAAACGAGAAAGGGGCGGCCTGCGTGTCTCAACACAGGCCGCCCCTTGGGTTTGTCAATATTCTAAAATTGCTTCATTAGCCTTTGTCGCAATGCAAAAGTACTGAATAATATTGGTTTTGCCCTCCATTCAGCATCGCTTTTTGCATCACTATGGCCTAGTCGCATAGAAATGTAGACCTCTTCACTTGGCGTCAGCATAATCTATGCCGTTGCGCGTCTTACATTGCCACTATACCCAAAGGGCATAGGCGGCGCACAGCGTGGAACCCGCCTTACTTGTACTCAGCCCAGCTCTTTATGTCGATGTCGCCAATCTTCACGTTGCAGAACGCAGTGATGAAGGCTGAAGCAAGACGGCTGTTTGTTATCAATGGCACATTGAGGTCGATGGCTGCGCGGCGTATCTTGTAGCCGTTCGACAGTTCACCAGCCGTGAGGTCCTTGGGTATGTTCACCACCATGTCTATCTCGTGGTTGTGCAGCATGTCGAGAGCTTGCGGCTGCTTCTGCTCCGACGGCCAGTATACGAGCGTGTTGTCGATGCCATTCTCCGTGAGATAGCGCGACGAACCTCCTGTAGCATATATCTTGTAGCCATGGTTAACAAGCATACGTGCGGCATCAAGCATCTCAGCCTTCTGCTTTGCGCTACCGGTAGACAAGAGGATGTTCTTTTCAGGTATGCGATGACCGACAGAGAGCATACTCTTGAGCAAAGCAGTGCTGGTGTCGTCGCCAAGACATCCAACCTCACCCGTAGAGGCCATGTCAACACCAAGCACGGGGTCGGCCTTCTGCAAGCGGTTGAACGAGAACTGGCTGGCCTTTATTCCCACATAGTCAAGGTCGAACAGACTCTTGTGTGGCTTCTCGACAGGCAATCCAAGCATCACTTTAGTGGCAAGTTCTATCAAGTTTATCTTGAGCACCTTGCTCACAAATGGGAACGAGCGCGAGGCACGCAAGTTGCACTCGATAACCATGATGTCGTTCTCGCGGGCCATAAACTGAATGTTGAACGGACCGCTGATATGCAACTCCTTGGCAATCTTGTGGGCAACACGCTTTATGCGGCGCACCGTCTCGCAATATATCTTCTGCGGGGGAAACTGTATGGTGGCGTCGCCAGAGTGTACACCAGCGAACTCGATGTGCTCGCTTATGGCATAGGCTATCACCTCGCCATCCTTGGCCACGGCATCCATCTCTATCTCCTTGGCATGCTCGATGAAGCGGCTCACCACCACAGGGTGGTCTTCGCTCACGTTGGCTGCCAAACGCAGGAACTTCTCAAGCTCCTCCTGGTTGGAACATACGTTCATTGCCGCACCCGAAAGCACATACGATGGACGGACGAGTACCGGGAAACCAACCTCGTCGATGAAGTGGCTGATGTCTTCCATCGACGTGAGCGCACTCCATGCAGGCTGGTCGATGCCGTTGCGAGTGAGCATTGACGAGAACTTGGCTCTGTCCTCGGCATTGTCGATGTCCTTGGCCGACGTTCCGAGTATTGGCACGCGCTGTTCGTCAAGGCGCATGGCAAGGTTGTTGGGTATCTGTCCGCCAGTAGAGACGATTACGCCGTGTGGACACTCGATGTCGATGATGTCCATGACACGCTCGAAAGTCAACTCGTCGAAATACAGACGGTCGCACATGTCGTAGTCGGTAGACACCGTTTCGGGGTTGTAGTTGATCATCACCGAGCGGTAGCCCTCCTTGCGTATGGTATTGAGAGCCTGTACGCCACACCAGTCGAACTCAACCGACGATCCAATGCGGTAGGCACCAGAGCCAAGCACTATTATCGAGCGCTTGTCGTTTTCGAACGCGATGTCGTGTGCCACACCAGCATAAGTAAGGTAGAGGTAATTGGTTTGGGCTGGATATTCGGCGGCAAGCGTGTCTATCTGCTTCACCACAGGCAATATGCCATAGCCCTTGCGCAACTGGCGCACCACCAGTCCTGCCTTGGCCATGCTGTGCAGTTCGGCCTCCAATCCAACGGCACGCGCAATCTGGAAGTCGGTGAAACCATACACCTTGGCCTCACGCAACAAATCCTTGCCAAGATTGTTCACGCTCTTGAGCGACTTGAGCCTCTCGTCGATGTCGATGATGTGCTTCAGCTTCTGCAAGAACCAACGGTCAATCTTCGTAAGCTCGTGTATTTGGTCGATGGTGTAGCCCTTGTGCATGGCCTTCGAAATGATGAACACACGCTTGTCGGTAGGCTCACGCAAAGCAGAGTCGATGTCGGGTATCTCAAGTTCCTTGTTCTCCACGAAGCCGTGCATGCCTTGGCCTATCATGCGCAGACCTTTCTGTATGGCCTCCTCGAAATTGCGTCCGATGGCCATCACCTCGCCCACCGACTTCATAGACGATCCAAGTTCCTTGTCTACGCCACGGAACTTGCTCAAGTCCCAACGCGGTATTTTGCACACCACGTAGTCGAGCGCAGGCTCAAAGAATGCACTCGTAGTCTTGGTGACAGAGTTCTTCAGCTCAAACAGTCCGTAGCCCATGCCCAACTTGGCAGCCACGAAAGCCAAAGGATAGCCTGTGGCCTTCGACGCCAACGCCGACGAACGGCTAAGGCGCGCGTTGACCTCAATCACGCGGTAGTCCTCGCTCTTGGGGTCGAAGGCATACTGCACATTGCACTCGCCCACGATGCCTATATGGCGGATTATCTTTATCGACAGTGCGCGCAACTTATGGTACTCGCTGTTGGTCAGAGTCTGTGAGGGAGCGATGACGATGCTCTCGCCAGTATGTATGCCCAATGGGTCGAAGTTCTCCATGTTGCAGACCGTTATACAGTTGTCGTAGCGGTCGCGCACCACCTCATACTCAATTTCCTTCCATCCCTTCAAGCTCTTCTCCACCAGCACCTGAGGTGAGAACGAGAAAGCCTTCTCAGCCAGCTTGTCAAGTTCGGCCTCATTGTCGCAGAAGCCAGAGCCAAGTCCGCCAAGCGCATAAGCCGCACGGAGTATCACGGGATAACCCAACTCGCTTGCCGCCTTGCGTGCTTGCTCTATTGTCTCGCAAGCCTCGCTCTTGATGGTCTTCACGTCAATCTCGTTAAGACGCTCAACAAACAACTCGCGGTCTTCGGTGTCCATGATGGCTTGCACCTGAGTGCCAAGCACACGCACACCATACTTCTCAAGTACGCCCGACTTGTAAAGCTCAACTCCACAGTTCAACGCCGTCTGTCCGCCAAATGCGAGCAGAATGCCGTCGGGACGTTCCTTCTCAATCACCCTCTCAACGAAATATGGCTGCACAGGAAGGAAGTATATCTGGTCGGCCACACCCTCCGACGTCTGCACGGTGGCGATGTTGGGGTTGATGAGCACGGTGTAGACGCCCTCTTCGCGCAGGGCTTTAAGTGCTTGCGAGCCAGAGTAGTCGAACTCTCCAGCCTCGCCTATCTTCAATGCGCCTGAGCCAAGCAGCAGGACTTTCTTTATATTGTCGTCTTTCATCTTTATCGGTTACTTGAGTTTTTCCACAAAACGGTCGAACATGAATTCCGTGTCAACAGGCCCGGAGCAAGCCTCGGGATGGAACTGGCTGGTGAACCAGGGGTTCTCCTTGTGGCATACGCCCTCGTTGGAGCCGTCGTTCATGTTGACGAACAGTTCGCGCCAGTCTTTCCCCAGCGTGCTTGCGTCAACCGCATAGCCGTGGTTCTGGCTTGTTATGTAGCAGTGGTCGGTGCCCACCTCACGCACAGGTTGGTTGTGCGAGCGGTGTCCATACTTCAGCTTGTAGATTGTCGCGCCTCCAGCCTTGGCCAGCAACTGGTTGCCCATGCAGATACCACATATCGGCTTGCGCGACATGCTCATCTGCTTGCGTATCACGGCCACGGCATCCTCGCACATGTCGGGGTCGCCTGGGCCATTGCCGAGAAACAGTCCATCGAAGTCCATTGCGGTGTAGTCATAGTTCCAAGGCACACGTATCACCTCCACGCCACGGTTGACGAGGCAGCGTATGATGTTGTTCTTCACGCCACAGTCCACGAGCACCACTTTCTTTCCTGCGCCCTCGTTGTAGCGTATCACCTCCTTGCAGCTAACCATGTCAACGAAGTTCACTCCTTCATAGTTGGCCTCTGGTATGTTGTCAGGCTCGTCGTCAAACAATATCTTGCCCATCATCACGCCATGCTCGCGCAGCACCTTGGTGAGCTGTCTTGTGTCGATGCCCGTTATGCCTGGCACATGCTCGCGCTTGAGCCAATCAGCAAGGCTCTCCACGGCATTCCAGTGGCTGTACTGCTCGCTGTAGTCTGCCACAATAATAGCCGACGCATATATCTTGTCACTCTCCATGAACGTGGCGATGCCATCAGGTTCCAATGTGAAAGGAGGAACTCCATAGTTGCCGACAAGCGGATAAGTCAGTGTCATGAGCTGTCCTGCGTATGACGGGTCGGTAAGGCTTTCGGGATAGCCCATCATGGCCGTGTTGAAAACCACCTCACCAGCTACCGGCCGGTCATAGCCGAAAGACTTTCCGTGAAATTTCGTACCGTCTTCAAGTACTAATGTTACGTTCTTCATCAATATATATTGTGGTATAGTTGTTGTGTTTTAAAACTTCTGTTCGTATCTGTAGACCTTCTCATAGTAGTTGATGAACGCCTGGTTGGCCAGCTTCATGCCGCCTGCCGTGGGATAGTTGCCCGTGAAGTACCAGTCGCCCTTGTGGTTGGGTATGGCCTCGTGCAGCCCCTCGATGCTCTGGTAGACAAGCTCTATTGGTGTCGTCACGCCAGTGGGACGCAGCAGCTCAACCATCTTGTGGTTAAGCTCATCTACGGTGAACGGCTTATACAAGTCCTTCACGCGGCACTGCATCTGCTCCTTTGGCTTGCTTAGCTCGCTCTTGCAGTTCTTGTATGTGGCGTCAATGAGCGAGTGCATGCCCCTGTCCTTCAACAGTTCGATGCAAGCGCGGAACGCGATGAACTCCTCAAGCCTTGCCATGTCGATGCCATAGTAGTCGGGATACCTGATCTGGGGCGACGAACTGACGATGACAATCCTCTTCGGGTGAAGCCTGTCGAGTATCTTGATGATGCTCTCGCGCAGCGTGGTGCCGCGCACTATGCTGTCGTCAATCACCACGAGATTGTCAACCCCACGCTCCAGCACCTCATAGGTGATGTCGTAGACGTGAGAGGCGAGGTCGTTGCGCGAGTTGCCTTCGGTAATGAATGTGCGCAGCTTTATGTCTTTCCACGCCACCTTCTCCGAACGCACATACCAGTCCATGATGCGCTCCAGCTCCTCGTGTGTGGGAGTATGATCCATCTGCTCGATGGCCTTTATCTTTTGGTCGTTGATGTATCGCTTGAAGCCTCCGAGCATGCCGTAGTAGGCCACTTCGGCCGTGTTTGGGATGAACGAGAACACTGTGTGGGCGACATCGTTTTCCACGGCCTTGAGAATGGGCTTGGTGAGCAGTTCGCCCAGCTTCTTGCGCTCTGCGTAGATGTCACGGTCGGAGCCACGGCTGAAGTATATGCGCTCAAACGAGCACGCCGAGTCGCCCTTGCGCTCCATTATGCGCTCAATGTTGCTGTCGCCGCCGCGGCCAACAATAAGGGCCTCGCCCGGTTGCAGCTCCACAATGTCGTCGCACTCAAGGTCGAATGTGGTTTGCAGCACTGGCCTCTCACTCGCCACGGCCACTATCTCGTCGTTGCGGTAGTAGAACGCAGGACGTATGCCCCATGGGTCGCGCATGGCGAACATCTCGCCGCTGCCAGTCAGGCCGCACACGACATAGCCTCCGTCGAAGTCGGGCATGGTGGTCTTGAGCACATTGCTCATCTTCACGTTGTTGTCGATATACTCGGTTATGGCGGTGCCGCTGAGTCCCAATTCCTTTGCGTCGGCGAAGTTGCGCTCAACCTCGCGGTCGAGTCTGTGCCCCATCCATTCAAGCATTATGTAGCTGTCGGAGTATATGCGCGGACACTGTCCCTGCGAGGTTATCTTGTCGAACACCTCGTCGATGTTTGTCATGTTGAAGTTGCCGCACAAGCACAGGTTCTTAGCCTTCCAGTTGTTTCGGCGCAAGAAGGGATGTACGTATTGCAGTCCGCTCTTGCCAGTGGTTGAATAGCGCAGATGCCCCATGTACAGTTCGCCGGCGAAAGGAAGGTTCTTGCTTGCGAATTGCGCATCGGCCAACTTCTCTGGCGGAAGTCCGGCGAAGTCCTTCTGCACGGTGCCGAATATCTCGGTTATGGCATTGGCTCCCTGTGCCCTTTCGCGGAACATATACTCATGTCCCGGCACAGTGTCGAGCTTGACGCAGGCCATGCCCGCACCCTCTTGCCCACGGTTGTGCTGTTTCTCCATCATGAGGTAGAGCTTGTTCAGCCCATACATCCATGTGCCATACTTACGTTGATAGTAGTCGAGTGGCTTCAGAAGCCTTATCATCGCCACGCCGCACTCATGTTTCAATTGCTCCATTCGGTTTTGCCTGTGTATATATGGCGGTTGAATATTACCGCCGAGAGTTATACTTCTTAGTATGTGTTTTGGTCTTTGTCTATTTTATTTTTTATTCGCGGATGCGCTTGAAGCATCGGTTTGCGCCAGCCGCCGCTTCCACGCCCCTACTCCACCGTGACCGACTTGGCCAGATTGCGCGGCTGGTCTACGTCCTTGCCCTTGCAAACGGCAATGTGGTAGGCCAGCAACTGCAACGGTATGGTGGTGAGCAGCGGCTCAAGGCACTCAATCGTGTCGGGCACCTCAATCACCTCGTCGGCAATGCGACTGATGGTGTCGTCGCCAGCCGTCACTATGGCTATGAGCTTGCCCTTGCGTGCCTTCACCTCCTGAATGTTGCTGAGCACCTTCTCATACATGGCGTTGTGTGTGGCTATCACCACAACAGGCATGTCTGAGTCAATCAAGGCTATCGGGCCATGCTTCATCTCGGCGGCAGGATAACCCTCGGCGTGTATGTAGCTTATCTCCTTGAGCTTGAGCGCGCCCTCAAGAGCCACAGGATAGCTGTATCCACGGCCAAGGTATAGGAAGTTGCGCGCATAGGTGAAGGTGCGGCTAAGGTCGGCAATGCGGTTGTTTAGCTTGAGCACCTCGGTCATCTTGGCTGGTATGGCGTGCAACTCCTTCACTACGTTCAAGTAGTCATTCTTGCCAATGGTGCCCTTCTCCTTGGCCAATGCCAGTGCGAGCATGGCCAGCACGGTGACCTGTCCTGTGAATGCCTTTGTCGAGGCCACACCAATCTCAGGCCCCACGTGTATATAGGAGCCTGTATCTGTGGCCCGCGGTATGCTTGAGCCTATGGCGTTGCAAATTCCGTAGATGAAAGCTCCGTTGTCCTTGGCTAGCCTTATGGCGGCCAGCGTGTCGGCAGTCTCGCCACTCTGCGAGAGGGCTATCACCACATCGTTGGCCGTTATGACGGGATTGCGATAGCGAAACTCCGAGGCGTATTCCACTTCAACGGGAATGCGGCACAGACTCTCTATCAGCTGCTTGCCTATCAAGCCGGCATGCCACGACGTTCCACAAGCCACTATCACAAACCGCTTGGCGTCGAGCAACTGTTTCTTATAGTCGATAACGGCACTAAGCACCACGTTGTCGGTGTCTACATTGACGCGTCCACGCATACAGTTGGTCAAGCAGTCGGGCTGCTCGAATATCTCCTTTAGCATGAAGTGCGGATAGCCGCCTTTCTCTATCTGGCCAAGGTTGATGTCAACAGTCTGTATCTCTGGGTTGAGCGTGCGGTTGAGTATGCTCACCACCTTGAGGTCTTCGCCACGCCTTATCACGGCGATGTTGCCGTCTTCGAGATACACAACCTTGTCGGTGTACTCCACTATTGGGCTTGCGTCGGAAGCGAGAAAGAACTCGTTGTCGCCAATGCCCACCACGAGCGGACTTTGCTTGCGTGCGGCTATCACCTGATCGGGGTCGCGCTTGTCGAGCAATGCTATCGCATAAGCCCCAATCACCTCGTGCAACGCCAACTGCACGGCAGTGAGCAAGTCGAGATTCTTGCGTTCCTGAATGTACTCTATGAGCTGCACGAGCACCTCGGTGTCAGTGTCGGAGCGGAACTCCACGCCTTTCGACACGAGCTTGGCCTTCAGGTCGGCATAATTCTCGATGATGCCGTTGTGGATTATGGCAAGGTTCTTCGATTGCGAGTAGTGTGGGTGGGCGTTGGCCGCTGAAGGCTCACCATGCGTGGCCCATCTGGTATGGGCTATGCCCACCGTACCCGAAGTGTCCTTGTCGGCGCAGAAAGCCACAAGATCGTCAACCTTGCCCTTGGCCTTGCACACGTTAAGTTCTCCGTTGGAGTTTATCAGGGCCACCCCCGCACTGTCATACCCTCGGTACTCCAGTCGGCGCAGACCTTTTATCAGTATCGGATAGGCGTTGCGGTTGCCTATGTAACCTACGATTCCACACATTTTTATATTACTGCAATAAGTTTTACACCCTTGTTTCAAACTAAAGGGGGAGCGCCGCACCCATTGTGCGTCCGCCCTCCCTTCGGTGTCTTGTGTTATTTCAAGATGTTGTAGAGCAACGAGGTCATCGATATGAGTATCGAAGTGGCCGAGAACCATAGTGTGGTCATGCTACCTACGCTTGAGTTCTGCGCCTTCACCTTGTTGGGTTCCACATATACGATGTCGTTCTGCTGCAAATAGTAATAGGGCGAGTTTATCAGGCTCGCGTCGTTCAAGTTGAGCACATGAATGGATTTCTTGCCCGTGGAGTCTTCCCTGATGAGCTTCACGTTGTTGCGCACACCATAGATTGTCAGGTCGCCGGCCTGCGCCAAAGCCTCGAGTATGGTTATCTTCTCGTTGCTCACGGTGTACATACCGGGACGTGTAACTTCACCCAACACAGATATCTTGTAGTTGCTCATGCGGACATTGACAATCGGGTTCTCGCTGTCGCTCATGTACGGCTTAATCTTATCGTATATCATCTTCTCGGCCTGCGACTTAGTCAGTCCGCCAAGATGCACTACTCCAACCTTTGGAAACTCGATGTTTCCCTCGTTGTCCACCAAATAGCTTTGCAACAGCGGCTGGCTATATGTGCTGCGCGAACTCTGCGTCAGTGTGGTGTTCACCGTCATGTTGAACGGGGCGGCAGCGTCGCCATCTGTCGTCGAAACGGTTATTGTCAATATGTCCTTAGGCATTATTCTAGCGTCGTAGAGCACTTGAGAGGAGTCGAGGTTAACCTCGTTACTGTTTTGGAAATAAGCAACATCCTTCGTGCTTGAGCAACTGCCAAGCAACACTATCGCAGCCAACAGCGACAACGCGATAGACATCTGTCTTTTAATCTTCATTTTCTATGTTTCGGGTTTATTGGCTGCAAATTTACACCATATTTTCTGAATAAACAAGAAAACAATGAAGTAACTCTGCCCAACTTTTGCAGGGCCGCACGCTCTGTCTGATAAATATTAATGTTTGCGCATGCGCGCGAGGCTGCGTATTGGCTGAAAACCAATGGCGAGGCACACTCAAACCACAACTATGCCGTTTACGATAGCTAACTATGCCGTTTACGCATGCTAAGTATGCCATTTAGCCATCGTAAACGGCATAGTTACGGTAGCTAAGTGGCACACTTACGATAGGCGTCACGCATTGGGGCGTTTTGAAGGCCGTCTTCCTCCCCTCTGCCGAGGCGGTTAGCCAAAGAGATTTCGCCCATTTTTTTTGCGCCGCCCCAATCAGTATGCCGCAGCAAAACCACGCAAGGCATCAGCTGGATTAGCTATTTAAACATCAACTTTAGCTGTTTATTGTAAAGTAATTATAACAATGTATTTAGATATAATGCGTTAAAGCATAAGTTTCAATGCGAAAACAACCAAACACAGATAAAGCAACAAGAGCATCCATGCATGGAAATGCCTATAGAATAAGAAACAACAGTCCATACGCAAACACGACATGTTGGCCGCAAAAGAGGAACAAGGAACTTTATGACGACCAAGAAAAAGACGGCGCAACGCCACTGTTTTAGCGGAAATGTTGTAAATTTGCACGGTTTTAAAAGCAAACGCAAGACGATGTTTGGAAAGAAAAAAAGATGGCACGTATTGCCAGGCACCGAGCCTACAGAGCTTGACAAGCAAGTGATGTATTGGGAAGGCAAGGGCAAACTGGTGCCAACACGCAGTCTGATAAGGACCGCCGAAGAGATAGAAGGCATACGCAAAAGCGGCGTGGTGAACACAGGCGTGCTCGACGAGGTGGCACGCCAAATACACGAGGGCATGAACACTCTGGAGATTGACAAGATATGCTACGACTACTGCACAGCACACGGCGCAATTCCGGCTTGCCTCAATTACGAGGGTTTCCCCAAGAGCGTATGCACGAGCATCAACGAAGTGGTGTGTCACGGCATTCCTAAAGAGGAAGACGTGCTGCGCGAAGGCGACATCGTGAACGTGGACTTCACCACAATACTCGACGGATACTATGCCGACGCGTCGCGAATGTTCATCATCGGCAAGACAACACCCGAAAAGGAGCAACTCGTTAGGGTGGCCAAAGAGTGTCTTGAGATTGGAGCTGAAGCCGCCAAGCCATATGGCTTTGTGGGCGACATTGGTCACGCCATACAGAAACATGCCGAGAAATACCACTATGGCATCGTGCGCGAGTTGTGCGGACATGGCGTGGGCATGAAGTTCCACGACGAACCAGAGGTAATGCACTTTGGCCACAAAGGCACTGGCATGCTGCTCGTGCCCGGCATGGTGTTCACCATCGAGCCAATGATAAACATGGGCACATGGAAGGTGTTCATCGATGCCGACGACAAGTATGGATGGGAGGTGATAACCGGCGACGAGAAACCGAGCGCACAGTGGGAGCACACATTCCTGATGACGGAGCATGGCGTGGAAATTCTCACCGCATGACACACCCCAACACACACGACAAGACAATGAGTTCGAACGGCATATATATATTAGGTATAGAGAGCAGTTGCGACGACACGTCGGCCGCAGTGCTGCGCGACGGTGTGTTGCTAAGCAATGTGACGGCCAGTCAGGATGTACACAAGGCTTATGGTGGCGTTGTGCCCGAACTGGCATCGAGGGCGCACCAGCAGAACATCGTGCCTGTGGTTGACCAGGCGCTGAAGCGCGCCGGCATCGAAAAGGAACAGCTGTCGGCGGTGGCATTCACACGAGGACCAGGACTGATGGGATCGTTGCTCGTGGGAGTCAGCTTCGCCAAGGGCTTTGCCCGTTCGCTTGGCATACCAATGGTTGACGTCAACCACCTGCAAGGCCATGTAATGGCCCATTTCATCAAGGAGAGCGACGACGACACGTCGGCTCCGCCGTTACCTTTCATATGCCTGCTTGTCAGCGGAGGCAACTCGCAGATAGTGAAGGTTAACGCATACAACGACATGGAAGTGCTCGGGCAAACCATCGACGATGCCGCAGGCGAGGCTATCGACAAGTGCTCGAAGGTGATGGGACTTGGCTATCCCGGAGGCCCCATAATCGACAGACTGGCACGTCAAGGCAATCCCAAGGCATACAAATTTGCCGAACCGCACGTGCCAGGACTCGACTATAGCTTCAGCGGCCTGAAGACATCATTCCTTTACTCATTGCGCGAATGGGTGCAGGACGACCAAGATTTCATCGAGAAACACAAGAATGACATTGCGGCGAGCCTTGAGTTCACCATAGTTGACATTCTGATGAAGAAACTTCGCATGGCCGTGAAGCAGACTGGCATAAAGCATGTGGCCGTGGCTGGCGGCGTAAGCGCCAACAACGGACTTCGCAACGCATTTGCCGACCACGCACGCCGATATGGATGGACTATATACATACCTAAATTCAGCTACACCACCGACAATGCTGCGATGATAGGCATAACGGGCTACTACAAATATCTCGACAAGGACTTCTGCGGCATGGAGAAGCCAGCCTTCTCGAAGGTCACTTTCAAGTGACACACTGGCAAGGTCGAATGCATGCACCGCACAAAAACATACAACAACAAAGAACACACAACAACAAAACATGGATTTTGAAAGCAAGATAACGAGCAGGGAAATAAGCCAACTGCTTTGGGAAAGGGAAGAGACACTCGGAACAGCCGAAAGCTGCACCGGCGGACGCATAGCCGAAGCCATCATTTCGGTGCCGGGGGCATCAAAATACTTCAAGGGTGGCATCATATCATACACCGACGAGGTGAAAACAAAGTTGCTCGGCGTTGATGCTCAGTTGCTCGATGAGAAGACCGCCGTGTGCGAAGAGGTAGCCGCAGCGATGGTGAAGGGGGCGTGCAAGGCTCTTGATACCGACTATGCCATAGCTGCCACCGGAATAGCTGGACCTACTGGCGGAACCAAGGACATACCCGTAGGCACAATATGGGTGGCATGCGGCTCAACAGACTCCGTGAAGACGATGAAGGTTGAGGAAGACCACGGACGCGACATAAACTTGGCCATTGCAACCAACCGCGCAATGCAGCTGTTTCTTGCATTCCTCGCCGAAAAGGAAGAGGCAGAAAAGCAGGAAAACGACAAAGACGGCAAGGCTTGACACAAAGCAGCAAGAAAATATTTCTTAAATTATTGGTTTTTAGAGTTGAATGATTTTGCTTTTTCGGAAAAATCATATAACTTTGCGCCTTGTTTGGAATAAGTCACTAAAAAGTAAAAAAGAAAAGGTTAAATAGACATGTCGAAGATTTGTCAGATTACTGGAAGAAAGACACAAATAGGCAATAATGTGTCGCACTCAAAGCACCGCACCAAGCGCACCTTTGACGTAAATTTGTTCCGCAAGAAGTTTTTCTATGTGGAAGAAGATTGTTGGATAAGCCTCAAAGTCAGTGCCGCTGGCCTGCGCCTCATCAACAAGGTGGGACTTGATGCAGCCCTCAAGCAGGCAGTGTCGAAAGGATACTGCGACTGGAAGGAAATTAAAGTTGTAGGAGAATAATCACCATGGCAAAGAAAGCTAAAGGCAATAGGGTGCAGGTTATTTTGGAGTGTACCGAAATGAAGAACAGCGGACTCCACGGCACAAGCCGCTACGTAACCACGAAGAACCGCAAGAACACCCCCGAGAGAATGGAACTGATGAAGTACAACCCCATCTTGAAAAAGATGACGCTTCACAAGGAAATCAAATAACGTACAGTCGAAAGGAATTTAGGACATGGCAAAGAAAACCGTCGCCACCCTCCATGAAGGTTCAAAGGATGGTCGCGCATACTCAAAGGTCATCAAGATGGTGAAAAGCCCCAAGACTGGTGCTTACATCTTCGACGAGCAGATGGTTCCCAACGAAGAGGTGAAAGACTTCTTCAAGAACTAAAAGACAAAAGTCATAAACGAAACGATATGAGGGTGTATAGCTAAGGGCATAATTCCAAGGCGGTACACACCTAAATGAAATCGAGTGGGAGGTAAACATACACAAGTGTGTTTACCTCCTATTTTTCGTTTTCCATCCACTCTTCCACATCCCACGTCTCCGCATGCAAACGCCATCATGCGACAGGCGACATTATTGCAATTTGGAAGAAACGGCATTGGCAGCCAAAGGTAAAAACACAACAAGCCAAATTATTCCCATAGGCACACACCAAGCTGTATTTCACCGACCGCTTGGCAATGATGTTGTCTTGCTCTGTTATTCGCGCCTCTTATGACAGCATGCACCGAAACTCCGTTGGTGTCATTCCGGTTTGTTTTTTGAAGAAGCGCGTGAAGAACGACTGGTCAGGGAAACGCAGGTCGAAAGCAATTGACTGTATGCTTTCGTTGGTTGTGCGCAGACGCGCTTTTATTTCCTGCACGCAATGCCTGTCGATAATTTCCTTGGCCGTCTCGTGAGACAATTGCCGAAGTATGCGTGCAAGATAACGCTGGGTGATGCACAGCTTATCAGCATAGAACGACACTTCGCGTTCTTTGTCGCCATACTCATACACAAGATGTATAAACTGCACGAATAGCTCATCCTGCCTTCCCTTTGTCTTTTGTTCCATGGCCAAAAACTGGGCTTTGTTTGCATCATACAGTTCAAAGAGTATATTTTGTATGATATTTCTGACAATGGCAACGCGGTGGTTTCCATTGTTGTGATTCAGAAAATAATATATGTCGGCCATATTAGCAAGCATGGTGGCAGCACGCTGCACAGGTATCACGCCCATGGGGTAGCGCCTCATGAAATCCATGAACGCCGGTTCTGGACGCGGTATGGCCTCTATAGCCTCGTCTTGGTCGAATGACAGCACAGAGCATCTGAAATCGCCATCCATATCCAAATACCTCACAGTGGACTTCGGTGCGAATGTTATTGCAGTATTCTCGTGCAACTCGTAGACAGAGAAGTCTACCTCCACACGGGCTGTGCCTTTTTTCACCAGCATCAGTGTTATGCCGTTCGACTTTATATATTTGTCGGGGGCGATAGGGAGTCTCGCGTCAAGCTTCACCTCAACGCCACACTTTTCAGACTTGTTGCTTTCCAAAACGTTCATATCTATTATGGATGGTTATAGGGTGGTTCTATAATTTACCACCGCGTTCTTTTGTATTTCGAGTGGCTTTCGTTTTGCCAGATTGCGAGGCTAATTTATAGAACCACCCTATATAAATCCCATGCGCTGCCAGCCCCCATTATAATACTGGCAGCTCTTTGTGGCTGCAAAGTTAGTACAATAGGCACAAAGCGCAGCTATACTATCCTTAAATTGTTCAAAACGCGAACTGTTCCCGTACAGATGTATCCATGTTCCGTTTTTGAAAAATTGTGTACCCAAAAAGTTTGTCAACATCAGCCCACCCCATTCTACCTTTGCAGCAGTTTTTAGGACACTGCGTATGAAAGACCGACATTAGAGGGTGGTCTGCATAAATTACCACCGTACAAACAGAAGAAAGAAAAAGACAATGATGACAATGAAAACAATGATTCCATGCGTGGGAATGGCTCTCGGCCTCTCGCTCATGACGACCTCTTGCCAACAGAAGAAGCAAGAGCAGACAGTGGCAACCGCCAGTTTCAAGACAATGACCGTAAGCAAGACAAACAAGGAGCTGTCAACAAGCTATTCGGCCTCAATCAAGGGTAAACAAGACATCGACATTTATCCGCAAGTATCGGGTAAGATAGAGCGTCTGTGTGTGCGAGAAGGCGACAAAGTGAGCCGTGGGCAGCTCCTCTTCGTCATCGACCAAGTGCCATACCGCGCAGCCCTGGCCACAGCCTTGGCAACCGAAAAGGCAGCCGAGGCGCAACTCTCTTCGGCCCACCTGACCTATGACAGCAACAAAGAGTTGTTCGCCCAAAAGGTAGTATCGTCCTACACGCTGCAAACGTCGGAGAATGCCTACCTAACGGCAAAGGCCCAACTGGCACAGGCCCGCGCACAAGTGACCAACGCGCGCAACAACCTATCCTACACCGAGGTGAGAAGTCCGGCCAATGGCGTTGTGGGCGTGTTGCCCTACCGCGTTGGAACATTGGTGAGCGCGTCGATGCCAAAGCCGCTTACCACGGTGAGCGACAACTCACAGATGTATGTGTACTTCTCGATGACCGAGAAACAGCTATTATCCTTCGTGCGACAATATGGTTCGAAGGATGCCGCCATAAAGAACATGCCGGCAGTGTCGCTCCAACTGGGCGACCAATCCATGTATGACCACAAGGGCAAAGTGGAGAGCATCAGCGGTGTCATCGACACCGAGACTGGCGCCGTTACACTGCGCGCGGAGTTTGCCAACCCCGACCGTCTGCTCAACAGCGGCGGCTCCGGCAATGTCATAATCCCCACAACGATGAAAGGCTGCATTGTCATTCCGCAGACAGCCACAGTGCAGCAGCAAGACAAGCGCATAGTATATAAGGTGGTCAACGGCAAAGCCGTGGCCCAGCTCATCGACGTGGAGAGCATAGACGACGGCACCAGCTTCATCGTGAAAAGCGGACTGAAGCAGGGCGACGTGATTGTGAAGGAAGGCGCAGGAATGGTGAAGGAAGGAGAAAAGGTAAAATGAAGAATGAAGAATGAAGAATGAAGAGTGAAGAATGAAGAATGAAGAATGAA
>CAVKUV010000059.1:0-19472 GCA_963659505.1 Lachnospiraceae bacterium
TTACCTTCATTGTCTTGTTGCCACGCTTCACTATGTTCAAGCCCTTCTGCAAACCGTTGAGGCGGCGGCCATTGAGGTCGTAGTATTCAGCGGCGGCGTTGAGAGTGTCGATGACGCTGCTGATTGATGCCGCCACGTCGTCAGTCACGATGTTGAGTATAGAGGCGTATTTCGCGCTGCTCGTCTCGTCGGTCAGGATGTAGGCGCGATATGGACTAACCTTCACGCAATCGTCGTCGCTGATATAGTCAGACACCTTGTAAAACTTGTCGTTGGCTATGAAGTAGCCGTCGGCGAGATCGGTGGGTTCGAACGCTCCGCCAAGGCGGTTGCCGCTCTCGGCCACGACAGGCATGTAGACCACATTGGCGGCGGTGGCATTAATCGTGATGCCGCTCTGCGCGTCGTCTATCTTGCTGATGATCACCGGAGTGCCAGCCGCGATGGTGCCGCTCAATCTGGTGAGTGTCAGCTTGTCGGCATCGATGGTGTTGATGGCGTAGAAGTTGCAGTCGGCATCATCGGCGTTTATTTCGAATGGCAGGCAGAGCGTACCCCACTTGTCGGCCATCGTGCGAGTGTAAGACGCCGTCTTGCCGTCGGCAAGCTTAAAGTCGAACGACGACATAAACGACTCGCCGTCGGTGAAGTCCACGTCAGCATTGCACCGCGCATTGTCGCCGTAGCCGTCAACGTTATAGCCCTTGTCGCCCACGGCGAACTGGCGGCGCAGCGTGAGGTAGCCGTCAATGTAGTTGGCCTTGCTCTTCGTCGTGGCGCCGAAGTCGAAATTGGGCAGCGAGTAGCAGCCTTTGAACATGTCCCTGTCGAAAAGGAGTTTTGGCAAGGAGAAATCTTCGGAGACGTAGATGTTCTGCAAGCTTGAGCAAGACTCGAACATCAGTTGGGCAACGATAAGGTTTCTTGTGTCGAAATTAGTGAGGTCGAGCGAAGTCAGGTTTTTGCACGACTGAAACATGCCCGTCATGTCCGCCACCATTGAGGTGTTTAGGTATTCCAGCCCTTCTATCTCCTTGAGATATTTCATGCCGCTGAACCATGCCTTGCAATACCGGGGGAGCACCTCACTGAATTCCTCGCGGAATACAACCTTTGTGGGGCTTGTTTCTTGCCAATCATTCGTGCTGGAAATCGAGTTTACGTCCAAGTCGTATTTGCTGGTGGCGGTGGTGAGGGCACGCTGCTTGTCGTAGTGGAACGTGAGGGTGCGCGAGTCGCCCTGATATTCCAACCATGGCGACGCGGTCACGTTGACAAAGTTGAGGTAGCCGCCCTCGGTAATGTCCTTCGCTTTTGTCGCATCAACATTCCCAGCGTCGAAGCCGGGCAGATTGGCACAACCCTCAAACATCGCGGTGCTTGTCACGCCGTCGGCCACAACGAAGTTTTCGCCGGCAAAGACCTCTTTCAGCGCCGGGCACGACGACATCATGTCCGACATGTCGGTAACCTTGGCGGTGTTGAACGAACTAAGGTCGAGCGTGTCCAGCAGCGAGCATCCGTGGAACATGCCCGACATATTGGTCACCTCGCTGGTATTGAGGTTTTCAAGCCCCTCAATAGTGGCCACCTTGTCCATGCCATAGAACCAGCGGTAGCAGCTTGTGGGGTCGCCTTTCTTCATTTCTTCGGCAATCACCACTTTAGCGATGTCCTTTCCCTGCCATTCAGGAACAGTGTCGCCCTTATTGAAATCATACTTGCCGGTAGCCTCGGTATAGTCCTTGAAACGGTCGTAGTGGAAAGTCAGCGTGGCGGTGCTGTCCTGATACTCCACCCACTTGGTAGGCGTGACATTAACATCGTTCAGATAGCCCCCTTCGCTCAGGTCTTTGCACTTTTTGTAATTGACATAGTCTGGGTCGAAGCCCGGCAGACTTGTCGCGCCTTTGAACAAGTCATCGCAAGGTTTGCAAAAAATGGTTTCCCACAAATGCAACTTAAAGCGCTTGCCCACCATTATGTTTCTCAGTTTGGAGCAATTACGGAACATACGGTCCACGCCGTCCGCCTCCTTCATCTTGTAGATGTAGAAACTGCTAAGGTCAAGCACGGTCAAACTCTCGCAATTGTCGAACATGCCATACATGGTTGTCACATTCCTTGTATCGAACGAAGTGACGTTTACCGACTTCAGCTTCCTGGAAAAGCTGAACATGTTCTTCATCGACAGCACCTTGCTGGTGTTGAAGCTGGAAAGGTCGAGATCCGTCAATTCCAGATTGGAGAACATTCTCTCCATCGTAGTCACATTGCCTGTGTCGAAATGCGAGAGGTCAATGTCCGTCAGACTTACGCACCTGTGGAACATATAGTCCATGTCGGTGACCTCCGACGTGTTGAGATACTCGATGCCTTCTATCCTGTCGAGCTTCGTAAAGGTGTAGAACCAGTACATGGTGCTCGTGGGACGCGCATCGACAAAGCAGCTGTCGAACACCACCGTCGTAACGGTTTGCTTCGGTTTTTTGTCGGTCACCCACCCCGGCTTGTCCGACCCGCTGTTCAGGTCGTACTTGGCGGTGGCGGTGGTCGTCTCCTTGTTCTCGTCGTAGTGGAATGTCAGCGTGGCGGTGCCTTCCTGATATTCCACCCACGCCTGCTTGTCGGCCATGGCCAGCGACGGCACGAGGAGCAGCAGCATTAGCCAAGCTGTCCGTGCAAATAAAGCGATTGTCTTGTGCATAACTATATTGGTGTTTGTATGATAAATAACGCTTGTCTTTATTGATGCAAAGATATGCATTATCATTAAAGTACTGCATCATCTTAGAATAAATCGCATCTTTTTGCATAAAAAATGCCTGTCTCGCACGCGGCGAGGCAGGCTCTCTCTTTTCTCTTTGGCATTATGGCTATTCCGCCAACCAATATCCGTCTTCGTCTTGCTGGATGTCGGAGTCGCTGGCTTGTCCCCTACGGAGTTCATTTTCGCCCGACATGCAGATCATCTCGAATGGCGACATCTGCACTATCAGTGTCGCAGGACTTTCATACGTCTTCTTCATTTCTTTGTTTTTCTTATTTGATTATTACCTTCATTGTCTTGTTGCCACGCTTCACTATGTTCAAGCCCTTCTGCAAACCATTGAGGCGGCGGCCATTGAGGTCGTAGTATTCAGCGGCGGCGTTGAGGGTGTCGATGGCGTTGCTGATTGAAGCCGCCTCGTCGTCGGTCACGATGTTGAGCAAAGAGGCGTATTTCGCGCTGCTCGTCTCGTCGGTCAGGATGTAGGCACGATAAGGGCTAACCTTCACGCAGCAGTCTTCGTCGGTATAGTCAGACACCTTGTAGAACTTGTTATTGGCTATGAAGTAGCCGTTGCCGTCGGCGAGATAGGTGTATTCGAACGCACCGTCAAGGCGGTTGCCGCTCTCGGCCACGACAGGCATGTAGACCACATTGGCGGCGGTGGCATTAATCGTGATGCCGCTCTGCGCGTCGTCTTTTTTGCTGATGACCACCGGAGTGCCAGCTGCGATGATGCCGCTCTGCTGGGTGAGGGTCAGCTTGTCGGCATCGATGGTGTTGATGGTGTAGAAGTTGCAGTCGGCAGCGTCGGCGTTTATTTCAAACGGCAGGCAGAGCGTGCCCCACTTGTTGGCCATCGTGCGAGTGTAAGACGCTGTCTTGTCGTCGGCAAACTTAAAGTCGAACGACGACATGAACGACTTGCCGTCGGTGAAGTCCACGTCGTCGGTACACCGCGCGTTGTCGCCGTAGCCGTCTACGTTATAGTTCTTGTCGCCCACGCTGAAATGGCGGCGCAGCGTGAGGTAGCCATCTGTGTAGTTGGCCTTGTCGCTCGTAGTGGTGCCGCTGTCGAAGTTTGGCAGCGAGGAGCACCCTCCGAACATATCATATACCTGAAGCAATCTTGGCAACGAGAATCCTTCGCCAACGTAGATGTTCTTCAGATTTGAACAAGCGCCGAACATCGAATACGCATTGGTAACGCGGTATGCCTCAAAATGAGTAAGGTCGAGCGAGGTCAGCGCTTGGCACGACTGAAACATGGACGACATGTCAACTACCTTTGAGGTGTTGAGGTATTCCAGTCCTTCTATCTCCGCGAGATTTTTCTTGCCCCTGAACCATGACCCACAATACATGGGGCGCACCTCGCTGAATTCCGGCAGGAAAACCACCTTCACAGGGTCTGCCTCTTTCCAATTAATCCAAGTGGAAATACCTTTTGAACTTGCATCTAAATCGTATTTGCCGGTGGCGGTAGTGTAGAAACGCTGATTGTCGTAGTGGAACGTGAGTGTGCGCGTGTCTTCCTGATATTCCACCCAAGTTTGCGGAACCACATAGGAGATGTTCAAGTAGCCGCCCTCAGTAACGTCTTTTGCCATGGAGCCATCTATCTTACTGGCATCGTAGTCGGGCAGACTGACGCTCTTCTCAAACATCGCAGCACTCACTGCATCACTGGCCACAGTAAAGTAGTCGCCGGCCATGATGTTTTTCAATGCCACGCACAACGAAAACATTTGCGAAAAGTCTGTTACCTTGGTGGTGTTGAAGTTACGAAGGTCGAGCGACACCAACTGCACGCATCCATAGAACATAGCCGCCATGCTGGTGGCCTTACTGGTGTTGAGCAAGTCGAGATTTTCGATGGAGACAAGTTTGGTCATGCCCGCAAACCAGTGATAGCAGTTTGTGGGCGTGAAGTTCTTCATCTCTTTGCAGAGCACCACTTTTACAACGGGCTGCTCCTGCCATCCAGGTTCCGTGCCAATCTCGTTGAGGTCGTAGGTGGCAGTGGCGGTGGTGTAAGGCTTGAAGCGGTCGTAGTGGAAAGTGAGCGTACGGGTGCTGTCCTGATATTCCACCCATGCGCTCGACGGGTTGGAGACATTGTTCAGATAGCCACCCACGCTCATATCTCTCGCTTTAAGACTATATGTACATTCACTGGTGTAATTGGGCAGACTTACTGCGTCTTTAAACATATCGGGACTATATCTGTCAATCACCCAAGGATTCTCTTGAGATTTCCAGCACGATGCAAAGAAAGCGTCTGACACCATGATATTTCTCAGTTTGGTGCATTTATAGAATGCATGTCCCATGTGTTTTCCCGCTTTTGAGACGTCAAAGCTGGTAAGGTCAAGCTCCACCAGACTTTTACAGCCTTTGAACATTCCATACATATCCGTTGTGTTTGCAGTATTGAACGATGTGACATTCAGCGACGTCAGGTTCTCACAGTAGTAGAACATGTTCTTCATCGTTGTCACGTTGCTGGTGTTGAAGCTGGAAAGGTCAAGCTCGGTCAACGTAAGGCCAAAGAACATGTTTTCCATCGTCGTCACGCTGTCGGTGTCGAAATGCGAGAGGTCAAGCTCCGTCAAACTGGTGCAACGGTAGAACATGCTTTTCATGTTGGTGACGCTCGCCGTGTTAAGGTTTTCGATGCCCTTTATCGAATCGAGTTTCGTAAAGGTGTAAAACCAACAGGCGGTGGTTGTGGGGCATGCGGCGGCGAAGCAACTGTCGAACACAACCTTTGTAACGGTCTTCTTCGGTTTTTTGTCGTTCACCCACTCCGGCCAATCCGACCCGCTGTTCAGGTCATATTTGGCGGTGGCGGTAGTCGTTTCCTTGTTCTCGTCGTAGTGGAATGTCAGCGTGGCGGTGCCTTCCTGATATTCCACCCACGCCTGCTTGTCGGCCATGGCCAGCGACGGCACGAGGAGCGACAACATTAGCCCTGCTGCGCGTGCAAATAAAGCGATTGTCTTGTGCATAAAATGTATTGGTGTTTGTATGAGATTAGTAACGCTTGGTACTTATGGGGTGCAAAGATAGTCATTATCAATAAAGTACGGCACTGTCTTAGACTAAATCACATTTTTATGCATAAAAAAGGATCTTTATATGCCTGTGGCATGGTGAAGCGCATAGGAGGTACGGCGCCTCGCCGTACCAATCCACCTCATGAATGGTACGGTGTTTGGCATGGCCACAAAACTTGCTGTTTCTTAATGCCCATGCGAAGGGAATTTTTATAACCCACAGTTTGTCTTTGCGATAAAATTGCTACCTTTGCAACCGCTTAAGCAGCATGCAAATTTGTTATATTATAATTTTTTATGTATTTTACTTTATTCATTACCGTTATCTTGACGGCCGTCGTACTTGTTGTGGGTGCGTATGTGGTGGCCAAACTTGTTGGCCCGCGCTCTTACAACCCGGTGAAGGGCGAGCCGTTTGAGTGTGGTATTCCCACAAGAGGCTCGTCGTGGATACCTCTCCACGTGGGCTACTATCTCTTTGCCATACTCTTCCTGATGTTTGACATCGAGACGGTGTTCCTTTATCCGTGGGCAGTAGTGGTGAAGCAGTTTGGGGCGATGGCTCTTTGCAGCATCGGCTTCTTCCTGCTGGTACTTGTGTTTGGCCTTGCATACGCTTGGCGGAAAGGAGCGCTGGAATGGAAGTGAGAAAACCAGTGATCAAGAGCATCCCCTATGGGGAGTTCAAGGACAACGAGACGCTCGAGAAGATTGTCGAGGAGCTGCACGAGGGCGGCTGCAACGTGGTTGTGGGCTCGCTCGACCAGGCCATCAACTGGGGACGCAGCAACTCCTTGTGGTCGCTCACGTTCGGCACGAGCTGCTGCGGCATCGAGTTCATGGCCGTGGGCTGCGCCCGCTACGACTTCGCACGCTTCGGCTTCGAGGTTACGCGCAACTCTCCGCGTCAGGCCGACCTCATCATGTGCGCCGGCACCATCACCAACAAGATGGCCCCTGTGTTCAAGCGTCTGTACGACGAGATGGCCGAGCCTAAGTATGTGGTGGCCGTGGGCGGATGCACCATCAGCGGCGGCCCGTTCAAGAAGAGCTACAATGTGGTGCGCGGCATCAGCGAACTGGTGCCCGTCGATGTGTATGTGCCTGGATGCCCTCCGCGCCCCGAGGCCATACTCTACGGCATGATGCAGCTGCAGCGCAAGGTGAAGATCGAGAAGTTCTTCGGCGGAGCCAACCACAAGATGACCAAGGAGGAGAAGGCCGAGTCGATGGCCAAGGGCGGTCTGCGCGGACTGAGCAACGAGAACCTCGTGGCCTCGCGCAAGCTCGGCCAGAAGGAGCCTATCATCGTGACCGACGTGCCTGAGGGCTTCAACGCCAAGGCCGAGACAACCGAAGACTAATATATAATAAGGTATAAGAACGAAATCATGAAACTGAACAATATTGAACTCACATTCGACGCCTTTGCCGCAGAGATGGCGAAGCTGAAGAACGAGAAGCATTTCGACTACCTTGTTACCATCATTGGCGAGGACTTCGGCGAAGAAGGCTTGGGATGCATCTACATACTTGAGAACACCGACACCAACGAGCGCTGCTCCGTAAGGACGATAGCCAAGAAGGTGGACGGCAGCGACGTGGTGCCAACGGTAATCGACCTGTGGAAGTCGGCCGACCTGCTTGAGCGCGAGGTCTACGACTTCGTGGGCATCAAGTTCCTCGGCCACCCCGACATGCGCCGACTCTTCCTGCGCACCGACTTCAAGGGCTACCCCCTGCGCAAGGACTTCGACATGAGTCCGGAGGCCAACCGCTTCCCCCTGACCGACGAGCCTGAGGAGGACTACACCGTGGAGTATAGCCTCGACACCGACGGACACCTCGTGGCCACACGCCGCAGACTGTTCAGCGACGACGACTACGTGGTGAACATTGGCCCCAACCACCCCTCAACCCACGGAGTGCTGCGCCTGCAGACCGTGATCAACGGTGAGACGGTGAAGAAGATATACCCCCATCTGGGCTACATACACCGTGGCATCGAGAAGATGTGGGAGGGCATGACCTATCCGCAGACGCTCGCCATGACCGACCGACTCAACTACCTGTCGGCCATGATGCACCGCCACGCTCTCGTGGGAGTCATCGAGGAGGGCATGGGCATCGAACTGTCCGACCGCATACACTACATCCGCACCATCATGGACGAGCTGCAGCGCATCAACAGCCACCTGCTCTTCCTCGGTTGCACCGCACAGGACCTTGGAGCACTCACGGCGTTCCTCTACTGCATGCGCGACCGCGAGCACGTGCTCAACGTGATGGAGGAGACCACCGGTGGACGACTCATCATGAACTACTACCGCATTGGCGGATGCCAGGCCGACATCGACCCCAACTTCGTGGCCAACACCAAGAAGCTGTGCAAGTATCTGCGCCCCATGGTGCAGGAGTATCTCGACGTGTTCGGCGACAACGTGATAACCCACAACCGACTGGAGGGCGTAGGCCCGATGGACAAGGCCGACTGCATCAACTACGGTGTGACCGGACCTGCCGGACGCGCCGCCGGATGGAAGAACGACACCCGCAAGCGCCACCCCTACGACTGCTACGACAAGGTGGAATGGAAGGAGATAACGCTGACCGGCTGCGACTCCATGGCACGCTACTACGTGCATATCGAGGAGATATACCAAAGCCTCGACATCATCGAGCAGCTCATCGACAACATACCCGAAGGCGACTTCTACATCAAGCAGAAGCCCATCATCAAGGTGCCCGAGGGACAGTGGTACTTCTCGGTTGAGGGCGCGAGCGGCGAGTTTGGCGTGTATCTCGACTCCAAGGGCGACAAGAGTCCCTACCGCATGAAGATGCGCCCCATGGGACTGACGCTCACCGGAGCCCTCGACAAGATGTGCAGCGGACAGAAGATTGCCGACCTGATAACCACGGGCGCGGCCATCGACTTCGTCATCCCCGACATCGACAGATAAGAAACAGTAGAAAAACAACTCTCAAATCAATTAGTTTAAATGTTTGATTTCAGTATAGTTACAACATGGATCGACTCGCTGCTGCGCCAGACACTTGGCCTTGGCGACTTTTGGTCGATTCTTATCGAGTGCATACTGGTGGGCGTGCTCATCCTTGTGGGCTACGCCGTGCTGGCTATCATCTTGATATTCATGGAACGCAAGGTCTGCGCCTACTTCCAGTGCCGCCTCGGCCCGATGCGAGTGGGTCCCTGGGGCGTGTTCCAGGTGTTCGCCGACGTGCTGAAGATGCTCATCAAGGAGATCTTCACCGTTGACAAGGCCGACAAGCTGCTCTACTTCGTGGCTCCGTTCCTCGTGCTGATAGCGTCGGTGGGCACATTCTCGTTCCTGCCTTGGAACAACGGCGCCACCGTGCTCGACTTCAACGTGGGCGTGTTCCTGCTCACGGCAGTGTCGAGCATCGGCATCCTCGGCATATTCATGGCCGGATGGGGCAGCAACAACAAGTATAGTGTGGTGTCGGCCATGCGCGGCGCCGTGCAGCTCATATCCTACGAGATGTCGCTCGGCCTGTGCCTCATCACCGCCGTGATACTCACCGGAACAATGCAGATGTCGGGCATCGTCGAGGCACAGACAGGCCCGTGGAACTGGCTCATATTCCAAGGCCACGTGCCGGCGATAATAGCCTTCCTGGTGTTCCTCGTGGCCGGCAACGCCGAGGCCAACCGCGGCCCGTTCGACTTGGCCGAGGCCGAGAGCGAGCTTACCGCCGGCTACCACACCGAGTATAGCGGCATGGGCTTCGGCTTCTACTACCTGGCCGAATACCTCAACCTGTTTGTCGTGTCGGGCATCGCCACAACGGTGTTCCTCGGCGGATGGGCGCCCGTAAACATCGGCATCGACGCCTTCGACACCGTGATGGACTACATCCCCGGACTGGTGTGGTTCCTCGGCAAGACTTTCGCCGTGGTGTGGCTGCTCATGTGGGTGCGCTGGACATTCCCCCGCCTCCGCATCGACCAGATACTGAAGCTCGAGTGGAAGTATCTCATGCCGCTGTGCCTCATCAACCTCGTGCTCATGACAATAGTAGTGGCCTTTGGATGGCACTTTTAAATGAATAATAGGAAATGGAAGATTCTAAAAAATCATATTTCGGAGAAATCGGGGCGGCCATGAAGACGCTCGCCACGGGCATGAAGGTGACCATGAAGGAGTACTTCACGCCCAAAAGCACCGAGCAGTATCCTGAGAACCGCAAAACCACGCTGCACGTGTCGAAGCGCCACCGTGGCCGACTGGTGTTCACGCGCGACGAGGCCGGAGCCTACAAGTGCGTGGCCTGCACGCTCTGCGAGAAGGCATGCCCCAACGACACCATCAAGATAACGTCGCAGATGGTGGAAGACCCGGAGACGGGCAAGAAGAAGCGCAAGCTCGTTGACTACCAGTACGACCTTGGCGACTGCATGTTCTGCGAGCTGTGCGTCAACGCCTGCAACTTCGGCGCGATAGAGTTCACCAACGACTTCGAGAACTCGGTGTTCGACCGCTCGAAACTGGTGCTCCACCTCGACAAGGAAGTCTACAAGGGCGGCAGCCTGCCCAACATCATCGACGGCGGCGCGCCCCAGGAAATAGGCAAGTTTAACACTAAAACGAAATAAAGGAGGAAGAATTGCTATATGGCTAATTTGATTATGTTTTGCATATTGGCGGTCGTAATCCTCGGCTCGGCAATAATGTGCGTGCTCACCAAGCGCATCATGCGCGCGGCCACGTTCCTGCTCTTTGTGCTCTTCGGAGTGGCCGGGCTTTACTTCCTGCTCGACTACACCTATCTCGGTGCTGCACAGATAAGCATCTATGCCGGCGGCATCACCATGATGTACATCTTCGCCATACAACTCGTGAGCAAGCGCACGCTGCAGGGTCTCGTCGAGAGGCTCAAGGGCAGCCGCGTGGCCTTCGTGGGCCTTGTCACCGTGGTGGGCTTCGCCACTGTGGTGGGCATTCTGCTCAAGAACAGCTTCATGTGCATGGCTTGCGCCGCCCCCGACGCCGAGGTGCCTATGGACACCATCGGCCAGGCTCTGCTCGGCAGTGGCAAGTACCAGTATGTATTGCCGTTCGAGTTCATATCTGTGTTCCTTTTGGCCTGCATCATTGGAGGCATTGTTGTTGCACGTAAAGAAGAGGAGAAGAAGTAATAATGGTACCAGTAGAGTTTTATTTTGTGCTTAGCGCGCTGCTGTTCTTCATCGGCGTGTTCGGCTTCGTCACCAGGCGCAACCTCATCGCCATGCTCATCTCTGTGGAGCTTGTGCTCAACGCCGTCGACCTCAACTTCGCGGCGTTCAACCGCCTGTTGTTCCCCGGCCAACTTGAGGGCTTCTTCATGACGCTGTTCTCCATTGGCGTGAGCGCAGCCGAGAGTGCGGTGGCCATCGCGATTATCATCAATGTTTACCGCAACTTCCACAGCGACCAGGTGAACAGCATCGAAAACATGAAATATTAATTTTAGATTATGGATTTTACATATTCAATATGGATTCTTCTGCTGCCGCTGATCAGCTTCTTGATAATCGGCTTGCCAGAATTCGTGAATAAGAAGTACGCGTGGTCGCACAAGACAGCCGGACTGATTGGCACCTGCTCGCTCGGGCTGGTGACGATACTGAGCTATGTCACCGCGTTCAAGTATTTCTCGGCCGACCGTCTCGCCGACGGCACGTTCGCCACGATAGTTCCCTACAACTACACGTGGCTGCCTCTCGGATCGCTCCACTTCGACATGGGCATTCTGCTCGACCCCATCTCGGTGATGATGCTCATCGTCATCTCCACCGTGAGCCTCATGGTACACATCTACTCGTTTGGCTACATGCACGGCGAGAAGGGTTTCCAGCGCTACTATGCCTTCCTGTCGCTCTTCACGATGTCGATGCTCGGCCTCGTGCTGGCCACCAACATCTTCCAGATGTACATGTTCTGGGAACTTGTGGGCGTTAGCTCCTATCTGCTCATCGGCTTCTACTACACGCTGCACGCCGCCGTACACGCGTCGAAGAAGGCGTTCATCGTTACGCGCTTCGCCGACCTGTTCTTCCTCATCGGCATCCTCGTGTTCAGCTACTACACCGGCTCGTTCAACTTCTCGTTCACCGGAACCGAGGTTCAGGTGGCCGAGGGCATGACCCAGTTTGCCCAGTGCGACACCGCGCGTGCCGTGGCCGCCGGCGGCTTCATCCTTCCCACCGCCCTTGTGCTCATGTTCATCGGTGGCGCCGGCAAGTCGGCCATGTTCCCCCTGCACATCTGGTTGCCCGACGCCATGGAGGGTCCTACGCCTGTGTCGGCCCTGATACACGCCGCCACCATGGTTGTTGCCGGTGTGTTCCAGATTGCGCGCATGTTCCCCATCTGGATTGAGTATGCCCCTGGTGCCATGGAGATTGTGGTTGTCGTGGGTGCGTTCACCGCATTCTATGCCGCTGCCGTGGCTTGCGCCCAGAGCGACATCAAGCGTGTGCTCGCCTTCTCGACAATATCGCAGATAGCCTTCATGATGGTTGCCCTCGGCGTTTGCATGCCCGGCCACCACGGAGCCGTGCTCGACAACCACGCCCAGCTGGGCTACATGGCCTCGATGTTCCACCTGTTCACCCACGCCATGTTCAAGGCTTGCCTGTTCCTTGGAGCCGGCTGCATCATCCACGCCGTACACAGCAACGAGATGTCAACCATGGGTGGCTTGCGCAAGTACATGCCCATCACCCACGCCACGTTCCTCATCTCGTGTCTCGCCATAGCCGGCATACCGTTCTTCTCGGGCTTCAGCTCAAAGGACGAGATCATCACGGCTTGCTTCGAGTACTCGCCCGTTTGCGGCTGGTGGATGACGATGGTGGCCGCCATGACCGCCTTCTACATGTTCCGCCTGTACTACGGCATATTCTGGGGCACCGAGAACAAGGAGCTTCACGCCGAGCACACTCCCCACGAGGCTCCCGCAGCCATGACCTTCCCGCTGGTGTTCCTCAGCGTTGTCACCGTGGGCGTGGGCGTTGTCACCACCCTTGGCGGCTTCCTCGACTGGAGCTGGGCCAGCTTCGGCTCCATCGTGAGCGCAGCCGGCACGGCCTACACCGTACACTTCGACCCACAGGTGGCCGCCACTTCAACGGTGATAGCCATCCTCTCGATAGCACTTGCCACATATATATATAAAGGTGACAAGCAGCCCGTGGCCGACAAGCTGTACGCCACGTTCCCCCGCCTGCACCGCTGGGCCTACAAGCGCTTCTACCTCGACGAGGTCTACATGTTCGTCACCCACAAGATACTGTTCCGCTTCGTGTCCTATCCGGTGCGCTGGATAGACGAGCACATCATCAACGGACTCATCGACTTCAGCGCATGGGGCGCCAACGAGGCCGGCGAGACCATCCGCCCGTGGCAGAGCGGCGACGTGCGCCAGTATGCCGTGTGGTTCCTCACCGGAACAGTGGCTCTAACATTAATATTACTTTGCATATAACAACAAGATGAACATATTAAGTCTATTCGTAGTAATCCCCGTGTTGATGCTGCTGGGCCTTTGGGTTGCGCGCAACGTCAACCAAGTGCGGGGCGTGATGGTGGCCGGCGCGTCTTGCCTTTTGGCTCTGTCGGTTTGGCTTACCTTCCATTTCATCTCGGAGCGCGCGGCTGGCAACGATGCTGAGATGCTTCTGCAGGCATCTACGGTATGGTTTCCTTCGCTCCACATCAATTACGCCGTGGGCGTCGACGGCATCTCGGTGGTGATGTTGCTGCTTTCGAGCATCATCGTGTTCACCGGCACCTTCGCCTCGTGGAAGCTGAAGCCCCTCACCAAGGAGTTCTTCATGTGGTTCACGCTCCTGTCAACGGGAGTCTATGGCTTCTTCATCTGCATCGACCTGTTCGCCATGTTCATGTTCTATGAGGTGGCCCTCATCCCGATGTACCTGCTCATTGGCTACTGGGGCTCGGGCCGCAAGGAGTATGCTGCCATGAAGCTCACGCTCATGCTCATGGGCGGTTCGGCTCTCATCATCCTTGGCATCGTCGGCATCTACTTCTTCAATGGTGCCACCACGATGAACATCCTTGAGATAGCCCACCACAACATGATTCCGGGCAACGTTCAGAACATCCTGTTCCCCTTCGTGTTCATCGGCTTCGGTGTGCTTGGCGCACTGTTCCCCTTCCACACATGGTCGCCCATCGGTCACGGCTGCGCGCCCACCTCGGTGTCGATGCTCCATGCCGGCGTGCTCATGAAGCTCGGTGGCTACGGATGCTTCCGCATAGCCATGTTCCTGCTGCCCCAGGCCGCACAAGACCTGTCGTGGATATTCCTCATCCTCACCACCATCTCTGTGGTCTACGGTGCCTTCTCGGCCTGCGTGCAGACCGACCTGAAGTTCATCAACGCCTATTCGTCGGTGTCCCACTGCGGACTCGTGCTCTTCGCCCTGCTCATGATGACCAAGGTGTCGTGCACTGGAGCCATCCTTCAGATGCTCTCCCACGGACTCATGACGGCCCTCTTCTTCGCCCTCATCGGTATGATCTATGGCCGCACCCACACCCGCGACATCCGCGAGCTTGGCGGCCTGATGAAGATCATGCCGTTCCTCTCCGTGGGCTATGTCATTGCCGGTTTGGCCAACCTCGGTCTGCCGGGCTTCTCTGGCTTCATCGCCGAGATGAGCATCTTCGTGGGTTCGTTTGAAAATCCCGACACGTTCCACCGCTGCTGCACCATCATAGCCTGCACCTCCATCGTGGTGACGGCTGTCTACATCCTGCGCACGGTGGGCTTCATCCTGTTTGAGAAGGTCACCAACCCCCACTACCTTGAGCTTACCGACGCCACCTGGGACGAGCGCTTCGCCGTTTGCTGCCTCATCTTCTGCGTGGCCGGCCTCGGCACGTTCCCCTTGTGGGCAAGCAATGTCATAGGCGATGCGGTTAGCCCCATCCTCAGCGTAATTAACATGTAACAACCAGTAGGAACAACAAAGATGGATTACAGTCAGTTTTTTAACATGCTTCCAGAAGCCACTCTGATGGCTGTCTTGGTAATAGTGTTTCTCGCCGACCTCATTCTCAAGGGCGACAAGAAGCACGCCACATTGAGCCTGCTGGCGGGCATCTTGCTGGCCGCCCAGACGGCGGTGTGCTTTGCCGCCCCCGCCGCGTCGGCGTTCTCGGGATTGTATGAGGCCACGTCGGCCTCCAATGTGATGAAGGTGATACTCACCGCCGGAGCGTTCATCGTGCTCGTCATGTCGCAGTCGTGGATCGACCGCGCCGACGTGCGCAACAAGGAGGGCGAGTTCTACGAGCTGCTCATTTCTACCCTGCTTGGCATGTACATCATGATTTCGTCGGGCCACTTCCTCATGTTCTTCCTCGGACTTGAGATGGCCTCCGTGCCAATGGCCTGCCTTGTGGCTTTCGACAAGTTCAAGAAGAACTCTGCCGAGGGCGCTGCCAAGTTCATCCTCACCGCCACGTTCTCAAGCGGCGTGATGCTCTATGGCATATCGTTCCTCTATGGAGCGGTGGGCACTCTCTACTTCGACGACGTGGCCGCACGCATTTCGGCCTCTCCCCTCACCATCATGGGCTTGGTGTTCTTCTTCAGTGGCCTTGGCTTCAAGATTTCGCTTGTGCCTTTCCACTTCTGGACTGCCGACACCTATCAGGGTGCGCCCACTGCCGTTACGGGCTATCTCAGCGTGGTGTCGAAGGGTGCCGCAGCATTTGCCCTGATGACAATACTCATGAAGGTGTTCGCACCCATGGTCATATATTGGGAGCACCTGCTCTACATCGTCATCGTGCTCACCATCACCGTGGCCAACCTGTTTGCCCTGCGCCAGTCGGAACTGAAGCGATTCATGGCTTTCAGCTCCATTTCGCAGGCCGGCTACATCATGCTCGCCGCCGTGGGCAACAGCTCCATGGGCTTGGCCGCACTGATGTTCTACGTGCTCATCTACGTGGTGGCCAACATGGCCGTGTTCACCGTTATCAACGTCGTTGAGACGCGTGGCGGCGGCACCACCAAGATGAACTGCTACGACGGTTTCTACCAGACCAACCCCAAGCTGTCGTTCCTCATGACGCTTGCCTTGTTCTCGTTGGCCGGCATCCCGCCGTTCGCCGGAATGTTCTGCAAGTTCTTCGTGTTCATGGCTGCCGCCCAGCAGGGTTCCATCGCAGCCTATGTGGTGGTGTTCCTCGCGTTGATCAACACTGTGCCGAGCCTCTTCTACTATCTGAAGATAGTGAAGTGCATGTACATCAACAAGACCGACACTCCACTGCCCACGTTCACGAGCGACAACAGCACCAAACTGGCCCTCGCCATCTGCACCATCGGCGTGGCCTTCTTCGGTGTGTGCAGCTGCGTCTACGATTGGCTCGTAGTGGCTTGCAACTAACATCTGCATGACTTAAACATAAAAACGGGGCGCACAACAATCATTGTGCGCCCCGTTTTGTTTGAGGTATATACGCCTTTAGCCAGCAAGGTAGTGGGTGCGGTGTCTCACCGCACAATTCAGGTCTGACACTGTTGCGACGTGAGACACGTCGCCCACTACGCTACATTCCACTACGGCTATCCGTACAATTCGTTTTTTATTTACATAACCTTTACCATCACCATGCGCCCATACTCCAAAACCCCACCCCGCAATCTGCTGCAACTGCACCCTCTCGTTCCCCTCGCCGCGTGCTTCGCCTTTGGCATAGCCATGGGCAATCAAGTTTGCGCCACGGAGTGGTGGCCGTGGCTTCTTGGCACATTTGTGGCGTTGCTCGCCTTGGTCTTCTTGTGCATGCGCCGCCCTGTGGTGTGCTCGGCGCTGCTGCTCCTCGTCGCCACCGTCGGCGGATGTCTGGCCGTGGCTGTGGCCAACATGCGTGCCGACATAAACCTGCCCGAGGGACAAAACCAATATGAGGCGGTCGTCGCTGGCGAACCTGCGGCAACCAACGGCACTACCATGCGAGCCGACCTGATTATTGCGTCGGGCAACATGGCCGGGCGAGCCGTGCGTTGCTACTTTGCCATCGATACCATTGGCCATAGGCACGCCGCCCTCTGCGTTGGCATGGGGGTGACCCTCCATACCCAACTGCGCAAGCCCACCAACCGCCACGACTCGCGGTTCGACTACGCCGCCTATCTGCGGAGCCACGGCATTGTGGCCACGGCCTACGCCTCGACATCCCGATGGCAGTTCGCCACGGTAGACCTGTCTGCCATATCAATATCCAGTCGCGCCCACATCGCCCTCATGTGCCTGCGCCACGACATATTGCAGCGGTGCGCCTGGCTCGGACTCTCGCCCGACGCACTCGCCATAGCCTCGGCCATGACGCTGGGCGACAAGTCGGCCATCACCTCCGGTGTGCGCGAAGCCTATTCGGCCACGGGCGTGTCGCACATACTCGCCCTGTCGGGCATGCACATTGGCATCATCTACTCTCTGCTGGCTCTGCTCGTCATCGGGCGACGACACAGTGCCGTGCGCGAACTGCTGCTCATGGCCGCCGTGTGGGGTTATGTGGCGGTTGTGGGCATGCCGCCGTCGGCGGTGCGGGCGGCTCTCATGATCACCGTCTACTCCATCTTGGGACTCACCGAGCGTCGCCGTGCACCGCTCAATGTGCTTGCCTTCGCCGCCCTGATCATGCTCGTGGCCAATCCGCTTGTGCTGTTCGACATCGGCTTCCAACTGTCGTTCACCGCCGTGGCCTTCATCCTCGTCTTCCTCTCGCCCCTGTCGTCGCTTGTGCCTCGGTCGTTCCAGCGTCGCCACCCCATAGTGCGCTTCCTTTGGCAACTCGTGGTAATGTCGGTCGTGGCCACCGCCGGCACCATGCCTCTCGTGGCGTGCCACTTCGGGCGGTTGCCCGTCTATTTCATCGTGGCCAACCTCGCCGTGGTTCCTGCGGCCATGGTCATCGTCTATGGCTTCATCGCCCTCGCCGCCCTGTCGGCGGTGCCTGTCGCCGGCCAGTGGCTCGCAAACGCACTGTCGGTCTTCGTGTCGTGGCTCAACGCCTTCCTGCTTTGGGTGTCGTCGTGGCCTTGCGCCACCATCGCCATTCCGCCCCTCTCGCCTTTGCTTGTAGCTCTGCTCTATGTCGCCGTGACGTGTCTGCTCTACTCCACCACAATCCTCATTCACCGCCACTACATGAATAGGGTTGATGTCATATAGCGCAGTCAAAATTAACTTTCTTTAAATCATATCCGACGCAAGGTTTTCTCTTTTTCGCCCTTTTACCATCAGACAAGCGACAAGGACACTCACTTGAGGCATGCGCACAGCCACAAGCCAGAAGAACGCAAGTCGGCAACAAAAGAAAACCAACAAACAACACCATTATGAACATAAAGAAAACCACCTTCGCCACACTACTCTGCGCCACACTCCTTCTGCCCTCGTGCAGCTCGTCGGAGTCGGCCATAAGCTACAAAGAGGCTCAACGCTACTTCGTGCGCAACGACGTCACCGACCGTTCGCCACGCCTAATCAAGTCGAGCGAGGAACTTGACCGCTACTTCGGCCAGGCCACCGTGATGGGCAAGAACGGCAAACCCACCTACATCGACTTCAACAAGAAGAACGCCATCGCCATAATCGGACAGGACACCAACATCGACACCAACATCAAAATCACGTCGATAAAGAAGCGCAAGGACGGCTGCGTCACCGTAAGATACAAGATAGTGCAGACGGGCGAGCCTAAGTCATACTCCACCACTCCCAGCCTCCTGGTGACCATCGACAAGAAACACGGCGGCAACGTGGAGTTCAAAAAAAATGAAGAATTAAGAATTAAGAATGAAGAATTTCTCTGAGTGAAGAACATTTCTAAGTGAAGAGTGAAGAACGAAGAGTAAAGGAACAAAGTTCGGCGACCAAAGGGAAAGCCAATTAAATTGCAAATGCGATATAGTGGGTGCGGTGTCTCACCGCACGAACCACAAAAAACCGATATAGAGGTAATGTTCTTCTGCAATTTCGCAACCGCCAATAACGAAAACAGACCGGCATGAACCATTGTCATGCCGGTCTGCTTTGTATAAATACCGTAGCCGTATCTTCTCACACGGATCTCACGGATTTTTTTGAACACGAATTTCACAAATAACACGAATAAGGCATTTGCCATACCTGAAATCCGTGAGATCCGTGAAATCCGTGTGAGACTTCCCATTCGCCGAGCAGGCGACATTCGTGTTATTCGTGATATTCGTGTTCAGAAAAGAATATCCGTGTTGTCTGTTGAAGACCGTCCGTTTAAGTTCCGTTTAAGTTCCGCGGATTGATTATTCTTATCCGCTGAGCAGGCGACTATTCGTGAAATTCGTGTTCAGAAAAAAAATATCCGTGTTGTCTGTTGAAGACCGTTCGTGGTCAAAGAAAAATCCGTGGAATCCGTGTGAGACTTCCCATTCGCTGAGCAGGCGACTATTCGTGCTATTCGTGCTATTCGTGGTCAAAAAAAGAGTATCCTAAATTCCGCAACACTATAATTTAATATTTTTTATAAACACCTGGACAACAAAAAGTTGTCCAGGATTTTGTCATATCAGAAATTTCACTTATC
>CAVKUV010000060.1:0-19450 GCA_963659505.1 Lachnospiraceae bacterium
GCAGAGGTGGAACTTTTATTTTCTTTGTACTTGACACAGTTGAGATGATAGCCTCCAAATATAAGCTTGTGCATGTAAGTCAAATCCCCAACAGCATACGATTTCGTTATCTGGGGATTAAGCGCTGTCATGAAATTATTGGAAAAGCTCGTTACGGCAGTATTCACCTGGACAGATATTCCACGTGCCGCATTTATGACAGCTCCATAAAACAAATTTATAAGGATATTGATTCCTTGAGTCTTAAAGATGCCAGATGTCGCTCCAATGAAATTCCATCCGGCAAAGCCAAACATTTGTTTGAACAATGACTTGTCGAATGTAAATTCAAAATCACATTCCTCAAAGTGCTTTTTGCAATAACATCCATAAAGAATCCTTATCAAAACCGCCAGCAAAGCTGACAAAAGACCATAAAAAATCAAGTTGTCGATGGGACTAATCAGCACCAATGATGCAACGCCCAACCTACCCAAGGCATCTATTATTGATATGTAGGCAAAAGCCGACATCTTTTCATGGGCTATTATTGCGGCATTATATGGAACACTTATAAGATTAACGACAAAGGTGAAAATCGTAAACTGATAGACCCAGTTGGCAGCCGCCAATCTTTCAGGCGATATTACCATCTTATAGTTGACAAACCATAAGCCCACCGTTTCTGCAGCGACAACGACCAATATAGACAGGCCGAACTGGATTGAAACAGACGTCGCAAAAATGGTCTTTAGCCTATTAATATTTCCCTTACCTAATTCAAATGTTATAAAACGACTAATAGATGTTGACAATGAACTCGAAATGACAGAGAACATTGCAACTATACCACCTATCACATTGTATATACCAAAATCCTCTACCCCCAACGCATTCAATATGACTCGGCTCGTGTATAACGACACGACCATCATAAAGAGCATTCGGAAATACAGAAGCAGAGTGTTTTTGGCTATTCGCTTGTTGTTATCTGATGACATAAAATCTGCAACTGTTTTTTTACAATCTTGGTTTAAACTTCAATGTAATTTCCGGATGATTGCATGTCATGCCATTACAAATTCCAATTTGCCATCCTTGCAGATTACTATAGATATCAAAGAACTGCCAGAAACGCATATAATCTTCTTCCGTATCATACAGGCACTCATCTTTATCGGAAAAAGGAAGGATGACAACAAAAGCGATATTGGCTATTCTCAACTCTGCTGCGACATGTGGAAGGTCTTTCCTTGCTTCTGGTTTTCTAACATAAACTATAATTTTGGGATGTTTCACAACTTTAGGATGACAAAACCGAAAAAGCTTTGGAAGCTTCGTCTCTATGGAGTCGCCTAACAGCCATTTTCTTGTTCTTTCAAATGACTTCAAAGTCTCTTCATCAAGAACACCATACACATATTTACAGAGAGCCTTATAAATATTCTGTTCAGGAAAACTTCTTTTTGGCGTGAGCTTTATCCCTTTTAAAACATCTTCCTCGGTCGGCACGTGTTCTCCATCCTTCATTCTGTAACGGATTTTAAAATCGCCTAGGTCATCCTTCTCTATTGTATAGTTTTCACCGACAAATTTATGTGGAATACCATTCTTATTCTTTATTCCATAGAATAGTCGTGGTACATCGAATATACTAAGGAAATCTTGTTCTATGGTATCGCCAAAGAATTGGTTGCATTCATCACATTCGTCATTTGTCTTTATGCTTTTATTACCCAAAGCTTCTGATATAGTATGAGCAACTTTCTTAAATGACACTTCGGGCATAGAACGATGACAATATCTACATACCCGTTTTTGTTTGTCAGGCTCACCTACCCTTTCTTTTGTGGAATCCCCATACATTCTTATATCATAAACCAAACGAAGCTTTTGTAGCGTATCAAATGTGTTATTGACTTGTTGTCTTTGTTGCTCCCCTGCGCCTATGAGTAATAATTGAGTAAGAATTTCATCTATCTGTATTTGATCTAAAGGTTCATCAACAGCTACGAAAAACCACTCGTTGGGCTTTAGTTCTTTTTCAAAATATTCTCTAAGACGATGTATTTTAGGATTAATTGCAGCTATCTGCTTCACCAAATCAGAAACTTTAGCTCGCAATTCATCTGTATTTTGCTGATAATACGCCACATTCGCTCTATCTTTTTCCTTATCAACACATGTAACGAATGGGCTTAGCACACAATATTTGTTTACATTAGTTTCATGTTCGTCTTTACCTGAAACTTCTAAATCAAAGCACTTAGAGTTTGCTATAAAATGGAATTCACTCATATAAAGGTAAGTTATTGTAGCCTATACTTTATCCACATCAATCGATTATCATATATCCACATTCTCCTTAAATCGCAACAAGCAATTCAGGATGCCAATGTACATCCAAGTGACAATGCTTAGCATTTCGTTTCCTGCACACAGGATGAGGAAACATACCAAAGACAGAAAGACAAATTCATATTGGTTCTGTTTTTTTGCCATCCAAACTTTCTGCGCTGACTACAGAAAAAAGGAACAACCCAAACACAAAACGCAAGGAAAGAGTCCATATGATTGCTACACATACGTCTCAAGGAATGTCACGCTGCCGTCAACCGTCACCATGTTGTCCCATGCTGGAAGCAGCAAGGTGTCGCCAGCGGCGAATGGCGAAGAGTTGCCGTCCTCGTCGGTTATGGTGCCTTCGCCATCGGTGCATATCAGAATGACGAAGCTGTCGAGTTCGGAGTAGTCGAGCGTCATTGGCTCTGTGAGTGAATAGAGTGCGGTGGTGAAGTGCTTGCAGCTCACCAGCGTCACCCCCATGTCGTTGGCGGCGTTGTATAGCGTGCGGTAGTTGTCCTCCACGTTGTAGTCGATGGCCTCAGCCGCCTCAGTGGTGTGCAGTTGGCGGTAGTTGCCATACTTGTCCTTGCGCTTGAAGTCGTATATGCGGTATGTGGTGTCGCTCGTCTCCTGAATTTCGGCGAGAAGACACCCAGCGCCAATGCTGTGTATGCGTCCAGCGGGAATGAAGAAGCAGTCGCCCTCCTTCACGGGATATTCGCAGATGGCGTCGCAGATGGTGTCGTCGGCCACCATCTGGCGGTATTCGTCGGGCGTAATGCTCTTTTTCAGTCCGCACATCAGTTTGGCCTTGTCGGCGGAGTGCATGACATACCACATCTCGGTCTTTCCCCTTGGCAGTCCCTTCTTGCGAGCCAGTTCGTCGGACGGATGCACCTGCACTGACAGGTCGCTGGTGGCGTCGATGAACTTGATGAGCAGCGGAAACTCGTTGCCGAAAGCCGCATAGTTGTCCTTGCCCATGAAGTCGCCCTTCAGTTCGTCAACAAGTGCGTTGAGGTTCTTTCCGGCATACGACCCGCCGACAACGACCGACTCGCTACCTTTCACGCCCGACACCTCCCAGCTCTCGCCAGTCTGCTCGGGCGCACCGTCTATGCGCTTGAGACGGCCAATCCTGTCACCTCCCCAAATCGTCTGTTTCAAGATGGGGCTAAATCGAAATATCTTTTTCTTATCCATATTTATCATATTGTACTCATCCAACCTCTTATGGCAATACTTCCCCACCCCAACGTTTGCTGGAGATACGGAGCATAAAAAGCGGATATGGTTGTCACATCATCCCCATCCAAGCCTTTTGCTCCGCAACCACCAGTTTATTCAGAGTTGGCAGCAGGCGTTCTATCTTGCGGCACTTCACACGGTTGTAGAAGAAGTCGATGTCGTCGAGCAGCTCGTTGGCTTGATCGTCGGGCATGTCGCCTCCATAGCCTCCAGCCACGACGCAAATGGCGCCAAGGCGGCGGGCATCCTTGTCGACGCTGAAATTGTAGGCTCCTTGCAGAATCACGGGGAGGGTGTTGTAGATGACATTGCAGTAGTGCAGGAGGTCGGGGAAGTCGGGCGACTCGGTGAGCCACGCCTCAAGCATCTCTTCCTGATACTGGCGGAGGAGAAGGAAATAGGTTTGCTTGGCGATCTTGCCATGGATGGTGGCTGTCATCGTCCAAAAGAGGGCGTGGGAGAGGACTATCCTGTCTTCGGACGGATGATGGTAGAACATGTCGTCCTCGGGGCTCTGGGTCCTACCCAATTGCTCTTCTAACTGGGATATCATCTCATGGCGCGATGCCTTGCGCTTGTCGTTTTCCATATTTGGGTTTGGCATTGAGATCATTTTTTCTTATCAGTTTCTTTTGAACACGGAAATCACGGAATACACGGATGGTGCCTGCTCGGCGGATTGTATATTCTTATCCGCGGAACTTAAACGGAACTTAAACGGAAAGTTGCATACGGATTTCTTGTTTCTTTCGAACACGGAAAGCACGGAATACACGGAAGTCGCCTGGTCGGCGAAGGAAATGTACCACAGATTTCTTTGTTTTTCTTGAACACGAATAGCACGAATTTCACGAATAACGCCTGCTCGGCGGATAGGATATTTTTATCCGCGGAACTTAGACGGAACTTAAACGGAAAGTCGCACACGGATTTCTTGTTTCTTTCGAACACGGAAAGCACGGAATACACGGAAGTCGCCTGGTCGGCGAAGGAAATGTACCACAGATTTCTTTGTTTTTCTTGAACACGAATAGCACGAATTTCACGAATAACGCCTGCTCGGCGGATAGGATATTTTTATCCGCGGAACTTAGACGGAACTTAAACGGAAAGTCGCACACGGATTTCTTGTTTCTTTCGAACACGGAATGCACGGAATACACGGAAGTCGCCTGGTCGGCGGATTATATATTCTTATCCGCGGAACTTAGACGGAACTTAAACGGAAAGTCGCATACTGTTTCCTTGCTTCTTTCGAACACGAATTCCACGAATTTCACGAATAACGCCTGGTCGGCGGATTGTATATTCTTATCCGCGGAACTTAGACGGAACTTAAACGGACACTCGGTGATGGATACTCTGAACACGAATAGCACGAATAACACGAATTACGCCTGGTCGGCGGATAGGATTATTCAATCCGCGGAACTTAGACGGAACTTAAACGGAAAAACACCAGTTCTATTCACAACAGGATGGAACACCGCCTATTTGAAATACTCTATCTGGTCGGTGCTTATCTCTATGGCCGCACCGATGATGTTGCGGATCTCGCACGCGATGAGGACTTTCTTGCGCTGCACACGCTGCACGTAGGCAACCACGCCGGTGAGTTCGCCGTCGATGACGCGCACCTTGTCGCCCTTCTTGATGGTGTGGTTGAGTATCTCGGCTGCTCCGGAGTCGATTACCCTGCGCACATCCTCTATCTGCTTGTCGGGGATGATGTAGGGGACGTTGGTGCCTGGCTCGGAGAGCATGCGGTAGACATCGGAGCGGAAGCGGATGGCGTTGAGGTGGGTCTTACGAACCCTGACGAAGACAAAGGTGGAAAGGACGACTATCTCGCGGACGACGCGCTTGCCTCGGCTGTTGAGCCGGATTTGCTTCTGAACAGCTATCCACGTTTCCAGTGGGTGGCCTTCTTTCTTGAAGAACTCCTCGATGTCGGTCTGGAATCTCTTCTCGCAATTCATCCTCACGCAGGCGGCATACCAATGGCTTTTGGCCATGGCTTCGCCGTCGTCCCCTGCAATAGGGGCCGCTACTTGAGGACGTACTGTTAATCTTTCCATTAAGCTTGTGAAAATCAAGTCCGTTCTTACGATGTCGTCCTGTTTCTCTACATAAGAGACACAGAAAGCACCGTAACCACCTGACACACTCACCCATACGAAAACGCCTCTTCAAAAAATGCACTTCGAGAAATCTCTTTTTCTCACCCGATAAAAATAAATTCGACAAAGGCAATCTGCTTATTCACAATATTTTCTTTATCTTTGCAACCGATATTCTGTGTCTCTTATGTAGAGATACAGAATACAATTTTTATCCAATGCGAGTTTACTGTTGCTCGAAAACGCGGATGGTCTTTGCACACGGATTTAACACGGATTTAATACGGATGTCGCCTACTCGGCGGATAGGATATTTTATCCGCAGAACTTAGACGGAACGTAAACGGACTCTCGGTGATTGGATATTCTGAACACGAATAGCACGAATAACACGAATATAGGCGTAGCCCTTCCGTATAGGCTCCGTTTAGATTCCGTGGATTGAATATTCTTATCCGCAGAACTTGGACGGAACTTAAACCTTCATACGGAGACGTGGCATTGACGGTTTGCAAAGACAGCTCGTTCATGTTACCAAACGTTGACAAACTTAGGCTCCTCGCCCGTACGGGCAATATAATCTTGGCGAAGCATTTGTTCCAGTTCTGCCATACGCTGCTTCTTCCGCTCTTTTGCCGCCATAAAACGCTTCATGGCGGCATCACGCTTTGCCCAAAAGTCTTTATCCTTTATTTCCATATAACCTCCTTGTTCTTACGATGACAAGTGCAAAGATGGATATTTCTTTTGAAAACGCAAAGAATTCATATGTCTTTTTTGCGATGCACATAACACGTATTGTTTTTTTGAACACGGATGTCGCCTGCTCGGCGAAGATTCGTTTCTGAACACGAATAGCACGAATTACACGAATATTGCAAGTATACAGAGCCAAAATCTCCCACAGATTGCACAGATAGGCGCGCATTTATCTTTTGCACACGGATTAAACACGGATTTACACGGATGTCGCCTGCTCGGCGAGGGATATATTCCGAACACGAATAAGATTATTCTATCCGCGGAACTTAAACGGAAACAACGTTCGACGGCCGGAGGGAAAGTCAACTTAAACGGACTATCGGTGATTGGCTTTCGAACACGGAAATCACGGAATACACGGATGTCGTAGGTATACAGAGCATAAATCTCCCACAGATCTCACAGATGGCACAGATTGGCGTGCATTTATCTTTTGCACACGGATCAACACGGAATACACGGAAGTCGCCTGATCGGCGAAGGATCTCTTCTGAACACGGATTTCACGAGATTTATTCACACAGTATCCATATTCAGCGGAGTTCATCAAGCTTACGCAAGTGTCGAAGACCCACTGACCAAAGGGAGGTAATTTCACGAATATAGGCGTTGCAAATCCGTGAGATCCGTGGAATCCGTGTGAGACTTTCTACCGCCAAAACAAGCGACATTCGTGTTATTCGTGAAATTCGTGTTCAAAATAAATCTCGTGTTCAAAATAGAATTCGGCTATAACGATGCGAGGATCTTGGCGTTGGCGGCATCAACATCGGCGGTGCTGATGGAGCGGAGGTAGATGCGAGTGGTGGACTCGGAGTTGTGACCCAACGCCTCGCTGATGACGGAGAGGGAGATGTGCTGGTCTCTCGCCGCCGTAGCCCACGAGTGGCGCGCGACATAGAGCGTGAGTTTGCCGCGGAGACCCATCTTCGCACTGAGCCGCCTGAGGTGGTAGGCGATGCGCGACTCGGCATTGTGGTAAAGCCGATGTTCGCTTTGTCCCTCGCCGCTGCCGACAAGAAACGGAAAGAGGTAAGGGGAAGCGGCGGTAAGCTGTTCATACCGGTTGACGATGTCCTGCATAGGCTGTTCCCAACGGATGGAGAGGCGTTGGCCGGTCTTGCTTCGGGTGTAGTGGAGATAGCCGTCGCGAAGGTCGGACTTGCGGAGGCGGGCCAGGTCGACGAAGGAGATGCCACGGAGGTAGAAGCTCATGAGGAACGCATCGCGCGCAAGGGCTTGCTGCGGAGTGAGGTTGGCGTCGAGACGCTTGATGCTGCCGACAGTGGCGGTGGTGATGGCCCGTTTGCTGGTAGTGTCGATGCCTGTGTACACGTCCTTAAAGGGATGCGACTGCTGAGCCAGTCCCCTATCCACGGCACGGTTGTAGACGGCACGGAGTATGCGCATATAGAAGGAGCTGGTGTTGCGGCACACCCCAGCCACATTTTTCAGGTATGCCTCGTAGGACTTGACCATGTCGGCGTCGATCTCGGCAAGGGTGATGTCGCGCTGGGCGCGGAAGCGCATGAAACTGTTGAGGGCGGCTTGGTAATGGAGCGAGGTGCGGTGCTGGCCGTTGGCCTTCAAGAGAGAGATGATGAGGCACATGAACTTGACTAATGACTCTGACTTTTTCTTTCTTCCCATAATTTCGTTGTTTTTTTGATATGTGAGAATATAAGGTTATTCTGGTAAGTGAAGGTAAAACAACTTGAACAGATTTTACATGATTGGCTGACTGTATCGCGATGGGCTGAAAGCCCTATACTACATAGCCCAGGGCAACGCCCTGGGGATAAAAAGAAGAGGTAACTTGCGCCCTGTAAGGGCAAAAGTATATAAACTTGTGCGCATTATAATCTATATACTTTTGCCCTTACAGGGCGAGAAGATACACGCAAACAAAAACCCAGGGCGTTGCCCTGGGCTATGGAGTTGCTGGGCTTTCAGCCCGTACAGGTACAAATCCGCACAAATTATTTCTACATTACCAAATGCATGGGGCACTTTATGGACAATGCTTGGCAATGGGACGGGCGCAGCGAGGACGCAGCGCCTACTAAGTTGCTTCATGTGGGAGGGAATGGTACGGCGAGGCACCGTACCTCCTATGTGCTTCGGTTAGGGAAAAAAGAAAAGTCTCCACAATAGACCCTCATAGAATCTATTGTAGAGACTTATAGTCAAAAGTTATGGATGCGTCTACATGCCGCTCAATGTCAGGAGTAGACTGTCCAAATTGTTGTTCCTACTTGTGATGGACATGCAAGTAGTGGGCGACGTTTCCCACATCGCAACAGTCGCATTGCCGCTTGGTGTGCGGTGGGACACCGCACCCACTACACATGAGTCACAACAAATTGGCCGCCAAAATGTCAGAAGACGGGCTTGAGCGGAGCGGCAAGCGAGCGGCGCAGAGCGGCGATGCGCAGTTGCCACTCGGCCATGCTGCGGCAGTCGTACTTGCTCCATGCCGAACCGAAATAGTAGGTGACGCGCTCGCCATCGGCAATGGCAGACTTGCGGCACAGGGCGTGGCCGACAATGTCGCTGCCGTTGGCACCGGCCTTGGTGCGCAACGACTGCACACCACCGTCGGGGAACACCACGCCGAGATAGGTCTGGAAATTATGGCCGTCGGGATTGTCTGACGGGTCGGCATAAGCCACATAGCCGTCGCCAAGCACAACGCTGGCAGTGTCGGCCCGGTGGAGCACCACGCCAGAGGCGAATGGCACAAAGTGGCTAAGTCCGGTGTACCACACGGTGGAGCGGTTGAAGTTGGAGCCTTTGTCGATGCTCACCAGTCGATGTTCGACAACGGCAGTGTCGCCCAAGACGCTCGTGGGGTTGTATTCAAGTTCGACGGCAAAGCGCAAGGGACCATTGTCGAGCAGACGATAAGTGCGGTAGCAATAAGGATAGATGATGTTGTCGCCATCCATGAGAGCCGGAGTTCCGCAGCCCAGCGAAGCCCCAACAGCATAGGCATCGAGTCCATAGCCATGGTCGAGATGGTAGGTCATAAGACGCTCGATGGAGTCCTTGGCCGCCTTGTAGCCCTTGGGCAACCGCCTCTGCATGGCGTGCATCACCTCCTCCTCATGATAACGCTCCTCGGCCACGAGGTCGGGCGTGTTCTTCACCCACACGTCGTAGCCATACGACTTCTCGCCACGCCGCTGCAACTCCGGTCCGTAGCAGCGGTAAGCCCCAAAGTCGTTCTCCCAGGCGATGTCGTCGAGACGCTCGGGATATTGGCGGCCATAGCACACATTGCGGAACACGGGCGGCACACCTTTCTTTATAGTGAGCACAGTCTTGCTGCCTGGGCGCACCGACACCTCGACAAGCAGTTTGCCGTCGTGCGTGAGCTGGTAGGTCTGGTCCTGCCCCATGGCGTTGAGCACGCGGAACTGCCGTCCGCCGCTTATGCCAAGGCGCGAGAACACGTCGTTGGCATCAAGCTCAACCACCTCGTGCCTAAGCTCCTGTGAGTCGTTGGCAAACGCGACAGTAAAAGCCCGGTCGTCGGCAGGGCTGACCGTCTGCTCGTCGAAGCGCAGTTTCTCGCAAGCGGCAAGCAGGAAAGCCCCCGTGCCGAAGTTCGTCACGCTCTTGGCACTCAGCTGCTGTCCCTTGACCGCCCTGTCGCCTATGGGCTGCACATAGCCCACCGACCAGTCGGGTTGCAGAGCCGTGCCGACAAGATATTGCCAAGCACGGTCAACCACGGGCACGAAAGTGGACCTGTCGAGCAGACCGTGGTTCATGCCCCAGAGCAAACCATAGGTGAAGAATGCCGTGCCGCTCGTCTCAGGTCCCTCGGCCTGTTCGGGGTCGAGCATGGAGCGCGTCCAGTAGCCCTCCTTCTGCTGGCACTTGGCCACAGCAGAGGCCAACTGGCGGAAGCGAGTGACGAAGAACGGACGGTGGCGATAGGACTGCGGCATGTCGGTGAGCACCTTGGCCAGTCCGGCGAGCACCCATCCGTCGCCACGCGCCCAGAAGTCCTTCTTGCCACTGTCTGTCTTATGCTTGGGATAGACATAGCGACCATCGCGGAAATAGAGGCATGCGGCACTGTCGAACATCAGACTGTCGGCATAGCGGAAGTTGGCATACAACTTGTCGAGATACTTCTCGTCGCCAGTGGTCTTGTAGAGCTTCGTCATCACCGGCATCACCATATACAAGGCATCGGCCCACCACCAGAAGTCGGTCTCGGGCATGGCACACATCCTGTCGATGACCTCCTTGGCGCGCGCTATCTTGTAGGCGTTGGGGTTCATGGCATACATGTCAAGATATGTCTGGAAGCATATCTGCCAGTCGCCAAAGAGCACATACTGCTGCGACTCGCCATACTTGCGGTAGAGCCACTTGGATTGGTTAGGCTCCGTCGCCCCACTCCACCTGTTGTGGCGTGCCCATCGGTCGCCATACTCCAGGAAACGGGCGTTGCCCGTGAGCCAGTATGCCTCCATGTTGCCCGTGAAATAGGCGGCATCGTCCCAGAATGCCTTCACCTCGGCCTTGTGGGTGGCTTGCCAGTGGTCGTTCACATTGTTTATGATCTCAAGCGTAGGCACTGTCTTGGCCACGGCTTTACGCTTCGTCTTGCCGCAGACGGTGACGGCGGCAATCACTGTGGCCAATGCCAACATGGAAATTCTCTTAACCATACATCTATTATCGTTTTGTTAGTAGTTTTTATATTTGAACGTAGGGTGTCCAATTTGTTGTTCCTACTGTTGTGGGTTCGCAAGTAGTGGGCGACGTGTCTCACGTCGCAACTGCCGCATTGCCACTTGGTGTGCGGTGAGACACCGCACCCACTACACAAGAGTCACAACAAATTGGACGACCTACTATTGCCTCCACATTACTTCATTTCAGCATTGAAGAAGTTGATGGCCTGACGGTAAAGGTGATTGCGCGAGTTGCCGCCGCGAATGCTGTGGTTGCGGTTGGTGTAGACGTTCTCCTTGAAGTCCTTGTCGGCCTGCACGAGAGCCTCGGCATACTCGGCAGTGTTGCGGAAGTGAACGTTGTCGTCGGCCAAGCCATGGCAGATGAGCAATGAACCGCTAAGCTTCGACACGCGCGCAATGGGGTTGATGTCGTCGTAGCCCGACGGGTTCTCCTTAGGCGTGCGCATGTAACGCTCGGTATAGACAGTGTCGTAGTAGCGCCAACTGGTGACGGGGGCTATGGCCACGCCTGCGCGGAACACAGGCCGTCCCTCGCTCATGCTCATCAGCGTGTTCCATCCGCCAAAGCTCCAGCCCCAAATGCCTATGCGGTCTTTGTCGACATAGCTCTGCTTGCCAAGCCACAGGGCGGCCTCCACCTGGTCGCGCGCCTCAAGTTCGCCAACGCGCAGGTAGGTACACTTCTGGAAGTCGACGCCACGACCACCGGTGCCACGGTTGTCGACGCACACCACCAAGTAGCCCTGCTGGGCAAGATACTGCTCAAGCGCGCCACCCTGCCAAGCCATGCCGATGTTCCAGCTGTTGAGCACCTGCTGGCTGCCGGGACCGCCATATTGATACATTATCACGGGATAGCGCTTCGAGGCATCGAAGCCCACGGGCTTTATCATCCAACCATTAAGGGTGACACCCTCGGAAGTGGTGAACGAGAACAGTTCGCGAGAGCCAGTGTCATACGTAGCCCACTTGTCTTTCAGAGCCTTGTTGTCGATGAGTGTGACGAGAGTCTTGCCGGCATTGCTGTTGAGGGTGTAGACAGAGGGGTTGTTGAGGTCGCTCCACACGTTGATGAAATACTTGAAGCCGTCGGCGAATATGGCACTGTTGCTGCCATCCTTCGAGGTGAGTCTGTCCACCTTGCCATTCTTGTGCGACACATACACCTGCCTGTCTTGCGGACCCACCTGGTTTGACGCAAAGTAAACGTCGCCCGTAGCCTCGTCAATGCCATACACGTCGGTGACGCAAGCCTTGCCGTCGCCAATCTTGCGCAGCAGTTTTCCGCCGAGCGAGTAGAGGTAGAGGTGGGTGTAGCCGTCGCGGTCGCTTGGCATCAGGATGTAGTCGCCAACAATCTTGGTGTCGGTGACGCTCATGCAGTCAACATACTTATCGACCTTCTCGCTCAACGCCAACTGGCACACGGTGGTCAAGGGGTTGGCCATGTATATAGACAGGTTGTCCTGATGGCGATTGAGCGTCATCACGGCAATCTTGGTGGGGTCTTTGGTGGTGATTATGCGCGGAACATAGCCGTCGGCATCGAGCGGCAGCTGCAAGCGGCGCGTCTGGCGCGACTTTATGTCGTAGCTGAACACGCCTACTGTGGAGTTGTCCTCGCCGGCGATGGGATACTTATAGGTGTAGAAGCCGGGATATTCGGCATACTCACTTTTCTCGGGACTCATACCCTTGAACAGCTGCATGGAATACTGCTTGACGCGGCTCTCGTCGTAGCGCACCCAGCATATCTGCTTGCCGTCGGCGGTGAACACCATGCTGCGCGAATTGGCAAACTCCTCCTCGTTGACCCAGTCGGGTATGCCGTTGATTATCTCGTTGCGCTTGCCGTCGGTGGTCACCTGCGTCTCGGCGTTGTCGTAGAGCAGCTTGACGAGGAATATATTATTGTCGCGCACGAAGGCTATCTGCTGGCCGTCGGGCGAGAAGAGCGGCGTTTGCTGCGGTCCGCCGTCAGACAACGGCGTGAGTCGGTTGTTGGCTATATTATATATGTAGTAGACCGCCGTGAACGAGTTGCGGTATATCGGCGTGGTCTGCGTCTGTATGAGCACGTTGCGCCCCGTGGGGTCCATTATGTATCCGTCAACAGTCTCCACCTTGGCTCCTTTGGCCTTGTCGGCGTCAAACACCACGCCCTCCTGCTTGCCCGTCTTGAACGAGTACTTGACTATGCGCTTGCCGTCGTCGCTTATTTGGGCGTAGGTCTCGCCGTCGGCCATCGGCCTCACCGCCGACAACCGCTCGCCCCAAAACTCACCGGAGGCTATGCTTTTGATGTCAAGTTTGTTGCCAGCCAACGCCTGGGCGGCGGCAACAAGTAGGGATGCGCACATAATTGCGATTCTTTTCATTGTCGTTACTGCTTTTTTACTGCTTTTTATGAAGTCGCCTAAACTTTTCTGACGAAAAGTTCTTGAAATTCATAGAAGTCTAGACGACTTTGTTACCTATATTCGGCAAAGTTAAGTATTTTCTACGTAACTTTGTTTTTGCTAAGATATAAAATATATGAATAACCGCCTGTACAACGACTACGGCACATGGATACGCTCCAAGTTTCCCTACAAGATACAGAAACTGTCGGTAGACGCCGGCTTCTCATGCCCCAACCGCGACGGCAGCAAGGGGCACGGCGGATGCGTGTTCTGCGACAACAGGACGTTCAACCCGTCGTACTGCTCCTCAGGCCAAGGCATAGCCCAGCAGATAGAGGCTGGCAAAAGTTTTTTCGCCCGCAAGTATCCCGACATGAAGTACATGGCCTACTTCCAGGCGTTCACCAACACCTATGCCCCACTCGACCACCTGAAGCGACTATATGAAGAGGCACTCTCGACCGACGGCGTGGTGGGACTCGCCATAGGCACACGCCCCGACTGCGTATCGACCGAGCTGCTCGACTATCTGGCCACACTGGCGCGCCAAACGTTTCTCGTTGTGGAGTATGGCATCGAGAGTGCCAACGACACTACCCTCAGACTGATAAACCGCGGCCACGACTTCGAGTGCTCAAGGCGCGCCGTTGAGGAGACGGCCTCGCGCGGCATACACACAGGCGGACACATTATAATAGGTCTGCCCGGCGAAGACGCCGAAGAGAGTCTGCGCCAGGCCGACAAGATGTCGGCACTACCGCTGACGATGCTCAAGATGCACCAGATGCAGGTGATAAGGGGAACAAGACTGGAAAGGATGTATGCGGAGAAGCCGTTCCACATATACTCCGTGGAGGAATACATACAACTCGTCACGGAGTATGTGCAACGGTTGCGCTGGAGCCTTGTGCTGGAACGCTTTGTGTCGCAGTCGCCCAAGGACATGCTCATTGCGCCGCAATGGGGATTGAAGAACCACGAGTTCACCGACAAGCTCAACAACCACATGAGGGCTGTCGGCGCGCGCCAAGGGGCGAAGTGCCAGTAAGCAACGAAGTGCTCATCGGCAGTCAAACACTGAATAGTCGCAGTCGCCAAGCAACTGCGCCACCGTGACGTGCTTGTTACGGTGCATATAGTCGCCAACGGCACTCACATACTTGTTGCTGAATGTCTTTGTCGATGTCAGGCGGTTGACCACCCACTGTATCTTGCCCATGTGCAGGTCGCACTCAAGCTGCGATAGCTGCTTGTCGTGGGGCATCGGGAAAAGGCTGAGTATGTAGAACACCATGCAGTCGGGCACAATCATCGACCGCTTCATCAGCGCGCGCTGCGACTCCGGATAATAACTCTTGTAAAGCGAATAGTCGGACCCAAGATACTTGTCGAGACCAATGCCTATGGTGTTGTTGCCAACGACAATGCTTTGGTCGAGCGCGCCTATCTGGGCATACACCATGGGATATTCCAAGCTGGGCAATTCGTGCTTCAGCCGCGCGAAAGCCTCGGTCAGACTCTCGTTGATGTCGTCCATGGTCACGTATTGCTGTTCCGCCTCGTTGATAAGTGCTTGCAGAACAGTGTCCTGATAGAAATTAAGAAACTTTGAGTTTATCTCCGGGTCGTTCACTCGGCCTATCTTCAACACGTCTTCTATCAAGGTGCGGGTCTGCATCGGATAGCTTGTGTTCATCTGCTGCAAGGCTGAGAAGTCGCCCGTGGTGAGGTAAAGGCTCTGTATGCGGTCGTATCGCTCAACCGCCACTGTCGTAGGCAACGCCTTGTCGGCCTTGGTGCGGAGATTGAACTCGCAACCAAAGCACACGAAAAGCAACAGCGACAATACAAAATATATCTTATTCACAAGCCTCTTTCACCTTTAAAGTTTGTTGAATTGCGCAACAAAAGTACTAAATATTGCTGAAAAATCAAAATTTTAACGCTACAAAGAGATTGCGGCACTCCAAAATCATAGGTTTTAGGTAACGAAGTACGCAAAAGAACGGGCTAACGAGGCACAATGAGAATATATGCCACGTAGTGGGTGCGGTGTCCAACCGCACGCCAAGCAGCAATGCGCCAGTTGCGACGTGAGACACGTCGCCCACTAAACTGCATCCTTTACGCCTAACCATGCTGATGGAGTTGATTTTCACCGCCACTAAGCAATATCACACAAGGCAAAATCATCGCTTTGCCTTGTCTGCCAAAGCGATGGTTTCGCAGGATAAACATCTGGTTACATCTCACAAAGAGGCAGTCGGGGGATAAGGCTAACTTTGCAACCGTCACCAGTGACAAGACCATACCTTTAGAACCCAACTTAAATGAAACTACAACCAGCACACCGCATGTGGCAAACGGCCACACTCATACTCCTCGCATGGGCAAGCATAGCCTCAAAGGGACAGTCGCAGACTCTGAACGCAACCACCGCTGCGCCATCTGCCGCAGGGAGCGCACAGGAGACCATGTGCCACAACCCCATAATATGGGCTGACGTGCCCGACCCCGACGTAATCCGCGTGGGCGACACCTACTACTTGGTTTCCACAACCATGCACCTGATGCCCGGAGGCCCCATAATGATGTCGAAAGACCTGGCACATTGGCAGACCGTAGGCTACATCTTCGACCGCCTGGAAGACTCGCCCAAGTATGACCTCACGGGCGGCACGGTGTATGGACGCGGCCAGTGGGCCACATCGCTCAAGTATCACGACGGTATGTTCTGGGCACTCTTTTCTCCAAACGACACCCCTGGCGGCGACACATATATATATAAGACCGAAAACCCGGCATCCGGACGATGGAAACTGCACGCCAGGATGCAGCATTTCCACGACGCATCATTGTTCTTCGATGACGATGGGCGCGTTTACGTGTTCAGTGGCACCGGGCAGATTGACGAGTTGCTGCCCGACCTCACCGACGTGAAGAAAGACGGACTGCACTTGCAGCTCAACGACCAACTGCGCGACGCCTCGGAGACGGCGCTCTTGGAAGGCAGCCGTGTCGTCAAGCACGACGGACAGTACTACCTGCTCATGGTGTCATGGCCTGCGGGCAAGAACAGACGGCAGGTTTGCTTCCGTAGCGACAAGTTTGAAGGGCCTTGGGAGAAGCGTGTCATTCTGGAAGACAGCTTCGCTGGATTTCCATACGTTGGCCAGGGCATGATAGTCGATGCCCCCGACGGCCAGTGGTACGGCGTCATCTTCCAGGATCGCGGCGGTGTGGGGCGCGTGCTCACCCTCTCTCCGTGCTCATGGCGCAACGGCTGGCCTTATCTGGGCGACTGCGACGGTCGTGTGCCGGAGAGTCTGGCGGTGAAAGGCGACCCGCTGGAAGTCAGAGGCATTGCCGACAGCGACGACTTCGCCGCCGACACACTTGCCTACGCATGGCAATGGAACCACAATCCCGTCAATTCGTCATGGTCACTCACCGAGAGGCGCGGTTGGCTGCGGCTGAAGACGAGCCGCATCACTGACAATCTCTTCCTTGCGCCCAACACCATCAGCCAAAGGCTCGAAGGGCCGCGCTGCTCAGGCGTGGTGCGCATGGACGTAAGCCACCTGAAGGATGGCGACCGCGCGGGCATCAGTGCCTTTCAGGGCGACGCCGCCGTGGCGGAAGTGCAGCGTCGGGGCGGAAAGCTCTACCTCGTGGCCAACCAAAGCAGCGTGCGGCTCAACGACCAACCGCATGACGTGACAGCGGTTGAGGTGACCGCCCAGTCGGAACGGCCTCTCAAACTGAAGAAAGGCATCGTCTACCTGCGCCTCGACGCCGACTTCCGCCTCGGCAAAGACCTTGCCGACCTCTACTACAGCACCGACGGCGAGCACTGGACAAAGGTTGTCAGCGGCTTCAAGATGGTTTACGACTACACCCGCCTCTTCATGGGCACAAGGTTCGCCATTCATTGCTACGCTACCCGTCAACTTGGCGGCTACATTGACGTTGACTACTACAAATATGCGGTTGGTAACATGGAGTAAAGTCCGTGTTACACCGCAGGAAACCACATACGGCAAGACAAATTACCTTTGCACATGAAACCAATAAGCGAGTAACCTGGGCAACCATTACCAATAACTATATTATCATTAATCCAATAACTAAAAAACATAACCACTATGAAAAGAATTACCAAGTTGTGCTTTGCCTTGATGGCCACCTCCGGGCTGGTGCCACAGGCAGCGATGGCCGACGAACTGGACGACCGCACCATCGACCGCATTGATGTTAGCAACACCGATTCACGCAACTCACACGGCATGACAGACACCGCCTTCGAATGGGAAGACGAGGCCGAAGGCATAGCCAAAGGCGTGTTCCTCTATGCAGGAGAGTTCTCGTTCAAGCTCGGCACCAAGGACATCAGCAACACCAACAACCTCTACTTCGCCCTGATGAACACCCAGTGGCGCGGCATGACCGTCGAGGTTGACGGCGAGCAAATAGCCGAGAAAGACTTCCTCGGCAACGACCTCGCTGAGCTGGAAGTGGCCATTCCGACCACCTTGCTGCTGCAAGACGACGGCGAAACGGCCAAGGACAGCATCACAGTGACCGTGAAAGCCAACATTGCCGACGGTGAGAACACCCGTTTCTCGCCCGTATTGACCGACATCCGTCTGGTGAAGAACATATTTTCTACAGGCAATGCCACCCACGACCCCTACACCATCGACTGGTTCAGCGTGGCCGACGAGAACAACCGCACCACACACAGCCTCACCGACTGCGCCCTTGACAACGAGTTTGGCGGAGCCTTCGCCTACAGCGGCTCGTTCACATGGACGATGAGCACCTATGGACTTACAGACAACGTCAGCCTCGTGCTCCGCCTGCGCGAACAGTCGTGGCGCTCAATGAACGTCATAATCAACGGGGCAAGCAAGCTGGCCACCATCCAGAGCGTTGACCGTTCGGGAGCGGGCTACTACGACCTCGTCATACCCATACCGTCACGTCGCCTCAACGGGCGCAACACCGTGGACTTGTCTGTCGAGGCAGGCGCAGTAGACGAGAACAACTGGTCGCTCAACGTGTTTGAAGCACGCCTCGTGAAGGACTACGACCAGGGAACACTCACATTGGCCGAAGGCTACACGCCAGTGTTCACCACCGAAGCCATGACCAGTCTGCCCGAAGGCGTCAAGGCATACATCCCCGTGTTCAAGGACGCCATATCTGAAGACGACCCTATCGGCACGACATACAGCAACACCATCGTTCTGCAGCAGGTGTATGCCGACGGCAGCGAGATTATACCAGCCGCGACACCGCTGCTGCTGAAGGCCGAAAAGGCCGGCGACTACACCTATGAAGTGAGCACCGGCACCGACGGAGCCTACGTCATCGGCAAGTATGACGACCCCGTTTACGCAGCCAACAACCTCATTGCGCAGGGCGACACGGGCACTATCGCCGCCATGACGGCCTGGTACAGCGAGGACGACATCGTGGAAGACGGCTATTACTTCTATCTGTTCGACGCCGATAAGAAAGCCTTTGTCCAGACAACCGCCACCACCACGATGAACCAGCCCTACCTCTATGTGGACAAACGCAACCTGCACCTTGCCGAAGGTGCCGACAAGTTGCCCATAGAAGGGCTTGACGACGGCACAGGCATTCAAAGCGTGACAAAGAAGCCATTTGCAACCGACAACACGGTATACGACTTGCTGGGGCGGAAGGTGACCGGAGCCATGCAGAAGGGCGTCTACATCGTCAACGGGAAGAAGTTTGTCAACAAATGATAAATAGCCATACGGTGGTAGTTTACATAACCACCTTTTTAAGGCGGGTTCTATAAATTGCCTTTGATGGATTTTTGAATTTTAGCCGAGCAGATTTT
>CAVKUV010000061.1:0-18413 GCA_963659505.1 Lachnospiraceae bacterium
CCTACTCCGCCGACGGCAAGCGGCTGGTGAAGGTTGGGGTGAACTACGACAGCGACCAGCGCACCATCGGAGAGTGGATAATACGCGAGGAATAAAAGAGACTGGACTCTACCAGACTGATGATATACACCCAGGAAATGGTCTCAAAATTCGGCAAAACTATTTTTTATAGCCCCTCTACAGAATCCACATACAACCAGTCAAAGAAGTGCCGTTTGCCATGCGCAAGCGGCACTTCTTTTATAGAATACCGGAAACCACACATTCACACGGACTGCGAACCAAGAATAACAGCACGTCTTCCCACCACGTGGCCAAATGTACCAAAACGGAACACGGCAAAACGCCCACAGACAGCCCAGAGCAACGGCCAACAAACGGATTTTCACACATTTCCCCATCAATGCGTTTTTCATGCGCCAATGTTTTGTTTTTCGTATGTAAAGTATGTTAAACAAAACGAAGTGCGGCAAAACATTAAACTTATTTGTTGTATATTTGCAGCCTGAAAACCGAGGAAAGCGCATGAGTTTTCACGGTATGCAGGAATAACGTTATACCATTGTACACATTTTTTATTATATAGAACAGATATGAAAAAGAACAAGATGTTGTTGATTGCGGTAGCTGCCGCAATGTTGGTTTCTTGCGGAGGCGGGAAACAAGGCAAGCCAAACTTCGGCGACAACGAGTATGCTGTGAGGACCATCAGCACACAGAACGCCGATTTGCAAACTACTTACCCTGCCACCATCAAGGGCGTGCAGGACGTGGAGATACGTCCGAAAATATCTGGATTCATCACCAAACTGTGCGTGCATGAGGGACAGGCGGTGAAGAAAGGCCAGTTGCTCTTCGTAATCGACAACGTAACCTACGAGGCCGCAGCGCGTCAGGCCAAGGCCGCGGTTAACTCGGCCAAGGCCCAGCTTAACACATCGAAGCTGACATACGCCAACAACGAGAAACTGTTCAAGAACAACGTGATAGGAACCTACGAGCTGCAGTCGTCGAAGAATGCGCTTGAGGCCGCACAGGCCTCCTATGCACAGGCCGAGGCCAGCTACATATCGGCCAAGCAGAACCTCGACTTCTGCTATGTGACAAGCCCTGCCGATGGTGTCGTTGGCTCGCTGCCCTACCGTGTGGGCGCACTCGTGAGCGCATCGAGCGCACAGGCTCTCACCACCGTGTCGAACATCAGTTCGATGCAGGTGTACTTCTCGATGACCGAGAAAGACTTGCTCGACATGGGCAAGACTGCCGGTGGCGTACACGCTGCCATAAAGGACTATCCCGCCGTGAAGCTGCAACTGGCCGACGGCACGATATATAGCGAAGAGGGCCACGTGGCCACTGTGAGCGGCGTGATCGACGCCACGACAGGTTCGGTATCGGTGCGCGCCGACTTCCCCAACCCTCAGCGTCTGCTCAAGAGCGGCGGCTCGGGCAGCATCGTCGTTCCCCACAACGACGCCACAGCCATCATCATTCCTCAGGACGCTGTGTCGCAGGTGCAGGACAAGTACTTCGTATATGTCGTTGGCAACGGCAACAAGGTTAAGTACACCGCTGTCAGCGTAAACCCCAACAACGACGGCAAGAACTACATCATAACCAGCGGACTCAAAGCTGGCGACAAGATTGTGGTGAGCGGTATCTCGTCGCTGACCGACGGCACCGAGATTAAGCCCATAACAGAGGCACAATATCAGGAGAAGCTGAAGAAAACCGAAGCAATGGGTGCCGACCAGAGCGACATCAGCAAGCTGAAGAAGGACTTCGGCAAATAATGCGGCCACGCCCCACGCGGCGACGCACAAAAGAGAATACGTAGAACAATATAGCAAAGAAAAAAAATAAATGAGATTAGATAATTTTATTAAGCGCCCGGTGCTGTCAACGGTGATCTCCATCTTGATAGTAATCCTGGGTGTGATAGGTCTGATTTCGCTGCCTATCGAGCAGTACCCCAACATAGCACCGCCTACCATCATGGTGCGCGCCTCATACACGGGAGCCAATGCCGAGACCGTGTTGAACTCGGTGCTCGCCCCGCTGGAGGAGCAGATAAACGGTGTGGAGGGCATGACCTACATGACTTCATCGGCCACCAACGACGGTTCGGCCTCCATTACGGTATATTTCAAGCAGGGTATGGATGCCGACATGTGTCAGGTGAACGTGCAGAACCGCGTCTCGCAGGCGTCGGCACTGCTGCCTGCCGAGGTTACCAAGGCCGGTGTGACGGTAATGAAGCGACAGTCGTCCACCGTCATCATGTTTGGTATATATGCCGACGACGACCGCTACGACGACGAGTTTCTGGCCAACTATGCCGAAATCAACGTCATCCCGGCTATAAAGCGTGTCAATGGTGTGGGTGAATGCCAAAACCTGTCATCGAAGAATTACACCATGCGCCTCTGGCTCGACCCTGTGAAGATGAAGAACTACAACCTCATCCCCAGTGACCTCACCAGCGTACTCTCCCAGCAGAACATCGAGGCCGCCCCAGGTTCGGTGGGCGAGCAGAGCGACAACCAGTATGAATATACCCTACGCTACAAGGGCCGTCTGAAGACCCCCGAGGAATTTGGAGACATGATCATCACCTCTACACAGGACGGACAGACCATCCGTGTGAAGGATGTAGCCCGCATAGAGTTGGGCGCACAGTCATACTCTGTAGAATCAAAGCTCAACGGCAAGCCTTCTATCACCATGATGGTGACCCAGACAGCCGGATCCAACGCCACCGAGATTGCCGGCAACATCAAGAAACTGCTAAAGGAGCAAGAGGCCTCGCTGCCCCCTGGAGTACACTTCCAGACCATGCAGGACGTGACCGAATTCCTCTACGCATCAATCGAAGACCTTGTGAAGACCCTTGTAGAGGCGTTCATCCTTGTGTTCATCGTGGTATACGTCTTCTTGCAGGACTGGCGTTCTACGCTCATCCCGCTCATCGCCGTGCCTGTGTCGCTCATTGGTACGTTCTTCTTCCTCTATGTGTTTGGCTTCTCGCTCAACCTGCTCACCCTGGCCGCCCTCGTGCTCGCCATCGCCATTGTGGTTGATGATGCAATTGTGGTGGTCGAGGCCGTACACGCCAAGCTCGACTTAGGATACAAGTCGGCCAGGACGGCATCAATCGACGCCATGAACGAGATTTCGGGAGCCATCATCTCCATCACGCTCGTGATGTCGGCCGTGTTCGTGCCGGTGTCGTTCATTGGCGGAACGTCGGGTACGTTCTACCGCGAGTTCGGTATCACCATGGCCATCTCAATTATTATCTCGGCCCTGAACGCCCTCACGTTGTCTCCAGCCCTCTGCGCCGTGCTGCTCAAGCCAAAGAACGAGGACGGATCGAAGCGCAAGATGTCGATGGTTGACCGTTTCCACGCTGCCTTCAACGCATCCTATGGCAAAGTGCAAGACAAATACCGCAACGGCGTACGCCGCATTGTGGAGCGCCCCATCATAGCCATCGCATCGGTGGTGGTGGGCATCGCAGTGCTTGTGGTGCTGGCCATGAACACAAAGAGTGGTCTTGTGCCTGACGAAGACACGGGAACTGTGTTCTGTACGGTGTCAACTCCTCCGGGAACATCAATGAAGAAGACCAACGAAGTGATGGACCAGGTAGACCGCATGCTGGCTTCCAACCCAGCCGTGGAGAGCCGTATGCGTATCACAGGCTATAGCTTCATCGCCGGACAGGGTTCCAACCAGGGTACATTCATCATCAAGCTGAAGCCATTTGAGGAACGCCAGAAGCTGGAAGGTCCGCTGAAGTACATCGGAGTGCACAACATGGGTTCATCAATGGTACTAGGCATGATCTACAAGCAGACCGCCGCCATCAAGGGAGCACAGATTTTGGCCTTCCAGCCGCCTATGGTGCAGGGATTCTCGGCCACCAATGGTTTGACATTCTCTATGCAGGACCGCACGGGTGGCGAGGTAAACAAGTTCTTTGAGGTAACCCAAAGTTTCTTGACCGAACTCAACAAGCGTCCTGAGATTTCGAACGCCATGACCCAATACGACACGAAGTATCCGCAGTATATGATTGACGTCAACGTGGCCAAGTGTAAGCAAAGCGGCATCGACCCCTCAAACGTGCTCACCACCATGCAGGGCTACTACGGCGGACTCTACGCATCGAACTTCAACTCCTACGGTAAGCTCTATCGTGTGTACATTCAAGCAGAACCGAGCAAACGTACCGACCTGAAGAGTCTGAACAATATCTATGTAAGAACCTCAGCTGGCGAGATGGCACCCATCAAGGAGTATGTGTCACTGAACCGCATCTACGGTCCGCAGGAGATTGACCGCTTCAACCTGTTCACCTCCATCAATGTCAACGCGTCGGCAGCTGACGGCTACTCTTCGGGTGATGCCATCAAGGCCATTGCCGAAGTGGCCAAGACAAGTCTGCCTGCGGGATACACCTACGAGTATTCTGGTCTGACACGTTCGGAGCAGGAGTCAAGCAGCTCCACGATGATGATCTTCGCACTCTGCCTCACGTTCGTCTACCTTATCCTCTCTGCACAGTATGAGAGCTACATCGTGCCTCTGGCCGTAATCCTCTCAGTGCCGTTCGGACTTGCGGGCGCGTTCCTCTTCACCAACCTGTTTGGCAAGAACAACGACATCTACATGCAGATTGCCCTCATCATGCTTATGGGTCTGTTGGCAAAGAACGCCATCCTCATCGTGCAGTTCGCCCTTGAGCGCCGCCGCACGGGTATGGCCGTGTCGTGGTCGGCAGTGCTCGGAGCCACCGCCCGTCTGCGTCCTATCCTCATGACTTCGTTGGCAATGATCATCGGTCTGTTGCCTATGCTTATGCCATGGGGTGTGGGCTACAACGGCAACATGACGCTCGGCGCAGCCGCCATCGGAGGTATGCTCATCGGTATGCTCTGCCAGATTATGATTGTGCCGGCCCTGTTCTACATATTCCAAACCTTGCAGGAGAAGTTCAAGCCTATCGAGTTTGAGGACGACACGGTGTCGGCCGACAGCGAGATCAAGCAATACACCAACCCGTATGTGGCCGGAGCCTTGCACGAGCAGATAGAGAACAAGGCCGAATAAGAGAGTTTTCAGGAGCGACGACAACTACCAGAGGGCTGCGGCCATGGGCCACAGGCGTGGCAATGGCCGCAAGCCCCACACAAGGGGACAGCCGCCGCATCCTTTACACACATAAAAAACATAACGATGAAAAAAAGAAGTTTTATAGTCCTTGCCTCTGCCGTCGCACTGATGAGCAGCTGCGGGATATACAACAAATATGAGCGCCCCGACGTCAACGCAAAGGGGTTGGTGCGCGACTCGGCAAGCATAACCGACACGCTCGCCGTGAACGACACCACCAGCTTCGGCAACCTGCCTTGGCGCAGCGTGTTTACCGACGGACAGCTGCAGTCGCTCATTGAGCAGGGACTGGCACACAACACCAACATGCTCAACGCCGCGCTCAACGTGAAGATGGTGGAGGCACAGCTCACCGCCGCCAAGTTGGCATTCATCCCGGCATTCACGTTCTCGCCCACTGGAACAATAAGCTCGTGGGACGGCAACAAGACCACCAAGACCTACTCGCTGCCGGTGCAGGCAAGCTGGAGCATCGACCTATTTGGCAACCTGCTAAACGCAAAGCGCAGCGCGCAGATGTCGCTTTTGGCCACCAAGGACTACCAGCTCGTGGTGCAGACGGGACTGATATCCAACATAGCCAACATGTACTACACGCTGATGATGCTCGACAAGGAACTTGAACTTGTGAACAACATGGCCAGTCTGACCAAGGACACGTGGAACATGATGAAGCTGCAGAAGGAACTTGGACGTACCAAGGAGACCAGCGTGCAGAGCGCTGAGTCGAACTACTACTCGGTGTTGGCACAGGCAACCGAACTGAAGCGGCAGATACGCGAGACGGAGAACTCGCTGTCGCTGCTGCTCGGACAGCCGGCGCAGACCATCGCCCGCGGCACACTCGACAGTCAGTCGCTGCCCAGCAACTTCAGCACTGGCATAGGCATACAGCTGCTCAACAACCGTCCTGACGTACACTACGCCGAGATGTCACTTGCGCAGTGCTTCTACAACACCAACCAGGCACGATCGAAGTTCTACCCCAGCATCACCATAAGCGGTTCGGGCGCATACACCAACAGCGGTGGCGGCGGCATAGTAAACCCCGGCAAGATGCTGTGGAGCGCCGTGGGAAGCCTGACGCAACCCATATTCCAGCACGGCGCGCTCATTGCCGGACTGAAGGTGGCCAAGGCACAGCAGGAACAGGCTTACAACACCTGGCAGAACGCAGTGCTCTCGGCTGGCAGCGAGGTGAGCAACGCCCTCGTGCTGTACAACTCGTCGGCAGAGAAGGCGCAACTTGAGGCAAAGCAGGTAGAGAGCCTCACCAAGAACGTGGAATACACCAAGATGCTCTTCAACGAGGGCAGCAGCACCTATCTTGAGGTTATCACCGCACAACAGAGCCTGCTCAACGCACAACTGTCGGAGGTGCAAGACCAGTTCTACAAGATGCAGGCCGTGGTAAACCTGTACTACGCTCTGGGCGGAGGACGCAACTAACGCCGTCCCACCAACCAGTGGCAAGTATAAACTAGCATAAACGAAAAACCATACACTATGATAAGTCAGCAAGCATACGTTGATCCGAAAGCCAAAATCGGCAACAACGTGACCATATATCCGTTTGCCTACATAGAGGGCGACGTGGAGATTGGCGACAACTGCACCATATACCCATACGTGAGTATCATGAACGGCACACGCATGGGATGCGGCAACAAGGTGTTTCAGAACACCGTGCTCGGCGCAGAGCCGCAAGACTTCAACTACAAGGGCGACGCGTCGCACCTTGTGATTGGCGACGAGAACATATTCCGCGAGAACGTGGTGATAAACCGCGCCACATTCAGCGACGGCGAGACACGCATCGGAAACCGCAACTTCTTCATGGAGGGTGTACACGTGTCGCACGATACCAAGGTGGGCGACTACGTAACCTTCGGCTACGGCACTAAGATAGCCGGCGACTGCGACATACACAGTGCGGCAATATTCTCGTCTGGCGTGATTGTCAACGCCAACGTGCGCATTGGCGGCGCGTCGATGGTGACAGGTGGCGTGCGCATAAGCCGCGACGTGCCTCCGTTCATCGTGGCCACAGACAACCCCGTGCGCTACGGCGGCGTGAACGAGTCGCTGCTCAAGACATCGGGCACATCGGAAAAGGTTATCGGCCATATCGCCAACGCCTACCGCCTGGTGTTCCACGGACAGACAAGCGTGTTTGACGCCGTGCTGCAAATAAAGGAGCAGGTGCCCGACGGCAAGGAGGTTCGCGCCATCATCAGCTTCATCGAGAACACTAAGCTCGGAATAATAAGCAAACTGTAAAACAAGGTCCTATCGTGCATACGGCCACATGGCCAAGCACGATAGGGAACATAACCAACGGAAGAGGCCCATGGCTGACACTCGCAGTGTCAAGCCGTGGGCCTCTTCCGTTGGTTGTATTATAAAGACTACTTCACGTTGCCAACTTCGATGAGATACTCAGCTATCTGTACGGCATTCAGAGCCGCGCCCTTGCGTATCTGGTCGCCGCTGAGCCAGAATGTCAGCCCGTTGTCGTCGGCAAGATCCTTGCGAACGCGGCCTACATACACATCGTCCTTGCCAGCCGTGTCGAGCGGCATGGGGTAAACGAGGTTCGACGGGTCGTCCTCAAGCGTAACGCCGGGAGCAGCAGCGATGGCCTTCTGCGCCTCCTCTACAGATATGGGGTTCTCGGTTTCGATCCAAACGCTCTCGGAATGGGCGCGGAGCGACGACACACGCACGCACATGGCCGAGCACTTCACGTCGCTGTGCATAATCTTGCGCGTCTCGTTGAACATCTTCATCTCTTCCTTGGTGTATCCATTGGGCTGGAACACGTCGATCTGAGGAATTACGTTGTAGGCCAACTGGTGGGGGAACTTCTTCACGGTCACTTCCTGACCCTCTATTATTTCCTTGTACTGCTGCTGAAGCTCGGCCATGGCGGCTGCTCCGGCACCGCTCGCACTCTGGTAGCTTGCTATGTGGATGCGCTTTATGTGGCTGATGCGCTCCAGCGGCTGCAACACCACCACCATCATTATCGTGGTGCAGTTGGGGTTGGCGATGATGCCGCGCGGACGGTTGAGCGCGTCGGCTGCATTGCACTCGGGAACCACCAATGGCACATCGTCGTCCATGCGGAACGCGCTTGAGTTGTCGATCATCACGGCGCCAAACTTGGTTATATCGGCGGCAAACTCCTTCGACGTTCCGGCACCAGCCGACGTGAAGGCAACATCAACGCCCTTGAAATCGTCATTGTGCTGAAGCAGCTTCACCTCATACTCCTTGCCCTTGAACTCATACTTGCGGCCGGCGCTGCGCTCCGAACCAAACAGCAAAAGGTTGTCCACCGGGAAATTCCTCTCCGCCAACACGCGCAAAAGCTCCTGCCCAACGGCTCCGCTTGCGCCAACAATAGCTACATTCATGTCTATGTTATCTCCGTTTCTTTAGTTGTTAACTCGTTTAGTTGTGTTGCAAAAATACAACTTTTGGTACATTTAACATTCGGATGTGACATTTTTTTTGCACCTTTGCATACAGAACGTGTTATTTCACGATGATTATGCCCGACATATCGCATTACTTTCCGATAACCGACCCGACATTGATATTTTTTGTCGTGCTGTGCATCATACTGTTTGCGCCTATCATCATGGCGCGACTGCGCATACCGCACATCATAGGCATGGTGCTAGCCGGCATTCTTGTGGGCAAGTATGGGCTTAACATACTGGAGCGCGACAGCTCGTTTGAACTGTTTGGGCGTGTGGGTCTGCTATACATCATGTTTCTTGCCGGACTTGAGATGAGCATGAAGGACATAAAGAAGCGGCAGGGGCAGTTTCTGCTGTTCGGGTTTCTCACGTTCATGATACCGTTTGCCACGGCCTATGTCGTGGGGCGCAGTATGCTCGGCTACTCGTCAACGGCATCGATGCTGCTCGCCTGCATATTCGGCTCCAACACCCTGATAGCCTATCCCATAGTATGCAAGTTCGGCTTGCAGAAACACTCAAGCGTCGCCCTCAGCGTAGGGTCGTCGATGATAGCCCTAACCATGTCGCTGATAATACTCGCCGCCATCGTTGGGGCCAGCGGCGACGAGGCCAAGGGCATTGGCTTTTGGATGATGTTTGTGCTGAAGATGTCGCTGTTCTGCGCCGGCGAGGTGTTCTGCCTGCCCCGGCTCACGCGTTGGTTCTTCCGCCGCTACTCCGACTCGGTGATGCTCTACATCTATGTGCTGTGCGTGCTGTTCCTCAGTGCGGCAGTGTCGGAGATGTGCGGACTAGAAGGCATATTCGGAGCCTTCCTCGCCGGACTGCTGCTCAACAGGTTCATTCCAAGCGTGTCGCCGCTGATGAACCGCATCGAGTTTATCGGCAACGCCATATTCATACCCTACTTCCTGATTGGCGTGGGCATGATTATCGACATAAGGGTGCTATTCCACGGTGTAGACACGCTTTGGGTGGTGTTCTGCATGGTGTTCTTCGGCACGCTGTCGAAGGCCGTCGCCGCCTATGCGTCGTGCTTCGCGCTCCGCTTTCCATGGCTTTCGGGCCACATGATGTTCGGACTCACCGAAGCCCACGCCGCCGGCGGCATAGCCATAGTGATGGTGGGCATGAAGATGAAGCAGCCCGACGGTTCGTTTCTCGTTGACGCCAACATGCTCAACGGCGTGGTGATGATGATACTGTTCACGTGCATCATAAGTTCCATCGTCGTGGAGCACTCGGCGCAGAAGACGCTGCTGCGCAACAAGGCCATGCCCGACGAGCAAGCCCCGCACGGCGACGACGAGAAGATAATGGCCATTCTGCAGCACGAGGAAGACACCGACTCTTTGGTGCAGCTGGCCATAATGATGAGCAACAAGAAGCTGAACCGTGGGCTAATAGGACTCAACGTGGTGAACGACGACCTGTACAGCCGCCACAACCAAAGCAACGGACGGCGCATACTCGACAGGGCTGCCACGGTGGCCGCAGCGTCGGACGTGCGCATACAGACGCAAAGCCGACTGGCAACCAACATCGCCAATGGCATAAAGCATGCCTTCAAGGAGAACTTCGCCTCGGAAATAATAATGGCACTGCACCACCGCAAGGGACCCCATGACACTTTCTGGGGCTCGTTTGCACAGGGACTGACAAGCGAGATAAACAGCCAGATAGCCATCTGCCACATAACTTGTCCTTTGGCCACACTGCGGCGCATACACGTGGCGGTGCCGTCGAGGGTGGAGTTTGAGCCGGGCTTCTACCGCTGGATAGAGCATTTGGCGCGCCTTGCCGGCAACATCGGCTGCCGCATAGTGTTTCATGGACGACAGGAGACCACGGCTCTCATAAGCGCATACATACAGAACCGCCACCCTGAGGTGCGCGCCGAATATGCGCTGATGCAGCACTGGAAGGAGCTGACCACGCTGGCGAAGATTGTCAACGCCGACCATCTGCTCGTGGTAATCACGGCGCGCAACGGCACCGTGTCGTACAAACCGTCGTTTGAGCGGCTGCCTGACGAGCTTACGGAATTCTTCCCGGAGTGCAGTTTGATGATAATATATCCCGACCAGCACGGCCAACCGCAAGACTCCATGACATTCACCGCTCCGCAACGGCAGGAGCAGGAGAGTGCATACACGACTATAAAGAAATGGATTGAGCACAAGAAAAACAAGAACAAATGATTGACATAAAAGGCATAACAAAGAGCTTTGGCCCCCTGCAGGTGCTCAAGGGCATCGACCTGCACATCGACAAGGGCGAGGTGGTAAGCATCGTTGGCCCCAGCGGTGCGGGCAAGACCACACTCCTGCAGATTATCGGCACCCTCGACAGTGCCGACAGCGGCACAATAGCCATCGACGGTGTTGACATAGGCGGACTGAGCCGCCGCAAACTGGCCGACTTCCGCAACCGCCACATCGGTTTCGTGTTTCAGTTTCACCAGTTGTTGCCGGAGTTCACCGCCGCCGAGAACATCATGATACCGGCGTTCATTGCCGGAGTATCGCCCAAGGAAGCCAAGAAGAGGGCCGCCGAACTGCTCGAATTCATGGGCTTGGCCGACCGCGCTAAGCACAAGCCCAACGAACTGTCGGGCGGCGAGAAGCAGCGCGTGGCCGTGGCCAGGGCTTTGGTGAACAACCCTGCGGTGATACTGGCCGACGAACCGTCGGGCAGTCTCGACACGAAGAACAAGGAGGAGCTACACCAACTGTTCTTCAACCTGCGCGACAAGTTCGGCCAAACGTTTGTCATCGTGACCCACGACGAGGGACTGGCCTCAATAACCGACCGCACAATAAAGATGAAAGATGGAAGACTTGAAGACTGAACGCATAGCACTGGGCGACTACAACCACTTGAAGGTGGTGAGGGAAGTGCCTTTTGGACTGTATCTCGACGGTGGCCCTGAAGGCGAGGTGCTCCTTCCGTCGCGCTATGTGCCGAAAGGATGCAAACCTGGCGACGAGATAGACGTGTTCATATACCTCGACCAAGACGAGAAACTGGTGGCCACAACAGAAAAGCCGCTGGCAAAGGTGGGCGACTTCGCTTATCTCGAAGTGGCTTGGGTGAACGAATATGGAGCTTTTCTCGACTGGGGACTGATGAAAGACCTGTTCTGCCCTTTCCGCGAGCAGAAGATTCGCATGAGGAAAGGATCGCGCCACATCGTCTACATCACCGTTGACAAGGAAACCTACCGCCTCATGGCCACGGCAAAGGTTGACAAGTGGCTTTCGCAAGAGCCTCCTACATACAAGCACGGCGACGAGGTTGACCTGCTTGTATGGCAGAAGACCGACCTCGGCTTCAAGGTCATCATCGACAACAGATATCAGGGACTTGTCTATGAAGACCAGGTGTTCCGTCCGTTGCACACCGGCAATCGACTGAAGGGCTACATCGACCACGTGAGGCAAGACGGGAAGATTGACGTCACCATACAACCCACGGGGCGCAGACAGACCGAGGAGTTCTCCGAGGTGTTGCTCCGCTATATGCAAGACAACGGCGGACGCTGCGAACTTTGCGACAAGAGCCCAGCCGAACTGATTGCCGACCGCTTCAAGGTGAGCAAAAAAACTTTCAAGAAGGCCGTCGGCGACCTCTACCGCCGCCGAATGATAACTCTCGACAACAACGGCATTAGTTTGGCCGAAAGTGAATAGACCTTTGACGTTTCCGCCTAACGAACAATAAAATGCAAAGGCAACGTTTAAGGAATGTGTATAAATTACCACCATAACACATCCTTAACTGGAAAACAAAGGGGACGAAGACCTTGGCAATCCTTTCACAAGGAAACAGCCACTGGCCTTCGTCCTCTACGTTTATCATTATCCTACGAGTTGGCGTTTCAGAGGCACGCCAACGCCTCTTCCTATAGTATTCTGCCGCGCAGACTCAACTTTAGTACTGGATACACAGTCAGTTTGTCGAGAACGTTCGACAGGTCATCGTCCTTTTCACGACCCATAATCTCCTTCAAGTCGACTCCATCGGCATAAAGTTCGGGAGTGCCATGAAACTGCAGTCCCATCTCGAAGCGGAAGCCCACACGACCTTTCGGTATCAGGCGGCCAAAGCCAAGGCCAAGATACGGACGAAATCCCGACACCTTAATGCCTCCATTCACGTCGCCATTGGCATCGATGGGTATGCTGTAGTCGCCAATCTCAATGCCCAGCTCCTTGCCTTGTTGCACCAATGCGGCATATTCGTCGCTGTGGCCAGTCACCTTTATCAGCTTCGATCCGCCAAACGAGAAGCCCGCCGTCACGAAAAACGAGCTTTGGTTGGGGAATGGATAACAGTCGAACTTCAAGTCGACCGACGTTCGCCCCATCGAGGCACTCACATTCATCTTGTTGCTACCAGAGTATGAGGTGCCGTTCAGTCCCGATGCGTCAACGTCAACATCCGTCCCGAAACTCGTCCCCGGCATTATGTTCAGGCCAAGGCGCACTCCAAAATACTTGTTGAAGCTGGTAGCCACGTCGATGCCGTAACCCTCGGTTCCTATGCCCAAGCCTACGCCAAGGCGGTTGCCCAATCCATAGAACGGTTTTTCACCATCTTGCGCCGAAGCACTGAACACTGTCAGAAATGCGATGGCCGCTGCCATAATTATCTTTCTCATGCAATTTACTTTTATAATTCTATTTACGAGTATTCTTTTATATCTTATTTACATTTGCAAAATTAGCCAAAAGCGTCGATTTGCACAAGCAAAACAACGGGAATGGTGGATGTCTGTGCGTAAATCGTGCATAAGATGCATTATGGCGTTTTATGCGGCATCCACATGCGCACAAACGGTTTTCAGGACATATTAAGCGACGAAAACCCGCGCAAGAAAAGGAAAGAAGGGAATATAGCGTACGCCAGCAAACGCCTCACCGCCGCTTGCTACTTTGCCTAATGCGTTGGATTGTAGGGACAATGGTTTTGACGGGAGTCTTGTCGCCACGGATATGGTCGAAGAGTATCTTGCAGGCAGTCTCCCCCATCAGTCGGCTTTGGTCTTCCACGGTAGACAGCGTTGGGGTCACATCCTCCACATAGCCTACATCGCTGAAGCCGATGAGGGCTATGTCACGTGGTATTGACAGCCCCTGCATCTTTATGGCCTTCATGGCAGCAAACAGCAGAGTGTCGTTGAGTGCTATTATCGCGTCGGGACGCTCAGGCAAGTCGAGCAGTGCGTTTGTAGAGTCGATGGCCGAGGCGGTGTCCATGTCGCTATAAGCCACGTATTCGGGTCTCACGAGCAAATGGTTGTCGTGCAACGCCTCAATGTAGCCGTGCTTGCGGTCGGCAACCATGTTCATGTGTCCAGGCCCGCACAATATGGCGATGCGCCTGCATCCTTGCTCTATCAGATGGCGCGTGGCCTTATGGGCCGCCTCCACGCCATCGACCATCACCGATGAGAACTTCGCGGTACGGAAGCCGCGCGCCACAAACACCACGGGAATGTTGTCGTCGACCAAGGCAGCAAAGTGGCTTGGGTCTTCGGTTTCCTGCGACACGCTGGCTATCACGCCTGCCACGTGCAGGTTGCGCATGCTCTCTATGTTGCACTTCTCCTCCTCATAACTCTCGTGCGAGTTCATGCTTATCACGCCATAGCCCTCGTGGGCGGCCACGTTCTCTATGCCGTCGAGCACCGACGAGTAGAAAAGCGTAACACCGTGGGGAACAATAACGCCGATAACCGGCAGCGAACCGCTGCGCAGGCTATCGGCTATGAAGTTTTTGGAGTAGTTCATCTGTCGCGCGGCCTCGGCCACCAAGCTACGGGTCTTTTCGCTCACGGCAGGGTTGCCCTGCAATGCACGGCTCACCGTTGCGATGCTAATGCCCAATTTGTTGGCTATGTCCTTCAGCGACGTGTTCCTACTCATGTTTTATCGTTTTATGGTTTAAGGGCGTTTCTATAAATGCCGCCCATAAGCCCTGCTCCTACTACTTGTCTTCCGTGGTGTTGTCTTCGCCATCGGCGGTAGCCTCGCCGTCAGCAGCGTCCTCCTCTTCCTCGAAGTCTGTCTCGCCAGCCTTCACGAGGATGTCATACCACTGTATCAGCTTCTTGATGTCGCTGTTGTGTACACGCTCACGGTCGAAGTTGGGCAGTATCTTTGCGAAATACTCGCGCAGCTCATCCGCGCTCGCCTTCTTGTAGTTCACGCTCGACATCTTGCCGTCCTCAAGCTTCTTCATGCTGGCCAACACTTGGCTCAGTGGCACGTCGTCGGTGTCGGTGTACATGGCGATGTCACCAAGCGACGTGATGCGGTCGGTGGCGAACGCCGGCACTCTGCGGTGGGTTTCGTCAAGCACTTCTACTATAAGGGTGTTGTTGCCCCTTGATACCAGTTTGTAAAGTCCGGGCTTGCCCGAAATCGAAAGGATTGTCTTCAACATTTTTCTGTGGGTTTCAGTTTCGTTAATATGTCGTTTATCTGGCTGTCTATGTCGTGGCAGCCATCGTTTATTATCTCATAGTCGGCCATGGCGCGCACTTTCTCCTGCGGCCACTGCCTCGCCATCCACTCGCGCGCCTTGGCTTCGGATATGCCGTCGCGCGCAGCCACCCTTGACGCGCGCACCGTTTCGGGCGCAGTCACGGCAATCACCTTGTCAACCAGTCGGTCAAACCCCGACTCAAACAGTATGGCGGCTTCCATCCACTCCATGCCGCTCTCGGTGAAGTCGCGCGCCACTGCCGGATGCACGATATCGTCGATGGCATGGGCATTGGCCTCTGAGGCAAGCAGGAAGGCCGCCACGGCGGCCTTGTTCAGCGAGCCGTCAGGCGTGTATGTGCCGTTGCCAATCAGCCGCGTTAGTCGCTCGCGTATCTCGGGCGATGTCCTTATCAGCCGCTTGGCCGCACTGTCGCAGTCATACACACTTATGCCCCTCGCGGCAAGCCGCGCGCACACGTAGCTCTTGCCACTGCCTATGCCTCCAGTTATGGCTATCTTCATTGTTCTTCTATTAGGTAGTCCACCTGCTTCACACTGAGCGAAGCGCGCGAGATGCCACTCGGCACCTTGATTAGGTGCAGGTTGCACTTGTCCGACGGATGGTCAGCTATCTCGTTGTAGTCAACAGTCACAATGAAATCCGATGGACGCAGACTTTGATAGCGTTTCACACCTGTCACGAAGTTCACCGTAACCTTCGACGGGAATGTGCGCAACACCTTTCCCTCGGGCAGGTTTACGCCAACGATAGGCACATCCTCCATGTTCTCTTCGGTAAGCACATCGGTGAAGAACCTGACGCCCACCCTACCGGGCACTGTCTTGATGCCCTTTATCCGTTGCAGATTGCACTGCACGGTCAGCGTGTCGCGGAAGTTGGCGTAGTCGAGCGGCTCGGTGTACACAACCTTCAGACTGTCAAGCACACTTTTCGAGGCATACACATCCACGCTGTCAGGCTGGTATTCAACCTTGGAGATGAAATATAGCCGCTCGGGCGTAACCCTGCCATGCCACTTCACTGGCACGCGCTTGCGCTGTCCGTAGTTGTAGAAGAACTCCACCTTGTCGGGCTTTACGCCGGTTATCTTCGTCGATGCCGACAGTTGCTGGTAGACGAGCCGCTGCATTTCTGCCGCCGACACGGCACAAACACCGTGACCGTTGGCGTAGGTCTTGAAGTTCAGCTTTATGTTGGGCATCTCCGGATCATACCAGTAGCCCAGCAAAAACAGTCCCTTGTCGCGCATGGTCATCTTGATGGTGTCGATGTCGTCGGAAGTAAGCACAACGTTCTTCGGCACATTCACCACACGCACAGGCACCTCAAACTCCTTCTCGTAGGTGTCGTTGAGCGTCATCAGCAACCAGAACACGCCCGACACGGCAAGAAAGAACAAAAAAACCAGGAACTCCTTGTTCATGCTACTGAACAAGAGGTTCCTGATAGCGTTGGCTATGGTGCGCAGTCTGCCCATTTCGCCTTGTTAGAATGTTTTTTTTCTGAATTTATTTTGTTGTGGCCATGGTGCTTGTGGCATCCTTGAACACAGAGCCTTTGTCCACACGGATAGTGATGCCTGAGGCGATATCCACCTCGACAATGCCTTTAGCAAGGTCAACGTTCTTGACAGTTCCATATATGCCGCCGCCTGTCATCACATGGTCACCCTTTGCAAGCGAATTCTGGAACTTCTGTATTTCCTTCTGCTTCTTCTGCTGCGGACGTATCATGAAGAACCACATGATGGCAAACATTGCCACTATCATTATCAGGAAGCCAAATCCGCCTCCTTGTGCTGCCTGCTGTGCAGCGAGAACAATTGTTGTCATGTCTTTTAATTATTCGTTGTTAATGTTGTCTGTGCTGTTCTGCTCCTGTGCCGTAGCCTCTTCAGGTTGCTGCGCCTCCGCTTCGTCGGCAGCCTCGGGCTGCTGCGGTGCGGGTTGTTGGCGCTTGGGGTCATCCATATGCTTCAGCAGCCTTCCTGTGCTTATCAGGTGGCGCGCTATAGTGTCGAGCATACCGTTTATATAGCCTCCGCTGCGCGGTGTGCTATACAGTTTTGCTATGTCAACATACTCGTTGATGCTAACGCTTATTGGTATCGACGGGAACGTGAGTATCTCGGCCAAAGCTATCTGCATTATCACCACGTCCATGTAAGCCAAGCGGCTGAAGTCCCAGTTGCGCGACGCCTCACTCATGTAGCGTTGGTATTCGTCGCAATTCAGGATAGACGCCCTAAAGAGCTTGCGCGCGAAGTCCTTGTCCTCGTCGCTGTCATATTCGGGCAATAGCTCCTGCTTAGAGTTGCTCTTCTCAGTGAAGCGCTTTATCGTCTTGAGCACAAACGTGTCAACAATCTCCTTGTCATCATTCCAATACAAGCTCTGCTCCTCAAGCAGTGCATCGAGGTCTTCGTTCTCTTGTATCAACGTGCGGTAAATTTTACGCCACAACTCGCGGTCGGCTTCGTAAGTGTCGTCGGCGGCGCCCATGTAGTCGTTGTATATCTGGCTACCGGCTATCTGCGTGTATAGTTTCCTCACAAATTCAGGAGAATTGCCCCACGTCATTTTCTTGGCCTCCAAGAAATCGTTCAGCATCTTGTTTTCCTCAAGCTGCATCGCAAACCTGTTGTAAGCAAACTTCTGCGACGGTTCGGGCGCGCCCTCGCGCCTTGCCTTCGCCTGTGCCACCTCCAAGTGCTTGCGCGACTCCTTGGTCACTGCCACTATCAAAGCCAAAAGATAATTGTACAGGTCGTACGCCTTCGACAAACTGAACAGGAGTTCCCTTTCCGCAGTGTCTATACCGCTGGTTATGCCGTTTTGATAGTAAGCGTAGGTTAGCTGTACAACCTTAATTCGTATAATTTCTCGGTTTATCATAATTTAGTTGAGGTTTCTCCTGCTTTTTATTTGCCAAAGGCCGCTCGCCTTGTGCGGTGTCTTTGATTTGCAAATTTAGACAAAAAAAAACGTTGTAGCAAGAAATGCGCTATTTTTTTGCAAGGCTGAGTTGTTGCGCACACATAGTTGAAAGGGAGTTGACATCTACGAGGATAGACATTAGATTTTATCATAGACTGTGTCTAATTGCTGTTTCTATTGTAGTGGGAGTGCAAGATGCCACATACCCTTAATATGCAAGAAGTCCCCTTCGGGGCTTGTGCTCCAAAGGGGACTCTCGGTTGAAAAATGGGCGGCCTCCTGCTCTCCCGCA
>CAVKUV010000062.1:0-17896 GCA_963659505.1 Lachnospiraceae bacterium
ATTGTCCGCGAAAATAGCCTCGCAATCCGGCAAAGCTAATTTATAGAACCACCCTAAATAGAGTCTGCGTGTACTCTCTATCTTGCGCGTCAGACGATTTCCAAGTTAGGTTGTCCAATTTGTTGTTCCTTTTTGTTGTGTGTGCGGTGTCACGCCGCACGCCAAGCGGTAGTTGCGACGTGAGACACGTCGCCCACTATTTGCCATCCGTCACAATAGGTGACCCCAAATTGGAAAGCCTATTTCCAAGCAAACCGCAAATCAGCAATAAAAAATCCGCGCAGCCCGAAGGCGACGCGGATTTCTTGTATCCGTAGAAGTAGCTTGCGGATTAGCCGTTGTGCTTCTTCATGATCTTGATCAGCTCAACTACCTTGTGAGAGTAGCCAATCTCGTTGTCATACCAAGAAACAACCTTTACGAAGTTGTCTGTCAAGTATACACCAGCGTTGGCGTCGAAGATAGAAGTCAAAGCGCAGCCCAGGAAGTCAGAAGAAACAACAGCATCCTCTGTGTAGCCCAGTACGCCCTTCAGCTCGCCCTCAGAAGCAGCCTTCATGGCAGCGCAGATAGCCTCCTTAGAAGCGGGCTTCTTCAAGTTAACAGTCAGGTCAACTACCGACACGTCCAAAGTGGGGACGCGCATAGAGATACCTGTCAGCTTGCCGTTCAGTTCGGGGATAACCTTGCCCACAGCCTTGGCAGCACCTGTAGAAGAAGGAATGATGTTGCCGGCAGCAGCGCGGCCACCACGCCAATCCTTCATTGAAGGACCGTCAACGGTCTTCTGTGTAGCGGTTGTAGAGTGAACGGTTGTCATCAAACCAGTCTCGATGCCGAAGTTGTCGTTCAGCACCTTAGCGATAGGAGCCAAGCAGTTGGTTGTGCAAGAAGCGTTAGAAACGATCTTCTGGCCATTGTACTTGTCGGTGTTCACGCCGCAAACGAACATGTCGGCCTGGTTGCCGTTGGCGTCAGCCTTTGAGGGGGCAGAGAGCACAACGTACTTTGCGCCAGCCTTCAAGTGCTTTTCAGCCTTGTCGTAAGCGAGGAAGAGACCTGTAGACTCAACTACATACTCTGCACCTACCTCGTCCCACTTCAGGTTCTCAGGGTCACGCTCAGCGGTAACACGGATGTGGTTGCCGTTAACGATCAGCTCGCTCTTCTCAGCGTCAGCCTCGATAGTGCCGTCGAACTGGCCGTGCATTGTGTCATACTTCAGCATGTAAGCCATGTAGTCAACAGGGCACAAGTCGTTGATAGCTACTACCTGTACTTCCTTTGCGTTCTCAGCCTCAACTGTAGAACGGAAAACGAAACGACCGATGCGGCCAAATCCGTTAATACCAATCTTAATCATTTTACTTCTTTATTTTTTAAAGGGTTTAAATAATGTTTATCCTCAATCTTTCTTTTGTGTTGCTGTCTGAAAGCGCCCTTATTTGAGTAATGAATATCCAAAAAACGGTGCTTTTTTCAGCACTTTTCCATTTTTTCGAGCGCAAAGTTACTAATTAATTTTTATATTTGCACAACGGTACGATATTAAATAAATCAAAAAACGACAGTATGGGAAAATTCATAAGCGAGTTCAAGGAGTTCGCAGTAAAGGGAAATGCCGTTGACATGGCGGTTGGTGTGATCATTGGCGGCGCATTCGGCAAGATTGTAACGTCGATAGTGAGCGACATGATAATGCCGCCGATAGGTTGGCTGATAGGCGGTGTCAACTTCACCGACCTGAAGGTTACGCTCCCCTCGGTGTCGATAGGCAGCGAGACCATGGAGGCGGCAACAATCAACTACGGCAACTTCTTGCAGACGCTTATCGACTTCGTGATAATAGCCTTCTGCGTGTTCCTTCTGGTGAAGGGCATCAACAAACTGGCGCGCCGCAACAAGAAGGAGGAGGCCACCCCGGCAGCACCTCCGCAGCCGTCGGCAGAGGAACGTCTGCTCACCGAGATACGCGACTTGCTGAAGGAAAGGCAGGCGTGAAATATTGTCGCCGCACAGTGCGGACGACTTGAATTTTACTGTCAAACATCACGGCGGACTTGATTTTTACCGTCAAACATCACGGCAGACTTGACTTTTACAGCCAAACAGCGAGTATGGCACGCTCGGCATTGCACATGTAAAACATGAAAAGCGGCGTTTCCCAGAGTTGGGAGACGCCGCTTTTCATGTCGTCACATGCTGAAGTTGTCTAAACTTTTCTGGCGAAGATTTATTTTGTATTCTTGAAATTCATAAAAGTATAGACGACTTCAATGTCGCTAACCTGCGGTTCTTCGTGAAGCCATTTATAGAGCCACCCTTACTCAAAAGCCCAACAGTCGTCCGGCTTGGTAGACCACTGCCGACACAACCCACGCAAGAAGGGTGGTGTAGCCGGCGGCGAACAGTGCCCAGCGCCACGACCCACTCTCGTTCTTTATTGCGGCTATGGTGGCTATGCAAGGGAAGTAGAGCAGCACAAACACAAGGTAGCTCAGGGCGATGAGTGGGGTTATGCCGTCGGCAGCCATCTTCTTGTATAGCCGCGCATACTTCTCGCTGTTGTCGGCGGCACTGTCGTCGGCCACAGAGTCGTCGCCGCTGTAGAGCACGCCCATGGTCGAGGCCACAATCTCCTTTGCGCCCACGCCGGCAATGAGACCAACGTCGAGCTTCCAGTCGAAGCCTTGGGGCCGGAACACCGGCTCCACCGTCTTGCCTATCATGCCGATGAAGCTCTGCTCCTGCTGCTCCTGCTGCGAAAGTTCGTCGTTGTGTGGGAAGTAGCCGAGCGCCCACACGATGATGCTTGCCACGAGAATGATGCCGCCCATCTTCTTCAGGTATTGCTTGCCCTTCTCCCAAGTGTGGCGCACTATGGCCTTGGTGGTGGGGAAGCGGTAGGGTGGCAGTTCCATTACGAATGGAGTGTCGTCGCCGCGCACTATCCAGCGGCTGAACACCCGGCTCACCACCACCGCCATGACTATGCCCAGGGCATAGAGCGAAATCATGATGAGGCTCTGGTAGCGCACAGCGAAGAACGTGCCCGTTATCATTATATATATAGGAAGGCGCGCCGAGCAGCTCATCAGCGGCAGCACGAGCATGGTTATCAGTCGCGAGCGGCGGCTCTCGATGGTGCGTGTGGCCATTATTGCAGGCACGTTGCACCCGAAGCCCATTATGAGCGGAATGAACGACTTGCCGTGCAGTCCCATCTTGTGCATCAGCTTGTCCATGATGAAGGCCGCGCGGGCCATGTAGCCCGTGTCTTCCATAAACGAGATGAAGGCGTAGAGTATGAGTATCTGCGGCAGAAACACTATCACTGCGCCCACGCCGCCTATGATGCCGTCAACGAGCAGGTCTTTCACGGGGCCGTCGGGCAGGGTGGAGCTTATCCAGTCGGACAGCGCGCCCACAGCGGTGTCGATCCAGTCCATGGGGTATTGCCCCAGGGAGAACGTCACTTGGAACATCACGTAGAGCAGGATGAAGAATATGGGGAAGCCGGCATACTTGTTGGTTATCACGCTGTCGATGAGGTGTGTGGCCTGGTAGGTGTCGGTCTTGTTGCCTTCGGCGTAGCCGGCCTCCTGCAACGCTCCGTGTATGAAGCCATACTTGGCGTCCATTATGGCCGTCTCCGAGTCTTCCTGCGTGTCGTCCTTTATGCGCCGGGCTTCGGTGTCGCGCGTGTCGATTATCTCCTTTGCGTTGGGCAGGTGGGCTATCATGGACTCCGTCTCGCTGTCTTTCTCAAGTAGTTTTATGGCGAGGTAGCGTGTGGAGTATTTGTATCTTATCTGGTCGTCCTTCTGTATTTCCTTCTGTATGGCGGTGATGCTCTGCTCCACGGCCTTTCCGTGGTTTACGTGTATGTGCCTGTACACGCTGTTCTTTGGCTTTGGCCCGTTGGCGAAGTCCTCCTCGTGCTCTTGCGCCATGTCGTTGGCGTAGTCCTTGTGCCAGTTTCTCAGGTCTTCGGCCACTTCGGGGTTGATGTTGCCGTCCTTGTCGAGATAGTCAACGCCCTCATACATGTTGATGATGATGTGGAAGAGCATGTCAACGCCCTTGCCCGTGCGGAACACCGTTGGCACCATAGGCACGCCAAACAGTTGTCCGAGCTTGGCGTAGTCGAGCTTGTCGCCACGCTCCTCAAACTCGTCGAACATGTTGAGTGCGCACACCATGCGCAGGTGCATGTCCACAAGCTGTGTGGTGAGATACAGGTTGCGCTCTATGTTGCTCGCGTCAACCACGTTGATCACCACGTCGGGGGTCTTCTCTATTATCTGCTTGCGCACGTAAAGCTCCTCGGGACTGTAGGCCGACAGCGAGTAGGTGCCTGGCAGATCGACTATGTTGAACTCGTAGCCCTCAAATGTGGCGTGCCCCTCCTTGGCGTCGACGGTCACTCCGGAGTAGTTGCCCACCCGCTCGTGTGCCCCCGAGGCCACGTTGAACAGCGAGGTCTTGCCGCAGTTGGGGTTGCCCACGAGAGCCACGTTGATGGTGCGCCGCTTCTTCATGGCCGCGTCGCGCAGCTGCTTGTCGGTCATGGCCTTCTCGTCGGTGTCGTTGCTGTCCACCATTTCCGGCCTTAGCCGGTCGATGTCCGCGCCTTTGCCTGTCTGTTTGGCCTCTTCCTCCGATATTATCTCGATCATGGCGGCCTCGTTGTGGCGCAGCGACACCTCATAACCCATTACCTTGTACTTCACGGGGTCTTGCAGTGGGGCGTTGAGCAGCACCTCTACGGTCTTCCCCTTCACAAATCCCATTTCGACAATGCGCTTGCGGAAGCCGCCATGGCCAAGCACCTTGACTATGACACCGCGTTCGCCAGTCTTTAACTCTGATAGTTTCATCGTTGTATGTGGGGTCTATAAGTACCCCCGCCTTTAGGGTGGTTCTATAAATTACCACCGTGTTTTTTATGTTTCGAGTGGCTTTCGTTTTGCCATCTTGCGGTCTCTTTTCGGTACAATCTGTTTGTTCGTTCAGTCGTATAGCCCGCTATACTCCTTCACTCGCAAACACATTGTCCACGAAAATAGCCTCGCAATCCGACAAAGCTAATTTATAGAACCACCCTTTATTGTTAGTTGCGGTGGCAATCCATAAAAGTCTCGACGACTTCTATGGAACCCACCTGTAGTTAGCTTTTGGGGTGGACATGCGACCACCACAATGCAAAAGTAGCAAATTGGGGGCGCAATGGCAAAGCGCCCATTTCCGATTTGGCAAAAATACTTATTTGTTGTGAGCCTCAGACCTTGAAATATTCGTCAAGCTCCGTTTGCGCCTTGCTATCACCATTGTTAGGTATGTCGCGCAGCACCTTTCCGTGCTCCAGCAGGATGATGCGCGTGCTGACGTCAATTGTGTGTGCCAGGTTGTGGCTGCTTATCACGATGGTGGCGTTGTGGCTGTGGCAGTAGTCGGCTATGGCGCTCTTGAGCAGGTTTTGGCTTGAGGGGTCGAGAAAGTTGAACGGTTCGTCGAGCACCACCAGTTCCGGGTGGCGGAACAGAGCCGACATGATGCCCACCTTTTGCTTGTTGCCGGCCGAGAGGTCGCGTATCAGCGTCTTCCCGTTGAGCGTCTCGTCGCCCACAAGGTGGCCGAAGGCCTCCATTCGCGTCGTCGCCTCGCCGCGCGGTATGCCAGCCGTCTTGGCGATGAACGTGAAATACTCTTCGGGAGTGAGGAAGTCTATCAGGAAACTCTCGTCGATGTAGGCTCCGGTATAGTCTTTCCACTCTTCGCTCTTGGCCACGTCGATGGCGTCGCCCGTTGACGGCGTGAGCGTAACGCTGCCGCTGTCGGCCTTTTGCAGGTCGAGCATCAGCCTGAACAGTGTGGTCTTGCCAGCTCCGTTGTTGCCCACAAGGCCAATAATCTCTCCGTCGCCCATCGTCAGGCTTGGTATGTCGCAGGCCACGGTGTCGCCGAAAGTCTTCCTGAGGTTGCTTATCTCTATCTTCATGTGTGTGGTGCTTTTCTTGTGTGTTATGGTGTGGCAGTAAAGGATGCCGCCGTGAAAAACAGGGCGGGGCCGACCCGCAGAGCCTTCACAATAAGAAAAGGGGCGTTGGGGCAGTGTCTTTGTTGTGATCACCCCAACGCCCCGATGTCTATAAGGCTATGGATTTATGCAAGTCCCTTGCCGTGGCAGTCCTTGAACTTCTTGCCGCTGCCGCAAGGGCATGGGTCGTTTCGCCTTGGCATCTTGTCCTTCACGATAGGCTCATGCTGTTGTTGGTCGCGGGTGTCCTGTGCCGCTGCCGCCGCCTGGTCGGGGTCTTGCAGCTGCTCCTCGTCGAGGTCCTCCTTCAGCTCGGTGTATTGCTGTGGCTGCGAAGGCATCTCCGGAGCGGCCTCATGCACCTCCTCCTGCTGTATCTCAGGTATTGCGGCGCGCATGAGTATGCCCACTATGCGGTTGTTCATGGTGTTGACCATGCTGTCGAACAGCTTCACGCTCTCCAGCTTGAATATGAGCAGCGGGTCTTTCTGCTCGTACGACGCGTTCTGCACACTGTGCTTCAGCTCGTCAAGCTCGCGCAGGTTCTCCTTCCAGCAGTCGTCGATGATGTGCAGGAGCACCATCTTCTCAAACTGCTTCACCACGCTCTTGCACTCCGTCTCGTAGGCTTCCTTCAGGTTGCACGGTATGTTGTACATGCGTCGTCCGTCGGTTAGCGGAACCATTATGCGCTCATACATCGAGCCTTGCTGCTCATACACCTGCTGGATGATGGGCCAAGCCACAGCCTGCACCCTCTCGGTCTTGCGCTTGAATGCGGCCATCGACTCCTGGAAGGCCATCTCGGCCAGGTCGTTGCGCTTCATGTTGGCAAACTGCTCCTCGGTGAACGGCACCTCCATGGCGAGCACGTGCAGGAACTCTTCCTTGCAGCCATCGTAGTCGTTCGACTCGATGATGTTGACCACGCGGTCCCAGATGGTGTTGGATATGTCCATGCCGATGCGCTCGCCCATGAGAGCGTGGCGGCGCTTCTCGTAGACCACGGTGCGCTGCTTGTTCATCACGTCGTCGTATTCGAGCAGGCGCTTTCTTATGCCGAAGTTGTTCTCCTCAACCTTCTTCTGTGCGCGCTCAATGCTCTTCGAGATCATTGGCGACTCGATGAGGTCGCCCTCCTTGAAGCCGAGGCGGTCCATCATGCTTGCTATGCGCTCGGATGCGAACAGGCGCATCAGCTTGTCCTCAAGCGACACGTAGAACACTGACGAACCGGGGTCGCCCTGACGTCCGGCGCGTCCGCGCAGCTGGCGGTCAACGCGGCGGCTCTCGTGGCGCTCGGTGCCGATGATGGCCAGTCCGCCGGCATCCTTCACCTCCTTGGTCAGCTTGATGTCGGTACCACGTCCGGCCATGTTGGTGGCTATGGTGACGGCTCCGAGCATGCGCTCCTCCTTGTGGGTGTTGCCGTTCTCGTCGGTCACGTCAATGGTTCCCATGGTGCTGCGTCCGGCCTCGGCCACGATGTCGGCCTCCTTTTGGTGCAGCTTGGCGTTGAGCACCTGGTGGGGTATGTGGCGCATGTTGAGCATCTTCGACAGCAGCTCCGAAATCTCCACCGATGTCGTGCCGACAAGTGTGGGTCGTCCGCTGTTGCGCATCTTCACGATTTCCTCGATTACGGCGTTGTACTTCTCGCGTGCCGTCTTGTACACGCGGTCGTCCATGTCCTTGCGCAGTATGGGTCGGTTGGTGGGTATCTCCACCACGTCGAGCTTGTAGATGTCCCAGAACTCGCCCGACTCGGTCGATGCCGTACCCGTCATGCCAGCCAGCTTGTGGTACATGCGGAAGTAGTTTTGCAGCGTGATGGTGGCGAATGTCTGCGTGGCGGCCTCCACCTTCACGTGCTCCTTGGCCTCCACGGCCTGGTGCAGACCGTCGCTCCAGCGGCGGCCCTCCATGATGCGGCCCGTCTGTTCGTCAACAATCTTCACCTCGCCGTCGATTACCACATACTCGTCGTCCTTGTTGAACATGGTGTAAGCCTTGAGCAGCTGTTGCAGCGTGTGTACGCGCTCGCTCTGCACGGCATAGTAGTTGAGCAGCTCGTCCTTCTTGTCGAGGCGGTCTTGGTCAGACAGGTCGGTCTCGTTCTCCAGCTGCGACAGCTGCGAGGCGATGTCGGGCAACACAAACAGGCTCTTGTCGTTCACCTTCTTGGCCAGCCAGTCGGTGCCCTTGTCGGTGAGGTCGCACGAGTTAAGCTTCTCGTCGACCACGAAATACAGTGGCTCCACAGCCTCGGGCATGCGCCTGTTGTTGTTTTCCATGTATATCTCCTCGGTCTTGAGCATGCCAGCCTTGATGCCCTCTTCCGACAGATACTTGATGAGCGGCTTGTTTTTGGGCAGAGCCTTGTGCGAGCGGTAGAGCGAGAGGAAGCCCTCGTCGGTCAGCTTCTGGTCGTTCTTCTGCTTGCCCTCGGCAATCTTCTGCTTGGCATCGGCCAAGTATTGCGTGGCGAGCTTGCGCTGCACGTCAACCAGTTGCTCCACGAGCGGCTGGTACTCCTCAAACATCTGGTCGTCGCCCTTAGGCACGGGTCCCGATATGATGAGCGGTGTGCGCGCGTCGTCGATGAGCACCGAGTCAACCTCGTCGACGATGGCGTAGTTGTGCATGCGCTGCACGAGGTCGGCGGGCGATGTGGCCATGTTGTCGCGCAGGTAGTCGAAGCCGAACTCATTGTTGGTACCGAAGGTGATGTCGGCCTGGTAAGCCTTGCGGCGCGCCGGCGAGTTGGGCTGGTGCTTGTCGATGCAGTCAACCGACAGTCCGTGGAACTCGTAGAGCGGACCCATCCACTCAGAGTCGCGCTTGGCGAGGTAGTCGTTCACTGTCACCACGTGTACGCCGTTGCCCGTCAGGGCGTTGAGGAACACTGGCAGAGTGGCCACGAGGGTTTTTCCCTCGCCGGTGGCCATCTCGGCAATCTTGCCTTGGTGGAGCACGACACCGCCGAAGAGCTGCACGTCGTAGTGAACCATCTCCCACTTCAGGTCGTTGCCGCCCGCTGTCCAGTGGTTGTGGTAGTATGCCTTGTCGCCGTCGATGGTTATGAAGTCGTTGCGTGGGTCGGCGGCCAGGGCGCGGTCGAACTCGGTGGCCGTGACGATAGTTTCCTCGTTTGTTGCGAAGCGCTTGGCCGTGTTCTTTACGATGGCAAACACTTCGGGCATGAACTCGTTGAGCTTCTTCTCGTATTCCTCAAGAATTTCCTTCTCCAGCTTGTCTATCTTGCTGAATATGTCGGCGCGCTCGTCGATGGGAGTCTCCTCGATGGTGGCCTTCAGCTTGGCAATCTGGTCCTTTTGCTCCTGTGCCGCCCCCTGTATGTTCAGCCTAATCTCTGTGGAACGTGCGCGCAGTGCGTCGTTGTCCAGCTTCTCTATCTCTGGGTAAACGGCCTTTACCTTCTCCACGAGTGGCTGTATCAGCTTCATGTCGCGTGAAGACTTGTCACCGAAAAGTGACTTTAGAATTTTGTTGAAATCCATATCTTTGTTTTTTTTCTTGCTTTGTTTGTCGGCCAACGGTCACGTGCGTTTCGCCGTGGTGCGGTCGGCCTGCTTCTTTTGTTGGTGTCTTGCGCAATACATTATATATTATGTATGCGTGCATACCTTAATATATAATAGGTATGCTGTGCGTGGCGAGCCATGCGCCACAGAGCCGATGGCTTCTTTGTCAGAACAGCGGCTCAGCCGAACAGGCGTTGGGCGCCCTAATCCTTATGGCCTTGGCTATTGTCGGGGCAATGCGGTCGGCTGTTATGTTGTTGGCGATGCGTTCGGCCTTGGTTCCCGCCCCGAATATTATCAGAGGGAACTGCACGAACGAAGCCCTTGAGAGTTGGTTGTCGAGATTGTCCTCGTTGAGCAGACGCCAGCCCGGTGCCACCTCAATCAGGATGTCGCCGCCGCGCTCCAAGCTGAAGCCGCCGCGCACCTTGCTCATTTCGGGCGTGGCGTTCGACAGCAGTTGCAGCGAGGTGTACACGTTTCTCACGCCCGACAGCAGCGACAGAAACTCCTGCGCCCTCTCGCACGCCTGTGCGAAGCTCACCTTCTTCTGCTCGAATATCTTGTGGTTCAGGTATATCTGCGCCCCGAAGCACGACTCCACATACTGTCCTTGGCCCCACAGTCCGCCCATATACATGTTGAGCAGGTTGGCTATGCGGTTGATGTAGAAAGTGCCTGTGGGTATGCGGTAGCGGGCGTAGTCGGTGTTCTCCTCGTCGCTATATCCCGTGCCCGTTATCACGAACAGCACGTTGTCGCTGCCAAGCTTCTTTTCGAGCGTGCTCATCAGCCGCTCCATCTCGCTGTCGAGCCTCACGTAGGTGTCCTGAAGCTCCATCTGGCACTCGCTCACCGTCTTGTGGTCGAAGTTGCCGGCATAGTATGTCACGTTGAGCAGGTCGGTGGTGCCGTCGAGTCCCATGCCGCAGCTGTTCACGCACTGCACTGCCATGTCGGTGACGTCGGCGTTCACGAGTCCGCTCGCCTTGTATTGGCGGAAGCGTCGCGCCCCGGCAAACTTGTGTGAGAACGGCTTCTGCATGCCGCCGTTCATGAAGTAGCTGAAGTTGCCCGACAGTTCCGACGACGGTTTCCACTCCTTTGTGGCTATTGTCTTTGCGGCCGAGCTAACCTCGTTGTATGCCGCAAGCCATTTTGGCAGAGCCTTGAAGTAGTATTGCGACGAGCACCAGTAGCCGTTGTTGTCGTCAATCCACAGTGCGCCGTCGGCGGCGTGTCCTGCCGACAGCACGGCGGCGTCGCGGAACGGGCCTACGGCATAGACGATGGCCTTGCCTCCGGTGGTGGCCTTCAGCTCGTCGCCCACGGTCGATGTCGAAAGGTTGCTTGGCGACGAGTTGTCGTTGGTTGCCAGTCCGGCGTTCTTCTTGTCGTCAACGCAGTAAACGGGTCGCAGTGTCTCCCTGTTGAGCCATTGCGAACCGGATATGGTGTTGTAGTAAGGTGTTGTGCCTGTGGCCACTGCGGCCACAGCCGAAGCCCTGTCGATGGGCGAGAACGGATACGACACGTTGGTGTAGACCATGCCCTGGTCGAGCAGCCGCTTGAAGCCGTTGGCCGAATAGAGCGGCGCGAAGGCTTCAAGATAGTCGGTGCGCAGCTGGTCGATGGTGATGTTCACCACGAGTCGCGGTGCCGACCTTATGGTCTGCGCTTCGCCCGCAGTGGCCACGGCCAGTGCCGACAGCAGAGTCAACGGTATGTATCTGTGTTTCATTCGGTGCTTTATGCTTTGTGGTGTTCTCTCTCTCTTACTCCTTGATGCGCAGCCGTCTGTTGCCAAACAGGTGCATGACGCACCTTAACAGCAAAGATAGTGCCACAATTTCCATTCCCTCGGCATAGTCCTGCACGAAGCCCCCTGCGAGGAAGGCAATGATGAGCACTGTCTCCACCTTCCACCACACTCGGCCACGCCCTCTGGCCACGCTGTAGGCGAACGCCAGCGGTACGGGGTTGAGCAGCAGTATCTGCAGGTTGGTGCTCGTTGTGGGGTGCTCGGAGAAGAGCAGGGCGGTTATTATCAGTCCGCACAGTCCCTGCACGGCCATCAGCGCTGCGTCAAACAGTCGCAGTGCCTTGCGCCTCTTGGCCTCGATGGCCGTGATGGCCACTGTGATGGCCAGCAGCAGAGCCGCGCACTGTGTGGGCGACAGCGGAAACTCCTTCTCCGTTGTCTGCACTCCGCCGTCAACCACCATGCGCGTTGAGGCCACTGCGGGGCGCACCTTTCCGTCGCGCCCCACAATCGTGGCGCGGCCAAGGTCGTGCATCAGGTTTTCGGGCAGAAACTGCCTCTCGCGCCACGTTGTGGCCTTGTCGGCCTTGAAGCCCAGACACAGGTCGTTGCCCAGTGCAGCCCAGGGGTGAAGCGTGGTGTGGGCGTGTATCATGTCGCGGTATGACACGCCGTCGGCGGTGGTGTCGCCATAGGCTATTTTGCCGTCGATGTTGCGCTCAATCATGTCGCGCGCCCTTGTGGTGCAGTTGTCGTAGAAGTAGTTGTAGCGGTAGGTGCGGTTTTGCGGCAGGTAGTTCTCGTCGAGGGCTTCTGCCATGCGCCGCTTCTCCTCGGCGTTGAGGTTCAGCACCTGCTCGGTCACTTGGCACTTCATGCGTGTGTACTCCTCGCGGAAGTATGCCATGGGCATCACCGCCAGCTCGTAGTCGGTGAGTCCGAAGAGGAAGCGCAGCGCGAAAAACGAGGTCTTGAAGTTGAACACTCCGTAGTTGAAGGCCCAGTCGGCACCCGTGCGCAGGTCGTGCAGTCGCAGCGCCGTGTGGCCATACAGCCCGTAAATCTTTTGGTTGGGGGTGCAGGTGAGCAGACTTATCTCCACGGAGTCGCCCTCAGTCTGCGCCGATGCAGGCGCAACAACGAAAACCGTCCCCATTATGATGGTGACGGCCAACAGGATTTGCCTGATTTTGTCTGCTATATGTTCCACGTTTGCAAAAGTACTGTTTTTTTTTCATATACATCTATTAATGTAGGTGTAATGTTCGCTGGTGGTTGTCATGTTTGTTGTCCATCTTGTCCTTTGCGCTTGTAGTGGGCATCGTGCCAAGCGACGCGCCAAGAACATTGCACACTCGCTTGCAAAAACGCATGATTTTTGCGATAATCTTTACATTCTAAAATCTCGTTCTAGAGCAAGGCAGCGGCAAAAACCATCGTTTTTTGGCGTGGATATATGGGTTTCGGAGTGCGAATATGCCACTTTTGGGTCATAACTGATATGTTTACGAGGTGTAAATGCCCCATTTGCGAGGTGCGAAAGGGTGGTTTTCGAGGCGAAATAAGGCTCTTTGCCGCCGCTTTTGGGCGGTTATCAGGTGTAGAAAAAGTATGTGTATTTTGTATCTATCTGTAATACAAATAGATATAAAAAGCTTCGAAAACTCGCATTTTTGAGTGCTTCATAGAGGTTGGTGGCAAAAATGCGAGTATTTCGAGCCTAATTTGTCAATGTTTTTATTGCACACTGGTGCTTTTATGAGGGATTTTCCCCTATTTGGTCGAGGTGTGACAACGACAAGAAAAACGCCATAGTTTGCCGCCATTAAACAAATCTTGTCACAAAAACAGCAAAAATGTGTGACACGCAGAGCCGCCATAAAGTCAAAAACGCCTTTTCGCAACTTGAAAACCATTCAATCCGTACGGTTAGTTGTAGGGATATGCCACCGTAGTGGGCGACGTGTCTCACGTCGCTATGGAGTTTTTGTGATTGTGCGGTGTGCAAAGTTCTGAAAGGCTTTACAGAAATGACACTGAGGGATGCTTCGAGTGGGTTCCTTTTTTTTCGTGTCATTTCCACAAAGGTTGGTCTTGCCAATCTGGAGGAAAGCCCATAGCATGTAGACTGATATTTGAATTGGTGGCAAAAAGTTGTTTTAGCCGCTCCTTGAAATCGTTGTCAGGATGGATATAATCTTGTAGATATGCCAAACAGCTCAACAAACAATAGAGTTTGGACGTACGCACACGGCTTGTATCAATCCACTTGCCACGAAGCTGATGAGTAATGGTTGGCTTTTGCGAAAAACGTCTGTTCCACATACGGGCATGATGGGCAAGGCAATTGCGAAGTACCACAATGCTGCGAATCCAACTTTCAAGGCAAAGGTGTTGGGGTAGATTAAATTCTCGGGCTATCTGTTTCTTTACCTTTACATCATTAAGGTTGTAGAGCAACTTTGACAATATGCCGAAAGAAGTTACCTCCAACGTTTTCCAAACGGGCGGCACATCGGGGTTGTCATACTTGTCAAAATGTTCCTGTATGAAATCCTCCTTCGAACGTTTCAATTCTTTTTTTATTTGATTGAGGTTGTCTTGAAATAGCGCATGGTTTACGCTAAGAGACTCGTCTGTAAACCAAAAAGCACCGTGCTTCAACCCCACATGATGTATAATCTTTGAGCGCAACGCTATTTCGATGCTTTGAATGGCGGTGAAGATAAGTGCGCGTAGTTGCTTGTCGAAATAGTATATCTTCAGCGCATCCTCAAAATAACTGCCGGGAAGAAAAACATGGTCGCTACCTCGCACTTCAAAGGAACGCAAGTAATTGGCAATACGGAAATAACTGACGATTTTCAGTTCTTTTCCAGCAGCGGCAACGTCATGGAATAATAGTCCACGACTTTTGAGTTGTTGTATGATTTGTTCGTATTCGAGAGGCTGCTTAGTATAATCCATAGTGTCTATAAAAACGAAGTTCCGCCCTGGTTCGCTGTTCAAATGGGAAGCGTGGCGGAATCTGTTGTTGCAAATTTACGCACTTTTATCTAACCAAACAAATTTCTGAGCAAATTTTAAAACTGTCACAAAATTCGTGGGTAACGGCACTCGTTGCTGCGTGATGCGCATTTCGTACATAGCCTCGAAGAGGCCAAGGCGGTAAAAGCATTTCCATGTGTTTAACGGGAAATTCAAAAAAATATGCCAAGCACCATTGTTGTAATTGGCGAAAGCCACACTAAACCGCCACGGAGGCATCACTAAACTTCACCGCATCTTGTATATATCGCCGCTAATTGCTAATTTTGCGCCTTGTATATACCTATTTTAATATCAGCAAACAATGAACGACGCTATAATCACCGAGGCCAAGACAGAGACCGCAGTGCTCGTGGGCTTGGTGACAAAAGACCAAGACGAGGCCAAGACAAAGGAGTATCTCGACGAGCTGGAGTTTCTAGCCGACACGGCGGGCGCAGTAACCGTGAAGCGATTCACGCAGAAGATGGCCGGCCCCAGTTCGGTGACCTACATCGGAAGCGGCAAGCTTGAGGAGATAAGGCAATACATAGAAGACGAGGAGGAAGCCGAGCGCGAGGTCGGCATGGTGATATTCGACGACGAACTGTCGGCCAAGCAGCTGCGCAACATCGAGAAGGTGCTGGGCGTGAAGATACTCGACCGCACCACGCTCATACTCGACATCTTCGCCATGCGCGCGCAGACCGCCGAGGCCAAGACGCAGGTGGAGCTGGCGCAAAACCGCTATATGCTGCCTCGACTGCAACGCCTCTGGACCCACCTTGAGCGACAAGGCGGAGGCTCAGGCTCGGGCGGAGGCAAGGGAAGCGTGGGACTGCGCGGCCCCGGCGAGACCCAGCTGGAGATGGACCGCCGAATAATACTGCAGCGCATCACGCTGCTGAAGCAACGCCTGCTGGAGATAGAGAAGCAGAAGACCACGCAGCGCAAAAACCGCGGGCGGCTCATCCGTGTGGCTCTCGTGGGCTACACCAACGTGGGCAAGTCTACCCTGATGAACCTGCTGGCCAAGAGCGAGGTGTTTGCCGAGAACAAGCTGTTCGCCACGCTCGACACCACCGTGCGCAAGATGGTTATCGACAACCTGCCGTTTCTGCTTGCCGACACCGTGGGCTTCATACGCAAACTGCCAACCGACCTTGTCGACTCGTTCAAGTCGACGCTCGACGAGGTGCGCGAGGCCGACCTGCTCGTACACGTGGTTGACATATCGCACCCCGACTTCGAAGACCAGATCCGCGTGGTTGACAACACGCTCGGCGAACTGGGATGCGCCGACAAGCCGTCGATGATCGTGTTCAACAAAATCGACGCGTACACCTGGACCGAAAAGGAACCCGACGACCTCACGCCGCCAACGAAGGAGAACACCACGCTCGACGAACTGAAGCAGACGTGGATGGCCAAGCTCAACGACAACTGCATATTCATATCGGCGCGCACAAAGCAGAACGTTGACGAACTGCGCGACGTGCTATATAGAAAGGTGAAGGAGCTGCACGTGCAGAAGTATCCTTACAACGACTTCCTCTACAACGACTACGACAACCAGTAGGCTTACAGCCCACACAACCCACACACACAAGACCATGGACAACTACCGCTCACTTACCGTCGACGAGATTGACACTCTCGAACGCCACGGATGCACCGCCGACGACTGGACGCGCGTGGACGTTTCGGGCGACTTCGCGCCCACAAACATAATCAACGTACACTTCCACGGCGACGTGGCCCTCGGCTCGTTCGACAAGGCGATAGACATGGGCGACGGCTTCATGCGACAGGCCGGTATAAGAAACGCCACGCTCAACGACGTAACCATAGGCGACAACTGCCTCATCGAGAACATCGGCGGCTACATCAGCCGCTACGACATCGGCGAGGAGTGCGTGGTGTATGGCGTAGGCACGATGGCCACAACCGAGGGGGCCACCTTCGGACAGGGCAACGCCGTGGCCGTGATGAACGAGGCTGGCGACGGCAACGTCGTGACCAGCGACGCGCTGACGGCGCAGATGGCTGCACTGATGGTGCGCATGGCCGGCGACAAGGAGGCGTGGCGGCGGCTGCGGCTGATGGTGGAGCGCCACGTGGCCGGGTGTCGCCCCGAGCGCGGACAGGTGGGCTTCAGGGTGAAGATTGCCAACACGCGCGAGGTGGTGAACACCGTGATACAGGACGAGTGCGAGGTGAACGGCGCGTCGAGGCTTAGCGACTGCACCGTGATGAGCACGCTCGAGGCGGCCACCTTCATTGGCAGCGACACCATCTGCGACAACTCCATAATACAGGCCGGGGCGTCGGTGCTCGACGGCGCGCGCCTTGACAACTGCTTTGTGGGCGAGGCCTGCCACATAGGCAAGGGCTTCTCGGCCGAGAGCAGCCTCTTCTTCGCCAACTCATACATGGACAATGGCGAGGCGTGCGCCGCGTTCTGCGGCCCGTTCAGCGTGAGCCACCACAAGGCCACGCTGCTCATCGGCGGCGAATACTCGTTCTACAACGCCGGGTCGGCCACCAACTTCAGCAACCACGCCTACAAGCTCGGCCCCATACACTACGGCACGCTTGGGCGCGGGGCGAAGACGGCAAGCGGGGCTCACGTGCTCTGGCCGGCACGCATAGGCGCTTTCTCCGTTTGTCTGGGCAAGATACAGAACCACCCCGACACGTCCGACCTGCCGTTCTCCTATGTCATTGGCGCGGCCGACGGCACCACGCTGCTCGTGCCGGGGCGCAACCTGGCCACCGTGGGCACATTCCGCGACGTGGCCAAGTGGCCCAAGCGCGACCTGCGTCCTCGCTCGGGGCGGCAGACTCTGGTCAACTACGACTGGCTCAGCCCCTACACCGTTGGCGAGATGATGCGCGGAAAGCGCATACTTGAGAGCTTGCGCGACGACTGCGACACCGACACCGAGACGTACACCTACAACGGTTGCGTGATAAAGGCCAAGTGGCTCGTGCAGGGACTGCGCCTCTACGACATGGCTCTGCGCATGTTTCTTGGCGAGGCGGCCCGTGGCCGCCATGGCGAACTGCCCACAAGCAGTGTCGGCACGGGGCTGTGGACCGACCTCGGCGGACTGCTCGCGCCCGAGACGGAGGTCGGTCAGCTGGCCGACGACATAAAGAGCGGCGCGGCAGACACCATGGAGGCCGTGGCCGAAAGGTTTGCGGCGATGCACCAGGCATACGCAGAATACAAGTGGAACTGGGCTTACAGCGTGGCCACCGACCACCTGGGCGTTGACTTGCTCACCGCCGACGACACCGAACGGCTGCAGGCCGAGGGCGAAAGCGCGCGGCGCGAATGGCTAGCGGCGGTGCGTCGCGACGCCGAAAGGGAGCACGCGCTGGGCGACGTGGCCGACGACGCGCTAAGCGACTTCATAGGCAAGCTCGCATAGTGAGGGCATCGCTATGCGGCAAACACGAATGGGTGGTTCTATAAATTAGCTTTGTCAGATTGCGAGGCTATTTTCGTGGACAATG
>CAVKUV010000063.1:0-17880 GCA_963659505.1 Lachnospiraceae bacterium
TGAAAAAGGAAATTGATTTTAGTCCTGTCCACTTACGGACAAAGAAGATTGCACGTATGATTATTACAGTGATGTCTAAAATCAGATATATGAAATGGCTTATTTTGTTTGTGTCCTTTCTTCTGCCTCAAAAAGCGAATGGCCATAACAAAATAGATAAAGACTCGCTCACGATGGAGAACATGGTGCATGGCTTGCCAGAAGTGATGGTGGAAGGCTCAACTCCTGTGGTGAAGGTGGAGCGAGGAATGTTGTCGTATAATATGCCGTTGCTCATAAAGCAGTTGCCGGCAGACAATGCCTACGAGGCCATTACGCATATTCCTGGTGTGAGCGATGCTGACGGAGAAATGAAATTTTCAGGCAATGAAGTTACGCTTATCATCAACGGGCAGACAACAACACTTACGCAAGATCAGTTGGCCGACCGGCTGAAAGCGATGCCAGCCACACAACTGGCAAAGGCCGAATTGATGCTTGCCGCTCCTGCACGTTATCACGTTAGGGGCATGGCCATAAACATAGTGACAAAAGACTATGCAGGTACAAACCGATTGTCGGGGCAAGTGAAAGGCGGATTGCAGCAAAGCAAGTATGCCAAGGGTATAGGTACCTTCAATCTCTCAGTCCAAAGAGAAAAGCTTAGCCTGGATGTGCTGTATAAATTTGAAGATCGCCACTCGCTCCATGCAAGGCAATCAGGATTACCGCATGAAGGTTGCCAATAATTGGGTTGCTGCCACTTTTTCTGTTACCTACAAGTTTGGTGAATATAAGGAAAAAGACATCAAGACTGTGGACACGTCGCGAATGGGCCATTGACATGTGCGCAAACATAAAGTGCGGACCGACTCCCTTGTTGGAATCAGTCCGCACTATTGATTTTCTTGGCTATGCTGTCTTTGCCGTGTGCTTTGACAATCAGTTGTCTTCGAGAGGTATCACGAAATACTTCACCTTGCCTGTGGGGTAGATGCCCTTGATGTATAGCACAGGTTCTTTGCTTGTTGAGGCACTCTTGACGGCGTCTTGAAGGTCGCTGATGGTTTTGATGTTGTCGTCGTTCACTTTCATTATTATGAAGCCCTTGCCTATTCCAGCATCTTTCAGCTTGCCGTTGTTAATCTTCAGTACTTCCAGTCCGTAGCTGATGTTGAGCTGCTGCTTTTGCGAGTTGGTCACTTCGCGGAAGCTTGCGCCAAGAATGTCGAGGTCGGCATTGTTCTTCACCACCTTTGTGGTGCCCTGCTCATTCTTCAAAGTCACGGTGTCGGTGTGCTTCTTCTTGTCGCGCAGATATGTCAGGGTTATCTTGTCGCCGGGCCTCTTCTTGGCGATGTTCTCCTGCAGTTCGGCCATCTTTGTCACTTTCTGTCCGTCGATGGATGTTATCACGTCGCCTTCTTTCAATCCGGCTGCGGCTGCCGAACCGTCGTCGCTCACGCTGTTCACGTATACACCCTCCATGGTGCCGAGGTCGATTTCCTTGCCTTGGTCTTTTTGGCTGTCAACGTAGTTCTTCACGTCGCTTCCGGTAATGCCGAGCAATGCGCGCTGCACAGTGCCATACTTCTTGATGTCGTCAACCACTTTGTTCATTATTGCCGTAGGTATTGCGAAGCCGTAGCCGCTGTACGACCCCGTCTGCGAGTATAGCATGGCATTGATGCCCACAAGTTCGCCTTTGGTGTTGACGAGCGCTCCGCCAGAGTTGCCGGCGTTGATGGCCGCATCGGTTTGGATGAACGACTCGATGCCTGTCTGCGAAGCTCCAAGCGAGCGTGCTTTGGCACTAATGATACCAGCGGTGACGGTGTTGTTCAGTCCGAGGGGATTGCCTATGGCCAACACCCACTCGCCAACTTTCACGTCGTCGCTGTTGGCTATTGCGATGGCGGGCAGATTCTTGCCGTCAATTTTGATTAGGGCGAGGTCTGTTGATTTGTCGGTTCCGATGATGCGTGCCGAATACTCTTTGTTGTCATTGAGTGTGACGGTTAGCTCGTCGGCACCGTCAACCACGTGGTTGTTAGTCACGATGTAGCCGTCGGCTGATATTATCACTCCCGACCCTGTGGCGGTGCGCTTGGGCGTTTGAATCTGGCGTTGGCGCGTTCCGCCGTTGCCGCGCCCGAAGAAGCCTCCGAATGGGTCGCTGAAGAAGTCGCTGAATGGGTCGCTTTCCACTTCAACTGTCTTCACCTTGCTGTTTTGCACATACTTGATGTGAACCACAGCAGGCAGAGCCTTGTCTGCCGCATAAGTAAGGTCTACTGGTTGTCCTGCGGGTGTCGCAGCGCCGGCCTTGTTGAAGGCGGCCACCGAGAATGCGATGGACACCAGACAGATTGCCGACATCAGAAAATTTGCAATTTTTTTCATCTTTATTGTCTTTATTATGTCCTTTTTGTCTTTGTCTTTTTGACGGGTGCAAATATAGACGCAAATTTTGTGAATGTGCCAGACTGTCGTGTTTATTTGTCGCATTTTAACAATTCAAATATTGTGCTTAACGGCTGTTTGCGGTTGGTGTATGGATAGTAAAAATTAAGAAAAAACGCAAGAAATGTCAAAGTGGCACATTGGCGTTTCTTGCGTTGAAAGGATTGCTGCATTTTGTGAGTCAAGAGCTTTGTTATATGGATGTGGTCTGAAAACTGTCAATAACGGAACCACTATATATTGCTATGCATGTCTGCCATACGGCATTATTGCCAGTGAAATGCAAATTTGGCAGATTGCCTATTTGCCTATGATAAGTTGCTCGAGCGACGGCACTGTTATGCGCCCCCGGTGCAGGCTTAGCAGCCCTTTCCTCTGCATGAGGTTGAGTGCGCGCGACACATTTTGGCGGTTGTCGTTCAGCTCGTTGGCCAATTGAGACATAAGAATTCTTACCTCTTTTCGCCCGGCCGGATATTGACAGCGTGACGTTATGAATGTAGTTATGCGTCCGCAGAGGTCGGTTGGTTGCCGTCGCCACGGCTTTGCAAGCTGTCTTTGTGCCTGAGTGGCGAGAATGTTGGTCAAGTTCATGCGGAACACTGTGAATGTGTCGCACAGTTTTTCCACCTCGCGCTTATCTATAATTATGAAGTTGGTGTCTGACAGGGTGGTGAAGGAGCTACGGTAGCGTTGGGTGATGCCGAACAGGCACTCTGGCTGTACGGTGTATGGGGCAGGGGTCTCTTCGTCGATGGCATAGCTATGGTCATAGGCCGATGTGTGCATCAGCAGCTTGCCATTTGTGAGAAAATGCAGTCCGTCGCACTTTTGCCCCTCTTCGATTATGCACTTGCCGGCAGCGCGCTTGCGGAAGTCAAACTTTGTGTGCCCGGCAATGTGGATGAGGTCGTTGTTTCCTAGACCTTGGAACAGGGGAAACTGCAACAGCTTGTCGTAGATCTGCAAGTTCTGCATGGGGTGGGGCGGCTACTCTTGTATCTTGTCCTTCATCGAGGGCGAGAACCACACAGCGTTTTTCCCGTCTTTGTCAGAATAGATGAAGTAGGCCATGAGTTCAGGATGACGTTCAAGCACCTTCTTCGCCTTGTCGAGCCCGAGCACCATGAAGGCGGTGGCGTATGCGTCGGCAGTGGCGCAGTCGGCAGCCACTACAGTAGACGACAGGATGTTGTGCTGCACGGGATAACCAGTCTTGGGGTCAATGGTGTGGGCATACTTCTTGCCGTCTTTATAGTAGAAGTTGCGGTAGTTGCCGCTGGTGGCCATGGCCATGTCTGTCACGTTAAGTACGGCTTGTATGTCGCCACTTGTACTCAGCGAGTCGTCAACGGGCTTTGTCACCCCGATTTTCCATGGTGCCCTCTTCTCGTTGACACCATTTGCAACAATTTCGCCACCAATCTCCACCATGAAGTTTTCTATGCCCTTGCTCTTCAGTAGCCGTCCTACGACATCGCTGCCATACCCCTTGGCTATCGCGCTGCAGTCGAGCATAATCCGCTGGTCGGCTTTGCTTATGCAGTTGCCGACGAGCCTCACCTTCTCGTGGCCAATTATTTGTCGCAGACTGTCAACGGTCTGTTTTGACGGCATCGTTCCATTCTTGAAGCCAAATCCCCACGCATTGACAAGCGGAGCCACGGTGATGTCGAATGCACCGCCTGTCTCTGCCGATACGCTCTCTGCCAGCCGGAACACCTCGCGAAACATGCTGTCAGTCTCCATGCTCTCATTGCGGTTTATCGCCGATATGCATGAGCTGTCGTTGAATGGTGAGAGCGAGTTGTCAACCTTTTGCAGTTCTGCCTCAATCTGTCGCGTAAGGTCGGAGTCGCACTGGTATGTAATGTTGTAGCTTGTGCCGAATACGAAGCCGCGGCTGTGCTGGTATGGAGTCTGCTTTTGGTTGCCGATTATGAGTATTGTGCCTATGACGAGAAATGCGAGAAATGGCACTTGCCATAGAAGTCGCCTTTTGTTCTTGTTCATGCTGGATGGAGGAAAATGTTTGTCAGATGTCGATTATCACGTTGAAGTTTGCACCGATGCGCGTGTCGCCGTATTTGCCGTAGCCGGGAATGTACCACGTGCTGCCTGCACTGCTGTCGCTGTGGGCTATGCGCCGCTTGTAGCGCACGTTCCACCCCAAATGAAGCGGGCCCCACACTTGCGCGTCAACGCCAAACACGGCCTCAAGCCAATGTTGGCTGCACTGGTCGCCGCGAATGTCAACCGGGGCATCCCATTGCCACACATTGTCTTTCAAGTCGTGGCGGGCTATATCCACCTTGTATGATGTGAATGCGTAGCGCAAACCACCATACAGACGATTCTTCGTGTGCTTCTTTTTTAGCAGATTAAGGTCGCACCCTATGCGAAAGTATGGGGCGTTGGTCTTGTAGTAGATGCCTGTAACTTCGTCGTCGTGTTCGGCCTTGCCATATCCAAGCTCGACTATGGGGAAGTACTGGTCGTGCAGATTTATGCGTAGTGCGGCTTCCAGCTCGCCATAGTCGTCAAGGGCGAGCATGGCCAGGCCTGCGAGGTCAACTGAGATTGAGAGACCGTTGAACATCGGCACAGAGTCTTTCTCTATTGCCAGTAGCTTGCTTTGGGCACTTGCCTGAAGCGTTATGCACAGGCTAACCACGAGGCTTGAAATAAATGCGGATATGCTGCGATGAAGCGTCATAGTCAACTTGTCGTTTGGTTATTGTTGCCGAGTCGATGGCGTTGTTGGTCCACCTTATACCTGTCAGGATGTGGAAGTATGACATGTTGCAGTCAACCGACTCGAAGTGAGGATTGTCGTCCTTGCTCACAAACAGAGTGTCCACCATCCGTCTCGTGCTGTCTTTCAATTCTACCAATAGCGTGTCGGTGGGTGCGCCGCTGCTTATCGGCAGCTCAAAGGTGGTGGCGTCCACCTTGCGGTTTAGCAGCACTGTGTCGTTGCCGTCGCGTCTTGTGGTAGAAATGGTCAGTGTGTCGTGGCGCAGTGTGTCGGGCGTGCCGTCGCCCTTGTAGAGTCCATACACGGTGTTCACCGTGTTTTGCACAGGGCAGTCTATCGACGAACACGCCGCGCAAATGGCTGCGCACGCCAAAGCGGCGGGTATTATTCGCCGCATCTTATCTCCTCCTCAATTTGATAGTCGTTGCGTTTGCTCGATGAGCGGCTGATGAGGTCGCCGAGGAAGCCCGCCAAGAAAAGTTGTGTGCCTATCATCATCATCGTGAGGGCGATGAAGAAGTATGGCGAATCGGTTATCAGATGTTGTGGTATGCCTTGCGATAGGGCGTAGAGCTTGTCGGCTCCGAGGACAACAGCAGCCATGAAGCCGATGAAAAACATGATGGAACCAAGGAAACCGAACACATGCATCGGTTGGCGTGCGAAGCTGCTTAGAAACCACAGCGTAATAAGATCGAGGTAGCCGTTGAAGAAGCGGTTAAGCCCGAATTTCGACTTTCCGTATTTTCGTGCTTGGTGGTGTACCACCTTTTCGCCAATTTTATCGAAGCCTGCGTTCTTTGCCAAATACGGTATGTAGCGGTGCATCTCGCCATACACCTCTATGTTTTTCACCACGGCTTTGCGGTATGCCTTCAGGCCACAGTTGAAGTCGTGCAGGTTCTTTATCCCGCTTATCTTCCTTGCCGTGGCGTTAAAGAGCTTTGTGGGTATGGTCTTCGACAGAGGGTCATACCGCTTCTGCTTGTAGCCCGACACGAGGTCGTAGCCGTCGTCCATTATCATCTTGTACAATCCAGGTATCTCGTCGGGCGAGTCTTGCAAGTCGGCATCCATGGTTATCACCACGTTGCCCTGCGCCTGTTTGAAGCCGCAGTACAAAGCCGGACTTTTGCCATAGTTGCGGCGGAACTTTATTCCGCGCACGCTGTCGTGCTTTGCCGCAAGTTCCTCTATCACCTGCCACGACTGGTCGGTGGAGCCGTCGTTCACGAATATCACTTCGTATGAGTATCCGTTTGCTTTCATCACGCGCTCTATCCATGAATATAGTTCAGGCAGAGATTCTTCCTCGTTGTACAATGGAATGATGACAGAAATGTCCATATGTATGTGTGTCTTTAATTTTTTATTGATGATTTTGCTTGTTGTCGGTGGCTTTTACAACCCACCACTTCGGCTTCTCTTCGCCATACTTTGCTTGTGTCGCTCTCGTGCTTTCGCGTTGGCTAAGTCTGCTATCGTCCGTTCCTTCTCATCGCTCCGGCTATTGGCAGAGCAAGCAACAGCCCCAAGGCGATGTTAAGCGTGAGGTTGTTCAGAGCGTAGTCAATCGGCCTCACCATGCGCATGGCCTCCAAACTGCTTTCGAGTGTTTTGTCCATCCCACTTGCTTTTATGGCCTGTTGCATTTGTGGGTCGCTGAAAGCTTGTACCACGCAATTGGCGATATAGCCGTTGTCGATAAAAGCAAAATATACGTATTGTGCTACGGCGAATAGCAGGGCAGCGTGGCAGAACACCGAAACCGAATAGGCGTAGGCGCGGCGGAACGAGATGGTTCCACCTCGTGCGTCATCTCTGAAGCGGCGCAGCCTCCGTGCCACGAAGAACGGGGAGAACACCCCAAGAGCAACTCCCACCATCATCAGCAGCGGATTAGATATGCCGATGACATACAAGGCGAAACTTGATGTCCATATGGCAGCCGTCAAAGCTCCGTCGTAGCGCGAGAAACTTTGCAGTTGTATGTATTCCTCTTGGCTTATCATGCTTGGTCGTAGTGTGTTTAGACTGCAAAATTACGCATTTTATTGTTTTTATGGGGATTGGTAGCGGTAAAAATGCTATAGGGCGGTTCTATAAATTACCGCCGAAACTAAGAACAGAACATTATGGATTGCGTTTTGCTGTCTTTTGGACTCTTTTCGGCCCATATCTCCACCTCGCTCGGTCGCAATGCCCGCATTGCTCCCTTGCTCGCTGACGATATGTACTCGAAAATAGTCTCAAAATCCAGCAAAGCTAATTTATAGAACCACCCTATAGTGTGACTATACAGATACCGTACTGTTTCCACTTGCTGTTTTCTTGGTCTCCAAAGCGGTCAGTCCCTTGTCGTTTATTTCTATTTTGTTGGCCAAGAACAGAATGTTGTCATACGTCAAGTCCATGGGCTTATCCATGTTGAGCATCGTAAGTATGAGCACAACACGGTCTGTGGCAAGAAAGCGTTTTGCAAGGTTGGCGTGCTTTTGTAGATATTCAGCCGTAGCAGGCGAAAAATTAGTGTCGGTCAAGCGTATGCGCATCTTGTTGCGTAGCATGGCCTTGAAGTTTCCTTGCTGGTAGTTGCGGTATGCCATTTCGTGAAACAGCGACTTCATGCCCCATTCCACTGTCTCAAGTGCGCCGAGCATACCGTTGAGCGTGCGGCTGAACTGCTCGCACTCAAGCCAGTCTTCCTTGCATTTGTAGCGCATGTCGTGTTCCACTTCGTGCCATCCTTCGGAGAACACAGTGCGTATTTGCACTTCATAGGTGTCGTCGATGTATTGTGCATAAGCTTCTGGCAGACATCTTCGGAAGTCTTCGACGAACTGCTGGGGTATGTTCTTTGTCAGGTTTAACCTCTGCGGACAGAACGTGGCGAGGTCAAGTTCGTCGATGGATGCTTCCACCAAGTCTTCGCTGCCAAAGAATATTGACATTGCCTCTACGTCGTCAGTGAAATAGAGTACGAAGCGCAGACCAATCATGTCTTGAATCTTCGCCTTGCCCGATAAATAGCGGTCGCCCTTTATCTCCATTTTGTGGCCAAGCGATTCCACAGACTTTACGCGCGAAAAGATGCGAAACATCATCCCGCTCTTTCTCACGCGTCGGGCAAGCTCGTTTTCAAGTAGTTTGGCAATGTCTTCCAGTTCCATAATGTAGTGTTACTATGTTTTTTCCCTCCTTGTTATTAGAGGTCTTTACCCATTTTCAATATGTTCTCGCCATTCAAACGCTGATAGCCTACGGTGTCCATGAGGTCTCTTACCAGTAGGATGCCAAGTCCGCCAATCGGCCTGTCCTCGAGGCTGAGGTCGATGTCGGCCACGTCTGCTTGCAGAGGGTCAAACGCCTTGCCGCAGTCTTTGAGCGTGAAGTCAATGTGCTTTTTGTCGTCAGTCCACCTTGCCGTGAGCGAGATTTTCTTTGTCATTTCAGGTGGGTAGGCGTATTGTATCACATTTACCAAAGCCTCTTCGATGGCAAGGTTGAGCGAACTTTTCATTGCTTGCGACATTTCAAGTTCGGCGGCCACCATGTCGATGAACGGAACCAGCTTTGCCGATTCTTCCAATTTGTTGTTTATCACAAGTCTTCTCATATTAGCCTGTTCCTTAGCGTTTTCATTCAGTCTAAAACACATCATTGTCAAATCGTCGCTTTGCTCCGCCTCGCCAACGAACGAAGACATCCGCTTGGCTATTCCGTCAATGATGTCTTTTGCCTGCAGGTTGGCGCAAGCTTCCGCAGCTTCCTTTGTGCGTTGGTCGCCAAACAATTCCTGGTCTACATTTTCCGCTTCTGTCAGTCCGTCGGTATATAGCAGCATGGCACATCCCTTGGGAAGTATCGTTGTCTGGTTGGCATATTCGAAGTCGGGCGTAACGCCAAGTGGCAAGTTGCACTCAACTTCCTGATAGCAGGTACTGCCGTCTTTGTCGATAATCAGCGGTGCGTTGTGTCCGGCGTTGCAGAACGTCAGCTCGCCAGTGGTGAGGTCGAGGCTTCCGGCATAGAATGTCACGAACATGCTTGTGTCGTTGTTCTCGGCGATGGCGTTGCTCAGCTTGCTCACAATGTTGGCCGGAGAGTCCTCTGTGTTGGATGTCATGCGGAACAGCGTGCGCGTTATGGCCATGACGAGCGATGCCGGAATACCCTTGCCCGACACGTCGCCAATGGCGAATATCAGTTTTCCGTCGCGTATGAAGAAGTCGTAGAAGTCGCCGCCAACCTCCTTGGCTGGTGTGAGCGATGCGTACAACTCAAGTTCGGCATAGTCGGCAAATGGCGAGAACTCCTTTGGCACAAGTCCCATCTGTATGTTGCGTGCAATCGACAGCTCGCTCTTTATCCTCTCTTTTGCTCGTGTGGTGCTCTCTATCTCATGTATGTATTGGCTAAGCGACTCTTGCATATATGCAAAGGCATCGTGCAGCTTGCGAATGTCGTCTTTCGTCTCCACGTTGGGAAGCGTCACTTCGAAGTTTCCTTTAGCTATCAGGTACGATGCGTCGGTAAGCTCCTTTATAGGTTTCGACATATACTTCACGAGTATTTGTATGCAGATGGACAGCAGCGCAAGTCCGATGACGAGTATTCCTATTATGGTGAATGTGGCAGAGCCAAGATTGTGCATCACCGATGAGTAGGGCGTAACGCTGCACACCGACCATCCCGTGCGCTTCATTGGCGCGTAGCAGAGCAGCACTTTGTGCCCGTCCATCCTGGTTTCGGCGGTTCCGCTCTCGGCGGCTGTCATCTTGTGGCCAACCGATGCAAGGTCTTTGTTGTCGATGGCTTGCGCTTGTTTGAATACGTTTTCCCTTAGGATGAGGTTCTTGTCGGGGTGGGCGACGTATTGTCCCAGCTTTGTGATGATGAATGAGTAGCTGTTTTCGTATGGACGCACATCGTTCAGGTCGGCGGTGAGGTCGATTAATGCCACGTCGGCAAGCAAGACGGCGTAGACACGGCCATGGCTGTCGAGACACGGCCACACGTATGAAGTCATGAAGTCGGTCTTGTTGTCGTAGTCGATGTATGGGTCGGTCCAGTAGCCGCACTTCATCTCCAACGCCCTCTTGAACCAAAGTCTATTCGTGTAGTCAGCAGAGTCGTTCCCAATCTGTATGCGCTCGGTGTAAACCTGGTCTTTCTCGCGGTACATATAGTTGAAGAACAATCGTCCCTTGCTCTTGTAGTAGTTTGGGCGGAAGGCAATGCCCACTCCTTTCAGCAGCTCGTTGTTGTCAAGCACATGCTTGACGATGTTCATCATTGAGTCGGGTGTGGCCGCAAAGTCCTCCACCTGCCCCTCGGTCAGCTGCAATGCCGTTTCCACTTCGGCCAGTTCGTTGTCTATCTTCAAGATCACGTTTTGCTGCAACGCCGACGTGTACTCAATGGCTTGCTGCTCCTCGCGTTGCTTGCTGTATGTCGAGAACACCACAGCTATGCACACGAAGATGAAGCACGTGAGCGTGAGGATATAGAACGTAAGCCGTGCGGAAAACGAAAGGAATATCTTTCTCACGGGCGTATGTCAAATAGTTTAAAGAAGCCTGTTATGGTGAACACATTGCGTATTTCATCGTTGATGTGCTCGACGACCATCTTGCCCCCCTTTGCCTCAACCGTCTTGCGCAACGACAGAAAGAGACGCAGTCCACTGCTACTGATGTACTCCAGACGTGTGCAGTCAATCACAATCTCCTTGTCGGCGTTGTCCTTCAGTGGCAGAAACTCTTTTTCGCAAGCCACTGCGTTCACTGTGTCAAGGCGGCCTTCGATGGCAACGCAAACCTTGTTCTCCTCGTTTTTGATTTCTATTTTCATGTTTTAATCGTTTTAAAGTTTATGTTTTGTCGTTTCTTGTATATGCTTGGGCACTTGCAAGTTCGTACTTCGCTAACTGTGAAACCCCGATTACAGTGGGAACACTATCGTAACGATGAATATGTTGGCCGCAAGTATGGCAATGTTCATCACTAGACCTATTTTCGTGAAGTCGGTAAACTTGTATCCACCTTCGCCGTACACCAGCATATGGGTTGGCGAGCCTATGGGTGTGGCGAAGCTCGACGACACGGCAATCATCAGTGCAATGCAGAATGTCACTGGGTTTACGCCAAGCGTGATGGCTGTTTGGTAGGCTATGGGATAGAATATGGCGGCTGCGGCGGTGTTGCTTATGAACTCGGTGAGGAATGTGCCAACAAGGCAGATGCACGTTAGCGCAACTATCGGGTTGGTGCCGCACACGTTGAGTATTCCCTCGGCCAGTGCGTTGGCGATGCCCGTCTGTGCGATGGCAGTGCCTATACATACAGAACCGGCGAATATCATCAGTACGTCCCAACTTATCGACTTCCATGCCTGTTCGGTTGTGCAGCAGCGTGTGGCTATCATTGCGAAAGCGGCCAGAAAGCAGCTTTGCAGCAGAGACATTATGTTGAACGACGACAGGATGATCATGCCAATCATGATGGCCGCTGAAAGAGCGGTCTTCTTTCCTATGTTGGCGATGTCGTCAGAGTCGAAGAAGTGCAGGTCGCCTTCCACGGCCTTCTTGAATGTCATGCCTTGTGCCTTGGGACATTCCAAGAGAAGCATGTCGCCAAACTGCAGCTTCACCGAGCGTGGGTTGGCGTTGATGCGCTCGCCCTCGCGCACGATGGCCACGAGAACGGCATTGTTGTGCTCCTCGAAGTCGGTGTCTTCAATGGCTTTGTCGATTAGTCGGCTGCTGCGCTTCACGTTGGCAGTGTATAGCTGGCGGTTCTTTTCGTCGTCGGTCAGCGAGAACACGTGCTGTGGGGCGGCGGTGAAGCCGTGCGACTTTCTTAGCTCAAGTATGCTGTCTATCTGTCCTGCAAACACGAGGCGGTCGCCTCCCATTATGAACTCGTCGGACGGCACTGGACTGATGACCTCCTTGTCAAAGCGTATAATCTCGAACAAGCGTCCTCCGGCGAAATCCTTTATGCCGGCATCGGCAACCGATTTGCCTACCCATTCACACGCCGTTGGCACAATCAGCTCAGCCGTGTATTCGCTTGTCGTCCCAAGGGCTTCGTCGGGTGTCTTCCTTACTGGCAACAGCTTGTGCATGGTAATAATTACCAAAATGCCGACAGCAAGGCAGAACAGGCCGGGAATGGTGGTGCTGAACAGTCCCAAGTTTATGTCAGGTCTATCCTCACTGAGCATGCCTGATATTATAAGGTTGGGCGGTGTTCCAATAAGGGTGCAGATTCCGCCCAGACACGAGGCGTAGCTGAGTGGGATGAGTAGCTTCGACGGGGCTATGTTCAACTTTTTCGACCACAGCTTGACCACCTTTATAAATAGTGCCACGACGGTGGTGTTGCTTAGTATGGAGCTGAATGCCGCAACGGGAAGCATCAGCCTGACAAGTGCTTTTGTGTAGGATGATGGTGTGCCGAGCACTTGCTTGACCAGCCAGTGTATCACGCCGCTGTGTACAAGTCCTGCGATGACCACGAAAAGCACGCCGACAATCACCACCGAGCTTGAGCTAAAGCCCGCCAGCACTTCTTCTGCATCGAGAATGCCTGTTACAGACAGGAAGGCCATGGCTCCAAGAAAAGCGAACTCTGCCGGCAACTTGGTGAATGCCATTGCGCAGAAAAGTCCTATTATCATGGCTATCGTGAGCCATGCGTTCAGTCCTAAGCCAAGGAAAATTATACTCTCCATTGTTTTTTAGTTTTTTAGTGTCGTGTCAAAACAAAACGATGCCTTTCTTTTCGCGTAGCTTGCTTCTTGTTGTGTCGCAGGTGCGTGTTGGAAGATTGTCGTTTATATATTCATTGGTGTTTAAATTAACCGTGCAAAGTTATATATTTTATGTGTGTCTTACAAATTGATTTGAGCATAAAAGGAGGGTGTTATGGCAAAAGAAATCAAATTTTCTTTGTTTTGTAAATTAAGAGCGGTTTTGTAAGAATGAAAAATTCTCAGTTGTTTTCCTGGCTCAAATCATGCCAAGTTGTTTTTGCCGTAACTTACTAAGTGTCTCATTTTGTTGGCAGACAGCGAAAAATGCTTTAACTTTGCAGAAAATCCTAAAACTTAAAAACATTAAAACATCAAAATGGAACAAGTATTCAGTTATATCATTAGTCTGGGAGCCAGCGTGATGATGCCCATCATTTTCACAGTGATAGGCTTGTGCATAGGAATGAAGTTTGGCAAAGCCCTGAAGTCGGGCCTTTTTGTGGGTGTCGGCTTTGTGGGACTTGGCGTGGTCACGGCATTGCTCACCACCAACTTCAACGAGCCTTTGAAAGGCATTTCCGACTTGTATCACCTGCAGCTCAACGTGTTTGACATGGGTTGGCCTGCAGCTGCGGCCGTGGCGTACAACACTGCCGTTGGTGCGTTGATAATTCCCATATGCCTTGGCGTCAACTTCCTCATGCTCGTCACCAAGACGACTCGTACTGTGAACATCGACCTTTGGAACTATTGGCATTTCGCCTTTATCGGCGCTGTGGCCTACTTCGTGATGGGGCAGAGCCTTGCTTGGGGCTATTTCGCGGCCATCGTCTGCTACATAATAACGCTTGTTTGCGCCGACTTGACCGCCGAAAAGTTCCAAAAATACTACGACCTTGATGGCATATCCATTCCGCAGCCTTTCTGTCAGAGCTTCATGCCGATAGCCATCGTGCTCAACAAACTTCTCGACATGATACCTGGTTTCTCAAAGCTCGACATCGACGCCGAGGGGATGAAGCGCAAGTTTGGCGTGCTTGGCGAACCATTAATGCTCGGTGTGATTGTAGGTGCGCTGATAGGCTGGGCTGCACAGTTGGACATAAAGAAGATATTGTTCCTCGGGGTTACCATGGGTGCCGTGATGGAACTTATTCCGCGCATAACCTCGTTGTTTATTGATGGCTTGAAGCCAATATCCGAGAAAACGCAGGAGTTGGTGAAGACTAAGTTCAACGGGCGCAAGGTGCATATAGGCATGAGTCCGGCCCTGGTAATTGGTCACCCCACCACACTTGTGGCTTCCGTGATTTTGATACCGGCCATCTTGGCTCTTGCCGTGTTCTTGCCTGGCAACCAGTTCTTGCCCCTTGCGTCGTTGGCAGGTATGTTCTATCTCTTCCCAATGGTATTGCCTTTCACCAAGGGCAATGTCGTGAAGACTTTAATCATAGGATTGTTGGCCTTGGTCATTGGCTTGTATTTTGTCACCGACATGTCGCCCGACTTCACCTTGGCGGCCAATAGTGTTTATGAGGCCACTGGCGACCAGGCCGCCCACATCCCCTCTGGCTTTGCTGGCGGTGCGCTCGACTTCGCGTCGTCGCTTTTCGGTTGGCTCATATACCGTGGTGTCAAGTTGCAGTATGTGGGCATGGCGTTGCTTGCCATTGTCACCATCGTGCTCATGGTGATAAACAACCGTCGCATCGTGCGCGAAGACCGCAAGGCGAAGGAGGCATAACCACAAGGAGTATAACCATTTAATATAAACGAAGAAAAATGAAGAAATTGTTTCTATCAGCAGCTCTCGTGGCTTCAGCCATGGGCGTTGGCGCACAAACAGACTATCAAATCCAGACGGCTTGCAGTCCTTTGGACGTTAAGACATACGACACACAGCGTCTGCGCACGGCATTCACCATGGAAAAGGTGATGGAGGCCGATAAAATCCATTTCACCTACTCAATGTACGACCGTGTCGTGTTTGGTGGAGCCATGCCTGTGGCCTCTGTGCTCAAACTGGAGTCAATCGACCCATTGAAGGCTCCGTACTTCTGCTACAACCGTGAGCTTGGCATCATCAACACAAGCAAGGGCACCGGCATCGTCACCGTTGACGGAAAGAAGTATGAGCTTGAGTTTAAGGATGCCCTTTACGTCGGACGCGGTTCGAAGGAGATTACATTCGCAAGCAAGGACGCTTCAAACCCTGCCAAGTTCTACCTCAATTCAACCACTGCCCACAAGGAATATCCCACGCAGATGATTGTGTGCAACGATGCCGCAAGGGCAAAGAAGCTGAAGTGCCTCAACTCAAACAGTTTTCATGCCGGCAAGATGGAGGAGAGCAACGACCGCGTAATCAACCAGCTTATTGTCAACAATGTGCTCTCTGAGAAGAATGGTGGCAAGGGTGGTCCCTGCCAGTTGCAGATGGGACTGACGGAGTTGGCTCCCGGGTCGGTGTGGAACACCATGCCTGCCCACACTCATGGCCGCCGCGTAGAGGCATACTACTATTTCAATCTGCCTGAGGGCAATGCCATATCTCACTTCATGGGCGAGCCGCAGGAGACGCGTGTCATCTGGCTGCACAATGAGCAGGCTGTCATGTCGCCCGAATGGAGCGTGCATTGCGCCGCTGCCACAAGCAACTATATGTTTGTGTGGGGCATGGGTGGCGAAAACCTTGACTATGGCGACATGGACAAGATAAAGTACCTTGACATGAAGTAAACTTGATGTGGCAATGCAAATGAAACGAATGCTGACGTTTGCCGCCGTCGTGGCGGTGGGCTTGTCTGCCTTTGCGCAGACGGCGCGCAAGTTTACTGTGAACATCACGCCCGACGGTGCGTCGAATATGCAGGTGTTCCTGCCCGCCAATCCGTCGGGACGCGTGGTGGTGGGCTGTCCTGGCGGCGGCTACACGCACCTGTCCATGCAGAACGAGGGCACTGACTGGGCCGACTACTTCAACAACCAAGGCATAGCCTATTGCGTGTTGAAGTATCGTATGCCTGGCGGCGACCGCACTTTGCCAATGGGCGATGCGCAAAACGCCATACGCATGGTGCGCGACAGTGCTTCGGTGTGGAGCGTCAACCCCTATGATGTCGGCATCATGGGCTTTTCGGCTGGAGGCCACCTCGCTTCCACCACTGCAACCCATGCTCCGATAGAGGCCCGCCCCAATTTCCAGATATTGTTCTATCCTGTGATATCTATGGACGAGCGCATCACGCACAAGGGCTCGGTGGTTGGTTTCCTTGGCGACGGGCGTTCCAACGAAAACCTCGTGAGGGAATACTCCAACGACAAGCAGGTGCGCAAGCACGAAACGCCGCCTGCCATCATCATCATGGCGAGCGACGATAGGGCAGTGCCGCCACTGACCAACGGGCTGCCTTACTACACGGCTCTGCGCAAGGCTGGCATACCTGCGTCCATTCACATTTATCCCTCTGGTGGCCACGGCTTCGGTTTCAAGTCTACGTTTGCCTACCACGAGCAGATGGTTGACGAGCTTAGCGCTTGGCTTGGACAGCTCAAGGCTCCCTTGGCCACGGCCAAGCGTGTGGCTTGCATAGGCAACAGCATAACCGATGGCTATGGCATCGACATGGCCGACGTGAAAGGCTACCCTGCACAGTTGCAGAGTTTGCTTGGCGACGGCTACTATGTGCGCAACTTCGGTGTCAGCGCACGCACGCTTCTTAACAACGGCGACCGTCCTTACACTAAGGAAAAGGCGTGGACAGAGGCGTTGGCGTTCAATCCTGATATCGTGGTCATAAAGCTTGGCACCAACGACAGCAAGCCTGTCAACTGGAATGCGTATGGAAAGGAGTTTTCCGGCGACCTCCAGCAGATGGTGAACAAGCTGAAGGCTTTGCCTTCCAAGCCGCGCATCATTCTCTGTACGCCCATCAAGGCTGGCACGCCTGGCAACACCGACAACCCCAAGTCGATAATCGACTCCACCATCGTGGCTGGCGTGATACCGGCAATACAGAAGGTGGCCAAGAAAAACAAGCTTGAGGTGCTCGACTTGCATCCCGTAATCGACCCAACAAGCGACGAGATGCAGCGCGATGGCATTCATCCCACCGACAAGGGCGCTGCGCACATCGCCAAGACCGTGGCCGCTATCATAACAGGCAACGGCAAGTAAATAGCCTGTTCCCACTCTGTTTGTGGCAGTCTGAAAAACGTTTGCCACATATGTATAATAGTAATAGGAGGAAAACCATTTTGCGCTTTCCTCCTATTACTATTTTTTCTATAAGCCATAAGCCGTGGTTGGCTACTATAGCCTCCCTTGCGACTTGCTTTGAGCGTGCTAAACATGGCGTATGGTCATGCCGAACACCATGGAAAGTTGTGCTGAACACCATGGAAAGTAATGCTGCATACCGCGCAAAGTCATGCTGAACACGGCACTAAGTCACCTCACATCGAACGATGCGCATGCTCATATCGAACGAAACGCGTGTTCATATCGAACGAAATGAGCACGCGCATCGTTCGATGTGAGCCAACTTTCCATAGCGTTTGGCATGACTTTGCACGGTATGCGACACGACTTTCCATGGCATTTTGTGCGACTTTCGTATAAACTTCCGTGCCTGTTAGTGCATTTTCTTTCATGTTTTTCTATCGTTCGAGAAATTTATTATACTTTTGTGATGGACAATTTGTGCTGGTGCATTCATGCACTTTGTTTCAATGCGTCCATGCCTCAACTCACGCCGAGCCTTTTTGCAGCTTTCACATCTGCAAACAAAGGAGGAGGGTGGGCAAAGAGGCACGACATAATAAAGGCGTTTACTTGACGCTCTGTTTGAGACAGCTTGGAATCTCGCAAATTCAAAGTCATTATAGTCTTGAACTTAGCAACGGTAGATGCCCCGGGTGTG